>NZ_JAMYSN010000001.1:0-929748 GCF_040321955.1 Mesorhizobium sp. M0217 | reverse complement strand
GCCCGCCAAGGGATCACGGGCCGCGCAAGCGGCCCTTTCATTTGGTCAGCCATATACCTATGTGTAAGCCATCCTGTTCATAGGCCCAGGCTTACGTCCAGATAAGCAAGCAAACGCTTGCTTCAGATCCGGAGCAGGCAAGAGCTTGCCCTGGAGAGTCCGGAGCAAGCAAGAGCTTGCCCTGGAGGTGACGCGGGGTGGAGCAGCCCGGTAGCTCGTCAGGCTCATAACCTGAAGGTCACAGGTTCAAATCCTGTCCCCGCAACCAACATCAAAAACAGCCCGCTTCACGCGGGCTTTTTGCGTTCGGACCGCGATCTATGGCCGCGACCGACTATTCAACGATTGAGGAGGGCAGCAAGGTTGGCGTGCTCGGCTTTATTGAGAGGTCCGCGAACCGGGGGATTGATGCCGCCTCGGCGCATTCGCGAAAGCTATACGTCGAGCATTAGGAAGTTCGCCAACCCGTCATGGCAAGCGATCTGCACGACAACAGCATGATTCGAGCCGCGGAGAGATCGTCGTGCGAAGGCGCGAACCGTTGATTTAAACAACCCGCGCCTTGCCGAAGCTTTTCGTCGCGGGCCGCGTCAGCCAGCTCGCCGCAATGACGCCTGGAAGGCCAGCGAGGTCCAGCTGTTGCTCGAGGCGAGATGGCAATAGAGCAGCGCAAGCGCGCCGGATTTCCTGAGATCAAGAAACGCCTCGTCGCTCAATTTGTTGAAGGCCGGCTCGTCGATCACCTGAAAGTCGGTGAGGTTGAGGGTCTCGCCGCCCTCCAGCGTCACCTTGCTCTGCCGCGGCGCGAACAGGCCGTGCGCGTCGATCTTGTCGATCATGGCGCGAGTCGCATTGAAGTCGGTCTGGAACTGGCTGCAGAAGGCGAGCGCCTGCCTCGAGGCCTCGGCCGGCTCGTTGCCGTCGAAGAAGGGCGCGGTCTCGTCGCCGCCCTTGGACGAAGGCGTCTGCTCGACGACGCGTTCGCTGGCGCGGTCGATGCACAACGTCAGGCGGCCGGTCGTTTTCGATTCATCGGCCAGGATGAAGGGGTACCGGCGGACATAGGCGGGAATGTAATGCGGCTCCGCCCATTTGCCGTCGGCGCCGACGAACAGGTTCTGGTCCTGACGCAGGCCGGTGATGATGACAGGCGCCTTGGCGTCGCCGATGAAAACGATCGGGTAGGAGCGCATTGCCGCCGGCATTTCCGAGGCGACGACGGGGATTGCGTGCGCGGTGCGGGCAAAGGAGAAATCGGCCCGCGCCGTAAGGCCGAGTGAGCCGTGCCGCAGCGGATTGAGCGCCTCGGGTTTTTTGTAGAACAGCGGCAGCGCGTTTGTCGCGGTGCTTCCGGCCGGGGCCGTGTCTGTTTTCGCGTCAGTCATCCCTAGTGTTCTCCTCTTATACCATTCCGGTTTAGGCCAGTGGCTGCCGGTGCGCAACGCGTTGACGGCTGCTTCACCCTACATGGCCAAGATAAATCTATCTGTTTGTTTGATCGTGCTCTTTTGTACTTCTGGAGATCGAGCTCTATAGACAGCACGCCATGAAGCGGCGAGATTGGCTGACGGGATAGACATCTCAAGAGAGCCGTCTGAAAGACAGACGAACCAGGGCAGGCGCATGGCATCGCTTTCGGATTTCGAGCAGGGGCAGAGCTTTTCCGTCGAAGCCGGCGGTCAGACGCTCACGATGGAACTGAGCGCGGTGCAGCCCATTGCCAACAGCCCGCGCGACGGCGGTGGCTTCACGCTGCTGTTCAGGGGGCCGCGCGACGCGGCGCTGCCGCAGGCTATCTATCGGTTCAACGGCAAAAGCGGCGCCCATGAGATCTTCATCGTGCCGATCGCTGCCGATGAGGCAGGGCGGCTTTACGAGGCGGTATTCAACTGATTTTTTTCGACCGGATCGGCCACGGGGACGCTCCGGCCATCAGGGCGATTTGGCAGCGCGGCGGCTCGACATATGATCGACTATATCGAGATTGCGGACGTATTTGACGGAGCGGCGTGTAGCGCACTGTGCGCGGAAATTCGGGCGGCCTTGGGCCGTCCGGCCGGCCTGCTGGGGCGTGCCGACCAGAAGATGGCATGGCCGGAGATCCGAAAGACCGTGCGCGCCGATGTTTCGCAGGCCACTGAAGAGCGAGTGAGTGCCCTGTTGGCGCAGCAGAAGGCGGCTCTGGAGCGGCATTTCGGGCTGCTGCTCGGCCAGGTCGAGAAACCTCAGTTCCTTCACTATCGGCAAGGCGATTTCTTTGTGCCGCACCAGGATGGCAACACGCCGCTCATTCACGACGAGTCGCGGTTCCGAAAGATCTCGGTGGTGATCTTTCTCAACCGTCAATCGGACAACCCTTCGCCAAAAAGCTATGCAGGCGGCTCGCTGGTCCTGCATGGGCCTTACAGCGGCCCGGGCCTGCGCGTTGCCATGCCCGCGTTGCCGGGCTCTCTCGTCGCCTTTCGTTCGGAAACGACGCATGAAGTCACCCCGGTCACGCGCAACGAACGTTTCACCATCGTCTCCTGGTATCGCGGCACGTGACGACCGGCACGGCCCTTACGGCGAACGGATCATCAGGTCGTAGAGGCCCTTGTCCTCGGCAACGGTGAAGCCGAGGCGTTTGTAGAGCCGCCGCGCTGGATTGTTCTTCTCGACATGGATCGAGACCGACTTGCCGACGGCGGCGGCCTCATCGATGAGATCGGCGAGCAACGCACCGCCAGACCCCTTGCCGCGATGCGCCGGCAGGAAGGCGATATCTATGATGCAATGCTCGCTCGCCGAGCGCTCGATATACAGGCGACCGATATCTTGCCTTGCCTGCTCGATCACCAGCCAGTCGGCGTTGGGATAGTATTTCTGGTAATGCGCGTGCTGCGCTTGAAACTGCATGTCGAGGAACGCCGTTTTCTGCGCATCGCTCCACGGCGTGACGGCAAGTTCTTCGGCGCGGGTCGAGGCGTAGAGCGCCGACAGGAACGGCAGATCGGCGTCCGCCATCGGGCGGAACGTCAGATCAATCCGCGCCGCGCGCACCCAGCAAAATATAACAGGCCCGTTGTCCACAATCGGAAGCTGGATCATGGAGTGGCGCTTACGGACGCGCCGGATAAACGCCTTGCATGGCAATGATGAACGTCATCGCCAGATAGGGAGGCAGGTTGTTGTGAGGCAACGTACTGCCCGCCATGCTCAGTGCCTGGGGGTCCATCTGGACCAGATTTTGCGAAGTGTTGTTCTGATACAGCGTTCCGCCCCCCGACTTCCCCAGAACAACCGCATCGGTAAGAGTTCCCTGGGCGCCACTCTCGGTGGACATCGCGACAAAATGATTATGTTGCGGCATTTCCGTTTGCAGAAGGGTGATGGACGTTTCGCCACCCGTCTCGCCGAGAAACCGCTCCGACAAGCCATTGCCGTGTCCTTGCCCCATGGGCGCGGAGCCAGCCATATTCGGCAACGCGAAGGTCGACTTGCCGTCGCCGCCGTAAACTGTGCCCAGCAGCGAAAACAGCGCCGTATTCTGCGAGATTGGCAGGAGCTGGCCATCGCAGGTCGCCCACCCCGTCGGGGCGAAATCTCCGGCAAAAATTCGAATTTCGGCGACGAACGGATTGGTCATGGCAAGTCTCTAGCTTTGCTGGGGGAAGATGCCAAATAGCGAGATGATGAAACTGACGGCGAGGAACGGCACCATATTGTCGTGAGGCTGGCTGCCGCCGGCCGGCGAAATGGCTCCGGCGGCCATGTTGCCATCAGGTGCGATACCCACATAGGGCGTCAGCAGGCTCGATGTCGCCAGGACACCGCCGGACGGACCCGGATTCTTGGCGATATTCGACGAACCGGTCCAGGTATGGGAATGGTTCGGCATTTGTTGGGTTGAAACAGTGACGGATTCGACCCCGCCCAGTTCTCCGATGATATAGGTCTGGCTGACCAGCGGGCCCTTGCCAGCATGGACGGGGATGCGGGATGCGAGGTTGGGCAGGGCGAATGTTTCCTCCCCGTCGCCGCCATAGGTCGTACCGATCAGATTGAACAAGGTTTCGTTCTCGGAGATCGGCATCAACTGGCCTTGGCAGAACGCCCAGCCATTCGGAGGGAAATTGCCACCGAACATCCTGATCTCGCCGACAAAAGGTTGGCTCATCGAAGCGTCCTCTTAATTTCGCGACGGGAATATGCCTTGCAGGGCAATGATGAAATTCAAGACGAGATAGGGCGATCTGTTCTCATGCGGCTGGCCGCCACCGACGAAAGTGATGTTTTCCTTCGCCATAGCCACCGCGCTGCCAGGCGGCTGATAGATCGGGCTGGCGTTCGCCCCCAACAGCGCGCCGGATGGATTGTTGACGTTGCCGGCAGTGTTCGATGCGTTGACGAAATGGTTGTGTGTCGGCATTTCGCCGAGCGTGAGCGTGTGAAACTCTTCGCCGCCCTGGCCGCCGACAATTGCACCGATAGGGCCGCCCGTATGAACCGGCGCACGTCCCCTCATATCCGGAAGGGCAAAATTTGTCTGGCCGTTGCCGCCGTACCTGGTGCCAAGAAGTGAGAACAATGGCTGGTTCTGGTTAAGCGGCAACAACTGGCCGTTACAAAATGCCCAGCCGCGCGGTGCATAGTTCCAGGAAATGATCTTGACTTCACCTAAATAAGGCTCGCTCATCCCCGTTCCCTTCGTTGGCGGCTTACTGTCTGAATTCTTGTATTATGCCTAAGTAAGACAACAAGTCGATATCAGATTCATAAAATATATTTCCTAGGACGAAATCCAAGGTTGCTGACTACGGTGTCGCGGCAGGCAGCAGTGGCAGCGGCTGGTTGAAGAACGTCCGGGTGTCCGTCAGTGCCGTTGCCCCGCCATTGACGGTTTCGATACCGGCCTCGCTCGCCTGCGGTACGTTGATCGTGCCGTCGGCGCCGCCGAGGCCGTCCGCGAGGAAGCGGATGGCATTGGCGTTGTTGACGTTGGTGATGGTGTTGGCATGAACGTCGGCATTGATGATAGCGCCGCCAAATGTGGCGGTGACCGTGATGCCGCGGCTGTCGGCATTGTCGCGAATGGTGTTGTTGGTGACCGCCGCGTGCACGGTGCCCGGCTGCACGAGCTGCGTGATCGAGACGCTGTCGCCACCGCTTATGCCGTTGACGCCGATGCTCTGGATAATGTTGTTGTCGATCAGCACCTTGGCGACGCCGAGGCTTTCATGCCCAACCCTGATGCCGTTGCCGGTTCGCGATCCCGAGGTTGCTACGCCTTGCGTACCGATGACGTTGTTGGCGATTGTGCCGTCAAGCGTCCGTGCGAGGTCGCCGCTGCTGAACACGTTGATGGCCGTCGAGTCGCTGTTGGTGACGGTGTTGTTCCGGACGGTGAAATTCAGATTGCCGCCCGTGCCGGCGCCGGAATTGCTGCTCTGGGTGAGGTTGATGCCGTTGTTCAGATTGTTGAATAGATTTCCCGTGGTCTCGCCGATGTGAGCGTTGACGGTGCCGTCATTGGCAATGACGAACAGACCGGTTCCAGGGATGACTCCCGGTCCGGGATAGGCGTTGTTGCCGGTGAAGGTTGCGCCGTCGACGGTCAGCGTCATCGTCGGCGCGCCGGCGACACCGGCGCCGTCCGCCTCGAAGATGAAGTCGCTGCCGGCATTGTTCGAGGCGCCGTTGTTCGAGAACGTGCCGCCGCTCACCACCAGGTTCGCCAACGTGCCGCCGGAATTGATGACCTGCACGTTATGGGTGAATGAGTTGGAGACCGTGAGGTTGGTGAACGTGGTGACGTGCGAGGCGTTGCCGGTAAGTTCGTTGAACAGGATTCCGGACTCGGTGTTGGCATCGGCATTGCTGTTCAGGGTCAGACCGTTGAGCACCACGCCGTTGACCCGCAGCCCCTTTATGCCGTTGCCCGCATTGTCGCTGATGATCATGTTGCTCAGGCTGACATCCTGAGTGTCGGTCAGGCTGACGCCATCGCCGGCCGAGTTCTGGATCGTGCCGCCGCTGCCCCCCGTCGCGCCGGTGCCGGTCACCACCAGATTGCCGCTGGTGCCGGTGTTGTTGAGCACGATGCCGTTGGCTGCACCATTGGACGCAATGCTCCTGAACGTCACGTCGCCGGCGCCGATCGTCGTGTTGGCGACATTAAGCGCCGTGCCCGTGCCGGACGCGATGGTGTTGCCGGTGCCCTGCACCGTCACCGTGCCGCCGCCGGTGGCATTGAAACCGGCGCCGCTGGTGGTGGCGATGACCAGCCCGCCATTGGTGAAGTTGATCGTCGCACCGGTATTGTCGCTCAGGCTGACGCCAGCCGCCGTGGTCGAGGTGATCGACTTCGACGCGCCGGAGAAGGTGATGATGCCGGCGACATTGTCGTCCAGCAGGAGGCCGATCTGGCCCGCCGCATTATGCGTGATGTTGCCCGACAGGGTGATGTTGCCGGCGGTCAGGGCGCGATCCTGGATGTTGACCGCCTGGCCGGTGCTGCCGCTGGTGATCGCGCCGGCATAGGTGAAGGCCGCCGTGCCGCCGCTGTTGGCGGTGCCTAGGCCATCGCCGATACGGATCACGGCGCTTGTTCCGCCCACCAGCGCGCCGGTGCCGAGGTCGATCGCTCCCGAACCGGTGACGGTATCGAGGATGACGGCGCTGGTGCCGCCGGCGCCTTTGTTCGTGGAAGCGAAGGTCACGCCGCCCGCCGCGATGGCAACGCTGTCAAGGTTGACCGCGACGCCGCTGCCGGTCGAAATCGTGTTGCCCGAGCCGATAACGGTCACGGTGCCAGTACCGTTGCTCGTGGCGTTGAAGCCGGTGCCGGAGGTGGTGGTGATGGCTAGGCCGCCGCCGGTGAAGTTGACCGCGGTGTTGGTGTTCGCCGTCAGGTCGACGGCATTGTTGGCTCCGGTGGTCAGTATCTTGCTGGCGCCGGAGAAGTTGATCGTGCCGCCGGTGTTGGCGTTGACGAGGATCCCGTTGGCCACGCCGCCGGTGGCGCTGAGAGTGCCCGACAATGTCGTGGTGCCGGCGGTGCGGGTGGAGATGCTGACGACGTTTCCGGCCGTGGTCTTGGTGACCGAGCCGGCATAGCTGACATTGGCCGAGCCGCCGGTGACCAGGAAGGCCGCGCCGGTCGCGCCGCCGAGCGCACCGGAGCCGAGGCTGACAGTGCCGGCGCCGGTGACATTGGTCAGCGACACGTTGTTGGTTCCGCCGGTCGAATTGGTCGAGGTGAAATTGATGCCGGTGGTGGTGGCGATGCCGTTGAGGTTGACCGCCTGCGCGGAAGTGGAGCTCACCGTGCCGGTCGTCACATTGACCGTGCCGCCATTGATGGCGCTGAATCCGGTGGTGCCGTTGGTGACGATGTCGAGGTTTGCGAAGCTGACGGTCGAGGCCGTGGCGCCGTTGTTGATTGCGACTGCGGTGCCGGTCATCGGCGTCGTGGTGCCGAGATCGACCGTACCGGTGAAGCTCACCGTATTGGCCGCCGTCGCGCCGGAAATACTGATGCCGCTGGCAGCGCCATTGGCGATCACCGAGCCGGCGAAGGTGAAACTGCCGCCAGCGCGGGTCGAGATCGTGGCCGCCGCGCCCGACGTGCTGATGATAGAGCTGGCGCTGTCGAAGCTGATCACCGCGTTGCCGCCGGTCACCGAAAGGCCGCTGCCGCCCGATATGTCGACATTGGTACCGGCAATCGTGCCGCCAGCGCCCGACGCGCCACCGAAGGCGATGCCGGTTCCGGTCGCCGCCGTGGTGATGTTGACGTTGGTCAGCGTCGTCGTGCCGGTGGTGTTGTCGAGTTTGAAAGCAATGCCGGTGGCGCCGGTGCTGGTGACGTTGGTGATGGTGGTGTTGGACGCGTTCAGCCACACATCGCTGGCGTTGCCGGAGAAAGTAACGTTGTTGATCGTCGTGCTGTTTGACGGCGTGATCTCGATACCCTGCGTGGCGAAATTGCTGATGGTCATGTTGCTGATGACGGTATTCGCAGCACCCGCGCCATTGTCCTTGACGCCACGCGCGGCACCCGCCGGGCTGCCATTCAGGATGAAGCCGTCGATGATGTTGCCGCTGGCGCCGAGCGTGATGACATTGTTGCCGGCGCTCGTCGTCAGCGTCGCGGCGCCATTGGGCGTCTGGTCGATGATCGAGATGCTGTTGCTGGCGAGCTGGATGGTGGAGGGCACTGTCAGCGCCAGATTGATGTTGCCGTTGCCGAAGCCGCGCACCTGCTCGCCGGTGGCGAGAGCCAGCGTGTCGTTGCCATTGCTGCCTGCCGCGGTGATGGTGCCGCCATCGTTGACGAGAACCAGAATGTCCGTCGCCACGGCTGCTGCTTCGGCGGTGGCCAGCGTCGCGAGATTGTTCTGGTCGCGACCGCTGCCGTCACCGGTCGCGGACGCGCCGACGAAATAGACCTTGCCGACTCCGAAGCCCAGGCCGGGAGCCGACTGGAAGTTCACATCCTGGAAATTGTAGGTGCCGGCAACCGGCGCACTGGATGCGTCGATGCCTACATTGGCGCCGATGGTCGAGAGCTGGTCGGTCGCCGATTCGCCGTCGCCATAGGTGAAAGCGAGGTTGGTGGCGCTGTTGAGGAACACGCCGGTGTTGACGCCGGCAATGCTGGAGCTGGCGCCGCCGACAACGGCATCGCCGAGGCGTACCGTCTGGCCGCCAGTGGTGCCACGCAGGTCGACGCCTATCGAGGTGCCGGCGGCGGCGGCATTGGTGACATCGAAGTCATTGGCCGTCACCGCCGCATTGATGGTGGCACCGTTGAGGTCGAAGGCCACGCCCGTGGTGCTGTTCAGGCCGATGTCGAGATCGTTGAAGGACAGCGCCGCGCCAAGCGTGCCGGAAACATCGACACCACGCGTGGTCATGCCGTGCAGGTTGACCGTGCCGAGAATGATGGCGCCGCCGCCCGACGAGGCGATATTGGTCAGCGAGATGCCGGTTGCGGCGGCAGTGGCCGAAACACTGTCGAAATTCATGCCCGCAGCGCCAATCGTAACGCCATTGAGGTTCAACGCGGTGCCGCCGGCCGTCGTGGTGATGCTGTTGTCGCTGAGGAGCGCGCCGACGCTGACCGTGCCACCGCCGCTGGCGTTGAAGCCCGTGCCGGAGGTGGTGGTAATCACCAGGCCACCCGTATCGAAGTTGATCGTCGCGCCGGTGTTGGTCGTCAAGTCGACCGCCGTATTGGCGCCAGTGGTCAGCGTCTTCGTGCCACCGCTGAGAGTGATGGTCCCGCCGGAGTTGCCGTGGACATAGATACCATTGTCGAAACCGCCGGTGGCGCTGAGCGCGCCGGACAGTGTGACCGAACCGCCGGTGACGCCGGAGATGTCGACGATCTTGCCGGCGGTGGTCTTGGTGACGGAGCCGCCATAGCTGACCGTCGCAGCGCCGCCATTGACCAGGAATGCGACGCCCGAAGCGCCGCTCAATGCGCCGGATCCGAGGCTGACTGTTCCGGTGACATTGGCCAGGCCAACATTGTTGGTGCCGCCGCCCGACGAGGTCGAGTCAAGCGCAATGCTGGCGGCGACGTTGGTGAGGCTGATCGACTGACCGCTGGTCGAATTTACCGTCTGGGCTGCAGCGGAAGCGGTGATGCCCATCGTGCCGCCGGTGCCCACGATGGCCGTGCCGGTCGTGGTGTCGATGGTCACACCGCCGGTGAAGCTTGTCGTGCCGCCGCTCTGCGACAGGCCGACGCCGCTCGTCGTATCGATGTTGGCGAGGCCGGTGACGTTGACCGTGCCTGATACCACATGGATGCCGCCGCCGGCCGTGGCGGTGTTGTTGACCGTCACCGCGCCGAAGGTGAACGTACCGGTGTTGGCGCCGGTGACGTCTATGCCGAAGCTGCTGGTGCCGGTGATGGTGGTGGCGCCGCTGACCGTAACGGTGGCGTCAACGCCATTGAAGGCGATGCCGTTGACGCCACCGTAGGCGGTGATGCTGTCGAACTGGATATCGCCGGATACACCGGATAGCGTCAGGCCATAACCGCCGACGCCATTGGTGCTTGTGCCGGCCACGAAGGCGCCGCCGTCGACCTGGTCGATGCCGACGGTCGCTGGAACGGCATCGAAGGTGACACCGCTCACCCCAAAGCCGCCGGTTTCGCCATTGTTGCCCAGAAGCGTGATGTCGGAGAAGGCGCTGACCTTCATCAGCCCGGCGCCGACCGTGCCGTCAACCTTGGCAATGTCGCCGCCGGTTGCCGACAGGATCAGGTTCGACAGTGCGATCTGGCTGGCAGCGGCGCCGTCGGTAAGCGACAGGGCGCCACCGGTGCCGCCGGCGATCGTGGCGCGGCGCAGGATAAGATCGGTGATGTTGGTGCCGGAGATGCCAAGGCCCGCACCGGTGTTCTGCACGATGACGTTTTCGATGCCGGCCTTGCCGGAGAAATCGATAGTGTTGCCGCTCGCGGTCGTCAGCGTCGCCAGCACGCTATCGACATTGGACCCTGCCGTGATGACGGTCGAGGCATTGATGCCGCTGAAGCTGAAATTGCCGCCGAGGCCGCCGCCGACGGCGCCCAGCGGCGCGGTATCGATGGAATCGCCGGCCTTGAGGCCGATCAGGATCTGGCCGTCGGCAAGGTTGAGCGTGTTGTTGCCGCCGCCATTCTGCTGAGCCTGCATCATGTCGATGAGGTTGCTGGTGCCGTTCTGCGACGTGTCGACAAGGATGACAACCGAGGCGCCCGACGCTTCCGCGCCGGCAATCGAGCCCGGATTGGCGGCGGTGCCGTCGCCGTCGCCGTCCTGGTCGACATAATAGGTGGTCGGTCCCTGGGCCTCGGAGAGGTCGCCGATGAAACCGCCGTTGGCGCCGTCGACATCCTGGAAATTATAGGTGCCGCCGACCGGGAAAACGCCGGTGGAACTGAGGATGTCGATTGCCTTGACCGTCGACAGCTTGTCGACCGCGCTTTCGCCGTCGCCATAGATCAAGTTGATCGCCGTCGTCGGGGTGAACTGGAAGCCGATGCCGGGTCCGGCGCCGGCGCCGCCGATGGTGGAGGATGCGCCGGCCGTGTTCGGATCGCCGAGCTGGATGGTGCCGGTGCCGGTGGTGTTGGACAGGTTGACGGCGGTGGTGCCGGTCGAGGAAGCACTGGTGAGCGTGAAACCGCCAGTCGTGAAGATGCTGTTGACGACTGCATCGGCGAAGGTGATGCCGGTCGAATTGTCGCCGGGCATGGCGATGGTCAGGCTGGCGAAGTTTACCGTCGAGCCGAGCGTGCCGGAAATGTCGACGCCGGTCGAGGTGATGCCTTGCAGGTTCACCGTGCCGAGATTGAGCGTGCCGCCGCTGACATTGTTGAGCGAAACGCCGGTCGCCGCTCCATTGACCGAGATGGAGCTGAAATTGATGCCGCCGGCGCCGACCGTCGCGTTGTCGAGGTTGAGCGCGGTGCCTGTCGTCGTGGTTATCGAGTTGCCCGTGCCGCTGACGCTGACCGTGCCGGCGCCGAAAGTGCTGGCGGTGAAGCCGGCGCCGCTCGAGGTGGTGATGACCAGGCCGCCATTGGTGAAGTTGAGCGTGCCCATGCCCTGGGTCGGGCTGATGCTGGGCAACTTGACGATCGCGTCGTTGGTGCCGCTGCTGGTGTTGAAGATCTTCGACGCACCGGAGAAGGTGGCCGTCCCGTTAGACGATCCGTCAAACCGCACGCCGATGCCCGTGCCGGTATGATCGATCGTGCTTGAAATATTGTAGACGCCGTTGGCGTTGCCGGTGAAGACGAAGGCCGCCGTACCAATGCCAGTTGCTGCCGTAGTCGAAACGACCGAACCGCTCATGTTGAGCTCGCTCCAGTCGGCCACGGCCTGCACGATCATGCCGGTGTCGACCTTGATCGAGCCGTTGTAGTTCAGCGTGGCGTGAATGAGGTCGTTACCGCCGCTGACGGCGATAGCCGCACCGGTGGTGCTTGTCGTCGCGCCGATGCTGGCGACGCCGCCATTGCCGCCAACGTTGATGATTCCTGCCTGCAGGCCGTTCGTGACAATGCCGGCTTCCCCACCGTCGATGGTCAGGGTGGAGCCGGCGACGTTGGCGATGTTTATGGTGCCCACTTGCGGGCCGCCGATATCAAACCCTCGGTAGCTGACGTCGAGATCGGTCGTGCCGGTGAAATTCACCGCACCGGTGCCGAGCAGGGCGTTCAGCGAGGCGCCCATGTAGCCGGTATCTTTCAGGCCGCCAATGTTGACGTCGCCCGCCAGATTGGACCCTGTCAGCAAGACGCCGGCAGCGTCCGATGTCGATACGGCCGAGACGCTGTCGAAGGTGACGCCGGCGACGCCGACGTCGGCGAAGACAATGAACAGACCATTGCCGCCGGAGGCGATCTTGTTGCCGGTGCCGGACACGCTGACGGTGCCGCCGAAGGCGGCGCCGAAGCCTTCTCCGGTCGTTGTCGTTATATCCAGGCCGCCATTGGTGAAGTTGATCGTGCCGTCCGTGTTGTCATACGGGACGATGGCGGAGAGGGGGCCTGTGTAGCCGATCTGTACAGCTGTCGTCGCGCCAGAGCTTATCTTCTTGCTGCTTCCCGAGAAGGTGACGGTCGCCGCCGTGCCGTTGGCGATGCCACCGATGAAGATCTGGCCGCCATCGGCTGCGTTGCCGTCGGTCAGATTGCCCGACACCGTCACCGAGCCGCCGGTCAGTTCCTGGATCGAGACGGCGGCACCGGTGCCGTTGCTGGCGATGGTGCCGGCATAGGAGATGATTGCATTGCCGCCGCTCTGATCGGCCGCCGAGCCGACATTGAAGGCTGTACCCGAACCGGTGTTGGTCAGCGTGCCGGTGCCGAGCGCGACCGTACCGGTCAGATGCTGCAGGTCGACACCGCTGCCGGAATTGAAGCTGGCGCTTGTCGAGGCGAAATTGATGTTGGCCGCAATGCCGTCGAGCGCCACCGCTCCCGCATTGGTGGCATTGATCGTTCCGGTCGTGACGTTGACCGAGCCGCCTCCGGTTGCAGTGAACGCCGTTGCGGCGTCCGTGGTGATGTCGACATCGGCGAAGGTGATTGTGGCGCCGGTGTTGTTGGTCAGCGATACGCCGCTGCCGCCGATCGTCGCCTTGTCCGTGAAGTTGACCAAGCCGCCGGTGCGGTTGGCGATTGCGATGCCGCCACCGGTCAGCGTGCCGGGCGTCGCGCTGTTGAGCAAGTTGCCGCGGGTGACCGTAATGTTGCCGTTGCCGCCGTCGACATCGAGCAGCGTGCCGGCAACGTTGATATTGTTGTTGATAATCGACAGGTTGCCGGTGAGGCCGTCGACGTTGAACGCCGTCTGGCCGGCAGCGACATTGCTGACGGTGACGCCTTCGACAACGGTGCCGCCGGAATTGTTGAAGCCACCCACGCTCTGGTCGATGACGAACACCGAGCCGCTGCCGCCGCTGTAGTCGAAGGCGGTGTTGCGCACCTGATTGCTGCCGAGCAGATGAAGGGTGTCGCCCGTGCTCTTGACCACGCCCTCATCGCCGGTGACATTGCCGCCGGTGGCGCCGAGATTGCCCTGCACATTGACCGGCTGGAACGTACCGGAGGTGAGGATGGAATTGCCGTTGCCGAAACCGGTGATCGACTGTCCCGAATCGAGCGTGAACGGCGTCGCGCTGAGATCGACGGTGCCGACAAAGGCGTAGGTCTGCGTGCCGACCATGGCATCGGCCTGCGCGGCCGTCACGGTGGTGACATCGGCGCTCAGCCCGTTCGTGCCCGCGTGAACAGTGCCGCCTGTCTGCGAGATCATGACGACCCCGCCGACAGTTACCGCCAGTTGGGCATCGCCGGTGAAGAAGACATCGTCGAAGTCGTAGTTGCCGAGCGCCGGATCCAGCCCGATCGTATTGACAGTGTAGCCGCCGGTTGCCGCGGTGATGAAGGATTCCAGCCCATCGGCGGAATTGCCGTCGCCGAAGGTGAAGTTGGCGTTGGCCGACGTGGCCGTGGTGCCGCCTGACGACAATTCGACACCGACGCCGACATTGTCGATCCTGGAGCCCTGCAGGAAGGTGATCGTCTTGTTGCCGGTCGTCGACGACAGGTCGATGCCGCGCGAGGTCAGGTCGCCGGTGCCGGTAATGCTGGTCAGCCCGAAATCGGCTTTCGTTGACGAGCCGCTGAAGTCAATGCCCGTCTGGTTCAGCCCTTCGCCGAGCAACACCGTCGTCGTACCGAAACTGACGTCGTTGTTTGTGCCGCTGAAGTTGATGCCCGCGCTGCCATCGGCAGAACCGATGACAACGATGGTGGGGCCAGAGAATGTGACTGACCCGGTATTCCCCCCAATATCGATGCCGTTGAGGCCCGGCGCACCGATTTCCGCATAGCCGAAGCTGACGGCGCCGGTGTTGCCGTTGAGCGCGATGCCATTGCCAAGCACCTGGCTGATGAGCACGTCGCCGCTGAAGCCGACCGTTGCCGTGCTGCCGCTGATCGAGATGCCGTCGCCGGTGGTGCTGCCGATCGTCGTCGGGCCGGTAACGCTGACGCTGCCGCTGACGCCCGAAAGGCTGACGCCGGTTGTGCCGCCGACGTGGCCGATGTTGGAGAGCGTGACACCGAGCCCGATATTCGACGCTGTAAAGGCGGATGTGGTGTTGTTGTTGACGGTACCGCCGTCGATCGAAAGCGAGCCGGTGCCAGTTGACGTGGCCTGGACGCCGCTGCCGCCATTGCTGGTCGCGTTGAGCGTCTGGAAGCTGGTGATGGCATTGCTGTTGATCAGCAAGCCGTCGCCGGCATTATCCGACACCGTCGTCGTGCCGGTGAAATTGTAGGTGCCGTCGCCCTGGATCGACAGCCCAGCGCCGCCATTACCAGTCGAGCTCAGATTGCTGCCGGAAACGTCGTTGGCGCCATCGAACAGCACGCCATTGAGGGCGGCCCCCGACACGGTCATGCCGGTCAGCACGACGCCGGTAACGCCGCTGCCATGGATGCCGTTGGCGGTACCGCCGGAGATGTTGAAGTCCTGGAGCGAGGTATTGTTGGCCAGCGTGACGACGTCGCCGCTGCCCGAAGCGGTCAGCGTTGCGGCACCGGCCGCATCCGAGATGGTGCTGCCGTGATCGACGTTGTCGCCGGTCACATTGATCGGCAGGCCGCCGAGCGAGAAGGTGCGGCCGTTGCCGAAAGAGGCCAGGGTCTGCCCCGCTTCGAGCGTAAAGCCGTCGGTGTCGTCGATGACACCGCGATTGACCAGCACGAAAATCGCGATGCCGTCGGTATTGTTGTCGGCGTCGGTGATCGAAGCCAGGTCCGAAAGCGAGGTACCGTCGCCTGTGCCGCCTGCGGCGACAAAGATCAGCTGCGTCTGGTCGAACAGTTGCGGCCCGTTGAACGTCGTCGTGCCGAATGCGTATTGGCCCGAACCGGAATTGAGGCCGCGTGCGTCGAGCGAGGCGAGGTTGCCGCCGATCGAGCCGCCACCGAAGGTGAATTGGGCGTTGGCGGTGTCGGCCGGCGAGCCGGCAATGCCGAGCCGCACGCCGGTGCCGACATTGGCGATGGTGCCGCCATTGGTGATGATGATCGTGCCGCCGTTGGTCTGGACAAGGTCGATCCCGATGGACGTCGTGCCGCCGGTGCCGTTTATGTTCAGCGACTGCGCCGTGAAATTAGTCTGGCTGCCGGAGAAGTCGAGGCCGATGCCGGAGCCGAGCCCGGAGATGATGATGTTGCCGGCGATGACGGACGCATTGACGCCGGTAAACACCATGCCGTCGGTGCCGGGATCGGTGATGTTGATGTCGCCGAAGCGGATCGCGGCCGGCGAATCCGTGATCGCGATGGCCGGTCCGGTCGTGTTCGAGATCGTCGTCGCGCCGTTGACGGTGAAGCTGCCCGAAAGATTCTCGAGCACGACGCCCGATGCGCCGCCGGTCTGGGTGATCGAATCCAGCACGATATGGGCGGTGATCGGATCGATGAAGACACCGACGCCGTCGTCGCCGAGTGCCTTGTTGCCCGACACCTGGCCACCGGTGATGGTGATCGAGCCGGCGACCCCGGTGCCCTTCACGGTAATGCCGGCATCGTTGTTGTCGAGCGAGTTGAGGGTGGCGAAAGTGTAGGTGCCGTGGCCGGTTATATCCAGGCCGTCGTCGCCATTGCCCTGCAGCAGCGTCGTGCCGGTGAAGTTATAGGTGCCGTCGCCTTCGATGTGCAGTCCGTCGAGGCCGTTGCCGGTCGCGGTGAAGTTCGAGCCATTGACGCCGGTCGATGTACCGGTGAAGTCGGCGCCGTGGCCGCCGGTGCCGGTGACCGTGACGTTGGTCAACGTGGCGCCGGTGATGTTGTTGCCGAAGATGCCGTCCTTGCCGCCTGTGATGATGATGCCGCTCAGCGTGTTGCCGTTGGCGAGCGTCAGGACGTTGTTGGCGGGGTTGGTGCCCTGGAGGGTGCCGTTGGATCCGCCGAAATTGTAGGTGCCGATGCTGCCGTCGACGAGCCGCGCCTGGACGCCCCCGCCACCGCCGATGACGGTCTGGCCGTTGGCGAGCGTCACACCGGCTGTCGTAATGTTGCCCTTGCCGCCGAGCGCGACGACGACGCCGTTCGCGCCGGCGCCGGCGACCGCATTGTCGAGCGTGGTCGGGTCGCCGATCGTGCCGAGGCCGAGCGCGTCGTTGTCACCATCGGCAAAGAAGAACTGGCCGAATGCCGTGTTGGTGGCGGCATTGATCGCCACCCGCGTCGACGTGCCGGTAACTTTGTCCTGGCTCTCGATGCGAACGCCGATGTCGCCACGCACGCGCTCGTTGACGCGTTTGCGCAGGCCGGGGCTGACCGGATAGACCGGCTCGGCGCCGTCATCGGCCGAAGACGAGCCCTTGTCGAAAGCGTTGAGCGGCACCGTTAGCCGGATGCTGCCGGCGAACTGGGTGTCATCGCGGTTGTCGTTGCGCACCTCGCCGGTGAAGGTCAGCGACGTGCCTTTGCCGATGACGTCGCCGATCGAATATTCCAGGCCGGCCTTGGCGCCGGTGATGCTGCCGTCGTCGCCGTCGGGATCGCCGAAATGGTAGGCGCCGACATCGAAACGCAGTGAATGGTTCTCGGGCAGGTTGAGCGGCACCTGAACGCCGACCTCGCCCTCGATGCCCCAGGCCGCGTAATCGCGGTGGGCGATGGCCGATATCTGCTCGATCAGCTGATGACCGACCAGCGACAGGCTCGACTCTTGCCCGGCCGTGCTGCGGTCGCCGCTGATCGGCAGATAGACGTTTACGTGCGCATCGTATTTTGAGGTGATGGCCTCGAGGCCGAGCGTCGAGGCGACGAACTGGTGACTGTCGTGGTTCTGGATGTTGAGATAGGAGTAGCCGCCGATCATCAGATCCGGATTCACGATGCGGCGAACGCCGAGGCCGACGTCCTGGCCGAAGCCGTCGTCGAAATCGTATTTCGAGCGCACATCGAGAAAGAGAACGGATTCGAGGTTCTGCTTCAGCGGCAGGAAACCCTCGATCGCCGTGTTGCCGCCATTGTTGTTGGCGCCGATGATGGCGCGGACCTGCGGCTGCCACAGTCCGGTGTCGCCGGCATGGGCGGCTATGCCGGAAAGGGCAAGTGCCAGAGTGGACAACGCAGTCGTCTTCCAGAGATGCCTGGAAAAACCTGACCGGCGATACTTGCTATTCGCCCGGAAGCTTCTTCCGTGCGTCGCCATGTCATTGATCTGCCGAGTTTTCTCGGTCGTCTCCATCCCTTGCGAACCCCGACGAGTACACGCTCCGTCGCTAATACTATCCGAATCCCAGTGTATAGCGAGCATGATTGTTTGCTTTACACGTACAAGATTTCAAAGTTGTTTATTGTGATAATTCAGCAACAGTAATTTAGCCCGAGCTCATGTACCGTATTGGCTTCCCCGCCAGGCTCGGCTGTTGTATCAACGCGCTCGGCGAAACCCTGACACGACGAGGATCGGGTGGCTTCCTTGCTGAGAACCGTTTGTGGCCGGGCCGCCTGGGTCGGCGCGCTATGGCTGGTCGTGACGGCAGGGTCGGCGCTTGCCGAAGAGCCGAAGTCAACCACATCTGCCGAGACCAAGCCTGCAGAAGGCAATCCGTGGGCGCTAAACTGCGCCAGCGGATCGGCCGGCATCGAGCTTCAATGCCAGGTCTCCCAAAACCTTACCGAGGCCAAGACGGGGCAGCGCGTTCTTACCGTTACGGTTCGCCGCGACAACGGCAATGGCAACCTCGCCATGCTGCTGGCCTTGCCGCACGGGCTGTTCCTGCCTTCCGGCGCCTCGTACCAGATCGACCAGGGGCAGAAGACGACCATTGCCATCCAGACCAGCGACCAGAACGGCGCCTATGCCGCGACCCCTTTGTCGGCGGACCTCGTCAAGGCGATGAAATCGGGAACCAACCTGAACATCGGCATGGAGTCGGTGACGCGCAAGCCGGTGACCATTCCGGTCTCGCTTGCCGGATTCACTGCCGCGATCGACAAGCTTCAAGCGTTGAAATAGCCGGCCTATCTCGGCAGATGCGTAAGCATCAGCTTACGTTTTGGACCGGCCGGACTCACACGTGCTTGCGGCCGCCTGTCTCGCGGAACCAGCTGTCGGGGTAAGGATACCACCAGTCCTGGATCGCCGGTCTGTGGTCGATGATGACCATCTTGGAGCGTCGGAAGGCGTCGAGTCCCTGGCGTCCCAGCTCGCGGCCAAGGCCTGATGCCTTCCAGCCGCCGAAGGGCAAGGCGTCATTGTCGATCAGCGGGTTGTTGACCCAGACCATGCCGGCCTCGAGCCGCTCGGCCGCCTCATGCGCCTCGGCGAGGTCGGTGGTGAACACCGAGGCGCCGAGGCCGAACGGGCTGTCATTGGCAAGCCGGATCGCCTCGTCGAAATCCTTGACGCGGCAGATCGCGGCGACCGGTCCGAAACACTCTTCGCGCACGATCGCCATATCGGGGGTGACGCCGGTCAGGATCGTTGGCTCGTAGAACCAGCCAGTGTTGTGCGCCGGCGGAATGCGCCCGCCGGCAACGGCTATAGCGCCGTTGCTGATAGCATCATCGACCAGCCGCATCACTTTCGCCCGGGCGGCTTCGCTGACCAGCGGGCCGATCTCGGTCTTGTCCATGCCATTGCCGATGCGCAGCGCCCGCGTCTTCTCGGCGAACAGCTCGACGAAGCGATCGTGAACCGAGTCGACGACAAAGAAGCGTTCGGCCGAGGTGCAGACCTGGCCGGTCAGGTGGAAGGCGGCGGTGACGCTGCCGGCAGCCGCCACGTCGAGCGGCGCGTGCTCGCTGATGATCAGCGGATCGCTGCCGCCGGCTTCGATGACGCAAGGCTTCATGCGCTCGGCGCAGGCGACTGCCACGGCTTTGCCGGCGGCGACCGAGCCGGTGAAGGCGACAGCGTGGATGCGTTCGGAGGCGATCAGCGCCTGCGCGGTGGCGGCCGTGCCAGGCAGGCAGGCGACCAGCCCTTCCGGCAGTGAACGGAACACCGTCATGTAGTCCAGCGTCGACAGCGTCGTCGCTTCGGCCGGCTTGATGACGCAGCCGTTGCCGGCGGCAAGCGAGGCCGCGACGGTCCAGCACATCAGCAGGATCGGGAAGTTGTAAGGCATGATGTGCACGGAGACGCCATACGGCTCGTAGCGCGCATACTGGAACGACCCGGCCTGCGTCGTACCGGCGATCTTGCCGGCGTCGTCGCGCGCCATCTCGGCATAGTAGCGGAAGATCGGCGCGCAATTGGCGATCTCGCCGATCGCTTCGGGATAGGGCTTGCCCATCTCGCGCACCATCAGCTCGGCGCAGCGCGTGAAGTCCGCCGCCTCGATGGCGTTGGCGACCGCATGCAGATGCTTTGCCCGGCTCTTGGCATCGAGCTGCTTCCAGGTGGCTTGTGCCGTGGTTGCGGCACACAGCACCGCATCGACCTCACCGTCCGTTGCGGCGGAGATCGAGCCGACGGTCTCCAGCGTCGCCGGATCGATCACCGGTTTTGCCGTGCCGGTCATCGGCCGGTAGTCCGGATTGACGAAGAAAGCCGGCCGTTCAGCGGAGAATTGCATGGTCGTCCTTTCAGGTCCGCTCAGCGGATCATGTAGACCTTCTTGATGGTCTCATGGACGGTGCAGACGCCTTTCCAATTCTGAGGAAAGAACGCCGCCGTGTCCGGCTCGATCTGGATGACCTCGCCCGATACGTGCACATAGGTGCAGCGGCCCTCGAGGAAGTGGCAGAACTCGTCGCGGGTGACATGGCAGTGCCATTTGCCGGGGGTGCAGACCCACAGGCCGCATTCCGAACGGCCCTCCGGCCCCTTGTAGAGCAGCTTGCCCGAGGTGTGGGACACGCCCTCGATCATGGTCGGGATGACGCCCCAGTCGACGAGGTCGGTGATGGCAAGCGGGGATTGCATGATGGGCGTGGTCATGGCGATTTCCTTTAAAAAAGTGCTCAGCGGCACATGAAGGCCTTGGTCAGTGTTTGCGTGATGGTGGAGGTGCCGGCCCAGCCGGCGGGGAAGAACACCAGCATGCCGGTCTCGACCGGGATCTCTTCGCCATTCTCGCGGACATAGGTCCCGCGGCCCGACAGGAAATGGCAGAACTCGTCGGCGGCAAAGGTAACCTTGCGGCTGCCTGGCGTGCACGACCACAGGCCGCATTCGCTTGAGCCGTCCGGGTTCTGCGAGAGGATCCTGCCCGAGGCGCGCGGCGAGCCGGCAAGCGTGTTGCTGCCCCCGCCCCAGTCCTCCAGTTTCACGGTCGAGGCCTTTGGCCAGTGCGGTGTCGGCATATTGGGAAGCTCCGTTGCTGTTCAAGCCAGCATGTAGACGTTGCGCATGGTCTCATGCACGGTGCATTCGCCTGTCCAGCCGGCAGGGAACATGACCACGGTCCCGGCTGCGACTTCTACCACCTCCCCGGCATCCGACCGGTACGTCGCGCGGCCGGCGACGAAATGGCACAATTCGTCGCGCGGAATCGAGAGCCGCCAGCGGCCGGGCGTGCACACCCAGATGCCGGATTCCGGCTGGTTGTTGGGTCCTTTGTGGACAAGCCTGCCGGTCGAGTGCGACGCGCCGTCCAGCGCGTCGGACTGGGCGCCCCAGTCGACGAGGTCGGTGCGGGTGGAGGCTTGGTAGAGATGCGGGGCGGAGGAGGTCACAGCAGCGCCTCCAGCAGCCCGGCTGCCTTCTCAGGCCCGTTCTGGGCCTGCATCTGCGCCGAGGTCTTCGCCAGCCTGATCTTCATCTTGGTGTCAGTCAGGCAGGCTTCGATCCTGCTGATCAGCTGGGCGTCGCTCCAGTCGTAGCGCGGCATACCGAAGCCGTGGCCGGTTTCCTGGACGCGGGTGGCGTTGTCGTGGCCGTCCCAGACATAGGGCATGATGATGGCCGGCTTGCCGAAATAGAGGCACTCTGTGAACGAGTTGTTGCCGCCATGGTGGATGACCGCATCGACTTGCGGAATGACCGAAGGCTGCGGAAACCAGCTCTCGACGATGACGTTGCCCGGCACATCCGTGTACTGGTCCTTGTAGCCGCCGACATTGACCAGCGCGCGGTAACGGGTCTTGCCCAGTGTTGTGATGATGCGCTTCAACAAATCGACATCGCCGGCGCCGAGGCTGCCGAAGGAAACATAGAGCAGCGGCCCGTCATTGTTCTCGGCGAAGGTCGGCACGGCGTATGGCTTTTCCTGCCGCACGCAGCCTTCGAGATACTGGAATTTTGTCGTATCAAGCGGATGGCGGCGTTTGAACTTTGCCGCTTCGGGATAGAGCAGGAGATTGAGATAGGGCGAGGCCTCGAAGAACTGACCGACCGGGTATGGCGCTTCATTGTTTGCGGTGAGGAAGGCGTTGAAGTCGTCGTGGATGGGCTTGATCACCGCATTGAAATGATCGCGATAGCGCTGGTGGCCGACATGGTCGTTCTCGCCGCAACCGGAGAGATGCGGCGGGATGTCCTCATCCTCGATCTCGTTTTCCGAGCAGGAGATGACGCGCACCCAAGGCTTGCCGAACTGTTTGATGGCCGGAAACAGGATCACATTGTCGACGCAAATGACATCAGGCTTGATGGCGGCCAGGACTCGCGGCAAATCCTTCTGCGCCCATTTGGCGCTGTCGACGATCGCGGTCCAGCAATCCTTCACGTAATTGTCGACCTGATCGTAGGGCGATTTGCGGAAGTTCGGGATGTGGCCGTTGATGAAGTCTTCCCAGAATTTCGCCATCTGCTCGGGCGGCATCGGCTCCGACAGGTTCACCGGATGCGCTTCGAAGCCGTAACCCTTGTAGACATCGACAAAGCCGGGGTCGGACAGGAACACTGCCTTATGGCCGCGCGCCTCGACCGCTTGCGCGATGCCGACCGAATTGAGCGCCGGGCCGTAGGCCGCTTCGGGAAAAAACGCGATCGTCTTCTGCGCCATCAAGCTCTCCTATTCCTGAAAAATTCTGACATCGGCGGCGTCCCAGCCGAGTTCGACCTGATCGCCCGACGAGACCGGCCGGCGGTCGGCGGCATCGGCGGTGACGCGCACCAGAAATGGTTTTGGCGACAGAGGCGTGCGGATATGCAACTGCAGGTCCAGCCCGTGATAGGCCAGCGCCTCGACCATGCCGGCGGTGCGGTTGGCGGTCTCGGGTGACGGGAACAGCCGGATGCGTTCGGGTCGCACCGAGGCCACGGCGGAAGCGCCGGGTGAAAGCGCGGCGGGAACCTTGCCGGCAATGCGCGCGCCGTTCGCGGCGATCACGCCATCCGCAGACACCTTGCCCGGTACGAAATTCATTACGCCGATGAAGTCGGCGACGAAACGGTCGGCGGGATGCTCGTAGATCGCATGCGGCGCGTCGCATTGCAGCAACTGGCCGTCCTTGAGCACCGCCATGCGGTCGGCCATGACGAGTGACTCTTCCTGGTCGTGGGTGACGATGACGAAGGTGATGCCGACTTCGTGCTGCAGGCGCTTCAGCTCCAACTGCATGGCGCCGCGCAGTTTCTTGTCGAGCGCCCCGAGCGGTTCGTCGAGCAGCAGCAACCGAGGCCGTTTGACCAGCGCGCGGGCGAGCGCGACGCGCTGCTTCTGGCCACCCGACAATTGCTCAGGCTTACGGTCGGCGAAGGGGACAAGCTCGGTGGTGGCCAGAATGGCCTCGACGCGGGAACGGATTTCAGCTTTCGGCAAGCGCTCCATCTCCAGCCCGTAGGAGACATTGGCGCGCACGCTCATATGCGGGAACAGCGCGTAGGACTGGAACATCAGATTGACCGGCCGCTTGTTGGGCGGGGTCCGGGCGATGTCCTTGCCATCGAGCAGTATGCGGCCGTCGGTTGGCGTCTCGAAGCCGGCCAGCATGCGCAGCAGCGTGGTCTTGCCGCAGCCGGAGGGTCCAAGCAGCGCGAAGAACTCGTTTTCGCGGATGTCGAGCGAGATGCCGTCGACGGCGGTGACCCGGCCGAACTTCTTCGAAACGTTATCAATGGCCAGCAGCGTGCGCGGTTCGCTCATTGGCCGATGATCCCACGGTTGAGCCGCTGCGACAGGGTCAGCGCGGTGATGGATACCGCCATGACGATGGTCGCCAGCGCGTTGATCTCCGGCGTGATGCCGAAGCGGATCATGGCGTAGATCTGCATCGGCAGCGTCGTCGAGGCGCGGCCGGCACCGGCGGTGAAGAAGGCGATGATGAACTCGTCGACCGAGAGCGTGAAGGCAAGCAGAGCGCCGGCAATCACTGCCGGCGCGATGACCGGCAATGTCACACGCCGGAAGGTGGTCAGAGCCGCGGCGCCGAGGTCGGCGGAGGCCTCGACGATCGACCAGTCGAAACTCTTTAGCCTTGCGCGCACCACCGAGCAGACGAAGGCGAGGTTGAAGACGACATGGGCGAGGATGATGGTGTGCAGGCCCATGGTCAGGTTTAGCATGGAGAAGAACGACAGCAGAGCGATCGCCAGGACGATGTCGGGGATGATCATCGGTGCGAAGATCAGCGCCTCGAGACCCCTGCCGTATTGCCGGCGCATCTCGATGCCGATGGCCAGCAGCGTGCCGAGCAGCGTGGCGATGGCCGTGGAGACCAACGCCACGATCAGCGTGTTGAGCGCAGCGGAAAGGATTGCGGAATTGCCGGCCAGCGAGGCATACCATTTCAGCGAAAAGCCCGACCATGCCGTCGGCAATCCGCCTTCGTTGAAGGACAGCGCCACCAGCACGGCGATCGGGATGTAGAGGAAGGCGAAGACGAGGGTGAGGATCGTCCGCATGCCGAGCGTACGGGTGAAGGAATGGGTCATCGCCGGCCTCCGACAATTGGAGGGCAAGCGAACGACCAGAGTCCTTCTCCCTGTTCGCGGGTAGAAGCTACCGGCAGGCAGACGGGGGGCAGCGTTGAGAGTCGCAAAGGTTGACGCCGCCCCTCATCCGCCCCTTCGGGGCACCTTCTCCCGGTGAACGGGGAGAAGGCAAGAATTGCGCGGCGCTCAGCCATAGGCGTCACCCCTTGCCTCAGCCGCACGCCCCGCGGCGCGGTCGGCGGCGAGCGCCTGCGCCATCAGCACCAGAAGCATGATGGCGATCAGCGCCATCGCCAATGCCGCGCCAAACGGCCAGTCATTGGCGGTCAGGAACTGGTCGTAGACGAGGTTGCCGATCATCTGGAAGCGGCCGCCGCCAAGCAGCGCCGGGGTGACGAAATTGCCGATCGACAGCACAAAGACGAAGACAGCACCCGCAGCGATGCCGGGCACGGTCAGCGGCAGGATGACACGTCGGAAGGTGGTGGCAGCCGAGGCGCCGAGATCGCGTGAGGCCTCGGCCAGTTCCGGGTTGAGGCGTGACAGCGGCGCGTAGCAGGCGAGGATGACGAAGGGCAGATAGTTGTAGACGAGGCCTGCGATGACCGAGCCTTCGGTATAGAGCATCGAGGGCGGTTCGCCGGTGTAGCCGAACCAGCGCAAGAGCTGGGTGATCAGGCCTTCGCGGTTGAGCAGCACGATCCAGGCATAGGTGCGGATCAGGTAGTTGGACCAGAACGGCAGCACGGCGAAAAACAGGAACACCGGCTGCCACCGGCGCGGGGCGGCCGCGATCGCATAGGCGGCGGCATAGCCGATCACCACCGCGATCAGGGTCGCGGTGCCGGCGATACGCGCCGATTTGAGTAAGATGCCGGCATAGAGCGGGTCGAAGACCAACCCGAAATTTTCCAGCGTCAAAGTGTAGTCGATGCCGCCATAGACGCCGCGCCGGAAGAAGGCGAGCGCCAGCACCAGGGCGCATGGGATAACCATCAGCGCGGTCAGCCAGACCAGCGCCGGGGCCATCAGCAGAGAGGAACGAAGTCGGGTCTGGGACAATTTCTCGGGTACCGCTCAGGGCCGGCGGCAGAAGTGCTGCCGGCCGTGAAGTCTGCGCCGCTTACTGCGCGGCCTTGATCTCGCTGACGATCTTGGAATAGTCGCGCTGGGCTTCGCCGACGTCACGCAACTGCTCGAACTTGACGAGATCGGCCACCGGCATCGCCATGTTGGGGAATTTGGCCAGGAAGTCGGCCGGCAGGCTTTCCATCGCCGGCTTGTTCGGCACCTTGTAGTCGATGTTCTGCGCCGCCCAGGCGTGGTTCTTGGCGTCGAGCATGAAGTTGATGAACTTGAAGGCGTCGTCCTTGTGCTCGGACGCCTTCATCACCACCATCGTGTCGACCCACAGGTCCGAACCTTCTTTAGGGATGACGTATTTGATCTCCGGCTTGTCGGCGATGCCGTAATTGCACCAGCCGTCCCAGGCCTGCACCATCAGCGCCTCGCCGGAAACCAGCTTGGAATAGAAGGTGGTGTCGTCATAGGCGAGCAGGGTCTTCTTGGCGGAGATCAAGAGGTCCTTGACCTCGGCCATCTTGGCCGGGTCGGTCTCGTTGACCGAATAGCCCTTGTCGAGCTGCCCGGCGGCCAGCAGCCAGCGATCGGTCGCCAGCATGGTGGTCTTGCCCTTCATCTCGTCGGAAGGGGCGAGCAGGTCGCTCCAGCTCGTGGGCGCCGTCTTGACAAGGTCAGAGCGGTAGCAGAGGCCCGTCGTGCCCCAGGTGTAAGGCACGGAGAAAGCGTTGCCGGCATCGTGCGGCAGCTTGGTCGCTTCGGGATAGAGGTTGGCGAGGTTGGGGATCTTGGCATGGTCGATCGGCTCGGTCAGGCCAAGCTTGTTTAATACTTCGGCGAAGGGCGAGGAGACGAAGACCACGTCATAGCCCTTGCCGCCGGCGGCAATCAGCTTGCCCATGATCTCTTCATTGGTAGCGTGCACCACCACTTCGCCGGCAACGCCGGTGGCGGTCTTGAAAGCGGCCATGGCGTCGGGTGCCATGTACCCATCCCAGTTCGAAATAACGAGGTCGGCTGCGGCGGCCGGCCCCGAGAGCGTCAGGGCGAGACCGAGAGCGATTGAGGATGTATTGAGCGCACGGCGCCGCAGGCTGGTAGCGGTCATGGCAGTCTCCCATTCGGTTTGATCGTCGAAATCATTTGCCGGACCAAGGCCGGCGACGCGCGCGCCTGCCTCGATCCTGTTCCCTCGGTCTTTTCTCGCCGATTGTGCCGACAGTACTATTGCAGAAAAAAGTACGTCAATCCATAATCTGTCAACCGACGGAGGAATTTGGCCGATTGTCCCTGTTCCGGCGATCAGCCAGACCAATGCGCCACATTCGCATTCGAGAAAAGTCATGCAAGCCGTAGCCAGACGACCTCGCACCAACCATCTCGATCTGGCGCAGCGCATCCTGGATGTGGCGCGGCAGCGTGGCTTCGAGCCTGGCGCCCGCCTGCCCGAACAGCAGATCGCCTCGCTGTGCAATGTCTCGCGCACGCCCGTACGCGCCGCACTCGGCCTGCTCGCGGAACGGGGCGTGGCGCGCTGGGAGGCCGACAGCGGTTATCATCTGACGGTCGACCTCGCCGCCCAGCCCGCCATTGCCGCCGAACTACCCAGTGCGGAGGAAGACGAGCTCGCCGAATCCATCCTGCGCGACCGCTCGGCGCGACGGTTGGACCAGACGGTGACCATCGCGGGGCTGATGCGACGCTACGACGCTGATCGCAAGACGGTACTAAAAGCACTTAACAAACTGACCGACGAGAATCTTCTGGATCGTGCGCCTGGGCAATCCTGGTTGTTTCGCCGCGCGCCGGACGATCCGGAGGCGCAAGGCGAAAGCTACGAGTTCCGCCTGGTGCTAGAGCCGGCGGCCATCCTGACGCCAGGCTTTCGGCTGGACGGGGCGCGGGCAGCAATGTTGCGGCAAGGCATGGAAGCGCTTGCAGCGCTGCCGGACGAGACATTCGACACGCGCGAGTTCCAGCGGCTGGACATGGATTTTCATGGCATGATCGCCGAGGGCTGCGCCAACCGTTTTGTGTCGGATGCATTGGCCGATCATCTCCGCCTGCGCCGGCTGCCGGGCATCTATTCCGGCGTCAACGTGTTTCGGCTGCGGCAATCGTTGCGCGAACACTCGGGCATACTCGACTATCTTGAAAGCCGGCAGTATGAGGTGGCTGCCGATCTGCTTCGCATCCACCTGCGGCTCTCCCGCAGCCAGCGACCGCAAGCAGCCAGCCGCGGAGCTCCCGCACTGTTCAGCATGATCAGCCGGCCGGATTGAAGAGGAATAATTGACGCGTAAAGCCAGCCCGACCATCGCGCTGTTTCCCGAAGCCAGTTTCGGCGCCGCGTTGAATTGCGTCGGTATCGCACAGGCATTGCGCGCACGGGGCGCTCGCCCCGTCTTCATCTGCCATGCCGGCTTCTCCGGCGTCTTTACCGACTATGGCTTCCAGGAATACCATCTGCCGACGGATGAGCCGCTGAGCGACAGCGACCGCCAGAGCTATTGGCAGGCCTTCGTGCGCCGGCACCTGCCGCATTTCCGGCTGAGCCCGATCGACCAGCTCGAGACCTATGTCGCGCCGACCTGGCAAGCGATCGTCGACACCGCCGTCAACGCCGAGGCGCCGCTGCGCCAATTGCTGGCGCGGCTGAAGCCGGACGCGGTGGTGCTCGACAACGTCATCATGTTCCCGGCGATCGCCGCCGCCGGCTGCCCGTGGGTGCGCGTCGTCTCCTGTGCCGAGACGGAACTGCCGGATGCCGAGGTGCCGCCCTATCTCTCGGGGATGGGTGCCGACGACCCGCAACGTGCGGCGTTCGAAGCGCGCTATCTCGCGGCCTCCGCACCCGCGCATGAGCGCTTCAACCGTTTTCGTGCGGATGCCGGCCTGGCGCCGTTGCCCAAGGGCCTGTTCCTCGAGACATCACCCGACCTCAATCTGCTGCTGACGCCAGCGATCGTACGGCGTGAGCGGGCCGAGCCGCTCGACCCCAAACGCTTTGTCTATCTCGAAGGCTGCGTGCGTTCGGAAGGGCCATTCGAGGTGCCGGTGTTTCCGCGCAATGGCGGCCCGCTGGTCTATGTCAGCTTCGGCAGCCTCGGCGCGATGGATGTCGGGCTGATCGAGCGCATGCTCGCCGTCTTCGACAGGCTGCCGGCGCGCTTCATCGTCAATGCCGGCGGCCTGCGCGACGCCTATCGCGCGGTGCCGGACAATGTCTATCTCGACGCCTGGTTTCCGCAGCCTTCGGTGGTGGCGAAGTCGGACCTGTTCATCCACCATGGCGGCAACAACAGCTTTTGCGAGGCGCTGCGCTTCGGCGTGCCGTCGCTGATCATGCCCTATTGCTGGGACGGTCACGACAATGCGCAACGCGCGGGAGAGACAGGTGTCGGCGACCATATCGGCCGCGACGCCTGGACGGAAGGGGGATTGGAGAGAGCCATTCTCGGCCTGCTGGCCGACGATGCGATGCGCGCCCGCCTCAGGGACAATGCTGCCAAGATGGCGCTGACCCCTGGAACGGATGTGGCCGCGCAAGCCATACTCTCTCTCATAGGTACGTGAACCAAAATGCAGGACAAAAATACCAACACCGCTCTCTTCACCGGCAACGATCCCAAGGCCTGGCTCGCCCAGCACGGCATCACGGAGGTCGAGTGCCTGGTGCCCGACATGAATGGCGTGCTGCGCGGCAAGGCGCTGCCGACAGCAAAATTCCTCAAGGCGCTGGAAGACCGCGCACTTTACCTGCCGAGCAGCGCTTTCCTGGTCAGCATCGATGGCCGCTACTCCGGTTCGATCGACGAAGGCTTTGCCTATCAAGACCCGGATATGCGCATGGTGCCTGATATGTCGACGCTGTGCCTGGCGCCGGGCGGTGGCGCTGGCAAAGCCTATGTCTTCGCCGACGCCTTCCACATGGAAGGCAAGCCCTGGATGGCCTCGCCACGACATGTGCTGCGCGCCGTGCTCGATCTCTACCGGAAGCGCGGTTGGCGCGCGGTGGTGGCGCCGGAAGTCGAATTCTATCTGACCGCGCCCAATCCGAATCCCGACCAGCCGCTGACGGCACCGGTTGGCGCCAATGGCCGCGCCGAGGGCTCGCAGCATCCCTATGACATGGTGGCGCTGGAAGAATTCGAGCCGGTGATAAGGCGCGTCTATGATTATGCCGCAGCCGCCGGCCTGCCGCTCGACACGCTGATCCATGAATCGGGCACCGCGCAGCTGGAGATCAATCTGCTGCACGGCGACGCGGTGCCACTCGCCGACCAGGTGCTGCTGTTCAAGCGGCTGACGCGCCAGGCAGCGCAGCAGAGCGGCATGCACGCCACCTTCATGGCCAAGCCGATCGCCGCGCAGGCCGGCAGCTCGATGCATCTGCACATGTCTGTCGTCGATGAAACGACAGGCGCCGCGCTGTTTGCCGACAGAGATGATGCAGATACCGAAATGTTCGGCCATTTCATCGGCGGCCTGCAGAAATATGTGCCCGAGATCATGCCGCTATTCGCACCCAACGTGAACTCGTTCCGCCGCATCCGGCCGAACCACAGCGCACCGGCCAACATCGAATGGTCGCATGACAACCGCTCTTGCGGCCTGCGCGTGCCGGCAGGTGGCCGCGCCGCCCGGCGGGTAGAGAACCGCTTGCCGGGAGCGGATTGCAATCCCTATCTGGCGATCGCCGGTTCGCTGCTTGCCGGCTATCTCGGCGTCGAGCAGAAGCTGGCGCGCTCGGCCGAGGCATCTGGCAATGCCTACAAGATCAAAAGCACGCTGCCGAAAACCATGGAGGAGGCGCTTGATCGTTTCACCGCTTGCGAGCCGGTGCGGGCACTGCTGGGCGAGGATTTCTTCCAGACCTATCTGCGCGTCAAGAGCGTCGAACTCGACCTGTTCCAGAGCGTGGTCACGAGCTGGGAACGCGACCATTTGCTGCTGAAGGTGTGATCATGGCCTCCAGCTCGACGGGTTTCAATTCGGGCCTCGATATCGGCAAATCCTATTATGTCGCCACCGCCAATCCGGCGCCGGACCATCCGGCGCTGGCGGGAGATGTCGACGCCGATTTGGTGGTGGTGGGCGGCGGCTGCACCGGCCTGTCGGCCGCCCTACACGCCGCCGTGCGCGGCCTGAAGGTGGTGCTGCTCGAAGGCGGCAAGATCGGCTGGGGGGCATCGGGCCGCAATGGCGGCCAGATGATCCCCGGCTTGCGCAAGGGCGCCAAGGGGCTGGTCAAGCTCTATGGTCCCGAGCGGGCGAAGGTGCTGTTCGACCTTGCCTTCGAAGCGCGCGGCCTGGTGCTCGACATCATCGAGCGCCACGCCATCGATTGCGATCTGCGGCTGACCGGCCATCTCGTCGGTGCCGTTAATGGCTCCGACCTCAGGGATCTCGAAGACGAGGCCAAATGCCTCGAGAGCGTGATGAAGTTCCGCGACGTCGAGATCCTGTCGGCGGCGCAGGCACGCGGCAAGGTGGACACGCCCTATCATGGCGCGATGTATGAGCCGCTCGGCGGCCACATGCATCCGCTGAACTACACGCTCGGGCTTGCCCGAGCAGCCGTGGCCGCCGGCGTCACCATTCATGAGAATTCGGTGGCGGTGAAGCTGGAGCTGGAACCATCGATCCGGGTCTCGACATCGAAGGGTTCGGTACGGGCCAAGCATGTCGTATTGGCGGGCGATGCGCTGCTCAATGGGCTGGAGCCACGCGTCAACAGCCGTATCATGCCGGTCGGCAACTACATCGTCGCCACCGAGCCGTTGGAGGGCAAGCGCAATGTCATCCCGGCCAATGTGGCGGTGTCCGACTCACGCTTCGTCGTCAACTACTACCGCATGTCGGCGGACGGACGCCTGCTGTTCGGTGGCGGCGAGCGTTACACGCCGTCGCCGCCGGCCGACATCGCCGGCTTCGTGCGGCCGCATATGGAAGCCACTTTCCCGCAATTGAAGGGCTGCCGTATCGACCATGCCTGGGGCGGGCTGGTGTCGGTGACGACATCGCGGCTGCCGCATGTCGGGCACTATGGCGAGGTCTATTTCGCGCATGGCTATTCCGGCAAGGGCGTCATCCTGTCGACGCTGTCGGGCAAACTGCTCGCCGAAGCGATTACGGGCGACGCCTCGCGGCTGGACCTGTTCTCGACGCTGACGCCGATGCCGTTCCCGGGCGGTACGGCGCTGCGGGGCCCGCTCTATGTGCTGGGGATGTTGTGGTACGCCATGCGCGACCGTATCAAGCATTGAGGTTAGTACCGGCGGGTGGATCATCGGAGGATTGCATGCGTGATTTTCAGTTCCCCGGCCGCTCGCCGGTTCGCGCAACGGAAGTTATGGCGGCGACATCGCATCCGCTGGCGACGCTGGCCGCCATCGACATGCTGCGCTCAGGCGGAAATGCGATGGACGCCGCCGTCTGCGCGGCGGCGGTGCAAGGCGTCGTCGAGCCGCAATCGACCGGCATCGGCGGCGACTGTTTTGTGCTCTACAGCCCCAAAGGCGAGGGCGAGATGCTGGCCTTCAACGGCTCGGGGCGATCGCCTGCTGCTGCAAATGCCGATTGGTTTCTGGAGCGGGGCCATGGCGAACTGCCTGGAACCGGACCGCATGCCGTCACCATACCAGGCGCCATCGATGCATGGTGCCGGCTACTCGAGGACCACGGAAAAAAGGGCATCGACGCCGCGCTGGCGCCAGCCATTCGCTATGCCGAACAAGGCTATGTCGTTCATGATCGCGTCGCCTTCGACTGGGCCGACGAGGTCGCCCTGCTCTCAGCCGATGAACATGCCGCGCGCATATTCCTGCCCGAGGGAAGGGCGCCGCAAGCCGGCGATGTGCATCGGCAGCCGCACTTGGCGGACACCTTGCGCATCATCGCCAACCGAGGCCGTGCAGGGTTTTATGAAGGTGAAGTCGCGGACGATCTGGTGGAACGTCTTCGCGCGCTGGGCGGGCTGCATGCATTGGAGGATTTCGCCGAGACCCAAGGCGACTACGTCACGTCGGTGAATACGTCCTATCGCGGCTACGATATCCATCAGATGCCACCGAACAATCAGGGCATGACGGCGCTGATCATGCTGAATGTGCTTTCGGGCTTCAGCCTTGGTTCGTTGGAGCCGAACAGTGCCCAGCGGCTGCATCTCGAGATCGAAGCCGGCCGGCTTGCCTACCAGGACCGCGATACTTTCATCGGCGACCAGGATTTCGTCCAGGTCCCCGTCGAACAACTGCTGTCGGCAGCTTATGCGGAGCGGCTGCGCGCCGCCATCGATCCGGCCCTCGCCATGACGCATCTGCCGCGGCTTGAGCTGCCGCGCAGCGACACCGTCTATATCTCCGTGGTCGACCGCGACCGCAATGCAGTCAGCTTCATCAACTCGACCTTCGGTTCCTTCGGCAGCGGCGTCGTCGGTCCCAAGACAGGCGTCGTGCTGCAGAATCGCGGCAGCAGTTTTCGCCTCACGGAAGGCCATCCAAATCGTATCGCGCCGCGAAAGCGACCGATGCACACCATCATGCCTGGCATGGCGACGCGAGGGGGTAAGGTGGTGATGCCGTTCGGGGTGATGGGCGGCGGCTACCAGCCGTTCGGCCATGTCCATCTGTTGACCAACATGATCGATTTCGGGATGGACCCGCAGCAGGCACTGGATGCGCCACGGGTGTTCTACAAGGACAATGCCGTGCTGGCCGAGCGCGGGATTCCGGCTGAGGCGATCGCCGGCCTGCGTCAGCGCGGCCATCAGGTTTCGATCGCCGAGGAGCCGCATGGCGGCGGCCAGCTGGTGCTGATCGATTGGGAAAAGGGCACGCTCACCGGTGCCTCCGATCCGCGCAAGGACGGTTGTGCGCTGGGCTACTGATCTGCGTTACTGGAATGCGCATTCAGAACCAGATCAGCCAGACAAGCTGCAGGATTACCAGTGCAATGGCGTCCCAGAAGATGAGTTCCCCCATCGAGAACCAGCGCCGCGACCGGTTGAAGCTGTAGAACAGCCGCCAGACAAGTGCCGCGGCGGCGAGCGGCACCAAAGCGAGCAGCGTGCTCACGGCAGTCGCGCTCCCGACACCGCATCGAAGGTGTGCAGCGCCGCCGGCGGAAAGTGTAGATAAAGCGGCTGGCCGGGATCGAAAGCGCGATCGACATTCACGGTCCTGACGATCAGCGCGTTGGCCTCGCTCGTGGCGAAGATCAGCACGTCCGGCTCGACCGGTTCGACGACGTCGACGGCAAACAGGATGGCATCGCCGGCAGTCGCGTCGACAAGCTGGATCTGCTCGGGGCGAATGCCGAGCACGATGGGACCATCAGGCTTTCCCGGAAGCGGGCAAGTGAAACCGCTGGCGTGGAAGACGCCGGCGCGGACATCGCCATCGAACGTGTTCATCGCTGGACGGCCGATGAATTCAGCGATGAAGCGATTGGCAGGCCGCCGATAAATCTCGCGCGGGTCGTCGTACTGGATCAGTGCGCCTTCGCGCAACACCGCGACCCTGGTCGCCAGCGTCATCGCCTCTTCCTGGTCGTGTGTGACGAAGACGAAGGTCTTTTTCAGCTCGCGATGCAGACGCTTCAGCTCGGTGCGCATGTGGAGCCGCAACAAGGCGTCGAGATTGGACAGCGGCTCATCCATCAGACAGAGGCTAGGTTGCCAGACCAGGGCGCGGGCCACAGCGACGCGCTGCGCCTGGCCGCCCGACAATTGCGAAGGGCGGCGGTCGAGGTAACGGGTGATTTCGAGCAGCTCGGCCATGGCGCGGACGCAGCGGTCGAGCTCGGCAGCCGGCATCTTTCGGATGCGCAAGGGATAGGCGATGTTCTCGTAGACGCTCTTATGGCTGTAGAGCGCATAGTTCTGGAACACCATGCCCATGCCGCGCAGGCGCGGCGGCAGGTCGGTGACATCGAGGCCCTCGACCATGATGCGCCCGGCCGTGGGACGTTCAAGGCCGGCAAGCAGCCGGCAGGCTGTCGTCTTGCCGGAACCAGAGGGCCCGAGCAGAACCAGGAATTCGCCGGGCTCGAAAGCAAGGTCGAGCGCCTGCAGCGCCACCGTCCCGTCCGGGAAGGCCTTGGTGACGCCGTCGAAAACAATTGCCATGCAAGGATCCCTTCAACCCTTGACCGCGCCGAAGGTGAGGCCGCGCACGAGCTGTTTCTGGACAAGGAAAGTGAAAAGCACGATCGGCAGCGTCGCCACGATGGCGACCGCCGCGACTTGGCCCCATAGCGTGCCATGCGGCGTCACCAGTCCGGGTATGCCGACGGTCAGCGGCCGCCCGTCGAAAGCGACGAGGATGAAGGCATAGAGGAACTCGTTCCACGACAGGATGAAGCAGAGCACGGCCGTCGCGCCGATGCCGGGCGCGGCCAGCGGCGCGACGACGAAAAAGAATGCGCCGAGCCGCGAGCGGCCGTCCATCATCGCGGCTTCGTCGATCTCCCTGGGGATTTCGGCGAAGAAGCCGCGCATCATCCAGACGACGAGCGACAGGTTGAAGGAGGTGTGGGCGATCACCACGGCGTAGATGGTGTCGATCAGGCCAAGCGAGGTGAAGAACAGGAACAGCGGCACGGCGATCGAGATCGGCGGTGCCATGCGCGTGGTCAGGAAGAAGAAGAACAGGTCTTCCTTGCCGGGAAAATCCGAGCGGGCAAAGCCATAGGCCGCTGGCGCGCCGATGACGATGCAGAGTATGGTCGACGACACCGAGATCAGCACCGAATTGATCGCCAGCGGCCAGTATCCCTTGTCGATGAAGACGGCGGGATAGTTGGCAAGCGTCGGCGTAAAAGCCCATTTCGGCACCGAGGACAACAGGTCGACGCGGTTCTTGAACGAGGCCAGCACCATCCAGACGTAGGGCGTCAAGGCCACCACGACAGCGACCAGCAGCACGGCCCAGGCAAAACTGCTCCAGGCGCGGTTGGTGGATTGATCGATCATCGCAGCGCCCTCAAAACGACGCCGCCTGCTTGCGGCTCGACCAGTAAACGGCCTTGTAGAAGACCGAGCACAGGATCAGCACGACGAGATAGATCATGAAGGCGACCGCGGCGCCGTAGCCGAGGTCCCAGTTGCGGAAGTTGATGCGGTAGGCGTAGATCGACACCAGTTCGGTCAGCGTTCCCGGACCGCCGCCGGTCATCAGGAAAACCTTGTCGAACTCCTTGAACGCGTCGATGCCGCGCAGCAATAGCACCAGCGCGATGACGGGCCGCAGCAGCGGCAGCATGACATCGCAAAAGATCTGAAACGGTTTTGCGCCATCCATCATCGCCGCCTCGAACGGCGCGCGCGGCAGGCTCATCATCCCGGCGAGCATGATAAGAGTGACGAAAGGGGTCCACTGCCAGACATCGATGGCGACGATGGTCGGAAACACCAGGTCGGGTGCCGAAAGCACCGCCGAATTCTGCGCCAGCAGGCCAACCTTGCGCATGTAGAAGGTGAGCATGCCGAAATCGCCCTGCAACAGCAGCCGCCAGATCAGCCCGACGGCGACCGGCGCAATCATCATCGGGATGAGCAGCAGTGTGGTGAGAAGCCGCTGGCTGGCGACGAAGCGGAAGATCAGGAAGGCCAGCGCAAAGCCGAGCAGGAATTCGAGGCCGACGGCGATGACGACGAATTTCAGCGTCAGCAGGAACGATGCCCAGAAGAATGGATCGTTGCGCATCAGCTTGCGGAAATTGTCGAAACCGACGAAGGCGCCGGCATGGCTGGCGTCGGCGAAGCTGAGGTCGGTCAGCGCGGTGTAGACCATGTAGTAGAACGGGCCGACCAGGAAGACGACGACGAGCAGCGTCGCCGGCAGCATCAAGAGCGGTCCCACCCCACGGTCGAGAAGCGGCATTCCGCGCGGCGATGGAGTGCGGTTCGTCACGGGCGTTTCCTGCGGACAAGAACGGCTACCCGCTTGTGCGGGTAGCCTCTGCGCGACATCTCAAGGCCTATCGTGCCGGATAGGTCATGGGTGCGCAAGAACCGAGCAATGTCGAGATGTCGGTGGCGGCGGTGTCGAGGGCGGCCTGAGCCTCCTTCTCGCCGGCGAGGTAGGACGACAGTTCGCGCACCAGTATGTCGGTCATCTCGGCCGATTGCGGCAGCGTCGCCTTCGGCACCGCATGCTCGTTGGCCTCCATCGAAGCCTTGGCATAGGGCAGCTTCTGCACCTCCGCCGAGGCATAGACATCGGGCCGGCCCGAGGCGCCGCCATTGAGATGCTGCTCGAGCTGGCGGTCATAGCCCATCATCCACTGGACGAAGAGGAAGGCAGCCTGCTGGTTCTTCGAATAGACCGGGATGAGATAGGTCCAGCCCTCGACCTGGCCGATCTTGCCACCGTCGCCTTGCGGCACGAGATCGAAGCCAACCTTGCCGACCACGGTGGAGGCCGTGGTGTCGACCGATACGGCATAGGTTGCGTCGTTCCACATGATCAGCTCGGCGACCTTGGCTTGCTGCATCAGCGCCATGACATCATCCCAGAAATAGTTGAGGCTGTCCGGCGGCGAGAATTGCAGCAGGCTCTTGTAATATTCGAGCGAGGCGACGGCCTTGGGGCTGTTGACGATGACCGGGCCGCAGGCCGAGCCGCTCTTCACGTCGAGCACGTCGCCGCCGAACGAATAAAGGAAGTTGAGCCACTCATACCACAGCGCCTCGTGGCGCTTGCCCTGCAGGGCGGTGCCGTAAAAACCCTGGTCGGGGCGATAGAACCATTCGGCGATATCGCGGTATTGCTTCCAGTCCTTGGCGGGAGCGAGGTCGTTGCCATACTTGGCCTTGAAGCCTGCCTGCTCCTTGGGATCGGCGAGCAGGTCCGACCGATACCACATGAACATGTTGAGCACGGTGAAGGGGAAACCGTACTCCTTGCCGTCATACCAGGAGATTTCGTGCCAGGCAGTCTGGTAGAGCTGCTTCTCCGGCTCGAAGCTCGGATCGCGCAAAGCCGGGTCGGCCATCATCTTGGCGATTTCGACCAGATGGTTGTTGGTGGCGAACTTGCCGAGTTCGCGATGCGGCTGGATGATGACGTCGTAGCGGCCGCGGTGCGAGTTGAGATCGAGCTGCACCTTGTTGACGGCTTCCGAGTGCTCGTACATCTCGACTTCGACATGGATGCCGGTCTGTTTTTCAAACTCCGGCGCCATCTTCTTCAGCGCTTCGAGCGGCGGCAGCGCCTCGCCGACCATGCGGATGGTCTGGCCGCTATAGGGTTTCGACGCCTCTTTCAGATCCCACGCGGCCGCTTGTGTCACTTGCCACGTCAGGGGCCACATGAATACGGCTGCGACGAGCAGTCTGGACGCGGTACGTCTCAGCGGCTTGAGCATTCTTCCCTCTCCCTAGAAGTCGTGCCTGGCGGGCCGGCGCCCGTTCTGTCATAAAATGTGTGGTACTGCAAATCAAAATGTGGCACCTTGCAACAAATGGTTGGGAGGTGTTAACAGACCGGCAGCAAACCGGCTTTCCCGACCAGGCGAGGGACCTTTCGGATGGACTTCATCTTCATGCTGACGCGCCACGATCGCACGGTCGAGGACTGTCTCGACCTGGTCGATTTGATCGAGCCGGTCGGCCTGAAGCATGTCGGCTTCAAGGATATTGGCGTCGCGCCGGATGTGCTGCGCAAGCTCGCTGTCGCCATTGGCCGGACAGGCGCCACCACTTACATGGAAGTCGTCTCGACGACGGCTGAGGCCTGCCTTAATTCCGCGCGCATCGCCAGGGATCTCGGCGTCCGGCGCCTGCTCGGTGGAACCCAGGTCGACGAGATCATGGCGTTGCTGGAGGGGAGCGGCACCGAATACTACCCTTTTCCCGGGCGGCCGGTCGGCCATCCGACCAAGCTCGGCGGTTCGGCCGAGGATGTCGAGGCCGACTGCCGCGCCTTCGCCGAGAAGGGTTGTGCGGGATGCGACATCCTCGCCTATCGCGCCACCGAGGCCGACCCGGCCGAACTGGTGCGCGCAGCCCGGCGCGGGCTTGGTCCGTCGCGGCATCTGATCGTCGCCGGCGCCGTCGCATCAGCCGATCGGCTCAAGGCGATCAAGCTGGCCGGCGCCAACGCTTTTACCATTGGCACAGCGATTTTCGATGGCTCCTATTCGCCGACGAAAGGTTCTATCCTCTCGCAATTGCGGGATGTCCTCGCGGATTGCGAGCGCGTCTAATGCCAGTCATCGGCATCGATCTCGGCACACAAAGCCTAAAGGCGATCGTTGTCGATGACGAATTGCGGCTGCGTGGCGAGGCCGCTGCGCTGTACCAGCCGGCCTTCCCGGCGCCCGGCTGGGCCGAACAGAACCCGGCGCTGTGGCTGGCGGCGCTCAAGCCGGCCATTGCCGGCGCGCTCGACAAGGCTGGGCTTGCGCCGTCCGACATCAAGGGTATTGCCATTGCCGGCCAGCTCGACGGCTGCGTCGCGGTCGATGGCAATGGTGAGGCGCTGGCTCCGTGCATCATCTGGATGGACCGGCGGGCGGCAGGAGAGATCGCCGGCATCGATCCGGACTTCATCCGTGAGCGCACCGGTCTCGTTCTGGACGCCACCCATATGGCGGCGAAAATCCGCTGGGCCGCGCGCAACCTGCCCGAAGCGCGCCGGGTGGCGCTCTGGCATCAACCGGTATCGTTCGTGGTCGCGGCGCTGTGCGGTCGTGCCGTCATCGATCACGCGCTGGCCTCGACAACCATGCTCTATGGACTGAAGGAGCACAACTATGCCGGCGATCTGCTGGCGGCCTTCGACATCGATGCAGATAAATTGCCCGGCATCGACGATGCATCTGAGATCGCCGGCGCCTTGACGCACGCCGGCGCCGAGCTCACCGGCCTGCCTGTGCGCACGCCGCTGGCGGTTGGCACCGGCGATGATTTTTCGGCCGCCATAGGCGCCGGGGTTGTCGTGCCCGGTGTCGTCGCCTGCAATCTCGGCACGGCCGAAGTGGTCGGCGCGGTTTCCGGCACGCTTCGCCTCGACCCCAGCGGCCTGGTCGAGACCCATGGCTTTCTCGGCGACGGCTATTTCATCTCCAATCCCGGATGGCTCTCGGGCGGCGCGGTGACGTGGTTTCTAACAACCTTCGGCGTCGATTCGCCGGCGGCGATGTCGGAACTGGCGGCGACGGTGGTTGCCGGCAGCGACGATTTGCTGTTCTTGCCCGCGTTGTCCGGTGCCATGGCGCCGCGCTGGATCGCCGAAGCGCGTGCCGCTTTCTACGGCCTGACATCCTTCCACGGCAAAGCGGCCTGCGCTCGCGCAGTGCTGGAAGGCTGCGCCTTCGCCATGCGCGACGTGGTCGACCGGCTGGACGATCTCGATATCGCGACGGATCGCATCCGGCTCTCAGGCGGTGGCGCGCGCAGCCGGGTATGGGCGCAAATCCGTGCCGATGTCAGCGGCAGGCCGGTCGAGATCGCAGGTGCGGCCGATGCCTCGCCGATCGGTGCGGCAATCCTTGCCGCCGCGGCCATCGGCCTTACCTCCTCAGTGCAGCAGGCGGCTGAAAGGCTGGCCGGCCACATCGAGACGATCGACCCTGATCCTTCCGCCAAGGCCGCCTACGACAGAAGTTACCGCCGGTATCGCACCTTATTCGATGCCCTGACCCCGCTTCATGCTGACTGACCGGACTGCATCCTATGTCCAGACAAATGCTCGATCGCCTTATTGCCGGCACGCTGCCTGACCCGGATAGCCAGGGAATGCTGTCGGTGCCGCTGAAGACCATCGTCATAGGGCGCGGTCTCGGCGACGAGGCCGGTGCGCTGGTCAAGCCGCTGCCGCTCGGCCGCAAGCTCGCCGTGGTCATGGATCCCGACACAAGGCTGGCGCTGGGTGAGAGGGTGTCGATCGGACTGCGTGGCAGCAGCGATGTCGACAAGATCATCCTGCCGCGCCATCCGCATCCGGACATGGACGCGGTGCGATCGGTGATCGCACGCACGAAAGACGCCAGCGGCCTGGTCGCGGTCGGATCCGGCTCGATCAACGACATCACCAAATATGCCGCCCATCTGACCCAAAAGCCCTATGCGGTGTTCGGCACCGCGCCGTCGATGAACGGCTACACCTCGGTGTCTGCGGCAATCACCGAGGACGGCCTGAAGAAATCGCTGACGGCCAGCCTGCCGGTCGGCGTCTTCCTCGATCTCGATGTCATGGCGCGAGCGCCGCACCGGCTGATCGCTGCCGGCTTCGGCGATTCGATGGCGCGGCCGACCGCGCAGACCGATTGGCTGATGGCGCATCTGTTGCTCGGCACGCCCTACCGGGAGGCGCCGTTCATGCTTCTGGCCGAGGACGAGGAGGCGCTTATCGCCAAAGCCGGCGAACTCGGGACCGGCGACCTTGAGGCGATGGAAGTGCTGGTGCGCACGCTGGTCATGTCGGGCCTTGGCATGACTTTGTGCGGCGGCTCCTATCCGGCCAGTCAGGGCGAACATCTCATCGCCCACTATATCGACATGCGGGGCCAGGGATTGCCCGAGGCGCATCACGGCGAGCACATAGCGGTGACGACATTGACGATGGCGCGGCTGCAGGAACGCGTGCTGGCGCTGCGGGAGCTGCAGCTCGCGCCGTCCGCCGATACGCCAGACCGCTTCATCGAAATCTTCGGCGAAACGCTCGGACGTTCCTGCTGGGCGGCATTCAAGCCCAAGCTGCTGGACCGCGAACGGGCGGACGCTGTCAACACCATGCTGGCCAGGCAGTGGCGCTCGCATCGCGAAAGGCTGCTGCGGGTGGCACGCCCGGCGCGCGAGATCGCGGCAGCACTGCGTGCCGCCGGCGCCCCAACCACGCCGCAAGAGGTCGCCATACCGGCTGGCTTCTACGACGAGGCGGTCGCCAATGCGCGGCTGATCCGCGACAGGTTCACCATGCTCGACGTCGCTGCTGCCTCGCTCGAAACGGTTGCGGCGGGAGCCTGAGCGGGTGCTGCGTCCGCTCACCGACTTCACCCCGCCGGACCGGCGCAACATCGCTGTCGTGCTGACCGACATAGACGACACCTTGACCGACAACGGGCGGTTGCCGGCAAAAGCCTATGCGGCGCTCGAGCGGCTGAAGCAGGCCGGATTCATTGTCGCGCCGGTTACCGGCCGCCCTGCCGGCTGGTGCGACCTGATCGCCCGGCAATGGCCGGTGGACGGCGTGATCGGCGAGAACGGCGCCTTCTATTTCCGCTACGACGACGCCAAAAAGCGGATTGTTCGCCACTACGCCAAGAGCGCTGCCGAACGGCAGGCCGATGCCGCGCGCCTCAAGGAGATCGAGCAAACCGTTCTGCGCGAAGTTCCGGGTGCGGCGGTCGCGGCCGACCAGGCCTATCGCGAGGCCGATCTGGCGATCGATTTTTGCGAGGACGTGGCGCCGCTGCCCAAAACCGAGGTTCTGAAGATCATCGGCATCTTCCAGCGCTACGGCGCGACGGCGAAAATCTCGTCCATCCATGTCAATGGCTGGTTCGGCAAATACGACAAACTGTCAACAAGCCGGCTATTCTTGCGCGACTGTTTTGGTATAGACATAGACCACGACAAGGACAGCATTGTCTTCGTCGGCGATAGTCCAAACGATGCACCAATGTTCGGCTTCTTCCCCAACAGCGTCGGCGTCGCTAATGTGCTGGACTTCGCCGGCGAGCTTCCGGCGTCTCCCGCCTTCGTCACAAGCGGGCGCGGCGCGAAGGGATTTGCCGAGTTTGGCGACGCGCTGATTGCTGCAAAGGGAATGGAATAGTCATGGACCAAGGCCGACTGACGAAGAAGGAGCGGCACGCGCTTATCCTTTCGGAAGTGCGCCGGTCGGCGTCGATACGCATCTCCAAGCTCGCACGGCGCATCGGCGTCGCCGGCGAGACCATCCGCCGCGATCTCATCGAACTCGGCGATGCCGGGCTGATCAACCGCACCTATGGCGGTGCGACGATCTCGCTGGTGACATCAGAACCGGTGATTTCGGAGCGTGGCCTGACCCTGATCGAGGAGCGCGCCCGCATCGGCCGCGGCGCGGCAAGCCTTGTCGAGAAGGGCCAGATCGTGATGATCGATGGCGGTTCGACCACCTATGAGGTGGCGCGCAACCTTTCGCAGCTGAAGCGCGACCTGACCATCATCACCAATTCCACCGGCGTGGCCTCGGTGGCGGGCGCCAATCCGACCTTTCGGGTGCTGCTCTGCCCCGGGACCTATGATAGCCGGGAAGGCAGCGTGTTGGGCGAAGACACCGTCGAGTTCCTGCGCCGCTACAATGCCGACGTCGCCATTATCGGGGCATCGGGGATAAGCGCCGATGGTCCGAGCGACATGATCTCGGGCGCCGCGGCCGTTAAACGCGCAATGATATCGCGTTCACTGTCGACGGTGCTGGTGGTGACCCACGACAAGTTTGGCCGCAGCAGTCTGGAACGCATCTGCGGGCTCGATGACATTGCCGATATCGTCACCGACAGCGAACCGAAGGCCGACCTGCGCACTGCTGCCGAACAGGCGGGCACGGAGCTGCATGTGTTTGCCGCCGACTGATCAGCATTGGCTATCCGGCGGCATCCCGGTTGGTCAGTGCGATGTGGCAGCAGCCGGGGCCGTGGCCCGGCGTCCAGGTGACATTGTCGAAGCGCACGCCCGTTGCCTCGAACAGACCACGGTCGAAAGCGCCGGCGATGCGGCAGAGCGTGGCGAGTTTTTCATCACCGACACCGGCCTCGACCCAGGCGTCCTTCAGCGGACAACGCTTCACCTTGAAGGCGATGTGGTCCGGCCCGCGCTCGACATCGGTCGGATACATCAGGCCGCCATCCGGGCTGACGGCCAAAAATGCCTCGCCGATGGCCGGCGCGTCGTTAGGTCCGAAACGGGCGAAGGCGGCCGCCGCCACCTCCTTGCCGCGCTGCTCGATGGTGCGGATCATGATCGCCTCGGCCTTTTCCGCGCCGAGTTCGCCGGTCAGCTCGTCGAGAAACAGACGGTAGAGATCGGCGCGGTTACGGAAGGCGGAATCGAGTTCGCGCGAGAGTTTTTCGGCTCTGGCTTCTGGTTCGGTCATGGTACTTGCCTGCTGCTTCTGTCCAATCTTGGCGCCGCCGCAACCAGCGCCTTGCCGATTGCCGATTGCGGCGCGTCGACTACGTTGCGGGCGTCGCCGCTCTCGGCGATCCGCCCGGCGTCGAGAAGAACGACGCGGTGGGCCATGGCCCGTACGACGCCGAGATCATGCGAAATGAAGAGATAGGCGATCCGTTCCCTGGCTTGCAGGTCGAGCAGCAGCTCAAGGATTTGTCCGCGCACCGAAACGTCGAGCGCGGACACCGCTTCGTCGAGCACGATCAGCGACGGTTTGGTCGCGATGGCTCGGGCGATGGCGACGCGCTGGCGCTGGCCGCCGGAGATTTCGTGAATGGCGCGCGGGGCGAGATCGGCTGCCAGCCCGACGCGATCCAGCAAGGCAGCAATGCGGGCCGGCCTCTCGGCGCGGGAAGCGATGGCATGGATGCGCAAGGGATCGTCAAGCACGCGAGCCACCGTGGCGCGCGGGTTGAACGCGGCGAGCGGATCCTGGAACACCATTTGCAGGCGCGCGCGCTTGGTGCGCAGGGCCGCACCCTTCAAGAGCAGAAAGTCATCGCCTTCGAACTGGACGGTGCCGGCGTCGGGCTCGATCAACCTAAGCACCAGCCGCGCGATCGTCGACTTGCCGCTGCCGGAGGGCCCGGCCAGCGCCAGCGTCTCGCCGGGTTCGATGGCGAAGGAGACACCGTCGACGGCCGCGATGGCCTTGCCGCCGCGGTGGTAATGCCTGGTGAGGCCGGAGACAGCGAGCACGCTCATGCCGGCGCCCGTCGTAGCAGCGGATCGGCGTCGAGGCCGAGATGGGCGTCGAGCAGCGTTCGCGTATAGGCATGGCGCGGGGCGTTTATGATTTGCTCCGTCGGGCCGAGTTCGATCAGTTCGGCGTTCCGGAATACAGCGATACGCTCTGCGAGTTCGGCGGCCAGCGCGATGTCGTGGCTGATGAACAGCAGCGTCATGCCGTCCTCCGCCACCAGTTGCCGAATGAGGCTGACGATTTCGGCTTGCACAATGGTGTCCAGCGCGCTGGTCGCCTCGTCGGCGATCAGCAGTTTCGGACCGGCTGCAATGGCCGCGGCAATTGCAGCGCGCTGCTTCTGGCCGCCGGAGAGCTGGTGCGGGAAAGCACGCATGGCGGTTTGTGGGTCGGGCAGGTGGACGCGTTCGAGCAGGGTCTTTGCCTTGGCGTAGGCTTGCGGCCAGTCGAGGCCGAGGTGGGTGCAGGCGACTTCGGCGATCTGTTTGCCGACGGTCATGACGGGGTCGAGGCTGGCGGAGGGGTCCTGGAAGACGAAACCAATGTCGCGGCCGGGAAGGGGGAGCGTGCTGGGCTCGGTTAATTTGAGAGGTCGGCGTTCCGTCACACCCCCCTCTGTCCTGCCGGACATCTCCCCCGCAAGGGGGGAGATTGCTCTCTCATCTCCGCCTTCGCCAACCACGAACGTTGCAGAAGGGAAGCCGTCGGCAAAGCTGCTGATCTCCCCCCTTGCGGGGGAGATGTCCGGCAGGACAGAGGGGGGTGGGAAGGATCGCGGCGCCTGAAATTGCCACTTGACATGCCCTTCAATCTTGGCTGACCCCGGCAGCAGTCTAGCCACCGCCAGCGCCAGCGTGCTCTTGCCCGAACCGCTTTCGCCAATGATCGCCAGCCGCTCGCCGGCAATAACATCCAGGCTGACCCCCTTCAGCGCCGTTACCTCGCTGCCATCGCTGAAATAGCGCACAGACAGATCGCGTATCTCAGCCAGTGCGGTCACGACAGGCTCCTCCGCACCGCCGTCGTCTCCACCACGCCTTCGCCGGTGAGATAGACGCCAAGCACGGTCAGCACCAAGGCGATGCCCGGAACGATCGACAGAAAGGGCGCGGTGCGCAGCACAGTGCGGCCCTCGGCGATCATGCCGCCCCAAGTGACGCGATTGGGGTCGCCGAGACCGAGGAAGGACAGCGCCGCCTCGGTGAGGATCGCCGCCGCCACGATCACCGAGGACAAGGCCAGCACCGGCGGCAACGCGTTGGGCAACACCTCGCGAAAAGCGATCTCAAGCGGATGCATGCCGATGACGCGAGCGCCGGCGACGTAATCGCGCTCGCGGATCGACAGCACTTCGGCGCGCGCTACACGCGCCGGTCCGGTCCAGGCGCCAAGCGCTATTGCCGTGACGACGACGCCGAGCGACGGCCCGACGACGCTGACGAAGGCCAGCGCCAGGAGAAAACTCGGCACGGTCTGGAAGGCATCGGTGGTTCGCATCAGCACCTCGTCGACAAGGCCGCCGGCAAAGCCGGCCAGCGTGCCGACGATCGCGCCGACGAAGAGTGCCGCCGCCGCCGCCGCCAGGCCGACCGCCAGCGAGGTGCGGGCGCCGTGGAACAGCTCGGCCAGCACGTCACGGCCGAGCCGGTCGGTGCCGAGCGGCAGCGACCAGTCCTGGAACGGCGGCAGCAGTGCTGGTCCGGCAATGGCCTGCGGGTCGCCGGGGAAGAGCAGCGACGCAAACAGCGCCATGGCGAACAGAAGCGCCAGGATGATCGCGCCGGCGACCGCTTCCGGCCGGCGCAGGAACCGCGGCAGCGCGCTCACGCGCTGGCCTCGCCGGCGCCGACGCGCGGGTCGAGGAAGGCGTAGGCGATGTCGACTGCAAGGTTGATGGCAATGACGAGGACGGCGCTGGTGAGGATGATGCCGAGCAGCAGCGGCGTGTCGCGCGAAGCGACCGCTTCCTGCGCCAGCCGGCCGAGGCCGGGCACGGCAAAGACGCTTTCGATGACGACGCTGCCGCCCAGCATCTGCGCCGATTGCAGGCCGAGCATGGTGACCAGCGGCAAGAGCGCGTTGCGGGCGACATGGGCGAGCACGATGCGGCGGCGTGACAGCCCCCTGGCGCGGGCGGCGAGTACAAAATCCTGCCGCCACGCCTCGGCCATGCCGGCGCGCATCATGCGCAGATAGAGCGCGAGATAGATGAAGCCGAGCGCGGAAACCGGCAGGACGAGGTGGACGGCGATGTCGGTGGCGCGGTCAAAACCGGTCTTGTCCGAGGCCAGGCTCTCGATGCCGCCGATCGGCAGCCAGCGCAGGTCAACGGCAAAGACGACGATCAGCACCAGGCCAAGCCAGAAACCCGGCACGGCATAAAGCGCCAGCGAGCCGATCGACAGGAAGCGGTCGCGAAAGCTGCCGGGTCTGGCGCCGGCGTAGATGCCGAGCGCCGAGCCCAAACCGAAGGAGAGCGCGGTGGCGGTCACCATCAGGAGCAGTGTCGTCGGCAGGCGTTCCAGGATGACATCGCGAGTTGGCCGCGAGAAGGTAACGGACTGGCCGAGGTCGAAATGCAGCAGCGCCCAGAGATAGTTCGCGAGCCGTGTCAGCTCGGACTGGTCGAGGCCCCAGCGATGACGCAGCAATTCGATCATGCCGGCGTCGCCGCCGGTCGAGACGATGTAGGCGTCGACCGCGTCACCGGGGGCGGCTTCCAGGAGGAGGAATGTGCCGATGATGACGATCAGCAGCACGAAGATGCTGCCGACGAGACGACGGCGGATGAGGGTGAGGGCGCGGATCATGGGAAAGGCATAGCGCTGCGCCAGTCGGGAGAGGGGGGTGTGACGAAACGCGGCCCTACGCCATGCCTTGACACCAATTTCTTTGCGAACGTTCATCCGCGCAAATGTGTCACGATTCCAGATACGTGTCCGCCCAGTTCGAAACCGCCCAGCGCGGATTGTTGGCGATGTTGCCCACGGTATCGCGCGCGACGCTGATGAAGCTCCATTCGGCGACGTTGATCAGCGGCAGGTCCGCCGCGACCTGTTTCTGGAATTCCTTGTAGAGGTCGGTGCGCGCTGACGTATCCAGCGTCTCCGAAGCCTTGGCGATCAGCGCGTCGAGCGCGGCGTTCTTGTAGTCGCCCTGGTTGGAGAACGGCACGCCGTCGGGAATGCCGCTCTGCACCAGGATGGTGGTCGAGATCGCCGGGTCGCCGCGGAACACCGGCGGGCCGACGGCGAGGTCGAAGGTGTGGTCGGTGTAGACGGCCTTGATGTGCGCGGCCGAGTCGTTGTTGACGATCACGGCGTCGATGCCGATTGCCGCCAGCGCCTGGCGCAGATAGTCGCCGAACTGCTTCGTCTCGTTGAAATAGGGTGCCGGCAGGAGTTTCAGCGCAAAACGCTTGCCGTCATCGGCGCGCTTGTACCCCGCGTCGTCGAGCAAGGCGTTGGCCTTGGCGACGTCGAATGGATAGATCGGCACGTCGGCAGTGTAGAATTGCGGATCGTTCTTCGGCACCGGGCCGGTGGCGGTGGCGGCATAGCCGAGGAACACCGTCTTGACGACGAAGTCCTTGTCGATGGCATGCGCGATCGCCTGGCGGACCTTCACGTCGGCCAGTTCCTTGCGGCGATGGTTGATCTCGACGACGAGCTGATAGGTCAGCCCCTCATAGCCCTTGGAGATCACCTTCAGGCCCGGCACCTTGGAGATGCGGTCGAGGTCGGCCAAGGGCACGGCGGAGAAGGCGGCGAGCTGGATCTCTTCGGCCTCGAGCGCCGCTGCAGCCGACGTGCGGTCGGGTAGCACCTGGTAGATGATCTCGTCGAGATACGGCTCGTCCTTGGCCCAGTAATCCGCATTCCTGGTCAGCTTGTAATACTGGCCGGCCTTGTATTCGCCGAACTTGAACGGCCCGGTGCCGATGGGTGCATTGTTGGCCGGGTTGTCCTCGATCTTGCCGACCTCGTAGATGTGCTTCGGCACCACGCTTGACAGCGCCGGCAGCGCGTTGCGGATCAGCTGGAACGGCGTTGGCTTGGCGAATTTGAAGACGGCGGTCAGATCGTCAGGGGTGTCGACGCTGGCCAGATCCTTGAACACGGTGCGGCCGAGATTCTGCAGCGGCTTCCAGATCTGCAGCGCGGAGAAGGCGACGTCGGCCGAGGTGAACGGCTCGCCGTCATGCCATTTGACGCCGTCGCGCAGTTTGAAGGTCACCGACAGCCCATCGGCAGCACCTTCCCAGGAGAGCGCAAGACGGGGTTCCAGTCCGTCCTTGCCTTCGAACGAGGCTTCGGCCAGCGTTTCGACGATCTTGCTGGAGATGAAGAAGACGCCGTTGGAGGCGACGATGGCCGGATTGAGGTTGCGCGGCTCGGAATCGGCGGCAAGCACGAGGCGGCCGCCCTTCTTCGGCGTCTGCGCCCAGCTGAATGTGGGCATGGCGGTGGAGGCCAGCAGCAAAGCTGAGCCGCCAAGCAGCGTGCGTCTGGAAATATCCGACATGATCAACCTCCGTCCTCTCCGCGACCAGATGGGCGCACCCCTCGAAGCTGGCCTCACCCGCCAGCATCCTCGCGGCGATTATGACCCTTGCCAAGGGTTTCGCCAGAGACGGAATTGGCGCATCCTTGCTTGGCTTTGAAATTTTCGTCCGCTGGACCAGTTTTAGAGGTGGCCCTTTCATTCTGGTATTCTGGTAGGACCAGATTGCCTTAGTGTGCAGCAATGACGAGTGGTGACAGCCTGCCGAAGCAATCTAACCTGTTTCTGGCTGGACCAGAGTTAACGAAATGGTGCAGATTTGATCGAAAGCCAAGGGATCGGCCGCTGCACGATCGGCGATCCCACGGAAATCAGGGAGAGAACAATGAACATTGCCCCGGGCAAGAGCGCCGTCAGCAATATCCCGTTCGACCAGGCGAGGGTCGACCGGCTGATGGAAGAGGCCGGCATCGATGTTCTGCTCGCGACGTCCAAGCACAACACGCAGTATCTGCTCGGCGGCTACAAGTTCATCTTCTTTGCCGCCATGGATGCGATCGGCCATAGCCGTTACCTGCCTGTCGTCGTCTATGAAAAGGGTGGGCCCGATCATGCCGCCTATATCGGCAACCGCATGGAAGGCGCCGAGCACCAGAACAACCCGTTCTGGACGCCGACGCTGCATGCCGCCTGCTGGGGCACGCTCGATGCTGCCAATCTTGCGGTCGAGCACGTGACGAAAATCGGCAAGGTAGGCGCCCGCATCGGCATCGAGCCGGCCTTCCTGCCGTCCGATGCTTATGCGCTGATCCGCAAGGCGCTGCCGGACGCGAAGCTGATCGACGCGACCGATATGCTGGAGCGCATGCGCGCCATCAAGACGGACGCCGAGCTGGAAAAGCTGCGCATCGCCTCCGAGCTGATCACCGATTCCATGTTGGCGACCATCCAGTGGGCGCACGAAGGCAAGACCAAGGCCGAGATCATCGAGCATCTGCGGCGCGAGGAGACCAATCGCGGCGCGCATTTCGAATATTGCCTGCTGACGTTGGGCGCCAGCCACAACCGTGCGGCGTCACCGCAGGCGTGGAAAAAGGGCGAGGTGCTGTCGATCGATTCCGGCGGCAATTATCACGGCTATATTGGCGACCTCTGCCGCATGGGCATTCTGGGCGAACCGGATGCCGAACTGGAAGATCTGTTGGCCGAGGTCGAGACAGTGCAGCAGGCGGCGTTCTCGAAGGTGAGCGCAGGCACCGTCGGCGGCGATATGATTTCGCATGCCGAGGGCGTGCTGAAGGCCTCCAAGGTCGCGCCCTATACGGATTTCTTCGCCCATGGCATGGGGCTGATCACGCATGAGGCTCCGTTCCTGATGACCAACCATCCGGTGACCTATGAAGGCACCTATGCCGCCAAGCCGCTGGAGACAAACATGGTGCTGTCGGTGGAGACGACCATGCTTCACCCGACGCGGGGGTTCATCAAGCTGGAGGATACGCTGGCGGTGACGGATGCGGGGTATGTGATGTTTGGGGATCGGGCACGGGGGTGGAATAGAGGTGGGATAGCCTAGCTCGGCGCTACCCCCTCACCCGGATTGCCATCCGAATTGCGAAGGGCAATTCGGGGCTATCCGACCTCTCTCCGAGGGGAGAGGAGTTTGCGCCGGCGCTGGCTTCTGCCTCTTCTCCCCTCGGGGAGAAGGTGGCCGCGAAGCGGCCGGATGAAGGGGGCCTTTCGCGATTACTTCCCCGCCGGGATCAGCCTGAAATCCGGCAGCTCCCGCAGCACCAGTTCCGGTCCGGCCGGCGAATAGACGACGAAGAGCTGCATCGGCCCATCGCCGGTATTCAGCGTCGAATGGAAACGGCTTTCCGGCACATAGATGGTGCAGCCGGGGCCGACGTTGGCGACGACCGGATTGCCCTCCTCGTCCTCGACCATCTGCTCGCCATTGCCTGAGATGACGAAGATGATCTCTTCCGCGCCGGGATGGTTGTGGCGCGTATGGCCCTTGCCTGAGGGCAGGTCGACGACACCGCCGGAAAAGCGCTCAGCGCCATTCACTTCAGGCGCCACCGTCAGCGACAGCTTGCCCCAGTCAAAGCCGAAGGCGCTCACGTCCTTCGGGTATACGAACACCTTGCTCTTGTCGGTCATGATCTCATCCCTTCTTTTTCTTCTGGTCGTGCGGCGTGACGGCCTTGAAATCCGCCGTCTGCCTGGCGATCGCGGCTTCAGCCGGCAGCCGTTCCATCGAACTCGCGCCATAAAAGCCGTGCAGGCCCTTGCAGCTGTCGAGGATGTAGCGGGCATCATCCGGCATCGAGATCGGCCCGCCATGGCAAAGCAGGATGACATCCTTGCGCACCGAGCGCGCCGCGTTGGCGATGGCGTCGATCTCGACCACGCAGTCGTCGAGCGACTTGGCCGACGTGGCTCCGATCGAGCCGCCGGTCGTCACCCCCATATGGGCAACGACGATGTCGGCGCCGGCTTTTGTCATGGCGCGCGCCTCGTCGGGGTTGAAGACATAGGGCGTGGTCAGAAGATCGAGCTTGTGCGCCTCGGCGATCATGTCGACCTCCAGCCCGAAGCCCATGCCGGTTTCCTCAAAACTCTGGCGCATGCTGCCATCGAACAGGCCGATGGTCGGGAAATTCTGCACGCCGGAAAAGCCCATCGTCTTCAGCTCGGCAAGCAGCAGCGGCATGATGACGAAGGGATCGGTGCCGTTGACACCGGCCAGCACCGGCGTCTTTTTGACCACCGGCAGCACCTCGTAGGCCATTTCCTTGACGATCTCGTTGGCGTTGCCATAGGCGAGCAGGCCGGCAGCCGAGCCGCGCCCGGCCATGCGGTAGCGGCCGGAATTGTAGATGATGATGAGGTCGATGCCGCCGGCTTCCTCGGCCTTCGCCGACAAGCCGGTGCCGGCGCCGCCGCCGACGATGGGCACGCCGTCGGTGATCATCGCCTTGAACTTCTTCAATATGTCTTTGCGCGGTATTGCGGGCATTTGTTGACTCTCACTATCTGGCGATGTCGAGGAAGGCCGCGGTTGCGGCTTTGGCAAATTCCGGATCGTTGATGTGCAACGGCAGGCGTGTGACGCGGCGCGTGGCGCTCGGCCTGATGGTGCGCTCGATGGCATCGAACAGCACGGCGTCGGCTTCGAGGTCGAAGAAGGCGCCGCCCTCGATGTCGAGTGCCGAGACGCCTTTTTCGGGGATCAGGAAATGCACAGGGCCGTCGCAGCGAGCGAGCCTGGTGCCGATCCACTCGCCTATGCCGCGGCATTCATTCGCCGTGGTGCGCATAAGCGTGACGTTGGGATTGTGCTCGTAAAACAGCCGGCCCCTAAACTTCTCGGGAATGGTCGGCGGCGCCCAGAAATTGACCATGTCCAGCGCGCCGACCGAGCCGACATAGGGCAGCTTGGTGCGGGCGATAGCGCCGAAGCGGTCTTCCGTCGCCGGCAGCACGCCGCCGAACAACAGGTCGCAGACTTCCGTCGTGGTGATGTCGATGACGCCGGCGAGCAGGCCCGAGTCCGCGAGCTTCTCCATCGAGCGGCCGCCGGTTCCGGTGGCGTGGAAGACCATGCAGTCGTAGTTGGCGCGCAGCTGGTCGGCGATGGCGGTCACGCAAGGCGTGGTGACGCCGAACATGGTGAGCCCGAGTGCCGGCTTGCCGGTGGCAGTCGGCGCCGGCCTGGCGGCCATGCCGGCGATTGCCTGCGCCGCATTGTGCAGCACGACGCGTGACAGCCGGTTCAGTCCCGCCATATCGGTGACCGATGGCATCATGATGATGTCGGAGACGTCGACATAGGGCGCGGTGTCGCCGGAGGCGAGCGTCGAGACCATGATCTTGGGCAGCCCAAGCGGCAGCGCGCGCATGCCGGCAGTGATGATCGACGTGCCGCCGCCGCCGCCAATGCCGATCACGCCTGATATGTCGTCGCGCGACTGAATGAAACTGGTGAAGGCGGCGCCCATGCCGGCCACTGCCGTGCCGCGATCATCGATGCCGAGCACGCCACTGGCTCCACCCGGATGATGCGCCGCGACCTCGCTGGCCGGGATATCGACCGGCACCGTGGCACCGCGCGTTCCGATGTCGACGCGGGCAACCGAACTGCCGGTGGCGGCAATAGCATCGGCCAGGAAGGCAAGTTCCTCGCCCTTGGTGTCGGCTGTGCCCACCACGTAGATGCGCTTCATCGCGTTTCTCCCGTCACCGGCCGACCGGCGCCGGGCCGCCTGTCGCCCTTTGCCGGCCTTTCGGTAGGCAAAGGTCATTGCAATTTTTTGAGACGCGCGTATCGTATTGACATGGAAGTCTCACGTCAACAAGCCGCTGGGAACGACGACGCCAACGAGGCTGCCGAACGCGGCCCGCGGGCCCGCACAAAACGGCTGATGCTGGAGACGGCGACGCGGCTGATGCAGGCGGGCGTCACCCCGTCTGTCAGCGAAGTCGCGGAGGCGGCGCAAGTGTCGCGCGCCACCGCCTATCGCTATTTCCCAAGCCAGGCAGCCCTGGTGCAGGCGGTGGTCGACGAGGGGCTTGGGCCGATCCTGACCTGGCAATCGACGTCCACCGATGCCGGGCGCCGCGTCGCCGAACTGTTCGACACCGCCATGCCGCGCATCGAGGCTTTCGAGGCAACTTTCAAGGCGGCGCTGAAACTGTCGCTCGACCAATGGGCGCAGCGGCAGGCGGGCACGTTGGACGGCGAACCGCAATTCACGCGCGGACATCGCGTCCAGCTGCTGAAGGACGCCATCGCACCGCTCAAGGGCCGGCTGCCGCCGCGCGAGTTCAAGCGACTGGCACAGGCGCTGTCGATGATGTTCGGCGTCGAAGTGCTGATCGTGCTGAAGGATATATGGGAGCTCGATAGCCGCGGCATGCGGTCGGTCGCGCAATGGGCGGCGGGCGCCCTTGTGCGCGCCGCAGTGGCGCAATCAACGGCTGAAATCGATGCGGCCCCGACAGCGGCATTGGCGAAATAGCGCCAATCTGGTTCGACCAGATTTGGATGCCCACTATTGATGTTAACCGGGATGGCGGTGCCGAAACAAGGCTCTCCTATATCAACGAGTGGGAAAATTCAGGGAAAACAGTCGGATACACGAAGAATCCGGTTATACAAGGTCCGGTGGTGGTCCAAGAAAGAGCTTGACGGCTATCTAAAATTGGTAATACCAGATTAGGAAAGAAAAGGCGGATCGAGAATGACAGCCGCAGTCCATTTCGGCAGGGCGAGGAGAATCATACGGATGGCGCGTGTTCCGTCCGCACGAGGTGGCGCATCGTGACGCAGACGTCGCCTCGCGCCAGTGCCGGCAAGGGGATTGCGCTGCGCCTCGATGGGCTCAGCAAGGCCTATGGATCCGTGCGCGCCATCACCGACCTGAGCTTCGCCGTCGACGAAGGCCGCTTCTTCGTACTCTTCGGGCCGAGCTCCGTTGGCAAGACGACGACGCTGCGCACTATCGCCGGCCTCGTCCAGGCCGACTCCGGCACGCTTGAGATCGGCGGCCGCGACATGACCCATGCGCCGATCGCCGGCCGAGGCATCTCGATGGTCTTCCAGTCTTTCGCGCTTTACCCCCACCTCACGGTCTATGACAATCTCGCCTATCCGCTGCGCGAGGAGAAAGCCGCGCGCGCCGAGATCGACAAGCGGGTGAAAGAGACCGCCGAGATCCTGAAGCTGACACACCGCCTGAAGGCCAAGCCGGCAACCCTGTCCGGCGGAGAGCAGCAGCGCGTCGCGCTCGGCCGCTCCCTGATCCGCCGGCCAAAGATTCTTCTGCTCGATGAGCCGCTCACCAATCTCGACGCCAAGCTTCGGCACGAGACGCGCGCCGAGCTGAAGCGGCTGCACCGCCAGTTCGGCATGACCGTGATCTATGCCACGCCGGACGAGCTCGAGGCTCTCTCGATGGGCGAGACGATCGCCGTCATGCGCGATGGGGGTATCGTCCAGATCGGCACGCCAGACGAGCTTTACGAGCAGCCGATCAATACCTATGTCGCCAGCAAGATCGGCTCGCCGCACATGAATCTGTTCACGGCCTCGGTGCGCGCCGACACCAGATCTTTCGACACGCCGCTCGGGACTCTGGTTCCGGCGACGGCGCCAAAGACTGCCGATGCCAACGAGGCCGCGCTGATCGGCATTCGCCCGAGCGACATTCGGCTCGCCGCCAAGGGCGAAGCCGGGGTTGCCTCGAAGGTGCATCTGGTCGAACCGCTCGGCGACATAACGATCGTCTCGGTCGAGGCCGGCGGCGAGATGTTGCGCATGGTGCTGCCGGAAGCGATCGCCGCCAGCATCAGGACCGGCGATTCGGCATCGATCGCCATCGATAACAGGAAAATCCACGTCTTCCGCGCCGCGAGCGGCCAGGCAATGACCTGACGCGAACGGCGAGAAGCAATCCGGTTAACCAAGGGAGGAAACGCGAATGACGGCGATGACCAAAGTGAAAGGGCTAGCGACAGCCGCAAGCTTCGCTGCCACGCTACTGGTGGGAGGCGTGACCTATGCCTCTGCCGAAGAAGTGACGTTGACGATGGCGGTGCCGGATTGGCCCCCGACCCGCATTATGAAGAAGTTCTTCGACGAGCAGTACAAGCCCAAGTCTGGCAATACTGTGAAGCTCGATGTGGACTTCATTCCGTGGCCGGATTTCTACACCCGCGTCAACGCCTCGTTGACCTCGGGCGAAAAGAAGTACAACTTCATCGTGTCGGACTCGCAGTGGCTGGGCGCCTTCGTCGAAGGCGGCTACTTCCGCAAGATCAACGATCTCATCGATGCCGACCCGGAACTCAAGGCGACGATGGAGTCGATGCATCCCGCCGTGCTCAACGCCTACTCGACCTATCCCAACAGCACGCCGAACTACTACGGCTTCCCGCAGTTCCCGGACGTGCTGGTCACCTACGGCCGCAAGGACGTGCTCTGCAACAACGACGAGCAGGCCGCCTACAAGGCGAAGTACAATGAGAAGCTGCCCTGCACCGGCGAAGAAATCGACGCCATGGACTGGAACACGTTCGAGCATGTTGGCGAATTCTTCCAGCGCAAGAAGGGCGACAAGCTCGCCGGCCAGGTGCTGGATGACGATTTCTATGGCATCGCCTATCAGGCAGGCAAAGGCTACGACTTCTCGACGAGCTCGGTCCACACGTTCGTCTGGGAGCATGGCGGCGGCATCTGGGATGAAACCAAGGCCCCGACCGGACATGCCGAAGGCGTCGTAAACTCCCCGAAGTCCATCGAGGGCATGGAGCATTTCCTCAAATTGCTGAAGTTCATGCCGCCGGTGGTCAAGACCGGCACCATGGACATCTTCGTCTCGGACCAGTTGTTCCGTGAAGGCAAGGTGGCCATGAACATCGACTGGATCGGTCTCGCCGAAGCCTCGCTCGATCCCAAGACGTCGAAGGTTGCCGACAAGCTGGTGTTCGGATTGGCGCCAGGCCTGCGCGGTGCCGACGGCAAGGTGAATCGTACGTCACAGATCGGCGGACAGCCTTTCGTTCTCACCACCTGGACGACGCCTGAGCAAATCAAGGAAGCGGTTGGCTTCGTGAAGTGGTGGCTCTCGCCTGATATCCAGCACCAGTTCGCCGCCGGCGGCGGCCAGTCCGCGATCAAGTCGGTCTACAGCGATCCGAAGTATGTGACCTATCGTCCGTGGGACCGCGCCTGGGCGAACTCGCTCGACTGGCAGAAGGACATGTGGCACGTGCCGCAGTTCTTCGAACTGCTCACCCAGCAGCAGGACCAGTACGACCTAGCCATCACTGGCAAGCAGGACGCCAAGACCACCTTGGATAACATCGCCAAGTTCCAGGAGGACCTCCTGAAGAACGATGGTCTTATCCAGTAACCTTCCGACAAAGCTGCGGGGAGCGGGCAAAAGCCGCTCCCCGTCATTGCCACTTCAGGCGCTCCATATTTCGGACTCCCATGACCGCTGTTTCAAGCACGCTGCTGACACCACGCCTTACCGCGGTTGTTGCCCACAACTGGAAACTCGCCATCGCTGTCGCTGTCGTCGTGTCGGCCATATCAATGGCGGGCTTGCCTGCGGCTGTCTCCTTCTGGGTGGTGGGCGCCGCGGTGGCGTTGGTCGCGGCCGCATTTACCGTCAACGCGTATCGCCGCCACTACTTCGGCGCCTTGCTGGTCGCTCCGGCAATCGCCGTTCTGTTTGTGATGAATATCTTCCCCCTGCTGTGGTCGCTGGGCCTTTCGTTCTTCGCCTACCAGGCAAACCAGCAGACGATCCGCTTCGTCGGACTCGGGAACTACATCCGGATCCTTACCAACGATCTCGCTGCTCACGCGACTTGGGGCGCGCTGATCAATACCGCCATGTTCGTCGTGTTCACCGTCTCCGCGCAGATGATCGTCGGCTTTCTGCTGGCCATCCTGTTCGCCAAGCAATTTCCGCTGCGCAAGTATTTGTTGATCCTGGTGCTGACACCGATGATGCTTTCGGTTGTCGCCTCTGGCGTGTTCTTCACCTACTACTATGACCCGACATTCGGGATTCTCAGCTACGTCATCAATTCCATCTCCGGCAACCAGTTCATCCTGATGAGCAACAAAGTCGGTGCCGTGGCGGGAATCGTTTTCGCCGACGCATGGATGTGGTCGCCCTTCGTCATGCTCCTTGTGCTGGCGGGCCTCGTCTCGGTGCCGAAATACCTTTACGAGGCCGCTGCCATCGACCGTATTTCCAGCTGGCGGCAATTCTGGATGATCACCTTCCCCTACATCCGCGGCCTTCTGATGTTGGCCCTTCTCTTCCGCACCATCGAGGCATTCAAGCTGGCGGATCTCGTCATCCTCCTCACCAAGGGCGGCAACGACACGCTGACGATCTCCTATCACTTGATCCGCATCGCCAACGAGCAGAACAAGACGAGTGAGGGCGCGTCGATCTCCTATCTGATGCTGTTCATGGTGATCGTTCTCACCAACCTCTACCTGTACCTCGCAAACCGCCGTACGCAGGGAGCCTAACCCGTGACCGAATCGATATTGGGAAAGCTCGGCTTCCGCAGGGCCAGCGGAGTAGACGAGGCCGGCTGGGGGCGGACGCTCGCCGTGGCCGTCGTCGCCTTTATCTATTTTCTGCCGGTGCTGTTCATCATATTCACCGCCTTCAAACCGCAGGGCGACGCGCTTCTGGTGCCTCCGACGCTGTCGCCCACGTCGCTGTTCGGCTTGATTCCGGATCATTTTGTGTTCAAGCCCACGCTCGAAAATTTTGGGTCCGTCTTTTCTCGCTCGATGACGTCGGGCGGTGCCCCGGAAGCGACAGGATTCGACCGTTATTTCTTCAACTCGATCTTCATCGCCTCGGCTTCGGTGCTGCTGGCGCTGGTCATCGGCACCCTGGCGGCCTTCGGCTTCTCGCGCTATCCGCTGAAAGGCAATGACACCTACCTGTTCATCATCCTGACCACGCGCATGCTGCCGGCGATTGTGGTGATCATTCCGGTGATCCTGATGTTCCGCGTAGTGGGCCTGTCGGGCTCGTATCTCGGCATCATCATGCTCTACACCGCCTTCAACCTGGCCTTCACCATCTGGATGATGAAGAGCTTCTTCGATGAATTGTCGCCAGACGTCGAGGATGCCGCCCGCCTCGACGGATCGTCCGGAATGCGGGTGTTCTTCAAGATTTGCCTGCCCCAGGTCATTGCCGGGCTCGCCGCCACGTTCGTGTTCGGCCTGATCCTCACCTGGAACGAGTTCCTCTTCGCCCTCTTGCTCTCGGGGCCCGACACGAGGACGGTCCCGGTCGCCATGAACCAGGCCGTGTCGTCGGGTGGACGCGGCACCGACTGGACTTTGCTTGCCGCCATCGAAACCCTGTTCCTCGTCCCAGTCTTCCTGGTCACCTTCTTCTTGCAAAACCATCTGTTGCGCGGTGTTACCTTCGGCACGGTGAAGCGCTGAGATGTCAACCATCGAACTCCGCAAAGTCACCAAGCGCTTCGGCTCCTTCACCGCGGTCAAGGACGTTGACCTGTCGGTGGCCGCCGGTGAGGTCGTCTGCCTTCTCGGCCCGTCCGGCTGTGGCAAGACGACGACCTTACGCGTCATCGCCGGGCTGGAAAGCGTCACTGACGGCGAGGTCGTCGTCGCCGGCAAGGTGATGAACAAACTGCCGCCCGAAAAGCGCGACATCGCCATGGTGTTCCAGTTCTACGCGCTCTACCCGTCGGCATCGATCGCCGAGAACATCGCCTTCCCGCTCTATCATGACGGCATTTCCGGGGCTGAGCGGACTGCCCGCGTCAACCACGTCGCGGCGATCCTTCACTTGGAGCACGTTCTCGACCGGCTGCCGAACCAGATATCCGAGGGCGAAAAGCAGCGCGCCGCCATGGCCCGCGCCATCGTCCGCGACCCCAATTGCTTCCTCTTCGACGAGCCCTTGTCGCGTCTCGATGTCGAACTGCGCCAAACCATGCGTGGCCAGATCAAGGAAGTGCTGCAGGGCCTCTCCAAAGCGACCGTGATCGTGACCCATGACCAGCTCGAAGCGCTCACCATGGCCAACCGCATCGCCATCATGAAGGACGGCCTGATCGAGCAAGTCGGCTCACCGCACGAGGTATTTGCCAAGCCCGCCAATGCTTTCGTGGCGAGCTTCATCGGCACGCCGCAGATGAATCTTCTCGAGGCCGACCTCAAGGCCTTCGCCGATGGCACGGCGGATATGACCGTGGCCGGCATTAGTCTGGCGATCCGCACGGACGCGGCGGTCGCGCGCCTGCAGCCCGGCAAGGTGACGATCGGTGTCCGCCCCCGTGCTTTCACCGTGACCGATACGGGGGACCGTGACACCATCTCCGCCAGAGCCGAGCTCATCGAGCCCATGGGCGCCGAAACCCTTATTCATGCCCGCACGGCGGCAGGCGCCGACATCCGCGTCGTGGTGACGAGAAGCCAGTGGGTCAAGGTCGGCGAGGCGCTGAATCTACGCCCCGATCCCAGGCAAACCCATGTCTTCGATGGCGCCGGAAAGGCGGTGCGGTCATGAGCGACAGTTCTTCCGGCATGAGCCGCGGCGGCGCGTTCCGCCTCGAGCTCTTCATCATTGGCCTCGGCGTCTTGGCGCTGGTGCTGATCTTTCAACCCTTTTCCATCGGCCTGTACGCGGTCGGCAGCGGTCTCGTGGTGCTTGCCGGGCTCATCAACAACCTGCTGCCGTTGGCCCAGCCGGGCGTCAAGGTGCGCAGTGTGGTGACCGTAGCGCTGGTCGTGGCGCTGGTCTTCTGCATTGCGCTGCTGGTATCGATCACGGCGGCGCATCTCTACGGCGTCTTCTTCCTCAATCCACCGGACCCCAACACTCTCGCCGGCAAGGCGCAGCTCGCCACGCCGCCTTTCTACAAGCAGGCTTTCGTGTGGGAAATCGCCGCCGCGGCGGTGATTCTCGCGCTGATCGTCACCGCTCTCAACAAGACAGCGCGATGATCAGCAGCTGACGCTATCCGGCAGGTCGCGCTCGCGCCCGTCCGCGACGGTCGGTGTGCGTCGCCCTCTCAACTCTCACGCCGTCATCCTCCGGCTTGACCGGAGGACCCGACGCCGAGATCAAGGATCGTGTCGACCGCGCCGCCAAAACACTCAGGATCGAACATCTGCTCGACCGCAAGACCGATCGTCTGTCCGGCGGCGAAATGCAGCGCGTCTCTATCGGGCGCGCCATCGTGCGCAAGCCGCGCGTGTTCCTGATGGACGAACCGCTGTCGGCGCTCGACGCCAAACTGCGCGAGGCGCTACGCACGGAACTGAAGAACCTGCAGATCCAGCTTGGCGCCACCTTCCTGTTCGTCACCCACGACCAGATCGAGGCGATGTCGATGGGCGACAAGGTGGGCGTGCTCAACCATGGCCGCATCATCCAGACCGGAACGCCGCACGAGATCTACAACAATCCGCGCGATACTTATGTGGCCAGCTTCGTCGGCTCGCCGCCGATGAACCTGATCGATGGCAAGCTGGTCAACGGCCGCGCGGTGATGGCGCCGCTGAATTTCGAACTGCCTTTCTCTGGGGTGCCAAGGCGGGCGGTGCGACCGACGGTCGCCCGCTCGTCTTCGGTATTCGACCTGAGGATGTGTATCTTGAAAGCGGTGCGCCGGTCGAGGCACGCGTCCACGATGTCGAGAACCATGGCGTGGAAAAGATCCTGACTCTGCGGGTCGGCGACACGACGCTGCGCGCCACGGTGCCGGCCAGAACCGATGTCCAGATCGAGCAGCCGGTGCGCTTTGCCTGGAATCAGGACAAGGTGGTGCTGTTCGACAAGGGCAGCGACGTGAGCTTGCGGCACGCCAGCTAGTTGCGGTCGAACGACGGCGCCGCCTGACTATTTCTGGAAGTAGGTCTCGTAAGGCGTATCGTTGATCAGCAGGATCACGCACTCCGTCTCCGAGAGGCAGGCGTCGTCGTGCATCTCGTTGGCCTTCTGGGTCAAGTAGGATCCCGGCGGCAATTCGACCTTCGTCGCTTCGCCGCCGTCCATTTGCCAATGCGCCCACAGTCCCTTGATGACCACCGCGCGATAGTCGGCGGTGTGCGCATGAACCGGCGCGCGCCAGTTGCCGGGAACTTTCAGCAAGGTGCCCGCCGGGCCTTTGGCCCGGTCACCCCACAACGGGCCAAGGCGATGCGGCTGGTCTGGCACTTCGGCGACATAGGGGATCTTGTCGGCCGGGAGATAGCTGTCCTCGAGGGCAAAGGCGCGAGCGGGAAAGACGCAAGACGGCGAGCGCCAGAAACGCGCCGTCTTCGGCGGCCTGGTGGTCGACAATGCCGGTGTGGCCAGCGCCTTCGCCTATTGTGGCGCTGCGACCTTGCTGGCGGCGATCGTTGTGTTCGCGCGCGGCCCTAAGCGCGTCGAATAGCCGATAGCCATCCTTGGCTAAAGCAGCGGGCCCGAGAACTATCAAGGTTTTCGGGGCGTTGCTTTTGTGGTGAGAGGCCACCGTAGGGTCAGACCGCGCGGCCGTCGAAGTCGAAGACCGGCAGGCCGGTGGGATCGAAATCGGCGACGCAGTTGAGGTTGACGTAGGCGCTGCGTTCGCTGCCCTGACTGACATCCTCGGCAAAGGGATGGATGCCGCAGGTCCGGCAGAAGCGATGCGCCATTGCATGATTGCCGAATGTGTAGGTGCCGAGATCGTCGCCCCACGCCAGCACCGTCAGGCTGTCATGCGGGATGGCGGCCAACAGCGCGCCCTTGCGCGAGCAGATCGAACAATTGCACCTCACGGCGCCGGTCAGCTGCGCCTTGAATTCGAACGCAACCTTGCCGCAGTGGCAGCTGCCTTTGTACAGCATCAGTCCCTTCCTATCGCTGGCAGGTGCAAAGGCACGCTGTCCGGGCTATTCCTTCCGCTGACCTAGCGGCCCATATGCCTTAAAGACGCTCCACCTTGACGGAATCCGACATCGACATGCAATCAATCCGCGATCGTCTCGAGATCATCCTGTCACGTCTTGCCAGTTGCGCGGCAGGCGAGAAGGTGTTCACCAAACTCTATGCCGAGGCGGCGCGCGCAGCGGCCGAGGCCACCGATGCGCGCAAGAAGGCCGGCGTATCGCTCGGGCCGCTCGACGGCACCATCGTGTCGATCAAGGATCTGTTCGATGTCGCCGGCGAGCCGACCACGGCCGGGTCGCTGATGCTGAGGGACACCGCGCCCCGTCGGCACGACGCTGCGGTCGTCAGCCGTCTGCGCCAGGCCGGCGCCGTCATCATCGGCAAGACCAACATGACCGAATTCGCCTTCACCGCTATCGGCGACAACATGCACTACGGCACACCGGGCAATGCCGCCGACACCAGCCGCATTCCAGGCGGTTCGTCGTCGGGCGCCGCCGTGTCCGTTGGCGAGGGGACGAGCGACATTTCCATCGGCTCCGACACCGGCGGTTCGGTGCGCATCCCGGCATCGCTGAACGGCGTCGTCGGTTTCAAGCCGACGGCGCGGCGCGTGCCGCTGACTGGTGCCTATCCCCTTTCCGCGACGCTGGATTCGATCGGGCCGCTGGCGCTGAGTGTTGCTGCGTGTGCCCTGGCTGACGCCGCGATGACGGGCGAGCAGATGCCGCAACTGCACCTGCCGTTAGCGCTTGCCGGGCTTCGTGTCGGCATTCCGCGCGGCCTGCTTTTCGAAGACACGGAAACGGAGATTGCCGCCGCGTTCGATCGCAGCCTTGCCGGGATCGAGCAGGCAGGCGCGTGGCTCACGGACATTTCGATCGACGACCTCATTGCCGATCTGCGCCTGGCCACCAAACGCGGCTCGATCGCGGCCATGGAAGGTTCTGAAATCCATGCCGACTGGCTGGCGACGGGCGCATCGGTGCCGGTCGATCCCCATGTCAGCGGGCCGCTGTCGCGGGCGGCGGCCATACCGACGCCGGTTTATATCAGGGCAATGCGTCGTCGCGCGGCACTGTGCATAGCCATGGACGAGCGGTTGGGTTCGGTCGATGTGCTAGCTCTGCCGACCACGCCGGTGACAGCGCCGACTATCGTTTCGATGGCCGAGGATACGGCTCTGCGTGAACGCACCGAAGGTCTGCTGCTGCGCAATACCCAGGTCGCCAACCAGTTCGACCTCTGCGCGATCTCGCTGCCGATGCCCGGCATGACGCTGCCGGCCGGACTGATGCTGGTGGCGCGCAATGGCCACGACCACCATCTGCTGCGCATCGCGGCTGAAGTCGAGCGGCTGCTCCGATAGGCAGCGAGCCGTAGGTCGGCAGTCAACGTGCCGCGCAGCGCTTGCGCTCGCTTTTCTTGGAGGAGCGTTCGATTTTGGTAACGACCAGCATCGGCGGATCGTTCGGCTGGCCGCGATGCTGGATCGATCCTCGGACGACGAGTTTTCCAGCATAAAGCTTGTCGGAGAGGTCAGGTGCCGATCTGTCCAGCGGCGGCAATTCCGTAGTGTTGAGCTCCACGCCTTTAACGACATTGCCGGTGGTCAGATCCAGCGCATTGCCTGACGGGCAGGGCGCCATCATGCAGACGATCCCATTGCTGCAATAGACATAATCGCTGCTTTGTGCCGCCGCGAGCGAAGGTAAGGCCACGATCGACGACACTGCGAGAACCAGAGATGCGAAGCGAAAACCGGACATGGTTCACGCGTCCGCCGGGAACCGTCTGCGGTAATGCTCGACCACGTCGGGATTGCGCAGATTGACAGGCAGCCGGTTGGCCAGCACCAGCAAGGTCTCGCCGGCCGCGCCCACGCCCATGCGCATCATCGATTGCTCGGTAATCCCCGCCATATGCGGGGTGACGATAACATTGTCGAAACCGAAATAGGGATGGTTTGCCGGCAGCGGCTGCGTGGCAAAGACGTCGAGTGCGGCGCCGCCGATCCGGTCTTGGCGCAAGGCCTCGATCAGCGCCTCGTCGTCGATCACCGGTCCGCGCGAAATGTTGATCAAAAGCGCGTCCGGCTTCATGCGGGCAATGCGTTCGCGGCTGATCAGGCCGCGCGTTTCCGGCGTCAGCGGGCAGCAGAGTACGATGATGTCGCTCTGTTCGATCAGCGCATCGATCGACAGGAAGCCGATCCTGTCGGGTGCCGGCTGCATGCTGCGGGTCGTCGCCACGACGTCGAGGCCGAAGCCGTGCGCGGCGATATGGGCCACCGCCTGACCGATGGCGCCGAAGCCGATGATGCCGATGGTCTTGCCGGCAAGCTCGCTGGCATGGCTGGCGTGGTCGCGGCCGGCATTCCAGCCCTTGGCGCGCAAGTCGCGGTCTACCGAACGGAAGCGCCGAAGCAGGGCAAGGGCCGCGAACATCACATATTCGGCGACCGAACGCGCATTGACCGCCGGCACGTTGGCGACCAGCACGCCGGCCGCGGCCGCGGCCTCCATCGGCACCATGTCGAGCCCGGCACCGTGGCGGACCGCTGCTCTGAGTTTCGTGGCGTTTTCGAACAGCGACGGCGGCAGCGGTGCGCGAACGATGATGACGTCGGCATGCTTCGCCTCGGCCGTCAGCGTTGCCGCATCGAGCGCTGAGGCGACGACGAGTTCGCCGGCGCCCGCCAGCATGGCGGAGGCACGCGGGTGCAGCGTGTGCGTCGACAGGATTCTGGGCATGGGGCTCTCGCTAGTCGCAATTCTCAAAGGAAAGCGCCGCGCGCTTTTCCCAGAAAAACCGTTTCACACCTTTCCTGGAATTGCACTAGACCTTCTCAAGTGCCAGGCTTTGCGCTTGCGCCTCCCGGCCCTCGATGATCCCCTTCCAGTAGCTTTCCGCGCCTTGCAGGTGGGCGCTCATCAGCGCCTGGGCGAGATTGCCGTCGCGACGCAGCAGCGCCTCGTAGATCTGGATATGCTCGGCATGCGAGCGCACTGAGCGCTCGGGATCGTTGAAGTAGATCGGCAGCCGCTGCTCGCCCATCAGGTAATAGACACTGCAGATATTGTGGAAGACGCCGTTCTTGGTCGCCCGCACGATTTCGAGGTGGAATTCGCGGTCTTCCTTGGCGAGGCCTTCGCCGGCGGCGATGCACTCCTCCGAGGCTTTCAGGATCTCCCGCAGGCGTTCGAAATTCTCTTCGGTGGCACGCGAACAGGCAAGTTCGGCGGCCTTGATCTCGTGGATCTTGCGCAGTTCGACGGTCTCGTAGATCTGCACCGGATCGAGCGGCAGGCCCGCGCGGGCAAAAAGAGCCAAGGCTTCTACACTGGCCTGCCTGGTGTCGACATAAATGCCGGATTTGGCGCGGCGCTCGACGATGCGCATGGCCTCCAGAATGGCCAGCGCCTCGCGGATCTGGCCGCGGCTGACGACGAAATGCTCCGCCAGTTCGCGCTCCGAAGGCGTGCGGCCGGTCTCCTTGTCCGAATGGGCGAAGAGATAGGCGGCGAGCTCGGCGAGAAGGTTCTTTTCTTTCATCGTCAACCGCGTTGCGCGTGCGCCTCCAGGAACCGCTCCGAAATGGTGAATCCCAGACCCGGCTTTTCAGGGATCGCTATCATACCGTCCCTTGCTTCGACAGTCTCTTCGATAAGATCGTGGATCATCGGGTTGGCGCCGAGCGAATATTCGACGGTAAAACTGGCAGGCGAGGCCGCACAAACATGCAGGCCGGCGAAGAAGCATGGGGCGCCGGCCCACAGATGCGGGGCAAAGCGCAGATTGAAGGCACTGGCGATGGTGCCGATCTTCATCGCCTCGCTGATACCGCCGCAAAAGGCCGGATCCGGCTGGAAGATATCGGCGGATTTCAGCACCGCGAGATCGCGGAAGGCGTAGCGCGTCGCTTCGCTTTCGCCGGTGGCGATCGGGATCGAACCCGAGGCGCGCACCTCGGCCATACCAGCCTTGTCGTCGGCGATAACAGGCTCCTCGAACCAGGCGAGGTCGAGATCGCTGGCCAGGCTGATGAAGCGCTTGGCCTCGGCCACCGTATAGGTGCCGTGCGCGTCGACCATCAACTCGACGTCAGGACCGAGCGCCTGCCGTGCGGCGCGGACGCGGGCGGCGGAAATGTGCGGGGCGCCGTCCATGGCGCCGACGCGCATCTTCAGCGCCTTGAAGCCGCCTTTGGCGATGTAGGATTTGAGCTGCTCGCCGATAGCGTCGGCGGCAGCCCAGCCGCCGGAGGCGTAGGCCGGCATGCGGTCGAGCTTGCGGCCGCCGATGAGCCGCCACACCGGCTGTCCCAACGACTTGCCCAGAATATCCCAGAGCGCGATATCGACGGCGCTGATTGCCGCAATGCTCATGCCGCGCCGCGCCAGCTGCGGCATGGCATGGCCAGCGCGCGCGGCACTGTCATGGCGCACGCCGTTGTAGAGCATCTCCCAGATCATGCCGATGTCGGCGGGGTCGCGGCCGATCAGCTGCGGCCCGACCTCGTGATTCAGCATGTAGACCAGCGCACCATAGCTGCCGGCGCTGCCGGCGGCGTTCTTGCCCTCGCCCCAGCCGATCAGCCCGTCGTCAGTCTCAATGCGCAGGATGGCGGCGTCGAACGTCGTCACCTGGCCAAAGTCGCTGCGATGCTGCTTCGCGGCCTCAATCGGCACGCGGACCCACCACGCCTGGACCGTTTTGATGCGCATCCCGATCGGCTACTTGATTAGCGGCAGCAGCGTTTCGGCCGTGATGCGCATCTGGTCGGTGTAGAATTTCTCCGTCAGCACGCTGGAGCCGTGATCCTGGATGAACTTCAGCTGTTCGGGAGAAATGTCGACCGGATTGCGCTCGACCATGTCGGGATAGGGCGCGGCGGGTGTGCGGTCGACGGGCGCGACGAATTCGTTCGTCAGCGCGCCGTCATAGCCGACTTCCTTCAGCGTCTGCACGATCCGTGGCCAATCGATCTGGCCAAGGCCGGCGGCAAAGCGGTTGTTGTCGGCGACGTGGAAGTCGAACAGCCGTTTGCCGACCTGACGGATCGCGTCATGGACGTTAAATTCTTCCATATGGATGTGATAGGCGTCGAGGCAGACGCCGCATTCGGGGCTGACCGCATCGGCCAGGGCCAACGCCTGCGCGCCGCGGTTGAACAGATAGGTCTCGAAGCGGTTGAGCGGCTCGACCGCGATCTTGACGCCGACCTTCTTGGCATGGGTGAAGCATTCGCGGGTGGCGTCGACCACCCACTTCCATTCCTCTTCCTCGGTGCCGTCCGGTACCACTTTGCCGACGGTCGCGGGCACCAGCGTTATGATCTCGCCATCAAGTTCGCTGACCATGGTCAGCACGTCCTTGACGTACTGCACCGAGCGTTCGCGCTGGCCCTGGTCCCTGGCGGCAAGGTTGCGTTCGCCCAGCATCAGCGTCACTGACCCCCAGCAGCGGATGCCGTATTCTTTCAGCAGCGCGCGGGTCTCCTTGGTCTTGTATTGCTCGGGCTCGCCGGAAATCTCGATCGACTCGTAGCCGAATTTCTTGATGCGCTTCAGCGTCACCTCCAACGGTTCCGCGCGCATCCAGTTGTGCGTCGAAAGATGCATGGTCTATCCTTCCCAGAATTCGTCTGTGCCAGTTCGCCTGCGATGCGCCCCACAAGGCGCGTCGCGTGTTTCCTCCCCAAGGCGCTCCAGCGTTTTTGCGCAACTGGTTCGACCAATTGGGCCCTAATGGAGGTCTACAGCAATTTTTGTCGCGCGGCAAGAACCGCCGCCATGCGATATCGGCATCTGTGTACCGTATTGATTATGCTGGTATATATCGCCAAAAATGGAATGCCCTGGCAGCTTTGCGCGTGAGTCAAATGGCTTGACCCATTTTCGGTATTTGGTAATACCAGAATGCCGATACGAGAATGCACATCGCAAGAGACCAAAGAGGCTGGCCCTGCTTTCATCAGGCGCTATGCTTGGTCCTTGGAAAAATGAATTGGGAGGATGCCGATGCCGTCGACAATGAAGGGTCCGGGGCTGTTTCTGGCGCAGTTCGCGGGGGATACCGCGCCGTTCAATTCGCTGGCCTCGATCACCAAATGGGCGGCCGGTCTCGGTTACAAGGGCGTGCAGATCCCGACCTGGGATGCACGCCTGTTCGACCTCAAGAAGGCGGCATCTTCCAAGACCTATTGCGACGAGGTGAAAGGCATCTGCGCGGATGCCGGCGTCGAGATCACCGAACTGTCGACGCATCTTCAAGGGCAGCTGGTGGCGGTGCACCCGGCCTATGATGCCCAGTTCGACGGCTTTGCACCGCCTGCGGTGCACAACAACCCCAAGGCCAGGCAGAAATGGGCGGTCGAACAGATGGAGTTCGGCGCCAAGGCCTCGAAGAATCTTGGCCTGAAAACCTCGGTGACGTTTTCCGGCGCTCTGGCCTTCCCGTATCTCTATCCCTGGCCACAGCGGCCGGCCGGGCTGATCGAGGAGGCCTTTGCCGAACTCGGCAAGCGCTGGAAGCCGATCCTCGACGTCTATGACGAGAACGGCGTCGACGTCGGCTATGAGATCCATCCCGGCGAGGACATCTTCGACGGCGCCACCTTCGAAATGTTCCTCGATGCGGTTGGCGGCCACAAGCGCTGCAACATCAACTACGACCCATCGCATTTCCTTTTGCAGCAGCTCGACTATCTCGAATTCATCGACATCTATCACGAGCGGATCAAGGCCTTCCATGCCAAGGATGCCGAGTTCAATCCGACGGGGCGGCAAGGCGTCTATTCCGGCTATCAGAGCTGGACCAATCGCGCGGGGCGATTCCGCTCGCTTGGCGACGGGCAGGTCGATTTCGGCGGCATCTTCTCCAAGCTTACCCAGTATGGCTACGATTCCTGGGCGGTGCTGGAGTGGGAGTGTTGCCTCAAGCATCCGGAGGACGGCGCGGCCGAAGGCGCGCCCTTCATCCAGCACCACATTATCCGGGTGACGGAAAAGGCCTTTGATGATTTCGCCGGCGGCACCACCGACAAGAAGATGCTGCGCGCCATGATGGGTATTTGAGACAAGCAGGAGAAAGACATGGTCGGCGCATCGAAGTCGGAAGCGGGAGGCGGCCCGATCCGCTATGGCATGGTTGGCGGCGGCCAAGGCGCCTTCATCGGCGCGGTGCACCGGATCGCGGCGCGCATGGACAATGACTTCGTGCTGGTGGCCGGCGCCCTCTCGGCCAATCCCGAGCGCGCCAAGGCTTCCGCCGCCGAACTCGGTCTCGACCCGGCGCGCAGCTACGCCTCCTATGCCGAGATGGCCAAGGCCGAGGCCACGCGCCCGGACGGCATCGAAGCGGTGGCGATCGTCACCCCCAACAATGTGCACGTGCCGGCGGCCAAAGCGTTTCTCGAGGCCGGCATCCACGTCATCTGCGACAAGCCGCTGGCGACGACTTTGGCCGAGGCCAAGAAGCTCGCGGCCGTGGTTGAAAAGACCGGCAAGGTGTTCGTGCTGACGCACAATTACACTGCCTATCCGATGATCCGGCAGGCGCGCGAGATGGTGGCCAAGGGCCAGCTTGGCGACATCCGCATCGTGCAGTCCGAGTACCCGCAGGACTGGCTGACCGAAGATCTTGCCGCCACCGGCCAGAAGCAGGCGGCGTGGCGCTCCGACCCCAAGCAGGCGGGCGCGGGCGGCGCGCTCGGCGACATCGGCACGCACGCCTACAATCTGGCGCGCTTCGTCTCGGGTCTGGAGCTCGGTTCGCTGTCGGCCGATCTCGACGCTTTCGTGCCGGGGCGGCTGCTCGACGACAATGTCAACGTCATGCTGCGCTTCAAGCCGGTCGGCAAGGTGCATCCGGCCAAGGGCATGATCTGGGCGAGCCAGGTGGCGCCGGGCCACGAGAACGGGCTGAAGCTGCGCATCTATGGCTCTAAAGGCGGGCTGGAATGGGTGCAGGCCGATCCGAACTATCTCTGGTACACGCCGTTCGGCCAGCCCAAGCAGCTGCTCACCCGCAACGGCGCCGGCGCGCTGCCGGTTGCGGGACGCGTCAGCCGCGTTCCGTCTGGCCATCCGGAAGGCTATCTCGAAGGCTTCGCCAACATCTACCAGGAGGCGGCGCGCGCGATCCGCGCGGCACGCAAGAAGGGCGGCAGACCGGGCAAGGACGTGGTGTTCCCGACCATCCAGGACGGCGTCGAAGGTATGGCGTTCATCGAGGCCTGCGTGAAGTCGTCGAAGAAGAACGGGGCGTGGACGAAACTTTAGGTAGCGCCGGCGCCAAGTCTCTTCTCCCTTCGGGGAGAAGGTGGCCGCTAAGCGGCCGAATGAGGGCGCATGGTGCGAGGTGCGAAAGAAACCAGCGCGCCGTCAAATGGGGAGGGGCTGTCGATGAAAATCGGCATGTGCATGTTTTTGTGGACGACTTCCGTGTCTAAGAAACACGAGCCGTTGCTGCGCGACATCAAGGCGACCGGCTTCGACGGCGTCGAGATACCGATCTTCTCAGGCACGCCAGAGGACTACAAGAAGCTTGGCGATTTGCTCGACCGCATCGGGTTGGAGCGCACGGCTGTTACGGCGATGGGCGACCCGGCGATGAATCTGATTTCGCCGGATGCCGTGACCCGCAAGGCCGGCATCGGCTACATGAAATGGGCGATCGATTGCGCTCAGGCGCTCGGCGCGAGTACGCTGAGCGGGCCGCTGCATTCGACGCTCGGCGCCTTCTCCGGCAGCGGGCCGACCGCTGCCGAGAAGAAGCGCTCGATCGCCTCGCAGCGCGCCATTGGCGATCATGCCGGCAAGCGGAACGTTACCATCGGGTTGGAGGCGCTCAACCGTTTCGAGTGCTATCTGCTGAACACGATGGCCGATCTGTCCGAGCACGTCGATGCCATCGACCGGCCGCACATCAAGGCGATGTACGACACCTTCCACGCCAATATCGAGGAAGCCGACCCGATCGGCGCCTATACGAAGCACCGCAGGAATGTCGTGCACATCCACATTTCGGAGAACGATCGCGGCGTGCCGGGACGCGGGAACATTCCGTGGAAAGAGACTTTCGCGGCCATCCGCAAGAGCGGCTATGACGACTGGCTGACGATCGAGGCGTTTGGCAGGTCGCTGAAGGATCTGGCGGCGGCGACCAAGGTGTGGCGGGATTTTTCCGTGACGCCGGAAGCGGTTTATCGCGAGGGATACAGGCATATCAGGGATGGGTGGAAGCGGGCGGCTTAGCCGCGCCGCCCAAGGAGTGCTGCGTTCCTTCACACCCCCCACTGTCCGGCAGGACAGAGGGGGGTGCTGTCCCTCGCACGTCACCCCTCCTCGGCCTGCATCCTGTTGTAATCATGGATGGTCCGGCTGAGCCGGCGCCTCAGGAAATTCGAGATGTTGTCGAACACAAACACGACGAGCAGGATCAGCAGCACCATGTAGAAGACGTTGGCCCAGTTGGAATTGGTGCGCATGGCTTCCCAGAGTTTCAGGCCGATGCCGCCAGCGCCGACGGCGCCGATGATGGTGGCGCCTCTTGTGTTGGATTCCCACTGGTAGAGCGTCTGGCTGATGAAGACCGGGATCACTTCCGGCATGACCCCATAGCGCTGCACCAGCAGGCCGTTGGCGCCGGTCGACTTGATGCCCTCGCGCGGTTTGTCGTCGATGTTTTCCAGGCTTTCCGAATAGATTTTGCCGAGCGTGCCTATTTCGGTGAAGAAGATCGCGGCGCTGCCGGCGAGCGGTCCCGGGCCGAAGGCGCGGGTGAAGAACAGCGCCCAGATCAGCATGTCGACCGATCGCATGAAATCGAAGAAGCGCTTGAGCACCTGGCCGAACAATCCGCTCGGCGTGATGTTGCGGGCGGCGAAGAAGGCGAGCGGGAAGGCGACGAGGCCGCCGAGCAACGTGCCGAGAAAGGCCATGACGATGGTCTGCAGCAGTTTCGTCCAGACGTCGCCATGCTGCCACTGCGCATTGTTCCAGATGTTGTCGCCGGCGAGCGCGAGGTTCGAGGTGCCAGCATCGAGGAAACAAGCAATTGCGTGTAAGGCGCGCGGGGATCGTCGAGCACGCGATCCGTCAGGCCGCTTTCGACGACACGGCCGTCTTTCATCACCATCATACGCTGCGACAGAAGCCGGGCGACGGCGAGATCGTGGGTGACGACGATGGCCGCCAGGCCGAGATCGGTGACCAACCCGCGCAGCAAATCGAGCAGGCGCGCCTGCACCGAGACGTCGAGGCCGCCGGTCGGCTCGTCCATGAACACCAGCCTCGGTCCGGTGACGAGGTTGCGGGCGATTTGCAGGCGCTGGCGCATGCCGCCGGAAAAGGCGCGCGGCTCGTCGTCGATGCGGTCCTCGTCGATCTCGACGCGCGACAGCCAGTCGACGGCAGTGGCGCGGATCTTGCCGTAATGGCGGTCACCGACCGCCATTAGCCGCTCGCCGACATTGGCGCCGGCAGACACCGTCATGCGCAAGCCGTCGGCGGGGTTCTGATGAACAAAGCCCCAGTCGGTGCGCATCAGGAAGCGGCACTCGGCCTCGCTCATACGGTAGAGTTCGCGGAACTGGCCGTCGCGCATGCGGTAGCTGGCGGTGCCAGAAGATGGTAGCAGCCGCGTCGACAGGCAGTTGAGCAGCGTCGTCTTGCCGGAGCCGGATTCGCCGACGACGGCCAGAACCTCACCCGGCCACAGGTCGAAGGTGACATTCTCGCAGCCGACGCGCGAGCCGTAGAATTTGGACAGTTCGGAGACGCGCAGCAGTGGGTCGCCGGTCATTCTGCTGGCCTCATCTTTCCTGCGGTAACATGGCTTTCAGCCGCAAGGTGGCCGCGATGTCCTTCGGCGCGCCGCTTCTCGCAATGGTCGGTGTCGGAGCAGACGAACATGTGGTCGCCATGGTCGTCGAGGATGACCTCGTCGAGATAGACATTTTCCGCCGCGCACAGCGCACAGGGCAGGTCGAAGGTCTGGACCTCGAAGGGATGATCCTCGAAGTCGAGGCTGACGACATCGGTGAAGGGCGGCACGGCATAGATGCGCTTTTCGCGCCCGGCTCCGAACAGTTGCAGGGCCGGCGAACGGTGCATTTTGGGGTTGTCGAATTTCGGCGTCGGCGAGGGGTCCATGACATAGCGGCCCTCGACCTTGACCGGATAGGCATAGGTGGTGGCGATGCGGCCGTGTTTGGCAATGTCCTCGTAGAGCTTCACATGCATCAGGCCGTATTCCTCGAGCGCATGCATTTTGCGCGTTTCGGTTTCGCGCGGCTCGAGGAAGCGCAACGGCTCGGGTATCGGCACTTGGTAGACTAGAACTTGGCCGGCGCTCAGCGGGTGTTCCGGGACGCGATGGCGGGTCTGGATGATGGTGGCGCTGGCGGTATCGGTCGTCACCGCGACGTTGGCTACCTTCTTGAAGAAGGCGCGGATCGAGACGGCATTGGTGGTGTCGTCGGCGCCCTGGTCGATGACTTTCAGCACATCGTCCGGCCCGATAATCGAGGCGGTGACCTGCACGCCGCCAGTGCCCCAGCCATAGGGCATCGGCATTTCGCGCGAAGCGAAGGGAACCTGATAGCCAGGGATGGCGATGCCCTTGAGGATCGCCCGGCGGATCATCCTTTTGGTCTGCTCGTCGAGATAGGCGAAGTTGTAGGTGGCGATGTCGGTCATGGCGATCAAATCCACTCCCTGCTATTGCATTGACGCCCAGAAAACGGAAATAAAGGCGAAGTCGAATGACTCAGACCGGTTGGATCCAGATTGCAATTCTGCTTCTGGCGTTTGTCTGCGTGGTCGGTTTTGTACCTCGGCGCTTGTTTCTGCCTGCTTCCAGAGATGGCGCGCATGTCACAGGCGGAAACGGCAGCTACGTCGGCGGGCATAGCAGCCATTCCCATGACGGCGGCAACGGGGATGGCGGCAACGGGGGTGGCGGCAATGGCGGGGGCGATTAGGCTCATTCGGCCGCCTCCCGCTTCTCTTCCACCTTTGCAGGGTTCTCTCGAGCTTCGTATTCGGCGCGCATGCGGCGCACCAAATCGAGCTCGGCCTGGAAGTCGACATAGTGCGGCAGCTTCAAATGCTCCACGAAGCCGGTCGCCTGAACATTGTCGGAGTGCGAGATGACGAACTCCTCGTCCTGCGCGGCGGCGACGACATCTTCGCCGAGTTCCGTTGCGCGCAGCGCGCGGTCGCACAGCGCCATGGCCATCGCCTTGCGCTCGCTTTGGCCGAAGACCAGTCCGTAGCCGCGGGTGAATTGCGGCGGCGCCTTGGCCGAGCCCTTGAACTGGTTGACCATCTGGCATTCGGTGACGCGGACCTTGCCGAGCAGCACGGCGAAGGGCAGTTCCGGCACGTCGAGTTCCAGCTCGACCTCGCCGATACGCACCTCGCCGACAAAGGGGTGGTTGCGGGCATAGCCGCGCTGGGTGGAATAGCCGAGCGCCAGCAGAAACCCTTCATCGCCGCGCGACAGCGCCTGCAGGCGGATGTCGCGCGCCATCGGAAACTCAAGCGGCTCACGGGTGATGTCGCCGGGGACATGGTCCTGCGGCATGTCGCCATCCGGCTCAATCAGCCCTTCGCGGGCGAGGATCGTCGAAACGCGCGGCATGGCCTGCGTTTCCGTCTCGCGCTGCAGCGGTTCGGCGACATCGGCGCCGGCGGCGAGTTCCGGGTCGAGCAGGCGGTGGGTGTAGTCGAAGGTAGGCCCAAGCAGCTGGCCGCCGGGCAAATCCTTGTAGGTCGCCGACACGCGCCGCTCGACCAGCATGGCGCCGGTGTCGATGGCGTTGGTGTAGCCGAAGCGCGGCAGTGTGGTGCGGTAGGCGCGCACCAGGAAGATCGCCTCGATCATGTCGCCGCGCGCCTGGACTATGGCGAGCGCCGCCAGTTCCCGGTCGTAGAGCGATCCTTCGCTCATCACCCGGTCGACGCCGAGCGCCAGCTGTTCGACGATCTGGTCGAGGCGCAGCGCCGGCACCGAACGGTCGCCGCGACGGCGGTCCGCAAGCAGACTGTGGGCATTGGCGATTGCGACTTCGCCGCCTTTTACCGCGACATACATTTATGCCTCCATCGTCTTGATGCGCGTCGTGCGCGGCAGGCAGGCGATACCGTCGGGCGCCGCCAGGATGATGTCGACGCCGCGCGGAAAGCGCTGGCTGTTCTGCTTCCACTGTTCGACGAAATGGCGCGGCATCTGCGCCGGCGCGATGGTCGCCGTCTTTTCGATGCCTGGGCCTTCGAGCAATAGCGGCGCGCCGGAGGTGAGATCGCTGACCTGCAGGATCAGTGTCGTCGAACGGTCGGGATAATCCTGCGTGCCTTGCGAAAGACCGTCGAGGGCGGCCATCTCGGCCGGCGTGGCGACCAACGCGAAATGCGCATCGGCAGGTGTGTTGGCGAGTGGCGCGCCGGCGTGGAAGCCGAGCCAGGATTTGATCGCTGCCGATGCCTGCAAAGCAGGATCGAGCCAGAGCGGTGTGTCGTTGTCGCAGAGCGAAAGTGCAATGGCGCCGGCGGTTGCGGACAGCGGCGAAGGGGGGCGGGCGAAGGCAGGCAGAGGCCGCTCGCTGCCCGGCCGCGCCATGGCATCCATGACCGCGCGGAAGACCGCCTGGGCGTTGAACACCGGATCGGCGAAGCCGCCGTCGATCCATTGGGCTGCGATGTCCATCAGTCTTCTCCGCGCACCATGGTGAAGAAATCCACTTTCGTTGCCGCCGTCTCGGAGCGGCGCTTTTCGCGCGCCTCGCTTTGGGCGGCGCGCAGCGGTGCGACCAGCGCACTCTCGACCGTCTGCCGATGGGCAGGATCCTGCCAAAGTGCATCGGCGATTGCCGCAAGCTTCGCCTTCTGCCTGTCGCGCCCGAGCATGTAGCTGTGGCCGACCTGTCCGGAAGAGAGCCGGACGGTGGCGCGGGTGACGGTCACTTCACCGACATTGAAGGGCGCGCCGCCGCCGCCGATGCGGCCACGCACGGTGACCAGACCGGTTTCCGGGCCGCGCAAAAGCTCTGCTTCCGAGATCAGGCCGGCCTCATTCCACAGCCGGGCGATGTCATCGCCACTGGCCTGCGCCAACGTCGTCATGACGGCTTTGCGCTCGGCCTGGTCGCGGGCTTCCTGTCCTCGCATGGACAACTCCCTGAATGTATATAATTTGTCTAGTGATATAGACAATTATACAAATTATACCTATTATCTAACTTGTGTCCATGACGGGTGGATGACATGGGCGGGAGCGTGGACGAAATGGTGGCTCAAAAGGGCGCGAGCAGCATCGAACGCCGTAGCGGTGTCGCGCTGTGGCGGCAGATTGCGGACCTGATCCTGCATTCGATCGCCGCCGGCGATTTTGCCGAGAATGCCGCGCTGCCGCCGGAAATGGCCTTGGCCGAACGCTACGGCGTCAATCGCCACACGGTGCGCAGCGCCATATCGGCCCTGGTGCAGGACGGCGTGCTGCGGGCCGAGCAGGGACGCGGCACCTTCGTCTTTTCGCGCAAACGGCTGTCCTATCCGATCGGCGCGCGCACTCGGTTTTCGACCGGTCTGCAAGGGCAAACATCGGAACGGCACATCGTGCTGCTAGCTTCTACAGTTGAGTCGGCCAGTCAGCGCGTCGCCGAGGGGCTTGGTCTGGCAAGAGGGGCTGAGGTGATCCGCCTGGAGACGCGCGGCGAAGCCGATGGACGGCCGGTGTCGCGCGCCGCCGCCTGGTACGAGGCGAAGCGTTTCGCCGGCATCAATGCTGCGATGGCCGAAACCGGTTCGGTTACCGCCTCGCTCAAGCGTTTCGGCATTGACGATTATCTCAGGCAATCGACGGTGCTGTCGGCCCGCCATGCCGATGCCGCCGATCTCGCCGACCTCGATCTGCAGCCCGGCGCAATCGTGCTGGTGGCGGTCGCCGTCAACGTCACACCGGACGGCCAGCCGATCCAGTTTGCCGAAACACGGTTTCCGGCGGAGCGGGTCGAGCTGAAACTGTCGGCGCTGTAGCGGGGTCGCGCCTATTTTTCAGCGGCCTGGCGTTTCGAGGACGGAGTGGGAGTCAACCTGCGCGGGTCGTCGTCATTCGGGCCGGGACCACCTGCGATGTTATGCCCCAACCTCGATCACAGCCTTGATCAACCCCGATTTCTCATGCGCCCAGCGGGTGAGATCATCCGGCGTGCCGGCCAGCGTGGTGCGGTGGGTGACGAGTTTTGCCAGCGGCACGGCGCCGTTGCGGATCGAGGCGGCGACGTGGTCGAAATCGACTTTCAGCGCGTTGCGGCTGCCGATCAATGTCATTTCGCGCTTGTGGAATTCCGGGTCGGAAAAGACGATGTCATCCTTGACGACGCTGACCAGCACGAGCGTGCCGCCATGCGCGACATGGGCGAAGGCCGACTGCACCGAGGCGGTGTTGCCGGTGGCGTCGAAGACGATGTCGAACCCTTCGCCGCCGGTTGCCTCGCGCACCAGTTCGGCTGCCGCTTTTTGTGAGCCGACGAGCGTGGCGAAGCCGAGTTCGCCTTTTGCAAAATCCAGCCGCTCCGTGCTCATGTCGAGCAGGCTGACATCGAGCCCGGCGATGCGCGCAAACAGCGCTGCGCCAAGGCCGATCGGCCCGGCGCCGATGACCAGCGTGCGGGCGCCTGGTTCGGCGCGAGCGCGCCGCACGGCATGCGCGCCGATGGCGAGGAATTCCACCGCCGCCGCATCGGCCAGCGACAAGCCGTTTGCCGGATAAAGATTCTGCGCCGGCACCAGGATCTGCTCGGCCATGGCGCCGTCGCGATGGACGCCAAGCACTTCGATCCTGACGCAGCAATTCGGCTTGCCGTGCCGGCAGGCGATGCATTTTCCGCAAGCGAGATAGGGATTGATGATGACGGGCTCGCCCACGGCAAGGTCGACATCTTCGCCGGTCTCGACGACGGTGCCCGACACTTCATGGCCCATGATGCGGGGATAGGCAAGGAACGGGTGCTTGCCTTCGAAGATGTGGTAGTCGGTGCCGCAGATGCCGACATGGCTGACGGCGACCAGCGCCCAGCCGGCAGGCGGCGCTCCTGGCGCCGGCCGGTCTTCCAGGACAAGCTCGCCGGGCGAGCGGCAGACAACAGCTTTCATTCGGCAATTCCAGTGTTTCTCAAAAAAGGCGCCGGTCCGTTGTTAAGCAGGCCGGCGCAGAAGGTCAGGGAGGATTACTTGCCGCGACGGCGCAGCCCGTCGAAATAGACGATGATTATGATCAGCGCGCCGGTGATGATGCGCTGCCAGAACGAGTTGACGTTGAGCAGATTGGCGCCGTTGTTGATGGTGGCCAGGATGAAGGCGCCGAGCAGTGGGCCATGCACCGAGCCGACGGCGCCGAACAGCGAGGTGCCGCCGATCACCGATGAGGCGATCGCCTGCAACTCCCAACCTTCGGCCTGGGTCGGGTTGCCGATGCCGATGCGCGCCGCCAGCAGCACGCCGACGAAGGCCGCGCATAGGCCCGACAGCGTGTAGGCCATGTAGATGGTGCGCTGGACATTGACGCCCGAGAGGCGCGAGGCCTCGGCATTGGATCCCACAGAGAAGAGATAGCGGCCCCAGCGGCTGTGGTGCAGGAAGATGTAGGCCGGGATACCGACCAGGATCACCATCCAGAACAGATTGGGGATGCCGACAAAGGAACTGCGCGAGAACGCGGTGAAGCTGTCGCTGTTGATGTTGATCGAATTGCCGTTGGTCATCAACAGGCCGATGCCGCGCAACGAGGTCAGCGTCGCCAGCGTGATGATGAAGGGCGGCAGGCCCATCTTGACGATGCCGAAGCCATGGAACAGGCCGATGGCAACGCCGACCAGCAGCGTCACCAGAATGGCGACCCAGATCGGGAAGCCGGCATTGATCATCATGGCGACAATGACGGTGGCGAAGCCGACCACGGCGCCGACCGAGAGGTCGATGCCGCCGGTGATGATGACGAAGGTCTGGCCGACCGCCATGATGGCGATCATCGAGCCCTGCCGCAAAAGATTGGCGATGTTGTTGGAGGAGGCGAAGCTCGGCGTCGCCACCGATAGCACGATCCAGAGCAGAACCAGCAACGCCAGAAGCGTCAGCCCGAACAGGACGTTGTAGTTCCGTTTCGGTTTTTCGATCGCGACGGTTTCGATGCTCATGGTTCCTCCCGTTTCTTGTTTTGTCAGCCGATCGCCTGCGTCAGCACGTCTTCATGGCTAGCGGCGCGAAAACCGTGGCTCGCCACCAGTTTGCCGCGCCGGAACACGTGCAGCGTATCGGCGAGCTCGTAAACCTCGGGCAGATAGGACGAGATCAGGATGATGCCGGCGCCCTTGGACAACAGTTCCCCGAACAGGCGGTAGATCTCGGCCTTGGTGCCGACATCTACGCCGACCGTAGGCTCGTCGAAGATGAACAGCTTGGCGCCGTGCGCCAGCCATTTGCCGATAACGATCTTCTGCTGGTTGCCGCCGGACAGGCTGGAGGCCAGTGCGCCGCGTGTCGGCGTTTTGATGCGGAGGCCGGCGATCTGGCGATCGGCTTCAGCCTTTTCCTTCGTGTTCGAAATCAGCAGGTTGTTGGAGATGCGCTTGTAGATCGGCAGGTTGAGGTTGAGGCCGACCGGCAGGTTCAGGCACAGGCCCTGGTCGCGGCGGCTTTCCGGCGCCAGCGCCATGCCGAGCTTGATCGCGTCGTGCTCGGAATTGATGTGGACCGGCTTGCCTTGCCAAAGGACCTGTCCGGCCGACTTCTTGTGGCGGCCATAGAGCGTGGTGACGAACTCGCTCCGCCCGGCGCCGATCAGGCCATAGAGCCCGACGATCTCGCCGGCGCGCACTGTCATCGAGACGTCTTCGAAGCCCTTGCCCGACAGGTTTTTCGCTTCAACGATCACGGCACCGGGGGTGAAATGCTCCTTGTGGTAGACTTGCTCGATCGAGCGGTTGATCATCATCTTGACCAGCTCGGCGTCATTGGTCTCGGCAATGTTACGAGTGCCGACCAGCGTGCCGTCGCGCAGAACCGAGACGCGATCGGCGAGTTCGAACACCTCTTCCATGCGATGGCTGATGTAGATGATGGTGACGCCTTCGCCCTTGAGCCTGCGGATCAGCGTGAACAGCTGGTCGGCTTCCTTGCGGGTGAGATAGGCGGTCGGCTCGTCGAAGATGAGGAATTTGGTGCCGCGCACGGTGGCGCGGGCGGCGGCGATCAGCTGCTGCTGGCCGATGGTGAGGTCACCCAGCATGACATGCGCCGGCAGGTCGAAGCCGAGACCGTCGATGATCTTCTGCGCTTCCTTGACCATGGCGCGCTGCTGCAGGATGCCGAAGCGCGAGTTCTCCTCGCCGAGGAACATGTTGGCGGCGACGGTGAGATGGCGACAGAGCACGACCTCCTGATGCACGGCGTTGATGCCCAGCGCCATCGCCTCGTGCGGGGTTGCCAGCGCTGCCGGTTTGCCCTCCCAGATGACATCGCCGGAGGTGCGCGGCATGACGCCGGTCAGAAGCTTGATCAGGGTGGATTTGCCGGCGCCGTTCTCGCCGACGATGGCGTGGATCTCACCTGCCTTGAAGGCAAGGTGAACGGGCTTCAGCGCATGCGTGCCGGGATAGCGTTTTTCCAGCCCGTGCAGTTCGAGGATCGTCCTGCCGGGCGCTAGCGTTGGGGCCGGGTGCAGTTCCTGCGCCGTGGGCGTCATGACAATCCTCCCAGGTTGGCCTTACGATTGGCACGTCGCGATGCAGTCAAGCCGCATCGTCGAGGTGATTCAAGCCGGTGGATATTCAAGCTGGTATCGGTGTTTCCGGGGCGCGAGGCCCCGGAAACGATTTTTGCCTGACGGGCTCAGAGCTTCGGGTTGAGCAGGGCGTCGATCTTGGGGTCTTTCATGTTTGCCTTGGTCACCAGGTTGGCGCCGGTGTCGACATTGGCCTCGACCTTCTCGCCCTTCGAGGCGGCGAGCGCGGTCTTGATGCCGTCATAGCCCATCCGGTACGGATCCTGGACGACGAGCGCGGAAATGACGCCGTCATTGAGGAACTTGATCAGCTTCTCGTCGCTGTCGAAGCCGACCAGCGCCAGCTTGCCGCCAAGGTTGTTCTCGGCGACTGCCTGACCGACGCCCTGCGCCATGATCAGGTTGGACGCGAAGATGCCCTTGAGGTTCGGGTTGGCGGTGATCAGGTCGGTGGCGATGTTGAGCCCGGTCGTTGCCTGGCCGTCGGCATATTTGTCGGCGACGAGCTTCAGCCCCGGATATTTCGCGGCCAGCTGCTCGGTGAAGCCCTGCTTGCGCTGCTCCAGCGAACCGGCGCCCGGCGCGTTGGTGATCAGGGCGACGTCGCCCTCGATCTTGCCGCCATTGGCTTCGCCGATGGCTGCTGCAAGACCGTCAGCGGCGACGCGACCGCCCTGCACATTGTCGGTGGTCAGGAACGAGGTGAACGCCTTGGAGTCGGCGCCGGAGTCGATGCCGATGACCTTGACCTTGCTGGCCGCTTCATCGATCGGCTTGCCAAGCGCCTTGAATTCGGTCGGCGCGATGACGATCGCGGCCGGGTTGCCCGCGACGGCATTCTCGAGGATCGAGACCTGGCCGTTGACGTCGGTTTCAGCCTGGGCGCCGAGTTCGGGTACGTTGACGCCGAGATCCTTGCCGGCCTTGCGGGCGCCGGCCAGGACGATCTGCCAGTAGAAGGACGTGGTGTCCTTGACGATGATCGGAATGGTCACGTCCGCCGCCGAAGCCGGCGCCGTGTGCAGCGTGCCGGCAAGCATCGAGGCGGCAGCTAGTGCCATCAGTGAGCGGCGGTTGAGAATGCTGGTCACGAATTTCATTAGGAATCCTCCCTAGATCGCCCGGTGAAGGTTGCGGAAGCTCCATTTGGATAGGCGCGGCCCAAACAGAACTTTATCAATAAAAAACAGTTGCCGCTTTTTGATAGTGCATCGGTCCGGCCGACGCAAGCGGTGTTTCATATCGGCCTGCGCATGGCTTGGCGGGGAAACCTCCCTGCCGATCCTCAGTGCCACGTCCAGACGCTCCCGATCCTCCTTGATCATCATGGAATATTAATTCCACCGTCGAGTCAATATGGAATATTCATTCCTTCTTGAGAACCGTGATTGTGGCGTTTCGTCAGCCGAGCTCCTGCACGATGGTGTAGGGAGCGTAGCGGGCGAATTCCGCTTGCGGCACCTGGACGTCGAACAGGTCGAGGTTGCGCGTCAGGTTGGCAGGCTTGGCCGTTCCGGTCAGCACGCTGGCCACGACAGGCTCCTGCAGCGGAAACTGCAATGCAGCCGCCGCCAGCGGATATCCGCCCTCATCAGCGATTTTCTCCATCGCGCCGACACGCTCGAGTATGTCCTGCGTCGCCGGCAGATAGTCGAAATGCGCACCGTGCACCGGTCCGGTCGCCAGGATGCCGGAGTTGAAGACGCCGCCGATGATGAGCGAAGTCTGTCGCTCACGACACAGCGGCAGCAACTCGGCTTCAGCCGAGCGGTCGAGCAGCGAATAGCGGCTGGCCAGCAGGATGCAGTCGAGCGGTGCTTCGCGCAATACGTCGAGGCAGATCTGCACCTCGTTGACGCCGAGCCCATAGGCGGAAATCACGCCGGACGTTTTAAGCTCTTCCAGCGCCTTCAACCCGCCGTCCACCAGCTGGCGAAAGTGCAGCTTCGTCTTCTCGACGCCATGTGTGTAGGTGCCGATGTCGTGCACAAACAGGATGTCTATCCGGTTCAGCCCGAGCCGCGCATAGGAGAACTCGACCGAGCGCATGATGCCGTCATACGAGTAGTCGTAGTCGAGCGCGAAAGGCAGCGGGTCGACATAGGAATGATCGGGAACCTGGTCTTCCGGCACCGGGCGGAACAGCCGTCCGACCTTGGTCGACAGCACATAGGAATCCCGCGGCTTGTAGCGCAGGAAATCGCCGGTCCGCCGCTCCGACAGGCCGAAGCCATAGAAGGGCGCGGTGTCGAAATAGCGCAGGCCGGCATCCCAGGCTGTCTGCAGCGTCTCCATCGCCGCTTCGCGCGGACAGGCCCGGTAGAGCCCGCCGATCGCCGCCCCGCCGAAGCTTATCTCAGTGACCTCGAGCGCAGTCGTGCCGATGCGGCGTTTGTCCATCCAAAGCCTCCCCTTGTGAGCCGTCGTTGCAGCCCGCTTTTTTCGTCGGTGGTTAGAGCGTCGCGCCGAGGTGCCACGGCACGAACTCGTTGTCGCCGTAGCCGAACGCCTCGCTCTTGGTCTTGCGGCCCGATGCCGTCTCGACGATGAGCTCAAAGAGTTCCCGGCCCATGCCGGCGATGGTCTTTTCACCCGAAGCAATGACGCCGCAATTGACGTCCATGTCCTCTTCCATCTGGTGGTACATGGTCGAGTTGGTGGCGACTTTGATCGACGGCGTGGGCCGGCAGCCGAAGCAGGAGCCGCGGCCGGTGGTGAAGACGATGATGTTGGCGCCGCCCGCCACCTGACCGGTCGCCGAGACCGGGTCGTAACCGGGCGTGTCCATGAACACCAGGCCGCTGCCGGTGACCTTCTCGGCATAGCCGAAGACGCCGTTGAGCGGCGTCTGGCCGCCCTTGGCGACGGCGCCCAGCGACTTTTCCAGAATGGTGGTCAGGCCACCGCGTTTGTTGCCGGGCGAGGGGTTGTTGTCGATCGAGGCGCCGTGCTTGGCGACATGGTCCTCCCACCATTTGACGAAACCGTCGAGCTTCTTGGCGATCTCCGGTGTTGCCGCGCGATAGGCGAGCAGATGTTCGGCGCCATAGATCTCCGTCGTCTCCGACAGGATGCCGATGCCGCCGACGCCGGCCAGGATGTCGACCGCCGCACCTAGTGCGGGATTGGCGGTGATGCCCGACATGCCGTCGGAGCCGCCGCATTGCAGGCCGACGACGATCTCCGAGACGGGGATCGGCTCGCGCTGATACTGGCCGACTTCCTCGGCGATTTCGGCGAGCACGCCCATCGCCTTTGCGACCGATTTGCGCGAACCGCCGGCGTCCTGGATATTGAAATGGCGTTTTCCCGCCGCCGCACCCTTCTGGCCGTAAAGGGTGAGCTGGTTGACCTCGCAGCCGAGGCCGACCATCAGCGCGCCGCCGAAATTCGGGTGGCGGGTGTAGCCGGCGAGCGTGCGGTGCAGCACCATCATGCCGTCGCCGGTGCCGCTCATGCCGCAGCCCTGGCCATGGACGATCGGGACGAAGCCGTCGATCCCCGGATATTTCGGCAGCAGCACGCGGTTGGCCTCGTCGGCGATGGCGTGGCAGACGGTGGCCGAGCAATTGACGCTGGCGATGATGCCGATGAAGTTGCGCGTGCCGGCACGGCCATCGGCGCGACGATAGCCCATGAATGTCCGGGCGCGGTCAGCTTCGGTGGCATGCTCCGCTTCGCTCGGCGGCACGACCGGCAGACGACCGGACTCGAAGACCAGATTGTGCGAATGGACGTGGTCGCCGGGCGCGATGTCCTGGGTGGCGCGGCCGATGGCCTGGGCATACTTGACCACCGCCTCGCCGGCGGCGATAGGCTTGATCGCCACCTTGTGGCCGGGCTCGATCAAGGCCGTGGCGACGGCGCCGCCGGGCAGAGGGGTGCCGATCTCGATGCGGCCATTGGCGACCGCGACATTGTCGGCGGGGGACAGAAGAATGCTGTTCGAGGCGTTCACGGGCAGTTTCCTGGGTCTGTTCCTGGGGATGCGCGGATTGACACGCGTCTGTTTACATATAATGTCTTTTATCGTGAAAAAACATTTGTGCGTCAATTGTTTTTTCACGAGGAGACCATGCGTCCGATGGACGCTTGGCTTGTGGGGAGCGGCGTCTTACACGCAGAGCGTTTTGCTTTGCCGGGTGAGCGCCAGGACATATGTGATATCGCGCTTCAAGCCAGCCACAGCAAGCGCCGGCGCGCAACGGGGCAGGGATGTCGAAGAGCAACAACGTCTACAAGGACGCTTACAACAGGGGTCTGCGGCTGCTCGATGAGACCCAGAGCCTGCCGTCGGAGCCGGAACTGGGCACTTTGCTCGGCGTCAGCCGCACGACCGTGCGCACCATTCTGGCGCGCATGGAAGAGACCGGGCTGATCGCGTGGAACAAACGCAGCAAGACAGTGCTCAGGGCGCCGAAGGCGGATGATTTCTTCCCTGAGGAGGAGACAGACACACTGGCCCAGATCATCGAGCGGTCGTTTATGCGCAGGTTGCTGGCCGGCGGTGCAGAGGCCGGCATGCAGATCAACGAGCTCGAACTGGCGCGCGAGATCGGCGTCGGCACCACCAGCGTGCGAGAGTTCCTCATCCGCTTCTCCCGCTTCGGCCTGATCGAGAAGCGGCGCAACAGCCACTGGGTGCTGAAAGGATTTACGCGAGCCTTCGCGCTCGAACTCACTGAAATCCGCGAGATGTTCGAGATACGCTCGGCGGCGGCCTTTGCCGCCTTGCCTGGGGATAGTCCGGTCTGGGCGGATCTCGACCGGCTGGAAGACGAGCACCGGCTTCTGGCCAGCGAAATCGCCATCCGCTTCAACGAATTCTCTGAGCTAGACGAGCGCTTCCACCGGCTGATCCACCGGGCGTCGCACAACCGCTTCATCGTCGATTTCTACGACGTCATCGCCATGATCTTTCACTACCACTACCAGTGGAACAAGGCGCAAGAGCGCGAGCGCAACGAAGTCGCGGTGAGCGAGCATCTCGCCTACATCGCGGCGCTGAAATCGCGCGATCTCGGCAAGGTCGACGCCGCCTGCCGCAAGCATCTGAAGTCGGCACGCCACACGCTGTTGACGTCGATTCCGGAAATCGGCGGCCGCCCGGCTTCCTGAGCGCGACGTCCGAAGGGACCTTATGCGCACAAGATCTCTGCCTCATGCCGTTATCCCAAACCGCTGCGCACTTTTGTGCGACATGGATCGAACGCGCCGCGTTGCCGCAGCGATGATTTGGCGATTTTCCGCCGACATGCCGCGTGCTAGATATCCACGCGTTGCTGCGTGAAGAGGCAGGTCTTTGGACTTCCGGCGTAAGAGATTGAGCATGACGGCCGCCTTTGTCGCGGCCTGTGTGCTGCTGCTCCAGTCGACGCTCGGCGTGCTTGCTTTCGGCATTGCGCCGGATGACTCGCAACTCGACGCTTTCGGCAACGTCATCTGTACACATGAGGGGGCGGTCCAGCTTCCCGGCGGCGATCCGCACCAGCAGCATATGCCGGCGTGCTGCATGCTCGGCTGCAGCATGGCCTCCATCGCCTATGCGCCGCCAGCAGGCGTCGGCGTGGCGCCGGTGAGCCTGTCTTTTGAAACAGTCGCGTTTCTCCCGCCGGCAGTCAGGCATCCCGACGTCACGCGTGAGCGCTCTCCGGCCAATCCCCGCGCGCCGCCGCTTGCGGGCTGAAAAACCGCCGCTCGCTTCGCGTAACCTGCGCAGGCGATAATCATCCAATGATAAACACGTTCGCAGCCGGACAAAGGCGCGACCTCATATTCATGGAGCCTACCCATGTTCCTTTTTCTTCGTGCCGGCGCGTTGCGCCGCAGTGCCCCTTTCTCCACCACTATCGAGCAGCGTCTCGGCAGCGCCCTCTTCGCCTTTGCACTGTTGTTCGCCGGCCCCCATTCCGTCCTTGCGCATGAGTTCAAGGCCGGTGACATCGAGATCAAGCATCCCTGGTCGCGCGCCACGCCGGCCGGCGCCAAGGTTGCCGGCGGCTATTTCACCATCGTCAACAAGGGCAGCGCGCCGGACCGGCTGCTGTCGATTGCCTCCGATATTTCGGGGAAGGCCGAACTGCATGAAATGGGAGTCAAAGACGGCGTCATGACCATGCGCCCGGTCAGTGGCGGCCTGGATATCCCGGCGGGCGGCAAGGTCACGCTGGGTCCCGGCGCCTATCACGTGATGTTCATGGATCTGAAGCAGCCCCCTAAAGAAGGTCAGATGTTTGCCGCTACGCTGACTTTCGAGAGGGCCGGAACCGTGACCGTCGAGTTTGCCGTGCAAGCCATAGGCAGCGCGCCACCCCTGGAAGACAACGACTGACCAATTATTGCCAATCAATTTTTTCGAGAGGGACCCATCATGAACAAGCATCATTTGCCGGCCGCTGCATTCCTCGTCCTGGGGACAAGTGCCGCCTTCGCCCATATCACGCTCGAAACACAGGAGGTTGCGGTCGGTTCGACCTACAAGGCCGTGCTGCGCGTGCCGCATGGCTGCGAAGGCAAGGCGACGATTGCCGTGCGCGTGCAGATCCCGGAAGGGGTGATCGGGGTGAAGCCGATGCCCAAGCCCGGCTGGACGCTGCAGGTCAAGAAAGGCAAGTACGAGAAATCCTACCAGCTCTATGGCGAGGCGGTGACCTCGGGCGTCAAGGAAGTCGACTGGAGCGGCGGCAGCCTGCCGGATGAATTTTATGACGAGTTCGTCTTCCGCGGCACGTTCGCCGCCGATCTGCCGGCCGGGCAAAAACTCTATTTTCCGGTGGTGCAGGAATGCGATGGCGCCACCACGCGTTGGATAGAGATTCCGGCGGCTGGTCAGGATGAGGATGCGCTGGAAGATCCGGCGCCCGGCCTCAACCTGCTGCCGAAGAAATGATGCATTGGCGGCGCGCTGCTTCGAAGCGGCGCGCCACTGTTTTGGTGGATGGCATGAACGTGGCCTGTTTTCAGCGGATAGAACGGACAGCCGGCAGGTGCTTCGGCCTGCTGGCCGCGATCCTGCTGCTTGCCGTCCTTGCCACGCCAAACCAGGCCTTTGCCCATGCGGCGCTGATCAAGGCCGAGCCTGCCGACGGCGCGGTTCTGGAGCGAGCGCCCACGCAATTTTCGCTGACCTTCAGCGAGCCTGTGTCGCCGCTGGTGCTGACCTTGGTGCGGCCCGACGGTACGCCTGTCGCTTTGACCTCGTTTCGGTTGAGCGACCAAACGGTTGAGATCGACAATCCACAAAAGCTCGGGCCGGGCACCCATGTCTTGAGCTGGCGGGTGATTTCCGCCGATGGCCATCCGGTCGGCGGCTCGGTGCTGTTTTCCGTTGGCGCGCCAAGTGCGGCGCCGGCGGTGGGGGAAGCTGTCGATATAGATTTGCGGTCAGCGATCTGGACCGGCAAGGTTCTTCTCTACATCGGGCTTTTCCTCGGCATTGGCGGCGCCTTCGCGCTGACATGGCTGGCGCAAGGCCAGCGCTCGGGCCAGCGCTTCGTCATTGCCGCCATCCTCTGCGGGCTGGTCGCAGCACCCCTGTCGCTCGGGTTCCAGGGGCTGGACGCGCTGGGCGCGCCACTCGCCCGGCTGGCGCAACCGGTGGTCTGGCGGACGGCGCTTGGCACCAGCTTCGGCTGGACGGTGCTGATTTCGCTGGCGGCGCTCGGGCTTGGCCTGCTGTCGTTGGTCGGATCGCGTGCCGGCGCCAGGCCGTTGGCGCTCGCCGGGCTGGCCGGTGTGGGTGCAGCCCTTGCCGCCAGCGGCCATGCCAGTGCAGCCGAACCGCAATGGCTGACGCGGCCTATGGTGTTCCTGCATGGCGCCGGCATCGCTTTCTGGGCTGGAGCATTGCTGCCGCTCGGCCTGGCGTTGAGCAGCCAATCGGTGGAAGCCGGGGCGTTCCTGCGGCGGTTTTCGCGCGCGATCATGCCCGTGGTGGTAGTGCTTGCCGCCGCCGGTGTGGTGCTCGCCATCATCCAAGTGCAGACACCGGCGGCACTGGTCAACACCGCCTATGGCCGGCTGCTGCTGATCAAGCTGGCGCTGCTGGTGTTTCTGTTCACGCTGGCGGCGGTCAATCGATGGCGGCTCACCGCCTTGGCCGAGGCCGGAGCGACGGAAGTGCGGCGGCGGCTCTCCCGCTCGATCTCAGTCGAAATGCTGATCGTGCTCCTGATCTTCGGCGTTGCCGCCGGCTGGCGCTTCACGCCGCCTCCACGGGCGCTGGCAATTGCCGCGGCACAACCGACGTCGACTCATATCCACACTATGAAGGCGATGGCCGACATCGACATCACGCCCGGCCATACCGGAGAGGTCGCCGCCTCCATCGTCATCATGGATGGCGATTTCGGCCCGCTGGACGCCAAGCAAGTGACGCTTGTGCTGTCCAAGCCCGATTCCGGCATCGAGCCGATAAAGCGTCCGGCGACCAAGCCAGGCGACGGCACTTGGCGCGTCGACAATCTCGTCATCCCGATTCCCGGCCGCTGGACGGCGCGGCTCGATATTCTGGTTTCGGATTTCCAAGTGGTAAAGATCGAAGCGCCGATCGATATCCGCGCCGAGTGATATTCACCCCGCCTGCGAAGGGCGCTTAGCCGAGTTCCTCGGCCAGTCCGATGAGCAGTCCTTCCGGCCCGCGGATGTAGCAGAGCCGATACACCTCCTGGTAACGGACGACTTCACCGACCAGCTGCGCGCCACGCTTGCGGAGCCTTTCCAGCGTGTCGTCGATGTCGTCCACGGTAAACATGACGCGCAGGTAGCCCAGGGCGTTGACCGGCGCGGTGCGGTGATCGGCGACGACAGTCGGCGTGAGGAAACGGGAGAGCTCGAGCCGGCTATGACCGTCCGGTGAGCGCATCATGGCAATCTCGACGTGCTGATCGCCGAGCCCGGTGACACGTCCGGCCCACTCGCCTTCGATCGTCGCCCGCCCTTCCAGTTCGAGGCCGAGCTCGCAAAAGAAAGCAATCGTCTCGTCGAGGTCATCGACGACGATTCCGACATTGTCCATCCGTTTGACTGCCATATGTCCAACCTATCGCCATATGTTCGATCGGCAAGGCGTCGCCTGGTCACCAACTAACCCTTCCTGACTCGGTTTGACACAACGCCGACGCAACACAATTCGGCGAGGCGGTTGACGTGGCGCGAAAGGCCCGTCAATCATCTCGCCGAAAAATGGGCATCCCGAAAAACGCGGCCTCAACAAAATCCGAAAGCAGGGAAGAAACGATGGAAAAAGCCGAAATCGGCCTGATCGGCCTTGGCACAATGGGCTCCAACCTCGCGCTCAACATTGCCGAGCACGGGCACCGCATCGCCGTCTTCAACCGCACCAAGGCGCGCACCGATGCCTTCCTCGAAGGCGCCGGTTCGCTCAGGGACATGGTGGTGCCCTGCTACAACCTGGAGGAACTGGCAGCTGCGATCAAGCCGCCGCGCCCGGTCATCATCATGGTGCTGGCCGGCAAGCCGGTCGACGAACAGATCGAAGCTCTGCGCGGCGTGTTGTCTGACAACGATATCGTCATCGATGCCGGCAACGCCAATTTCCGCGATACGATGCGGCGCTTTTCGGAACTGTCGGGCTCGGGTCTCACCTTCATCGGCATGGGCGTATCGGGCGGCGAGGAAGGCGCGCGCCACGGGCCGTCGATCATGGTCGGCGGCACCGAAGACTCCTGGAAGCGCGTCGAACGCGTGCTGACCGCGATCTCGGCCAAGTTCAAGGATGAACCGTGCGCTGCCTGGCTCGGCACAGACGGCGCCGGGCATTTCGTCAAAACCATCCACAACGGCATCGAATATGCCGACATGCAGATGATCGCCGAGATCTACGGTATCCTGCGTGACGGTCTCGGCATGGGGCCGAAGGAGATCGGCAAGGTCTTCGAGGACTGGAACAAGGGCCGGCTCGATTCGTATCTGATCGAGATCACCGCCAAGGTGCTGGCCGCTGACGATGCAAAGACCGGCAAGCCGGTGGTCGACATCATCCTCGACCGTGCCGGCCAGAAGGGCACCGGCAAATGGTCTGTCATCGAGGCGCAGCAGCTCGGCATTCCGGCGACGGCCATCGAGGCGGCGGTGGCGGCCCGCGTGCTGTCCTCGATCAAGGATGAGCGGCAGGCGGCCGAAAAAGCCTATGGCAATATCGGCGTCACCAAGATCTCTGGCGACAAGGCGGCACTTCTGAAAGACCTGGAGCTGGCGCTGCTCGCCGGCAAGATCGCCGCCTATGCACAAGGTTTCGCGGTGATGAGCGCCGCCTCGAAGGAGTTCAACTGGAACTTGCCGATGCCGACCATCGCCAAGATCTGGCGTGCCGGCTGTATTATCCGCTCGCAGATGCTCGACACCATGGCGGAAGCCTTCGGCTCGGGCGGCGCGTCCACCAACCTTTTGATGGCGCCGGCTTTCACCACCATGATGCAGGAGGCGCATCCGTCGCTTAGGCGCACCGTTGCCAAGGCATCGGAAGCAGGCTCGCCGGTGCCTGCACTGGCGTCGGCACTTGCCTATTTCGACAGCTACCGCCAGGGCCGCGGCACCTCGAACCTGATCCAGGCGCAGCGCGACTTCTTCGGCGCGCATGGCTTCGAGCGCATCGGCGAGCAGGGGGCTTTCCATGGCCCATGGGGCAGCGGCGCTGCCGGCTAGGGTCAGGTGAGGCGGCCTCTCAGGTCGTGCCAGTCAGCCCTGATACGCGACGACGTCGCCTGGCTTGACCACAGTCTGCAAAGAGCCAGGTGCCGCGCCGCCTATCCAGCCCAGCACGGCGCGGGCAAGCTCGGTGCCGGCGAGGCGGAAGTCTTCGTTGACGATCAGCAACTCCCGGCGGAACAGATGCAGCAGTTCCGACGATTGCTTGGACACGACATCGACGTCGCGGCCGAGTTTCAGGCCGGCATCCTCGATGCCGGCGACGATGGCCAGCGTTGCTGCGGCGGCGCTGCTGACGAAACCGTCCGGCCTGACGTCGCGGCGCATCAACTGCGCGGTCCGCGTCCTGATCTGATCGATCGACTGGTCGATCGAAACAGCGTTGAACGGCACTTCGCTGGCGTCGACCTCGCTCAGTGCGTCGGCAAAGCCATTGACCGTGTGGTCGTAATAGGTGAGCCCGACCGGCGGCGCTACCAGCGCCAGCCGGCGCCGGCCGACGCTGGCCAGATGGCGCACCGCTTCGGCGGCGAAGGCGTAATTGTCGAAGTCGTGATAGGGGTGGACAAGCCCCATATCGGTGCGGCCATGCGTGGCAAAGGGTATGCCACGCTCCAGCATGTAGCGGGCGCGCGGATCGTTGGGCTGCGTGCGTGAGATGATGACGCCATCGGCCGAGCCGGACTCGACCAGATACTTTACCGGGTCCAGCGGATCCTGCGAGCGCGAGTAGGGCGTGACGATCAGGTGATAGGGTGTGTCGGCAATGACCTCCGAGACGCCGTAGATGATGTCCGAGACAAAGCTCATGATCTCGCGCTCGGTATTGAGCACGAGGCTGATAACATTGGTCTTGCCAGTCCGCAGGCGCACGCCGGCGCGGTTCGGCCGGTAGCCGATCTGCCTCGCGACGAGTTGAACCCGCCGCCTGGTCTCGGCGCCGATCTCGGGTGCATCCTTGAGCGCGCGCGAGACGGTGGTGACGCCGAGCCCGGTCATGAAGGCAAGCGTCTTCAGCGTCGGCCGCTCATGCGCCGACGCCTCGTCGTCCTTGTCCGTCTGGTCCCTGTCCATTCGTCCCGCCCCGTCAGGCGCATAGCAGCCGCCGGACCAGCCGACAATCGCTTCGATGACGATGTGGCACGGTTCTTCGCAGTCAGGCCTCAATATACTGAAACGTTACAGATTTCCAACATCGTAGCGCGTGGGCCTCTCAAGCCATGGTTTTGGCAGGGTTTTGGCGGCCAGAAACGTTGCGCGACCATCAGGTTCGAGACGGTTTTCTTGCGCTGCAGCATGATTTTGCAGCGCAGCACCCGGTTTTGCGCGGAGTTTGCCGGTTTGCACGCAACGAATTTGTTCGCGCCTCGAAAAAACATTCGAGCGCGTTTATCTCAGGGGTTGCACGCACCGCATAATTGCCGTATCGGAAATCTGTAACGTTTCAGATTCTGGGAGGAACCGAAATGCGCTATAGACTTTTGACCGCTGCCCTTGCCGCGACGGCCGCGCTTCAGCTTGCCGGCCCGGCGGCCGCCACCGACTTGGAAGTCACCCATTGGTGGACGTCGGGCGGCGAGGCAGCGGCGGTTGCGGAATTCGCCAAGGCCTTCGACGCCACCGGCAATCACTGGGTCGATGGCGCCATTGCCGGATCCGGCGGCACGGCACGGCCGATCATGATCAGCCGCATCACCGGCGGCGATCCGATGGGCGCCACCCAGTTCAATCACGGCCGGCAGGCCGAAGAACTGGTGCAGGCCGGCCTGATGCGCGACCTCACCGATGTCGCCACCAAGGGCAAGTGGACGGAAATCGTGCGGCCGAAGAGCCTGCTCGACAGCTGCACCATCGACGGCAAGATCTATTGCGTGCCGGTCAATATCCACTCCTGGCAGTGGTTGTGGCTGTCGAACGAAGCCTTCGAGAAGGCCGGCGTGCCGCTGCCGAAGGACTGGAATGAATTCGTGGCGGCAGCGCCCGCCCTGGAAAAGGCGGGCATCATCCCGCTCGCTGTCGGCGGACAGGCCTGGCAATCTTCCGGCGCCTTCGATGTGCTGCTGGCGGCGGTCGGCGGCACCGATGCATTCCTCAAGGTCTACAAGGACAAGGACGCCAAGTTCGCCGCTGGGCCCGAGATCGCCAAGGTCTTCAAGGCCGCCGACGATGCCCGCAAGATGGCGAAGAACACCAATGTGCAGGACTGGAACCAGGCGACCAATCTGGTCATCACCGGCAAGGCCGGCGGCCAGATCATGGGTGACTGGGCGCAAGGCGAGTTCCAGGTTGCCGGCAAGGTCGCCGGCAAGGACTATGCCTGCCTGCCGGGCCTCGGTCTGAACGAAGTTATCGCCACCGGCGGCGACGCCTTCTATTTCCCGCTGCTCAAGGATGCCGACAAGTCCAAGGCGCAGGAGGTGTTGGCAGAGACGCTGCTCGACCCTAAGACTCAGGTCGCCTTCAATCTCAAGAAGGGCTCGCTGCCGGTGCGCGGTGACGTCGATCTCAATGCGGCGAACGACTGCATGAAGAAGGGTCTGGCCATCCTCGCCAAGGGCGCCGTCATCCCGTGGACGGACCAACTGCTTTCGCAGGATACCCAGAAGCAGAAGGAAGATCTCTTCGCCGAATTCTTCGCCAAGCCGGACCTGACCATCGAAGACGCGCAGAAGCGCTTCGCCGACCTCATCGCTTCGGCAGACTGACGTTGGAGGCAATACACCTCGCTCCCGGCCTTGCGAAAGCAGGGCCGGGATCGCACCGCCCTTACCCAGCCGGCTGACGAGATGAGCAAGAGCGAACGCCCCAACCCGCTGTTCCGCAACATCAATGCGAAGGTCGCCTCGATCCCGATGATCCTCACCGCGTCGGTGGTTTTCGTCGGCGGCACCGTCTGGACGGTGTTCTATTCCTTTACCAATTCGAAGCTGCTGCCACGGCTGAATTTCGCCGGGCTCGACCAGTATTACCGGCTGTGGGCGACGCCGCGCTGGCTGATCTCGATCGAGAACCTTTTGATCTACGGCGCGATCTCGCTGGTGTTCTCACTGGCCATCGGCTTCCTGCTTGCAGCGCTTCTCGACCAGAAGATCCGTTTCGAGGACACGTTCCGCACCATCTTCCTCTATCCGTTCGCGCTTTCCTTCATCGTCACCGGCCTGGTCTGGCAGTGGCTGCTCAATCCGGATTTCGGCATCCAGCATGTGGTGCGGGACCTCGGCTGGACGAGTTTCAACTTCGACCCGCTCTACAATTCCAGCATCGTCATCTACGGCATTTCAATTGCGGCGCTGTGGCAAGGCACCGGGCTCATCATGTGCCTGATGCTGGCCGGCCTGCGTGGCATCGACGAGGACATCTGGAAGGCGGCGCGGGTAGACGGGATCCCGATGTGGAAGACCTATCTGTTCATCGTCATCCCGATGATGCGGCCGGTTTTCATCACCACGCTGGTCATCATCGCGTCGGGCATCGTCAAGGTCTACGACCTCGTTGTCGCCCAGACCAGCGGCGGCCCCGGAATCGCCTCCGAAGTGCCTGCCAAATATGTCTATGACTACATGTTCTTCGCACAGAATCTTGGCCAGGGCTTCGCCGCCTCGACCATGATGCTGCTCTCGGTGGTGATCGTCGTCGTGCCGTGGGCCTACCTTGAATTCGGAGGCAGGAAGCGTGGCTGACCCGGCCGTCCCTTTGCCCGCCAGCGCGGGTGCAGCCGAGCGCGAAGCCTCCGGGCCGCGCGGGCCGAAGCCGCGGCATGTCTTCTCGCGCCGCAACATCTTCCTCTATGGCACGCTGATCGTGGTGGCAGTCTACTATCTGCTGCCGCTCTATGTGATGGTGGTCACCTCGCTTAAGGGCATGCCCGAGATACGGATGGGCAATATCTTCTCGCCGCCGCTCGAAATCACGTTCGAACCGTGGGTGAAGGCGTGGGCGACGGCCTGCACCGGCCTCAATTGCGACGGGCTTTCGCGCGGCTTCTGGAATTCGGTGCGCATCACTGTGCCGTCAGTGCTGCTGTCGATCGCGATCGCCTCGGTGAACGGCTATGCGCTGGCCAACTGGCGCTTCAAGGGCGCCGACACATTCTTCGTCATCCTGATCGTCGGCGCCTTCATCCCTTATCAGGTGATGATCTATCCGATCGTCATCATCCTGCGCGAGATCGGCCTCTACGGCAGCCTCAGCGGCCTGGTGATCGTCCATTCCATCTTCGGCATGCCGATCCTCACGCTTTTGTTCCGCAACTATTTTGCCTCGATGCCGGAAGAGCTGTTCAGGGCGGCACGGGTCGACGGCGCCGGCTTCTGGGGCATCTTCCTGCGGATCATGGCGCCGATGTCGCTGCCGATCTTCGTCGTCGCCATCATCCTGCAGGTGACCGGCATCTGGAACGACTTCCTGTTCGGCGTCGTCTACACCCGCCCCGACACCTATCCGATGACGGTGCAGCTCAACAACATCGTCAATTCGGTGCAAGGCGTGAAGGAGTACAACGTCAACATGGCCGCCACCATCCTGACCGGCCTTGTGCCACTCATCGTCTACTTCATTTCCGGCAAGCTTTTCGTGCGCGGCATCGCCGCCGGTGCGGTGAAAGGGTGATGGCGATGACGGCAGCCAACGGCACCAGCGTTTCGATCCAGGACCTGTCCCTGAACTTCGGCTCTGTATCGGTGCTGCAGACCCTCAATCTTGAGGTCGCAGAGGGCGAGTTCATCGTGCTGCTCGGTCCCTCGGGCTGCGGCAAGTCGACCTTGCTCAACTGCATCGCCGGGCTGCTCGATATTTCCGAAGGCCGCATCTTCATCAAGGGCAAGAACGTCACCTGGGAAGAGCCCAAGGATCGCGGCATCGGCATGGTGTTCCAGTCCTATGCGCTTTATCCGCAAATGACGGTGGAGAAGAACCTGTCGTTCGGCCTGCGCGTTGCCGGCGTGCCCAGGGACGAGATCGCCAAGCGCATCGCCCGCGCCGCCGAGATCCTGCAGATCGAGCCGCTTTTGCAGCGCAAGCCCGCGGCCTTGTCCGGCGGCCAACGCCAGCGCGTGGCGATCGGGCGGGCGCTGGTGCGCGACGTCGACGTCTTCCTGTTCGACGAGCCACTATCCAATCTCGACGCCAAGCTGCGCTCGGAACTGCGCGTCGAAATCAAGCTTCTGCATCGCAAGCTGCAGAACACCATGATCTACGTCACCCACGACCAGATCGAGGCGATGACGCTGGCCGACCGTATCGCGGTCATGCGCGGCGGCGTCATCCAGCAGCTTGACGCGCCGCAGACGATCTATAACCGGCCGGTCAACCGGTTTGTCGCCGGCTTCCTCGGCTCGCCGGCGATGAATTTCCTCGAAGGGGAGCTGGAGGCCAGTGCTGCTCCAGTGTTCAGGACCGACGGTGTTTCGGTGCCGCTCGATCGCTATACCTTTGACGGCACGGAGCGCCCGGCCGGCGCTTGCGTGCTGGGCATCCGGCCTGAACATATCGCTTTCGGTGACGCGGCTAAGTCGATGCCGTTTTCCGCCGGCGGTTCGGTCGAGATCGTGGAGCCGATGGGTTCCGACACGCTGGTGTGGACGAAGCTTGCCGGCCGCAACCTCTCCTTCCGCGTCGAGGCGGAACGGACGCTGCGCAGCGGCGATCCGATCCAGTTCGGTTTCGATCCGGCGCGCGCCTCGCTGTTCGACGCTGCGACCGGCAATCGCCTGTGACCCTCTAGAATCATCCGCAAACCATCCTCCCAAGAACGATCCCCCTAAAACGATCTCGCGAAAACGATCCCCCGAAAACATCCCCAAGCCTTAACCACCCAAGAAACGGACAGAGACGATGAACTGGTCATTCCAACTCTACAGCGCCCGCAATTTCCAGCCGTGGGACGGCATCCTGAAAATGCTTGGTAAGCTCGGCTACAAGGAAGTCGAAGGTTTCGGCGGCGTCTATGACGACCCCAAGGCGTTCCGCGCCGAACTCGACAAGAACGGGCTTTCGATGCCGACCGGACATTTCTCGATCGATGCGCTGGAGAATGATTTCGACGGCGTACGCAAAACAGCCGACGCACTCGGCATCACGCTCGTCATCTGTCCCTATCTGCTGGCCGAGCAGCGGCCGGCCGACGCTGCCGGCTGGCGCGGCTTTGGCGAGCGTCTGGCCAAGGTCGGCGAGACCGCAAAAAAAGCCGGCTACGGCTTTGCCTGGCACAACCATGATTTCGAGTTCAAGACACTCGCCGACGGCTCGGTGCCGCAGGATCACATCCTGTCGGCTGCGCCCGACATCGGCTGGGAGATGGACGTCGCCTGGGTAATCCGCGGCGGCGTTGATCCGCTGCCGTGGATCGAAAAGCACGGCAAGCGCATCAGCGCCGTCCATGTCAAGGACATGGCCAAGTCAGGCGAAGGCCTTGACGAGGACGGCTGGGCGGATGTCGGCCACGGCACCATCGACTGGGCCGGCCTGATCAAGACACTTCAGGCGAAGAGCGCGGCCAAATATTACGTCATGGAACAGGACAACCCCAACGACATCGAGCGCTTCGCCAGCCGCTCGCTCGCATCCGTCAAGGCTTACTAGGAACAATCATCATGGCAAAGAAACTGGGTATCGGCGTCATCGGCTGCGGCAACATCTCGAAAGCGTATTTCTCGCTGGCGCCGCTGTTTCGCGGCATCGAGATGCGCGCCTGCGCCGACATCAACATGGACGCGGCCAAGGCACGGGCGAAGGAGTTCAAGCTGCGCGGCGAGACCGTCGAAGAACTGCTCAAGGATGACGAGATCGACATCATCGTCAACCTCACCATCCCGGCGGTGCACTACGGGGTGTCGAAGCAGATCCTCGATGCCGGCAAGCACGTCTATTCGGAAAAGCCGTTCGTGCTGTCGGTCAAGGAAGGCCTCGACCTCAAGAGCCGGGCCGAGAAGAAAGGGCTGCGCATCGGTTCGGCTCCGGACACTTTCCTCGGCGGCGCGCACCAGCTGGTGCGCAACCTCATCGACACCGGCGCGCTCGGCAAGATCACCAGCGGCACCTGTCATGTGATGGGCCACGGCATGGAGCACTGGCACCCCAATCCCGATTTCTTCTTCCAGCCGGGCGCCGGGCCGGTGCTCGACATCGGGCCTTACTATGTCACCAACCTGATCCAGCTGATCGGGCCGGTGAAGCAGGTGGCGGCCTTCGCGACGACGCCTGCCAAGGAACGCACGATCTCGTCGAAACCGCGCGCGGGCGAAAAAATCCCGGTCAACACGCCGACGACGATCCACGGCCTGCTGGAGTTCGAGAACGGCGCCGTGGTCACGCTCAACACCAGCTGGGACGTCTGGGCGCATGGTCATGCGCCGATGGAACTCTATGGCGAAACGGGCACGGTGTTTGTGCCGGATCCGAATTTCTTCGGTGGCGACGTGCGCATAACCGAGGCGGCAAAACCGGTGAAGAAACTGCCGAAATGGCAGCATCCGTTCGGCGTGCCCAACGAAATGCACGGCCAGGGCATGATGGCCAACTACCGCACAGCAGGCCTTGCCGACATGGCGCTGGCGATCGCCGAGGGCCGGCCGCATCGTTGCTCGATGGAGCTCGCGCTGCATGCCGTCGACGTCATGACCGGCCTGTTGCGGTCGGGCGAGACCGGCAAGTTCGTCGCCATGCAGACCAGCTGCGAGCGGCCAGCTGCACTCGGCGTCAAGGACGCAAAAGGACTGTTGGCGAAGCAGAAATGAGGTAGAAGGGTGTCGGCGCGCTCGCGCCGACATCCATACAATCCAGGATCTGTACCCATGCGCTGGCAGCCGGCTGAAAACCGCTATGAGAAAATGCTCTACAACAGGTGCGGGCGATCCGGCCTGAAACTGCCGGCGATCTCGCTCGGCCTGTGGCACAATTTCGGCAACGACACGCCACACAAGACCAAGCAGGCGATCGCGCGCAAGGCCTTCGATCTCGGCATCACCCATTTCGATCTCGCCAACAATTACGGTCCGCCGCCGGGCTCGGCCGAGATCGCCTTCGGCGAGATATTGCGCACCGACTTCGCCAGCTATCGCGACGAGCTGATCATCTCGACCAAGGCCGGCTATGAGATGTGGGCAGGGCCTTACGGCGAATGGGGCAGCCGCAAATATGTGCTGGCGAGCCTCGACCAGAGCCTGAAGCGGATGGGGCTCGACTATGTCGACATCTTCTATTCGCACCGCTTCGATCCGGATACGCCGCTTGAGGAAACGATGGGCGCGCTCGACCATGCGGTGCGTTCTGGCAAGGCGCTCTATGCCGGCATCTCGTCCTACAATTCGCAGCGCACGCGCGAGGCGGCCGACATATTGAAGCAGCTCGGCACGCCTTGCATCATCCATCAGCCGAGCTATTCGATGCTCAACCGCTGGGTCGAAGAGGACGGACTGCTCGATACGCTGGAAGGGCTCGGTGTCGGATCGATCGTGTTCTCGCCGCTGGCGCAAGGCATGCTGACCGACAAATATCTCGGCGGCATCCCCGAGGGCAGCCGCGCCAGCCAAGGCAAGTCGTTGCGGCCCGCCTTCATCAACGACAAGACAATCGCCAACATCGAGGCGCTGAACGCGATCGCCGGCAAGCGTGGCCAGACGCTGGCGCAGATGGCGCTGGCCTGGGTGCTGCGCAAGGGCCGGGTGACCTCGGCGCTGATCGGCGCCAGCCGGCCTGAACAGGTCGAGGACTGCGTCGGCGCGCTCAAGGTGCTCGACTTCAGCGATGCCGAGCTCGCCGAAATCGACACTTACGCACGCGAGGCCGACATCAATCTGTGGGCGGCTTCGGCGGAGCGCAAGGGACCGCCACGGAAGTAAGCGGAACAGCCGGCACCGGACATGAATCAAAACGGCGGGAAAGGTCCCGCCGTTTTGCGCTATCAAGCTTCGGGCTCGTTCAGGGCTTCTTGGCCGTGCCGAGACCGGCCTTGGGCGCCGCCGCGGCTGCCGGAGCCGGGGTCTTCATCTTGGCTTCGATCCAACCGGTATAGTTGGCCAATCTCGTGTAGATGCCATAGGCATTCTTGTGGCCGCAAGCGGCGGTGCCGTCGGACGGACCTTCGCCCCAGGAGACGACGCCGACCTGGACCGGACCGCTGGCGCCGGTCATGAACAGCGGACCGCCGCTGTCGCCGTTGCAGGCGTCGCGTTCGCCGCTGTCGGTGCCGGCGCAGATCATGTTCTTGGTCAGCGGATCCGACATATCGGCGGCGATCGCATTGGCGGCGGCATCGATGCCCTTTTCCGAATAACGCATCCGGTGGGAGAGATCGCCAAGTGCCGCCTTCAGGTCATGCGCATAGATCGACTTGATGCCGCTGTTGCAGGCTGCACTCGGCTCGAGATCGAGATCGGCCACCATCAGGGCGGTCGGGAAGGTGCCGTCCTGCATCTTGCCCCAGCCGATGACCGTGGTCTTGCCGCTGTCTGGCGTCGGCTCATTGGTGATCTTGATGACCGGCGCATCGGCGGGCTCCGCCAGCCGGAGCAGGCCCAGATCATTGTCCAGCGTCTGTTCGCTGTAGCCCTCGTTGACGATGACCTCGACCACCTTGTAGCGCTTGCCTTCGGTAAGATCGGTGGCGCCGGTCAGCACGGTCACCGTGTCGGGCGAAATCGGCCGGCCCTTGTCGTTGAGGCAGTGCGCCGCCGTCAGCACCCATTGCGGCGCGATCAGGCTGCCGCCGCAGAATTGCGCGTTTGGCTGCGAGGCCGGGCTGGGGTCCAGCCGGGCGCTGGTCAGCAGCGCCACCTGGAACGGATAGGCCCCTTTGTCGGCTTCCTTGCCGCCATAGACGCGGTCGGCGCCGTCGGGGTTCTCGGCCTTGGCCTTGTCCCGGGCTTCGGCAACGCGCTGCATCGGCGAGACCGCCGCTTCCGGCCTGGCGGCGTCGTCGGCTGCATAGAGCGCGTTGACGGCGGGGAAAGCGGCCGCGATGCCCAGCAGCGATGCAGCGGCAAGCGGCCTGAACCGATGGATAATGTTCACCTTGAAACCCTCCTGAGATGAAAATTGCCGAGCCATGCCGCCATGACGCATAACCAACAGAAGCGGTAGCGGTACCTCGATCGCCTTCTGCCAGAACGAACGACATCCGCGCGGTTATAAAACCGAAATACCACTTTTGCTAATCGTGCCCCATCGGGCAGAGCCCACCCAAACCCTATAGCCCCCCACGGGCTACGTGGAAGCGATTTGTCATTGCCAATGTTGGATTATTTTAGGCAGTATATCGACGCGGGTGCGTTTGGCGGAGGGCTTTAACGAGGCCGCCCGGACCGATGATCCGATACGGGCGGGTAACCAAACTAATTTTTTAACTCCACCACGATCTCGACAATATTTCTGTATTTTGCTCCACTCCTTGCTGACTTTTGGGAGAGTCTCACCATGACGAAACTGACAAGCACTATCATTGCGTCCGCACTGCTATCCACCGCACTGTGGACGATGCCTGCCTTCGCCGCCGATCCCGGCTCAGCGAATGCCGGCAATGGCGAAAGCATGCGCGATCTCGGAACGGGCGACTACCAGCCCGGCCGTGCAAAGCCGATCGCGCCGCCGAAACTGACCGAAGATGAAGCCAGCCGGGCAGCGCCGCTGACCGACGAGGGCACGGCGGTCAAATCCTATGGCATCGTCGGACGTTCCGCCGATGGCAAGGACATCAAGATCGATGCAGGCGAGACGCTGAAGGACCTTGTCATCAAGGAATTGAACGCGCCCGCCAACACACCGAACGCCGACAAGACCGGATTGACGGGCGGCGACGAAGCCGGCCGCCAGGTGTTCGGGGCCGACGATCGCGAGCAGATCAAGAACACCAAGACCTACCCGTTCACCGCGATCGGGTATATCGAAGGCAAAGCCAAGAGCGGTTACGGCAGCTGCTCGGGAACCCTGATCGGTCCGCGCACGGTGCTCACCGCCGCGCATTGCCTCTACAGCAATGAAGACAAGGCTTGGCTCGACGACGTCATCTTCGTGCCGTCGCTCAACGGCAACACCGCCGACGATGCACCGTTTGGCGCTTTCAGCTACGAGAGCGTCTATATCCTGCAGGGCTTCATCGACAATTATCAGGGTTACTACGGCTCGGTCATTCCGTGGGACCTCGGCATCATTACGCTGAAGCAGGATGTCGGCACCAATCTCGGCTGGCTGGGTTATGCCAACTATGAGAACCTCGGCGATTTCACCGCAAACATCGTTGGCTATCCCGGCGACAAGCCGATGGGAACGATGTGGAAGGCGACCTGCGAAGTGAAAGCCGAAAACGTCGGCGCGGAGTATTTCCAGTACGACTGCGACACCTATCCGGGGTCGAGCGGCAGCTCGGTCTACGCCTACGACAATGGCGCCAAGCAGCGCGTCGTCACCGGCGTGAACGTGGCCGAAAGCCCCAACGCCAACACTGCGGTGCGCCTGAACGCTGCCAACGTGGCGTGGATCAACAGCCTGTACAAATAAGGCCCGATCTTTCGCCGGCAAACAGCGGCGATAACCAGCACTACCAAACCGGCGGCGGGACGTTCCTGCCGCCGGTTTTTTTGTATCGAAACACCTCTCTTGCACTGTGTTACAGCGGTGCTTACGCTAGGCGATCCAAGGGGTTGGGTAAGATGGCGCGGGCAAGAATGATCTTCGGAGTCAAAGCGATGGCGGCTGCATCCATGCTGGCCGCACTGACATGCTTTTCCGCTATGGCCGATCAAGGCGGTGCCACACCCGATGGCGCCTGGGCCGAGCGGGTGCAAATCCTCTATAAAAGCGAAACACGTTCGGTGCTGCGCAAGAATGTACGGGTCTGGGATTCCCACCCGGAATTGGGTCTTGATTTCACCTGGGAGCCGGCAGCCGGCGTGTCGCCGGACCGCACCGTCGCAGCCGACGGCACCGTCAACGGCAAGGGCAGGCTGGTCTGGCGCGTACGCGGCTCGGCGAGCTATGACCCCAAGACGATCTATTCCAGCTATTTCGGCGAGATCAGGAATGGCCGCCCCGAAGGACAAGGCCGGCTGGAGCTGCGTTCAGGCGAGGTTCTCGACGGCCGTTGGGTCGCCGGCCAGCTCGACGGCCATGCGATCCATGTCGATGCCGACGGCAATCGCTATGAAGGGCAATTCAGGGCCGGTGTGCCGAATGGCGAGGGCAGGCTGGAGACGAAGACAGGCGAGATATTCGTCGGCTCTTTTGCCGATGGGCTGAAGGACGGCAAGGGCCGCACCCGGCTGCCCGGCGGCACCGTCTACTGGTCGCAATGGGCGATGGGCAAGGAGATCGGCGGTGCGCGCCCCGACGTGCTGGCCGATGCCAGAGTGGGCGGGTTGCTCAAGGCGCAGACCGGCGGCGGTTCCGCCGACAAGGTCGAGATCGGCATTGCCGTCGACCAGCGCATGTCGCAGCAGGCCGACATGCAGTACCAGCATCTGGTGCGCGACGAAGACATCGCGATCTATCCGGTGTCGGACCAGTACAACGATGCCTGGAACGGCACCGGAGAGATTCGTACCGGCAATGTCTATGAAGGCATGGACTGGGAGACGGCGCCGGCCTTCGCCGAAGTCGACCTCAAGACCACCGACCAGTCGAGGGTCAAGATCGACAGCCTGGAAATGAAGGTGGCCGCGAGCGAGGCCTACCGCAAGCCGATGCTGTCGATCAGCGAGCACTATGGCTGCGTCGGCTTCCGCCCCGACTTCTCGATCGTCAACAATGGCTGGGGCGACGTGAAAGACATGAAGATGTCGATCCAGTTCACCAGGACCGACGAGGAGGACAACGCGACCGGCGAGCCGAGCCGCATGTTCACGAAGGACATCGGCACTTTCGGCGATGGCGTCGACGTCTCGATCAAGGACGTGCTGACTGAAGCCGGCGTCGACACAACCACGCTCGAGACCGAGCGCTTCACCTGCCCGTCAAGGGACAGCCTGGATGTCTGCCGCGCCCAGGTGGCCAACAAGGTCAAGTTCGGCGACGTTGCCGATTACATCAGCGGCAGCGTCGAGAAAATGAGCGTGACCGGGATTGGCAAGCTCGATTATTCCTGGGCGGACGATCAGGGCGCTGTCTACCAGCAGAGCGAGCCGTTTCGCGTCATCGTCTCGCTGGTCAGCATCGAGGTCCCAGAATCGCTCGCCGAATGCGGCGATGGCGGCGGCGCGTCGCCCGAAGCGCTGCGCTACCAGAACATCGAATTTCCGATCGGCAAGACCGATTACAGCATCCCCATGCCGGTGCGCGGCAACAAGAATCTCAGCGCCTACACGGCACGGCTGAAAATGTGGTCGTCAATGTCGTCGATCCATCGCTTCAGCATCGCCGCCCATTTCGCCGATGGCAGCACACGCGAGAGCAAGCCGGCCACGTTCTTCTATTTCAGGCCGAAGCAGTCGCTGTTCGAAACCAGCACCAAGCCGGCGGTCTGCTATCTGCCGGAAGATCTGCAAGGCTGTTGAGGTCCTGTCACGTCCTTTCGGGAATCGCGTCATTTCGAGCCCATCTCGAAAAAATTGGGCAGCGGGATCAGCCGGGCAAAGATCGTGTCCTGGCTGAACACCCTGAGTTCCAGCATCGACCCGGACGATCGTTCGGCTTTCTGGTCGAACAGGAAATTGCCGAGCGAATAGATCTCCGCAACATCGCCGCCGCCGAGCGGCAGGATCGCCTCGCTCGATACATGTGGATGACCGCCGACGATTGCCGTGACACCGCGCAGCCGCATCTGGTCGGCAAGCATCTCCTCGCGCGGCGACGGCTCCGTCTTGTACTCGCGGCCCCAATGGACGAAGGCAATCACCGGCCGCTCGGCATTGTCGTGCAGCAGCCGGTCGAGCAAAGCAGGCGTCAGAAGGTCGGTGTTCCTGGAGCCGTTGGTATCGATGTCGGTCAGCCCGACCAGGTCGAGATCGGCAAGCGCCAGCGTCTCGCCCTGCCCGAAATGGGCGATGCCGGCCGCATCGAGTGCGGCCAGCGTCTCGGCATAGCCTGACGGGCCGAGGTCGTAGGCGTGATTGTTGGCCAGGCTGACAGCGGCGACATGCAATTTCTTGAGCATGTCGATGGCGAGGTCTGCGGGCATGGCCAGCGTCATGTCGTCGATCGCTTCAGGGACGTTGGGCAGGATCACGCCTTCGAGATTGACGATCAGCGGCCGCGAGCGGGTCAGGGCCAGCACGCTTTCGACGATCTTCTCGGCAACACCGTCGCGGACCAGGATCTTCTTCATGGCGCGGCCGAAATTCACGTCGCCCGCGAAATAGTAGAGCTTGTCGTCGGGACGGGCAGGATTGTTGAAGCCGGGGCCGAAGGTGCCGAACAGCGCCACGACATAGCTGGTGGTGCGCTCGACATAGTCGCTTGAATGCGCCTGCGAGTTCTCGTTGGCGACGACCAGCGGCGCAGCACCGAACAGTTCGCGCTGCAGCCTGGTCTGGATATAGAGCGCACCGACCGAATCGGCGTGATCCGGCTGGCGCAGCGCCGCGATGCCGTCGAGCGAACCGGCGGCGAGCATGTTCAGCGTCTGCTGGTCGAAACGCCTGGCTTCGTGCTGCGGCAGATAGTGGGAGAAATCGGTGGATTCGACGATCAGCGTGTCCTTGTCGACGATCGCTTTCAGCGCCTGCGCCAGCCGGTCCCAGTCGGCTCGCTTGGCTTTGACCGACATCGCCACCGGCACGATTTCAGCTTCGGGGAAATAGTGATGCAGGAAAGGCAGCATCGCCTGCACGCCATGCTCCCTGGCGAACAGGCAGGAGTCTTCGACCATGTCGCTGTTCGCTTCCAGAAGGTGCACGGCTTCCGTGTCGGCCTGGACTGGACCGAGCACTGTTTCAAAACCGCGCGGCGTCGTGGCGAAGAGTTTCTGCGTCTCGTGGAAATGGTCCGGCGACAGGATGACGATGCGCTTGTAGCGGAAGCCGGACGCGGCGTGGAAACCGAGTGCGACGAGATCTGCGACGAGCAGGTGGTGGGGGACTGTGATGCCGGTGAGGCGTTGGTTGGACGGCTCGATTCTGGCGACGGCGGCGATGGCGTCGGTGAAGAGTGTGGGGTCGGAGTAGAAGGACGGGAAGTTTGTGTCGCCGGGCGGGCAGGTGATGGGGGCGGCAGACGCTTGAAGCACTGAGAGGATAAGCAAGGCGGTGGCAAAGACCAGAATGCTGGTCCGTGCCCAGGCACCGCCCGCTGTCCTGCCGGACATCTCCCCCGCAAGGGGGGAGATTGGATGTCGCCTCGGCTTTCGCCAATCATCAACCTTGAAAATAGATCTCCAGCAATGAAGAGACTGATCTCCCCCCTTGCGGGGGATATGGCCGGCAGGCCAGAGGGGGGTGCCTGGGCGCCGACCTCTCACGGCTCAGCCAGCACAATGTTCTCCACGCCGCCGACATAGTAGAACGGCTTCTGCTTGGACGCGGTCAGCCGCAGCACTTCGCGCGAAATGTAGTCGGCGAGGCCGAACAGCGTCACGCCGCCGTCGGAGGTCTTGGCCCGGCCGCGCAGGCCTTCGAGGATCGAATAGGTGAAGACGCCATGGCCGAGCTCGGGCAGTTCGGCGGCGGTGTTGTTGGCAGCGGTGGCCGAGAAGACGACGATGCGTGCGTCCTGCGCGTCTTTTTCCAGGCGCGGGTTGAAGGCGTTGGCGGCGTGGCAGGTGTCGAGCAGCATGAAGCGCAGGCCCTTGGCCCGCTCAACCGATTTCTGGATGTCGCCCCAGTCGACCAGCGAGGAGCGCTTCCAGCGGTCGGGATCCTGTTTGCGGCCGTCCGTGGGGATGAAATAATAGTCTTCGTCGATGTTGATGCCGTGACCGGCGACGAAAATGATGGTGGTGTCGTTCTCGCCGGGTTTGTCGAGGAAATCGGCGAGCTGGTCGTCGATCGTGTCGGAATCCGGCTCCAGGATGCTGTCGGCGTTGGCGACCTTGAAAACGTCCTTGCCGGCATCGGGCGCCTCATCCAGCGCTTCGCGGTTGACCAGAACCAGCGTCTCCATCGCCGAAAACAAGGGCGCGGATTTCTGCGAAATCACCTTGAGGAATTCAGTGGCGTCATCGACGGGATAGCGCAGATCGCAGGCGTGGCCAGCGCATGCATCGGTGAGGAAAGGATATTTGTCGACGCCGATCACGGCGACGTAGAGCTTGCCCTTGTTGGCTGGACTTTCGGTTTTCCTGGCAAGTGCTGTGACACTGCGCTCGGTCAGATAGCCGAACTCGTTGGTGCCGGTGATGCGAATGGTGTTTTCGCCATTCTCGACCGGCACTTCGACGATGGTGCTCTTGCCGCCATCGATTGACCGAGCGGTGACATCGCCGACATTGCGGCTGTCCGACAGGATCGAAAATCCGGCGACATCGGCGCCGGCTTCCTGCGCGCCCGAAATCTCGACGGCGACATAGCCCTCGCGGACGTTGCTCTGGTCGGCGGCAAGCTTGATGCCGAATTCCGGCGGTTTGCGCTCGAGCAGCTTTTCCAGCTCGCGGTCGACGCCGGGGCGCATTTCCTGGACCGCCTGTTCGGCGCTGCGCAGGATGATGGCCCGGCGCACCATTTCCGGGCTCCAGAGATATTTCTTCAGCTGGCCGGCGCTGATGAAACGCCCTTCGTGGTCGCGGCCCTGATTGACGTGCCAGCCGATCAACTTGTCGCCATCGGCGGAGGAATAATAGTAGCCCTGCGGCATCCAGGCGATCCATTCGGAGCCGGCGAAGAACATCGACACTATCAGTTTGTGGCTCTTCAAATTCCACAACCGCACGGTCTGGTCGGCGCTGCCGGTGACCAACAGCCCTTCCTTCTCGGCGGCAACCATGGCGTTGATCTCGCCGGTGTGGCCGGTGAATTCACCCGATACATCGGCGGTCGCGGTTTTGTATTCCAACAGCGTGCCGTCGCTGCCGCCGGTGATCAGGCCAAGCCCATTGCCGATCAGCGTGTAAGCCGAATGGACGAAGCCATTGGTGGCGGAATTCTCGATGCTGTGCATCACCTTTCCGCCGCTCGCGATTTCGAGCACGGCATTCTCCAGGCCGTCCTTGCCGCCGGGGGCAGCACGGAGCGACCACTCACCCTCTGCGAGTGCCGCGCGGGCATAGGCGCCCTGTTCCGCAAACGCCACCGGGTCCTCGAAGAACCGCTCGGCCGTCGGTAGCGCCAGCACCTTGTCCAGCGTGCCCTGCAGCTCGGGACAGGACACGCGTTCAGGGCAGGGGTTGGTGTTGCCCCAAGCGATGGAGCTGCTCGCCGCATCGATCCCGATCGCCGTCACCGGTTCGCCGACCCCTTGCAGCAGCGCCTTGCGCTCGCCGGTCATGGGGTTCCAGACCTGGATGGCGTTGCGGGTGCCGCCGGCTGTCGCCACCAGCGAGCCGTCGGCATTGCCGGCGCCAGCAAAGACCGTGCCGTCATGGCCGTTATAGTCGAGCAGTTGCTCGCCGCTGTCGATATTCCAGACCGCCGAGCGATGCTTGTCGGCGCAGCGATAGCTGCATGACGCAACAAGCCGCGAACCCGTGGCGAAGCTCAGAGCGCCGATCTGGAAATCCTGCTTCGGCATGGCGCGGACGAATTTGCCGTCGCTGGCCCGCCAGAGCTGGACGTCACCGTCCTTGCTGCCAGTGGCAAACAGGCTGCCATCCAATGACACGGCGAGTGCGGCGACGCCGACATCCCGCAGCGGTTCGGCCTCGGTCGGCAAGGCGATTTCCTCAGCCTTGGCCACATCCCAGAGCCTTATGCCGTTGTCGGTGGTCGTCGCCACCAGCCGGGTTCCCGCAGCGGCGAAGGCGAGCTTTTCCACACGCCAGGAATCGGCATCGAGTTTTTCCGCCAGCGTCCAGCCCGACGCGGATTTGTCGTCCGCCCGCCAGAGGTAGACGAAACCATCGCCACCGCCGGCGGCGAGCGTGTTTCCGTCGGGTGAAAAGGCGACATCATAGATGGCATAGTCGGCGGCCTTGAGCACGGTTTTGATCTTGCCGGTGGCGAAATCGAACAGCCTGATATCGCCATAAGGGGCCTTGTCGCCGATGCCGGCGCCGAAATAACCGCCGGCGGCGATCGTCTTGCCATCCGGCGACACGGCAATCGCAAAGACCTTGCCGTCATTGCCATTGCCAAGATAGCCGCGAATGGTGCGCAGCGTCACCCCGCTCTGCCAGTCCCAGATGCGGATGGTCTTGTCGTCAGATGCGGAGACCAGTTCCTCGCCGTCCGGCGTGAAGGCAAGGTCGGTGACCCTGGCGCCGTGGCCGCCGGTGTTGAGATCGAGGTGGAAATCGAGGTCCTCGGCACCGGCGGTTGACGTTAACGCCAGAAGACCGACCAGGATTAGCCACCGGATAGCACGCAAGGGATGGGAGCTGCCCGGCACCTTGTTGCGCCGCTATTTGGAGTCGGCGGGCGGCGCCGACCCGTGACGCACATAATTCTCGATCGCCTGGGCATAACTGGCGGAACCGGCCTTGCGCTCTTTTTCGATGTAGCCGGCAAAATAGCTCCAGAACGACACCGCATAGTCGCGGAAATAGGCATCGGCGACATCGCGCGAACAGAGCTTGCCCTCAACGCAGATGGAGAGACGATTGAGGAAATAGACGATGCGATCAAAATTGTCGTTGAAATCGGCGATCGGCATGGTGCCGCCGCCGGCAGTCATCGCCTCAATGCCAATGCGTTGCCGGAAGACCCGTTCCTCGGTCGGCGACGGCGTGGCGCTGAGCAGATTGTCGTATTTGGCGTTGAGCGACGAGAGGCGCTCCTTGAGCGCGCGCTGCGCCTGCTGAAAATCCTTGCTTTCCCAAAGCTCGACCAGCGACATCGTCTGCTCGACGCGCTTCTGTTCCTGGTTTGCCAGAAACTGGAAGACCGAGAAGCCCAAGGTGAAGACGATCGCCAGGCGCACGGCGAGACCCGACCAGGCATAGATCAGCATGCGCCAGTCGCGGTCGGTGAACGGGTTGGCTTCCTTCTTGATCTCGTGACTGCTCGGCCACGGAAAGCCTTCGGTGGTTTCGGGCAAGGTCGCCGGCTTCTTGGCCGGTGCCGGCGCCGATGTGGCTGGCGATTTTTGCGTTGCAGTGCCCCCCGGCTTTTTCATCCGCAGCTGTCCAGTTGGATAATGGCGGTGGGATCGAGCACGATGCCGGGTGTCTCCAGCTTCTTTTTCAGGCAATCGAGCTGCGTGCGCGAAATCATGAACTGCACGTCCGGTTCGGCAGCCGCCTTGCTGGGTGACGGCAAGGGCTCGACCACGCCGCGCGAGGCGCAGCTGGAGAGATCGACGACAACGGCCGTGTTGCCGGTCTTGGCGATCTGGTCGTACTGGTCGAGAAAGCAGGTGGCGAGCTCGGAGTTGGTGACGATCTGCTTGGCGCACAGGCCGCAATTCTCGTCCGCCGAGGCGCTGGCAACCAGCAACAGGCTTCCGGCAAGGCCGGCCGTCGCTGCACGCCAGGAGAGCACGGGGATAGTCACTGATGTCCTCATCTGTTGCATTCAGCCGCGGCGCATAGAAGTGTCGCGAGCCGGGAATGTTCATATATCACGCCGGCAAGAGCCGGCGAAGCGATGTCAGGTCAGGCGCGGGGCACCGTCTCCATCGGGAAGATCATCACCGCGCCTTTGGGACCGCTCTTGTCGGCAAGCCGCATCACCGAGCGCGTCGCCGGCGCCATGCCGATGTCGGCCAGCATGTCGGAAAAACCAGGCGTTCCCGATGCGGCACGCGTCACGGCGCGCACGCCTTCCTGGGCAAGAAAGCTCAGATCCTCTTTCTCGCTCTGCGGCGGCGCCTCGGTCAGCACGGCAATCATGCGCTCCATGCCGAAGCTGGTGTCGGTGAAGGCGAGCAGCCCTTCCTTCAGGCCCTGATCGGCCTGCTGGTTGATCGGCGCCAGCCGCTCGGCGACGATATGGGTGATCGAATAGTCGCTGCCGATGTAGAGCACGTTGATGTCGACGAACTCGTCGGACCCGTTCTTGGCCGCAATGTGTACCTGATCGCCCGGCGAAACGCGCGGCACCGTCGAGGATTCGATCGGCTCCAGCACATCGCTGTCCTGGCGCTTGATCAGGAACTGGACGCTGACCTCGTCCGGCCGGTAGTCGGACGCCGCGGCGAGCCGCGACAGGCCGGTGGCGCGGAAGATCGTGGTCAGGTTCTTGGCTGTGTTTTCCGCAAGCTTGTCGCGGCCATCCTGATGGATGACGATGCGCGGCGGCTTGCTGCCGTCCTTCAAGCTGATGTCGCCGGACGCCGGCAGGAACCACAGCGCCGGTTCGTCGCTGGCGTTGGCGGCAGCGCCGTCCATGGATTTTTCGCGCAGCACCGCAAGCCGCAGATCGGCGCTCTTGCCGGGCTCGACCAGCGCGATGTGGAAGCCGGACTTCGGCTTCGCCACCAATTCGTCCAGAACCGAATTGACCAGCTCGGTTTCTTTATCGAGCCCTGCGGTCGGCGCCGGCTTTGCCACCAGCAGCTTGTAGTCGACTGCGAGTTCGGCAACGCGCGCATAGGCGCCGGCGGGCACCGCCGTCGGCGCAAGCGCCGGCTTGCCGTCGAATTCGACCGGTGCGAGCTGGCTTTCGAGGTTTTTTGCCAATTTCACTTCGAGATAGCCGACGGCGTCGGAGAGCTTCGACAGCGCCGAAGGCAAAATGGCGAGCTTGCTGCCGGGGGTCAGACCCTGCAGCAGCCCGGCGCCGATCGCGACATCGCCGTCCTTGACGGCAATCGGCCATTGCATGACGGCGTCGGTCTTGTCGGTGCCGAACACGCGGGCGTCCAGTTCGCCCTCGAACAGGGGCGTCGGCCTTGTGCGGCCGTCGGCCGAATATTGCTGCAGCACGGCCTGGCCGAGCTGGCGATAGGTGACGTTGGGGTTCTCGGCCAATTTCGACAGGATGGTGAAGGTGAACAGGCCGAAGCGCGGCGCGTCGGGCGTGCCCTTGGGCAGCGGCATTTCCGGCGTCGTCTCGACCGTCTGCGCGGCATAGAAGGCGACCAGCTTGCCCCTGGCGATCGGCTCTGCGCCGGTCGGCGTCAGGTTGAAGGCCGGCTTGCGGCCGCCATTCTCGTCGAAACCGCGCGATGCGCTTGCCGAGATGTCGTCATAGGCCTTCACCGCCGCTGCTCTCGCCGCGTTGTCGCCGCCGACGAGGTCGGCGAACTCGACCTTGCGCTCCAGTTCGTCATCGACTTCCGCGGCGCGCGTCGCGGTGCCCGAATGGCAGCAGTCGAACACCACCCAGACAAAGGCGCCCTTGTCGCGGATGGCGTCGAGTGCGGCGCCGACCTCGTTGTCGACCAGCGCGTTCGGCACGCCCTCTTCGCGGTTGATCCATTTGTCGATATCGGACGGCAGGAAAATCTCGTCGAGGCCGTCGGTCTCGTCACCGGCCTTGGCTTGCGGCTGCTGGGCGCCGTGGCCCGACAGATGCAGATAGACGAAATCGTCGCGTTGCACCTTGCCGGCGAGGTCGGCAAGGGCGGCCTTGATCGCCGCATGCGTCGGCGGGCCGTTGGCGCCTTCGACGTCCTTGGCGAGCAGGATCACATTCTCGGCCGAGAACTTCACCGGATCGGGCGTGTTCTTCAGGAGATAGTCGCGCACCAGGCCGGCATCGTTCTTCGGCCCGATCAGCCAGTTCTTCTGCGGCAGGTTCGGATAGTCGGTGCAGGCAACCAGCAGCGCGTGATAGGTGCGCGAGGCGGCGAGAGCGCGGAACGAAACCGTACCGGCAGCCACAAGCGCCGACGTGCCGACGAGCAGCGTCCGTCGTGTCAGTTTGATCATAATTGCTTCCCCAAGCCCGATCGAATTTGCAAGTGCGGCACCTTTCGTCGCAAATTTTGTCAGTATTTTGAATGTGGTCGGTGCCGTCAATCGGCGGTGGTGGTCATGGTGTCGATGGCGATAACGGAAACAGTGGCAAAAAGCCCGCTTCATCGCTATCTCAAAGGAATTGAGACCGCCGCATTGATTGCGAGCGGCGCTGGATCAAACAGATAGAACATGATGTCGTCCGAGAACCGCTTCACACTTTTCGGCATCATGCTCTAAACGATCGGAAAACGGGATCATGGCGGCAAGGGATGTGCTGACGAAGAATCAGCTGAGCGTGCTCGAAAAGCTCGAGGCCGCCAGCGGACCGCTCAGCGCCTATACGCTTCTCGACCAGCTGCGCGAGCGCGGTTTCCGCGCGCCGCTACAGGTTTACCGGGCGCTCGACAGCCTGGTGAAGTCAGGCTTCGTGCACCGGTTGGAAAGCCTCAACTCCTTCGTCGCCTGCGCCGAACCGCACGACCATACGCATTCGATGACAGCCTTCGCTATCTGCGACACATGCGGGCAGGTGATGGAGATGTCCGACCATGACGTCGACCATCGGCTGGACGAATGGGTGCGCTCGACCGGGTTTGCTGCGAAGAAGGCGGTGATCGAGTTTCGAGGGACGTGTGCCAAGTGCCTGGCTGAGGCGGCTTAGCTTGCTTCCTACTTGAGCCGAGGCGGTGCGCTATTCTCGAATTCGTTCAAGAATGTCTCATAGACGACGTACCGCGTAGGCCCAGGTGTTAGCTGCTCCATAAGCAGGGGTTTCACCTCGTCGAGCCAAGATAATTTGCCAAGGCCAGACCCGATTTTTGGCAAGGCGATGGATTCTACCCGGTTTTTGTCGGCCCATTTCACAAGCCCGCGAACTGCTTTCCGTAAATAGGGAAGCGTGGCGTGATACATATCTGGCTGGGTTGCCAGATAAATGAAGCCCGGCCGATTGCCGTCTGGCTCCAATGTCCAGATATGACCGCCAATAAACCTGCCGGTCCGAGCATATTTCTTGAACGCAGCCTGCACATTCGGCCACTTTTTCGAAATCTTCAGCGCAAGTCCGGTGCCAAGGCCCTCTTGATTGCCCTCTGCCACGCCTTGAGCGATATAGCTTTCCTTGGCGGCCAGCAGGTCTCCCGTGACAAAGACAATCATCGCACCTTCAATGCGCCTCGTCCCAGTTGTTCGCCGCCCGCGCATCGACATGCAGCGGCACCGACATCGAGATGGCCGGCATCGGCGCGTTCTCCATCACCCTGCGCACCACGGGGATCGTCGCCTCGACTTCCGCTTCAACCGTCTCGAAGATCAATTCGTCATGCACCTGCAAGAGCATGCGGGCGGACAGGCCGGCCTTTTCCAGCGCCTCGTCCATATGCACCATGGCGCGGCGGATGATATCGGCAGCGGTGCCTTGCAGCCTGGCGTTGATCGAGGCGCGCTCGTTGAAGGCACGGATCGACGGGTTTGACGACCGGATCTCAGGATAGTGGATGCGGCGGCCGAAGATGGTTTCGACGAAGCCATGTTCGCGCGCATAGGCCTTTGTTGCCTCGATATAGTCGCGGATGCCGGGGAAACGCTCGAAATACTTCTTGATGTAGGCGCCGGCCTCCTCGCGCGGGATCGACAGCTGGTTGGCGAGCCCAAAGGCCGAGATGCCGTAGATGATGCCGAAATTGATCGCCTTGGCGCGGCGGCGCACTTCGGACGGCATGCCTTCGACCGGCACGTTGAACATTTCCGAGGCGGTGATGGCGTGGATGTCGGCGCCATCGGCGAAGGCCTGCTTCAACTGCGGGATCTCGGCGACGTGGGCAAGCACGCGCAGTTCGATCTGGCTGTAGTCGGCCGAGACCAGTTTCTGGCCCTTGTCGGCGATGAAGGCCGTCCTGATCTTGCGTCCCTCCGCGGTGCGCACCGGGATGTTCTGCAGATTGGGATCGGAGGAGGACAGCCGGCCCGTCGTCGTTGCGGCCAGCGCATAAGATGTGTGCACGCGCCTGGTGTCGGGATGGATGAAACCGGGCAGCGCGTCGGTGTAGGTCGATTTCAGCTTGGTCAGCTGACGCCAGTCGACGATCTTGCGCGGCAGTTCGTGGCCTTCGGCGGCGAGGTCTTCCAGAAGCTGCGCGGAGGTCGACCATTGCCCGGTCTTGGTCTTGGAGCCGCCGGGCAGGCCCATGCGGCCGAACAGGATGTCGCCGAGTTGCTTTGGCGACCCGATGTTGATGCGCTCGCCGACAAGGCCGTAGATTTCCTCTTCCAGCCGTGCCGCGCCTTGCGCCAGCTCGCCGGAGAGCCGCGACAGAATCTGGCGGTCGACCGAGATGCCGCGCTGCTCCATACGCGCCAGAACCGGCACCAGCGGACGCTCCAGCCGCTCATAGACCGAGACCAGGCCCTTGGCGGCCAGCCGCGGCTTCAGCACCTGCCATAGCCGCAGCGCTACGTCGGCATGGCCGGCGGCGTAGGCGGTCGCCCGGTCGATGTCGACCTGCTCGAACCCGACCGAGCTTCTGCCGGAACCGGCGAGATCCTTGAGCGGCGTCGTGGCATGGCCGAGCCATTTGTCGGCAAGCGAGGACAAAGTGTGGTGGCCGGTGCCGGCGTCGAGCACATAGGAAATCAACATCGTGTCGTCGAAGGGTGCGATATCGATGCCGTGGCGGCTCATGACGACGATGTCGTATTTGGCGTCCTGGGCGATCTTGAGCACCGATTTGTCTTCCAGCAACGGCTTCAGCAGCGCCAGCGCCTCGCGGACCGGAATCTGGTTCTCCAGCGTGCCGCCGCCGAGCAGGTCGCCGGCGCCGCTCTTGTGGGCGAGCGGCACATAGGCGGCGCGGCCGGGGCCGATCGCCAGGGAGAAACCGATGAGGTCGGCCAGCATCGGATCGGAAGACGTGGTTTCGGTGTCGAAGGCGACGGTTCCGGTCTCCTTGGCTTGGGCCAGCCAGGTCTTGAGCGTTGCCGTGTCGCGGATGGCGACATAGGCGGCAGGATCGATTTTGGCCGCGGCGGCCGTTTCCAGGCGAAGTGCGGCAAGCAGCGAAGGCGCGTCCCCGGCCCTTGCGGTTTCGGATTTGGCTTCATCCTGTGTTGCCGCAGGCACCGGTGTGCCGGAGCCGACATCGGGGCCGTGCGCGGTGTCGGCGCGCTCGACGGTGACGGCGACAGCCTGCACATCGCCGGCTTCGGTGCTGGTCGCCTCGGCCACACGGCGGGTCAGCGAGGTGAATTCCATGGTTTTGAGAAAGCCGATCAGCTTCGGCCCATCCGGCGCATGCAGCACGAAATCGTCGAGCCCGTCGGTCACCGGCACGTCGTTCTTCAGCGTCACCAGCTGGCGCGATATGCGCGCCTTGTCGGCATTGGCGATGATGGATTCGCGCCTCTTGTCCTGCTTGATCTCGCTGGCCCGGGCGAGCAGCCCGTCAAGGTCGCCGAACTGTTCCAGAAGCTGCGCCGCCGTTTTCGGCCCGATGCCGGGTACGCCCGGCACATTGTCGACGGAGTCGCCGGTCAGCGCCTGCAGGTCTATCATCTTTTCCGGCGGCACGCCCCATTTCTCGATGACTTCGGGGATGCCGATCTGGCGGTCCTTCATCGGGTCGTACATGCCGACCGTGGGTCCGACCAGCTGCATCAGATCCTTGTCAGAGGAGATGATAGTGGTGTCGCCGCCGGCCTCGCACGCCAGCCTGGCATAAGTGGCGATGAGGTCGTCGGCCTCGTAGCCTTCGATCTCGATGCAAGGCAGGTTGAAGGCCACGGTTGCCTGGCGGATCAGACCGAATTGCGGGATCAGGTCTTCGGGCGGTGCGTTGCGGTTGGCCTTGTATTCCGGGTAAAGATCATTGCGGAAGGTTTTCGACGAATAATCGAAAATGACCGCTAAATGCGTCGGCACGATGCCTACATCGGTGTTGCGGGCGTCCTGCATCAGCTTCCACAACATGTTGCAGAAGCCGGAGACCGCGCCGACCGGCAGCCCATCGGATTTGCGGGTCAGCGGCGGCAGCGCATGATAGGCGCGAAAGATGTAGCCGGAGCCGTCGATAAGGAAGAGATGGTCGCCTTTTTTCATGCCGGCAGGGATAGCGCGGCAGGACGGCGCGGTCCATGGCAAAGGCGGGCTTCCAACAGGTGTTGCGGCGACATGCTGACAGAGCCTGCCTGCCGATAGGTCCTGCTGCTGTTTGCCTCGGCGCTCACGGCTATGTTACAAAAGTGTAATTTTTGTGCCCTTGAAACGCCACGATCCGAGACACAAATAAAGGTCATCGGCAGTTTTCGCCGAGTCCGGAGCAAGGCCCGTCCCCCGCCTATCCCGGACAATTGCGGCAGCCTATCCCCCCTCTCCGGGCTGCCGCATCGTTTCGAGTAAAAGACCGCCGTGGTTCCCCTCCACCACGGCGGTTCTTTTTTGCCTTCTGACAAGTGTTTACGGTCCGTGGTCCAACGATCGCGGGCTTTTCGTTTTGATGCGCTGCCTTTACGGTCCCGGCACCGAAAAGAAAGGCCCGCAGTAATGTCCACCATTTCCTCCGTCCTCGACCGTCTCGACAAAAATCTCGACCAGAGCCTGGAGCGCCTGTTCGGCCTGCTCCGCATCAAGTCGATCTCCACCGATTCAGACTATGCCGCCGACTGCCGCAAGGCCGCCGAATGGCTGGTGGCGGACCTCAAGCTGATCGGCTTCGACGCTTCGGTGCGCGACACGCCGGGACACCCGATGGTGGTTGCGCACCATGAAGGCCCCGCCGGTTCGCCGCATGTGCTGTTTTATGGCCATTACGACGTGCAGCCGGTCGATCCGATCGAGCTTTGGGAGAACGACCCGTTTGCGCCGGCGGTCAAGGAGATCGAGCCCGGTCACAAGGTAATCACCGGCCGTGGCTCGGCCGACGACAAGGGGCAGCTGATGACCTTCGTCGAGGCCTGCCGCGCCTGGAAGCAGGTGCATGGCAATCTGCCCTGCCGCATCACCATCCTGTTCGAGGGCGAGGAGGAGTCCGGTTCGCCGTCGCTGAAGCCGTTCCTCGAGGCCAATGCCGATGAGCTCAAGGCCGATTTCGCTCTGGTCTGCGACACCGGCATGTGGGACCGCGAAACGCCGTCGATCTGCGTTTCGCTGCGCGGAATGGTCGGCGAGGAGGTCACCGTCAAGGCCGCCGATCGCGACCTGCATTCGGGCCTCTATGGCGGCGCCGCCGCCAACCCGATCCGCATCCTGGCGAAAATCCTCGCCGACATCCATGACGAGAACGGCCACATCACCATTCCCGGCTTCTATGACGGGGTCGAGGAAACGCCGTCGCAGATCCTGAAATCATGGGAAACTCTGGGCGAGACCGCCGAAACCTTCCTCGGACCGATCGGCCTCTCGATCCCGTCGGGCGAAAAAGGCCGCTCGGTGATGGAACTGACCTGGGCGCGGCCGACGGCCGAGTTCAACGGCATCATCGGCGGCTACACCGGCAAGGGGTTCAAGACGGTGATCGCGGCGGAAGCGTCGTCGAAAATCTCCTTCCGCCTCGTCCACAAGCAGGACCCCGAGAAGATCCGCGCCGCGTTCCGGGAATTCGTCAAGGCGCGCATTCCCAGGGACTGTTCGGTCGAATTCCACCCGCATGGCGGCGGGCCGGCAATTCAGCTTTCCTACGACTCGCCATTCCTGGCCAAGGCCAAGACTGCGCTGTCGGATGAATGGCCGAAGCCAGCGGTGACGACCGGCAGCGGAGGCTCGATACCGGTGGTCGGCGACTTCCAGACCTATCTCGGCATGGAATCGCTGCTGGTCGGGTTCGGGCTCGACGACGACCGCATCCACTCGCCCAACGAGAAATACGAGCTGACCTCCTTCCACAAGGGCCAGCGCTCCTGGGCGCGCATTCTCGATGCGCTGACGCGCTGAGGAGGCTGGGAAGTTTTCTTGTTGATTTTTCAGCGGATCGCGGCGAGGACGAGTTACGCCGCGATCCGGAGACAACTATGCCCGACATCCGCTTCCACAAGAACGATCTGCCCGACCTCGCCCACTACAATGTCGACGCGGTGGCCATCGATACCGAGACGCTGGGGTTGAACCCGCACCGCGACCGGCTTTGCGTGGTGCAGATCTCGCCCGGCGATGGCTCGGCCGACGTGATCCAGATCGCGCCCGGCCAGAAGAAAGCGCCGAACCTCGTCAGCCTGCTCCGCAACCGCGGCATATCGAAACTGTTCCACTACGGCCGTTTCGACCTCGCCGTGCTGTACAATGCCTTCGGCGTCATGCCGGAGCCGGTGTTCTGCACCAAGATCGCCTCGCGGCTGACCCGCACCTATACCGACCGGCACGGCTTGAAGGACATCTGCTTCGAACTGCTTGGCGTCGGCCTGTCGAAGGCGCAGCAATCGTCGGACTGGGCGGCCGAGACCCTGTCGCCCGAACAGCTCGAATATGCCGCTTCCGACGTTCTCTATCTGCACCGTCTGCGCGAGGTGCTGGCTGGACGCCTGGCGCGGGACGGGCGCACCAAGGAAGCCGACGCCTGCTTCCGCTTCCTGCCGACGCGTGCCAAGCTCGATTTGATGGGTTGGGACGAAGAGGATATTTTTGCCCACAGCTGATGGCCTTCGGATAACGCTTCCGGCAGCCTTGCAACCAGACACGCGTCGTGGCGTTCTGTCGACTCAATGAGGGGGATGACGTGGCAGACCGCAAACCGATAGCGACCGCCCCGACGGATGGATCCAAGGTCACTGTTCTGTGGAAGGACGGCGCCGGCGTCGTCAGCGAATCCGTCGGGCAATATCGCGACGGCGCCTGGTGGGTCTACACCGACAGCGATACCCAGAAAAAGGTCGACCCGACCAGCTGGCGGCCAGTCTCCAGCGACGATGACGACGATCAATGAGCGCCGCTGGCGGGTGCAACTGCTTTCGCATAGCCTGAAGTCGTTGATATCGAGGCCGATTCGGGGCCTTCCGCTCCGTAGCCTCTCTTCCTGGAGGAACGCGTCATGGGCATCGAAAGCCTTCTCATCTTCATCATAATCGGCGCCATTGCCGGCTGGCTCGCCGGCCTCATCGTCTCGGGCTTCGGCTTCGGCCTCATCGGCAACATCGTCGTCGGCATTATCGGCGCCCTGATCGCCGGCTGGCTGTTTCCAAGGCTGGGCTTCGCAATCGGCGGCGGCATTCTGGCTGCCATCATCAACGCCACGATCGGCGCTGTCATCCTGCTGGTGCTGGTCAAGGTCTTGAAGCGAGCGTGACGCTCGATACGAAACGGAGCGCGCCATGAAACAGAACACCCTCTATCTCCTCATCGGCGCGCTCTTGGTCGTGGTCATTGCGCTAGGTATCTATGTCTATCACGAGCAGACCAAGCCAAAGGGCGTGGAGCTGAAGATCGACGACAAAGGCATTTCGATCCAGCAGAATTGATGATGTCCGCCTGCGGGTGGCGCTGATTTGTCATCCAGGCATTTTACGGCGATTGGGAGTTTCCTTGTGCAAATATTTGCACATCGTGATTGACTTTCGTTTCCACTATGTGCAAAAATTTGCACATAAATTTGAGCCGAGAAATGAACGAAACCAACACCGCCAAAGTCAAGGCCCGGCTCGAGAGGGAAGGCTGGAAGAACGTCGGCGGCACGAAGCATGACAAGTACAAAAAAGACGGCATGCCGACGATCATGGTTCCTCGCCACAAGACTCTGACGCCGTTGGTAGCTCGGTCTATAGCCAAGGCGGCAGGCTGGGAATAAACCGACCTCATCGCGTTCCGAAGCCTAATGGACATAAAGTCGGAATAAGGAAAGCTGTTAGATATGTCTCGCTATGTCGCACTCGTGGATGCTGCCGACGGCTTTGTCGGCGTCTCGTTTCCCGATGCTCCTGGCTGCGTCGCGCAGTCGGAAAGCCGGGACGAGGCTGTAAAGGACGCTATGGCCGCGTTGGCCGAATGGGTGGCTGAAGAAATCGCGGACGGCCGTAAAATCCCCACTCCTCGCAAAGTCGAGGCGCTTTTAGAAGATGCTGAGGTTCGAGCAGCGCTCGCCGCTGGCGCTATCTTGATGTCCGTGCCCTTGATCCGAGATGCCGGCCGTCCGGCCCGGGCCAATATCTCGTTGGATGCCGGTTTGCTCGCCGAGGCTGACGAAACAGCCAATCGGTTGGGGGTCACCCGATCGGCCTTTGTCGCCGCCGCGTTGCGAGACAAGATCCGTCAAACTGTTTGAACAGTGATCTCGGGCACCCGCCAAAGTACCGCGTTGCCGACGCCTGTTAGCCAGCGGCAGCGGATTTTAGAAATTCTTAAGGAATTTCAGAAGGGTGCATAAACCCTGCTTTAACGCGCCCTTAAACCGCCGCATCTACCCTCCAACCCGAGCGCCATTGATACCGGGAAGACAGCGCAACGCATGGCGAACCGCAGAGACAGTCGCGTCGAACCCAGCTTCGAGGGATCGCCAAAGGCGAAATCCGCGGCCGGTTTTTCGGTGAACGAGGAGGATCGGGTCGTGCCGGCCAATCGCAAATCATCTTCGGCGCGCAAAACCTCCAAGGCAAAATCATCGTCACGCGGCAAGCGCGGCAAACCCCGGCGCGGGCTGTTCGGCGTGATGGCCCGGATGTTCTACTGGTGCTTCGTGCTCTGCATCTGGGGCGGCATCGCGGTGGCCGGCATCGTCGTCTATTACGGCGCCAAGATGCCGGCGGCGACCACCTGGTCGATCCCCGACCGTGCGCCCAACATCAAGATCGTCTCGGTCGACGGGCAACTGCTTGCCAACCGCGGCATGAGCGGCGGCGAGGCGGTCGGCCTGCACGAAATGTCGCCCTACATTCCGGAAGCCGTCATCGCCATCGAGGACCGCCGCTTCTATTCGCATTTCGGCATCGACCCGATCGGCCTGTCACGCGCCATGGTGACCAATGTTCTGGGCCGGCGTTTCTCGCAGGGCGGCTCGACGCTGACCCAGCAACTGGCCAAGAACCTGTTCCTGAAGCCCGACCGCACGCTGGAGCGCAAGGTGCAGGAAGTGCTGCTGGCGCTGTGGCTGGAGCACAAGCATACCAAGGACCAGATCCTCGAAATGTACCTCAACCGGGTCTATTTCGGCTCCGGCGCCTATGGCGTCGAGGCGGCCTCGCGCCGCTATTTCGGCAAGAGCGCGCGCGACGTCACTCTGTCGGAGGCGGCCCTTCTCGCCGGCCTCTTGAAGGCGCCGTCGCGACTGTCGCCGGCGCGGGATCCGAAGGCGGCGGAGGAGCGTTCGCAGCTGGTGCTCGCCGCCATGCGCGACGAAGGCAAGATCAGCGCCAAGGAACTGGCCTCGGCGATGAGCGCGCCGGCAACGCGCGCGCCATCCTACTGGACCGGTTCGGAAAACTACGTCGCCGACACCATCATGGAAGAGCTGCCCGATTTGATCGGCGACGTGCGCAGCGACATCGTCGTCGACACCACCGTCGACCTCAACCTGCAGAAGCTCGCCGAAGAGTCGATCCGCCGGCTGATCGACGAGAGCGGCAAGAAGCTCAATGTCAGCCAGGGCGCGCTGGTCTCGATCGACAATTCCGGCGCCGTGCGCGCCATGGTCGGCGGCTACGACTATTCGACCAGCCAGTTCGACCGCGCCTCCGAAGCACGCCGTCAACCGGGCTCGGCCTTCAAGCCGTTCGTCTATATGGCCGCGCTGGAAGCTGGTCGCACGCCCGACAGCGTGCGCAACGACGCACCGATCAAGATCGGCAAGTGGACACCGGACAATTACGGCGGCAAGTATTTCGGCAAGGTGACGTTGGCGACCGCTTTGGCGAAGTCGCTGAATTCCGTCGCGGCACAGCTAACCATGGAGGTCGGCCCCGACGCGGTGGTCGAGGCGGCGCATCGCATGGGCATCCAATCCGATCTGATCGCCAACACCTCGATCGCGCTCGGCACCTCGGAAGTGACGCCGCTGGAGCTGACATCGGCCTATGTGCCGTTCGCCAATGGCGGCTACAAGCCCGACATCCATTTCATCCGCCGCATCACCACGACCGAAGGCAAGGTGCTCTATGACGACAATGGCGGCAGCGCGCCGCGCGTCGTCAAGCCGAACATTGTCGGCATGATGAACTCGATGATGACCGGCACGGTCGAGATCGGCACGGCGAAGAAGGCGGCCTTCGCCTGGCCGTCTGCCGGCAAGACCGGAACCAGCCAGAATTCGCGCGACGCCTGGTTCGTCGGTTACACCGCAAACCTCACCACCGGCGTGTGGTTCGGCAACGATGACGGCACGCCGATGAAGAAGGTCACCGGTGGCGCGCTGCCGGCACAGGCCTGGCACGAGTTCATGGTGGCCGCGCATGAAGGTGTGCCGGTCCGGCCGCTGCCCGGCACCTGGAAGTCGACGCCGCCCGACACCATCGTGCCCGACGATATTCCGTCAGTCGATAACAATCAGGCGGCGCCGTTGCCTGCCGTGGCCGTCAGCCGTTCTGAGCCTGCTGCCGCACCGGCACCTGCTGCTGTACCCGCACAAGCACCGGTCCGCCGTCCGGCCGAAACCGTCGATGCCGACGGTTTCAACATGCCGGGCGACGGCGGCACCACGGCCTCGATCAAGCATCCGGTACCGCCGGGCAGCGTCGGCGGCCCGACCAAGAAGCGGAAAACCTCAATCCTGGATATTCTCGGCGGCGGCTGAGCGGCTCGTCATTCTAGCTTCGAACCAAATGCGAGCTGGCAATCCGTTCCTCATATGAGAGCTGCGGTGACAATTCGGCCTCTCGCCACCTTCGCGGCATTCGGCTACATCTCCGGCCGGAGTGACAGACATGGCTGAGACCGACACCAGAAAAACCATCGTGCTGACCGGAGCCAGCCGCGGCATCGGACATGCCACGGTCAAGCGCTTTTCGCGTGAGGGCTGGCGGGTCATCACCTGTTCGCGCCAGGCTTTTGCCGAGGATTGCCCGTGGCCAGCCGGCCCAGAGGACCACATCAAGGTCGATCTCGCCGACCAGGAGGATGTCGGCATCGCCGTCTCGGAGATCCGTCACCGGCTGGAAGCGCATGGCGGGCAATTGCACGCGCTGGTCAACAATGCCGGCATTTCGCCGAAGCTCAAGGACGGCAACAGCCGCATGGATTCGATCGACACGCCGATGCATGTCTGGCGCGACGTGTTCCAGGTCAATTTCTTCGCGCCGATCATGCTCGCGCGGGGCCTCTTCAAGGAGCTTGCTGCAGCAAAAGGCTCGATCGTCAACGTCACCTCGATCGCCGGCACGCGCGTGCATCCTTTCGCCGGCACCGCCTATGCGACCTCGAAGGCGGCGCTCGGCTCGCTGACGCGCGAGATGGCGCATGATTTCGGCCCGCACGGCATCCGCGTCAATGCGATTGCGCCGGGCGAGATCGACACCGCGATTCTGTCGCCTGGCACCGACAAGATCGTCGAGACGATCCCACTCAGGCGCCTTGGCGCCACCTCGGAAGTCGCCGACATCATCTTCTTCCTGTGCTCGCAGCAGGCGTCCTATGTGACGGGCTCGGAAATCCACATCAATGGCGGCCAGCACGTCTGAGCACTGACAGACTGCTCATTCGGCGATGGTGAGAACAGCCTTGCCGCTGAAGCTGCGCTGTCGCAAGGCGTCCAGAGCCTGGGCGATGTCTGTCCACGGCACGGTCATGGACACACGGGTTTCCAGCCGGCCAGCCGCGACCAGAGCGAGCAGCGAGGCGATGTCCGCGCCAATGGCTGGACCGGATGTGTAGTAGGCGAAAGTCTGAAGCCTCGCTCCCTCATGGCCCGGAACGAACTGTCTGAAGCCAACCGGCGTGAGTTCGCCGCTGCTCGAACCGAACATGACGATGGTGCCGCCGGGGGCGACGCGTTCGATGGCATGGGCGAGGCTTTGGCCGCCGACCGACTCGGTGATCAGAGAGAATGGCCCTTCGGCCAGTTCGATCGACTCGACGACTTCGTGAGCACCAAGACCGCGGAGATCCTCGGCGTGCCGGGCGGCGGCGATTGCAGTCACCGCGGCGCCTTGCTCGCGGGCGATCTGGATCTGGAAACGGCCGACCGCGCCGCTGGCGCCGGTGATCAACACCTGCTGTCCCGCGAGGTCGCCGCCATGGCGCAAGACCCTTAGGGCCGTCGTGCCCGCCACGGGAAGCGTGGCGGCGGAAACGAAGCTGACCTCATCCGGGATGACGGCGAAGCGGTCGGTCGGAACGGCGACCCGTTGCGCCCAGCCGGCCTCGTCGACCAAAGCCACAACCCGGGCGCCGACGGCAGGCCCGGAGCCATCGGCTGCCGCCCGTTCGACAATCCCTGCGATGTCCTGGCCGGGTATCCAGCCTTTTGGGCGTATGGTGAGCAGGCGCAGTTCGCCGCGGTTCAACGAGGTTGCGTGGACGCAGACAAGCGCTTCGTTGGCGAGGGGTTGAGGTTCGTTGGCCTCGGCAAAGGTCAGTCCGGTGGGGCTGTCGGGAGAGATGACGAGGGCGCGCATGGGAAGCCTTCCTGCCGGTTTGTGACATGCCAGCCACGAACCGGAGCCTATCGACTTCCCGGATCAAAGAATTTAGCTATCATGGCGAATAGTCGCTAAAAGCCGTCAATCATGAGACAGCCTCTCCGCTACCCGTGGGTCAATTTCGACGTCGATGATGTGATCGCTCCTGCAATTGCGGTGCGCGTCGATGTCACCGAAACCAAAGCGGAAGTGGCGACCCATTGGCATCGGAAGGGCCAGCTCGTCTTCGCGCTCGGCGGTGGCGTCACATGCCGCGTCCCGAGCGGCCTGTGGATGGTGCCGCCACATTGCGGGGTGTGGATTCCCGGCGGCATGGAACACAGCAATATCGCGACCGCCAATGCGCGGATTTTCTTCGTCTATATCGAGCCGGGAGCCGCCGATCTGCCGGACCGGTGCTGCACGCTGTCGATCTCGCCGCTGCTGCGCGAATTGATCATCGAGCTGGCCGACCGCATGGAGGAAGACGACGGGAAGGACGCGCTTTTGACTGGGATGCTGCTCTCCGAACTGCCGCGCATGCCGGTCCAGCAGCTGCATTTGCCGATCTCCGCCGAGCCGCGCTTGCGGCGGATCGCCGATGCGTTGGCGCAAGACCCTGCCGACCGCAGCACGCTTGCCGAGTGGGCCACCCGCGTCGCGCTCTCAGAAAGCAGTCTCGCCCGTCTTGTGGTGAAGGAGACCGGACTGAGCTTCGGCCGCTGGCGCCAGCAATTGCACCTGATCGTCGCCATACGGGAGCTGGCCTCCGGTGCGAGTGTCCAGCAGGTTTCGGGCGATCTCGGCTACGCCTCCGTCACCGCCTTCATCACCATGTTCAAGAAAGCGCTCGGCAAGCCGCCGGCAAAGTATCTCGCCAGCGTCGCGCACAATGGCGGCTCCGCCTTCGTGGCGTGATCAACGCGCCTGTGGGCAAGCCTCAGGCCGGGGAGGGCTCAATGGCTTCGGGGCGCGGCATCAGCTTTTGCTCCAGCACTTCTTGCACGATGCCGCGGGCGATTTCGCGTTCACCCATGATGACGGTGTCGGCGCCGAGCCCCATCAGGTGCTCGACCTCGGCATCGGAATGGGCCCGCGCGATGACGTTGATGCCGGGGTTGGCGGCGCGCGCCCTGAGCACGATCTGCCCGGCCTCGAACGCGTTGGGGATGGCAAGGATCAAGCGTTTGGCCCCCTGCGGATTGGCGGCGGCAAACACGCTCGCGCTGGCCGCATTGCCGGAGACGATTTCGACGCCGTCGTCTCTGAGCCTCGCCAGCGTCTTGTCGGCGTCCTCGATGACCAGGAAGGGCAGCGATGCCTGTTTCAGCGCCGCGCCGACCAGGCTGCCGACGCGGCCGTAGCCGATCAGGATGGTGTGGCCCGAAAGCGTTGTGCGTGGCGGCGGGCCGTCCTCTTTGGCAGCAGCGGCCACCGAGGCCACTTGTCCGGGCTGCGTCGCCGGGCCGACCGGCTTGGCCTCTTCCGGTGGTGCTGCCTTGGCGGCGCGCGCGTCCAGCCATGGCTTCATCCAGTCGAGGGCGAGGAACATCAGCGGATTGACCAGGATCGACAGGATGGCGCCTGCCAGGATCAGGTCGCGTCCCTGTTGCGGCAACAGCTTCAGCCCGACGCCGAGCTCCGCCAGGATGAAGGAGAACTCGCCGATCTGCGCGAGGCTGGCCGAGATCATCAAGGCGGTTCCCAGCGGATAGCGGAAGGCGATGACGATAACGAAGGCGGCCAGCGACTTGCCGATGACGATGATGGCCAGCGTCGCCAGGATCGGCCAGCCATTGCTCATCAGGCTGAACGGATCGAACAGCATGCCGACCGAGACGAAGAACAGCACCGAGAAGGCGTCGCGCAGCGGCAGTGATTCCTCCGCCGCGCGGTGGCTGAGCTCGGATTCGCTCATGATCATGCCGGCGAAGAAGGCACCGAGCGCCAGCGAGACGCCGAACAGTTTGGCGGCGCCGAAGGCGACGCCGAGCGCGATCGCCAGCACCGCCAGCCGGAACAGTTCGCGCGAGCCGGTATGGGCGACGTAATGCAGGATCCACGGAATGACGCGGCGGCCAACCACCAGCATGACGATGACGAAGGCGACGACCTTGGCCAGCGTGAGGCCGACGACGCCCCAGATGCCGTAGCTGGCCGGCAGCGACAAAAGGCTCGCATGGTCATCGACCTGCGGCTGGCCGCCGAGCACGCCGGCCAACGCCGGCAAAAGCACCAGCGCCAGCACCATGGCAAGGTCCTCGACGATCAGCCAGCCGACGGCGATGCGGCCGCGCTCGGTCTCGATCAGCCGTCGCTCCTGCAACGCGCGCAACAGCACCACTGTGGACGCGACGGAAAGCGCCAGGCCGAAGACGAGGCCTGCGCCCATCGACCAGCCGAGCATCCATGCGAGGCCGGCGCCGAGCGCGGTGGCAAAGCCGATCTGGACGATGGCGCCGGGTACGGCGATGGCGCGGACGGAGAGAAGGTCCTTCAGCGAGAAATGCAGGCCGACGCCGAACATGAGCAGGATGACGCCGATTTCGGCCAACTCATTGGCAAGACCGGCATCGGCGACGAAACCCGGCGTGTTCGGTCCGACCAGTACGCCGGCGACGAGGTAGCCGACCAGCGGCGGGATGCGAAAACGGTTGGCGAGCGCCCCGAAGATGAATGCCAGCCCCAGACCGGCGACGATGGTGGCGATAAGGGGCGTGTCATGCGGCATTGTCTATGGAGCGCCTTTCGGGAAATGTCGGGTGTGCGCCGCCCGAAGCCGCCGCCTTTTTCAATATGGTGGAGGGGGTGCGGGCGACGCAACCCGCAAGACGTAAATTGGTGGCCAGAGGCACCGAAAACGAAAGGCGCGCGCAGCAAAACCGCTGCGCGCGCCAATACCGAATGATCGATGCGTCACGCCGCCTGCAGCATGGCCTCGATATCGATCAGCGGGCGGTTGGTCAGGGTCTTTGGGATCTCCGCCTGCACCTTGTCGGTGACTTCCTTGTGCAGTTTCTTGCGCATGGTGCCGAGCACCAGCGGTGGCGCGACCAGCACGATGTCGTCGAAGATGCCGTGATGGGCGAGCTTGTAGAGCCGGTCCGCGATCTCTTCGGCAAAGCGTTCCTTGCCTTGCCGGTGCCAGTCGGTTTCCTCAACCGCGCTGCGATGCACGGAGGGGCCGTCATTGTAGCGGCCGGGACTGTCGCTGCCTTGTTCGCGCGTTGCCGGATTGTCCTGTTTCATCTCCTGGAAGAGCTGCAGGTTCGGATAGAGATTGTCGCCCTCGTTCTTCAGGAACAGCGCTTTCTCGCCATCGGCCACCATGACCAGAAGGCCATGTTTCAGGTTGATCTTGCTCATTTGCGCGCTCCTGTTTGAAGGTTCAAATCCAGCCGACGATTGTCTGTTACGGCAGGGGCAGAACGCGTGGCGAAGCGGGAACGTTCCACTTCGTTCGCCGAGATCGCACGCAGCCATATCAAGCCCGATCTATCGTCTATCGGAGCAATGTCCGGAGGTCACGGCTTTAATCTACTAAATTGGTAGAATTTAGAAAAAATAATTTTGCAGCTTGGCCGACTGCCGGATAAAAGAGCCGCAGAACAAAGCCTGCGGCAGCAGCTTGAATCCGCCTGATATGCGGATGTGGAATATTTTTCTCTTGGCCCTTTGGCTTGCGGAAAACCGATTGCCTCCCGTCAGGGGATGCGCGAGTGGGTTCCTTCAGCTTTTTCGCGTCCGCGCCTAAAACTGCCGAATTGTTCCGGAATCTGTTCGTCATGCCGCACACCAATCCCAAGCTCACCGCGTTCCCGGTCTTCATGCGGGTCGAAGGCGAAGCCGTGGCCATCGTCGGCGGCGGAGGCGAAGCGTTGGCCAAGGCGCGGCTACTTGATCAGTCGAGTGCTGTGCTTCGCATCATTGCCGATGTTGCCGACGCCGAATTGCTGAGCTTCATCGCCACGACCGGCGCCATCCGTATCGACGCCCCCTACGACGCCGCGCATCTCGAAGGCGCGGTCCTGGTGTTTGCCGCCAGCGGCGACGAGACGCTCGACCGCCGCGTCGCCCACGATGCGCGCCGCCTTGGCATTCCGGTCAATGCCGTCGACCGGCCGGAGCTATGCGATTTCTTCACCCCGGCGCTGGTCAACCGCGCCCCGGTCGCCATCGCCATCGGCACGGAAGGCGCGGGTCCGGTGCTGGCGCAGATGCTGCGCAGCCGCATCGACCGCATGCTGTCGCCGTCGCTCGGGCCGCTGGCAGCGCTTGCCGCCTCGTTCCGGGGTGCCGCCGAAAAGCTGCTGCCGAAAGGCAACGCCCGCCGCCAGTTCTGGAGCAGTTTTTTCCAGGGTGCACCGGCGCGCGCCGTCGAAGCCGGCGAGCTTTCGCAGGCGCATGACGCCGCCGCCGATCTGTTGCTGTCGAAGGCTCCGGCTTCGGGCCATATCGCGTTGGTTGGCGCCGGGCCAGGTGCTGAGGATCTTCTGACGCTGCGCGCGCATCGGCTTTTGATGGAAGCCGACGTCATCGTCTATGACGCGCTGGTGCCGGAGGCGATCGTCGCCATGGGCCGCCGCGACGCCGAGCGGCTGCCGGTCGGAAAACGCAAGGGATGCCACACCAAGAGCCAGGCCGAGATCAATGCGCTGCTGGTCGATCTCGGCAGGCAGGGCAAGCGCGTCGTGCGGCTGAAGTCGGGCGACCCGCTCGTGTTCGGCCGCGCCGGCGAGGAGATGGCCGCACTGCGCGATGCCGGCATCGCCTATGATGTCGTCCCCGGCGTCACCGCCGCCTTTGCCGCCGCCGCCGACTTCGAGCTGCCGCTGACGCTGCGCGGCGTCTCCTCGTCGATGGTGTTCACCACCGGCCATGATCTGAAGGGCAATTCGCTGCCGGATTGGGCCAAGCTCGCCATTTCCGGCGCCACCGTCGCCGTCTATATGGGCCGCTCGGTCGCCGCCGAAGTCGCCGGACGACTGATCGAGGCCGGCCTGTCGCCGGACACGGCGGTTGCCGTGGTCGAGAATGCCAGCTTGCAGAACCGCCGCCGTTTCCACGGCACACTGGCCGATTTGCCGTCGCTGGAAGAGCGCGCCGATCTGGCCGGTCCGGTGATGACCATCATCGGCGACGCGGTTGCCGGCGCCAACTTTGAACGTTCCGAGCCGCTCGCGGCCCATAACTATGAGGGCGCCGCCAACGCGGCCGACGCAGAGGTCGAGCCATGAAGATACTGACCGCAAACCGCCTCTCCGACGGCATCGCCGTCTGGTACGCCGATGGCGGCTGGGCCGAGACGGTCGACCATGCCGACCTTGCCCATGACCAAGCGGCAGAGGACAGGCTGGAAGCAATCGGCGCCAAGGCCAACGCCAACAATCAGGTTGTCGACGTCAATCTGATCGACGTTGAAGTCATCAATGGCGTCGTCGTGCCGGTACGCTTGCGCGAAAAGATCCGCGCCGCCGGCCCGACCATCCGGGAAGATCTGGGCAAGCAGGCTGCGCGGGCAGCGTAACAAAATACGGGCGGACGCGCCCTGAAAGACGAAACATGTACCGCTACGATGAGTTCGACCACGATTTTGTCCAGGCCCGCGTCGCCGAGTTCAGCGACCAGGTCGAACGCCGGCTGTCCGGCGAGATCACCGAGGATCAGTTCCGGCCGCTGCGGCTGATGAACGGCGTCTACCTGCAGCTGCACGCCTACATGCTGCGCATCGCGGTGCCCTATGGCACGCTGAACAGCGCGCAACTGCGCATGCTCGGCCACATCGCGCGCAAATACGACAAGGGCTACGGCCACTTCACCACGCGCCAGAACATCCAGTTCAACTGGCCGGCGCTGTCCGACATTCCGGCGATCCTGGCCGATCTCGCCAGCGTCGAGATGCATGCCATCCAGACCAGCGGCAATTGCATCCGCAACGTCACCGCCGATCACTTTGCCGGCGCCGCCGCCGACGAGGTCGCTGATCCGCGCCCCTATGCCGAGATCCTGCGGCAATGGTCGTCTGTGCATCCGGAATTCTCGTTCCTGCCGCGCAAGTTCAAGATCGCGGTGACCGGGGCCGAGCGCGACCGCGCCGCCATCCAGACGCATGATATCGGTCTGCATCTGAAGAAGAACGCCGCCGGCGAGCTCGGCTTTGCCGTCTATGTCGGTGGCGGCCAGGGCCGCACGCCGATGGTGGCGCGCAAGATCCGCGACTTCCTGCCGGAAGCCGACCTGCTGTCCTACTGCACGGCGATCCTGCGCGTGTACAACCTCTATGGCCGCCGCGACAACAAGTACAAGGCGCGCATCAAGATCCTCGTCCACGAGACCGGCGTCGAGGAAATCACCCGCCAGGTCGAGGCCGAATGGCAGGAGCTGAAGGACGCCGAGCTGAAGCTGCCGGAAGCCGACATCCGTGCCATCGACGCCTATTTCGCGCCGCCGGCACTGACCGCCCGGCCGGAAGGCGACGCGGCGATCAAGCTGGCGCGGCTCGATTCCAAAAGCTTCTCGGATTGGCTCGACCAGAATGTCGTGACGCATCGCCATCCCGACTATGCCGCGGTGACGATTTCGCTGAAAGGTATCGGCGAAGTGCCGGGCGATGCCACCGACAGCCAGATGGAAGCGGTCGCCGACATCGCCGAGAAATACGCGTTCGACGAACTGCGCGTCAGCCATGAGCAGAACCTGATCCTGCCGCATGTGGCGCGCGCCGATTTGAAAGCGGTCTACGACGCTTTGGTCGACATTGGCCTCGCGACGGCCAATTCCAACCTGATCAGCGACATCATCGCGTGCCCTGGCCTCGATTATTGCGCGCTGGCGACAGCGCGCTCGATCCCGATCGCGCAGGAGATTTCGCTTCGCTTCGCCTCGCTGGAGCGGCAGCGCGAGATCGGCGAATTGAAGCTGAAGATTTCCGGCTGCATCAATGCCTGCGGACATCACCATGTCGGCCATATCGGTATCCTCGGCGTCGAGAAGAAAGGCTCCGAACTCTACCAGGTGACGCTTGGCGGATCGGCCGACGAGAACACCTCGGTTGGCGAAATCATCGGCCGCGGCTTCTCTTCGGAAGAGATCACGGACGCCATCGAGCAGATCGTCGACACCTATCTCGGCCTTCGGCTCGGTCCCAGTGAACGTTTTATCGACGCCTACCGCCGTGTCGGTCCCGCGCCGTTCAAGGAGGCGCTCTATGCTGGCGAAACCAAGGCCGCTTGACCGCATCGTCGACGTCGACGACAGCATCGCCGCCAAAGCGGCGGGCTTCGACGCGCTGTATGGACATCTGAGCCCGCTCGACATCATCGAACGCGCGGCGAGCGAATTGTTTCATGACGAGATCGCCGCCGTGTCGTCCTTCGGCGCGGATTCCGCCGTCCTGCTGCATATGATCGCCAAGGTCGACCGCACGCTGCCGGTCATCTTCCTGGACACCGGCAAGCATTTCGGAGAGACGCTGGGCTATCGCGATGCGCTGGTCGCCGATTTCGGGCTGACCAACATCAGGGTGATCAAGCCCGAAGACGCGGCGCTCGAGCGGGTCGATCCGACCGGCAATCTGCACCAGAGCAATACCGATGCCTGCTGCGACGTGCGCAAGGTCGAGCCGCTGGCGCGCGGCGTCGCCCCCTTCCGCGCCTGGCTGACCGGCCGGAAGCGCTTCCAGGCGGCGACGCGAGCCGCGCTGCCGGTGTTCGAGGCGGTCGGCCCGCGCGTACGCGTCAATCCGCTGGCGCACTGGACGACATCCGACCAGGCTGACTACATGCGCGCGCATGCGCTGCGCGAAAATCCGCTGGTTGCGTACGGCTATCTGTCGATCGGCTGCTTCCCATGCACGCAGCCGGTGCAGCCGGGCGAGGATGCGCGAAGCGGACGCTGGGCCGGTCATGCCAAGACCGAGTGCGGCATCCATCTGTCGGGACTGGAAGTATCGCTGACCGACGCATCCCTTTAAGCTATGGTGATATTCAGGTGAGGCTGGCCTGCAACGGCGGCTTCCGCTCGGAGGCCGCCGGTTTCGTGTGGACCGGCTTTCGCGGACTTTCGATTTTTAGGGCTTTAGGAATTTTCTATGACTGAACAGACCACAGCGGAGACCCGCCTCTGGACCCGGACGGGGTTTCGCGAAGACGAGTGGACACATGCCGAAAGTGCGGATGCACTGGCGGGCAATGGCCGCTTCATCCTGCCGTTGCAGGCATTTCTCGGCCTTGATGCCGAGGTGCGGCGCTCGGCCAAGGAGCGGCTGGGCGTCGCATTGCTGCCGGGCGACCAGCTGGAAAAGATCGTGGATCTGCTCGACCAGCTGTCGCTGGTGGCGCTGGCCTTTCCGGCCTTCAGCGACGGCCGCTCGTTTTCCAAGGGCGAATTGCTGCGCAGCCGCTACGATTTCGAGGGCGCGGTCCGCGCCACGGGCCAGGTGCTCGTCGACCAGCTGCCGCATATGCTGCGCCTCGGCTTCGACGAGTTCGAGATCTCCAACCCGGTTCTGCTGAAGCGCCTCGAAGAAGGCCGCACAGGCGGGCTGGGCCTTTACTATCAGCCGACCGAAGCGTCGGAGCCGAAGGGGCCGAAATACTCCTGGCGGCGCGTTCGCAACAGCTGACGCGACGGTAATTCCGCCTGTCTTTACCAAGACTGTGATCGGGCCTTCTCCTGGCTGTCCGGACGGAAATATCCGCCGGGCGCGAGGGAGGAATCGGCGCTCATCGGCGGCAACACCAATGCACCGTCCATCATGATCGCCGAAAAGGCGCCTGACATGATCAGGGCTGCAAGGTCTGGATGCGCGAGGAGCGCAAGGCTGCCTGAGCCGGTTTTTGGGAGATGCCGCCGCGCCTTCGGTGCGGCGGTTTTTTTCTTTGTCTTACGGAATTCCCAAGCGAAAGCCCGGAAAACCGCCTCACACTTTGCTGGAATTGCTTTTAGGCCAAGGCCCGCGCTTCGCGAAACGAGACCAGCTTGCGGCGGTTCTCGTCCCACAACGCAAGCTTGACGCAGCGCAGGCTGTCGAGGAGCGTGACGCGGCCGATGCCGCGCAGTTCGGGATAGTCGCGCAGCACTTCCTGCAGCCGGTAGCCCGGCACCTTGGCCGAGAGATGGTGCACGTGATGGACGCCGATATTGCCGGTGAACCAGTTCAGCACCGGCGGCAAATCATAATAGGACGAGCCGTGCAGGGCGGCACGCTGGAATTCCCACTCTTCGTCCTTCGCCCATTCCGTCTCCTCGAACTGGTGCTGGACGTAGAACAGCCAGATTCCGGCCGATCCGGCCAGGATCACGATCGGCAAATGGACGATCAGGAAAGCGCCGGGGCCGACCAGCCAGATAAGCAGCGCTGCCGCGACCGCGATGCCGAGATTGGTGGTCATCGACGACACCCAGGGCGTCAGGCCGCCGCGCATCATGCCGACCGGCAGCCTCTGCTCGAAGATGAACAGCCAGATCGGGCCAAGGCCGAACATCACCAGGGGATGGCGGTAGAGACGATAGGCAAGGCGTCCCCGCCAAGACAGCTGCCGGTATTCAGCAACCGTCAACGTCCTGATATCGCCCATGCCGCGCTCGTCAAGATTGCCGGCGCTGGCGTGATGGGTGGCGTGCGCGCGCCGCCAGCAATCGTAAGGGGTCAGCGTCAGCACGCCGAGCGCGCGGCCGATCCAGTCGTCGGCAGTGCGGTTGGCGAAGAAGGAGCCGTGGCCGCAATCGTGCTGGATCATGAAGATCCGCACCAGAAAACCGGCGGCGGGAAGGATCAGGATCAAGCCCCACCAGTGGCCATAGGAATAGGCTGCCGAAGACAGCGCCCACAGCGTAACGAAAGGAATAAGGGTGATGGCGAGTTCAAGAGTGCTGCGTCGCCGGTCGGGCTTCTTGTAGCGCGCCAGGATCTTCAACCAGGCGCGCTTGCTGTTGGCGGCCGTCTCGGGGGAAATCATGTTCATCAGGAAGCATAGGCGGGGCGTCCCGCTGCCGCAAGGAAAAGCTCACGCAAAATTACTGCGCGTAATTGTCGCGCGATAGCATCGCTATTGACGGCGTTGGCCGCCGGCCATGCTGGCTTCTATGCCGTCCAGCCGGTCGAGCAGATCCCGGAAACGGGCGGGAATGTCGGCCTCGGTGCGGAAGGCCGGCAAGGTGCGCAAGAAGCGCGTCGTCGCCTCGGTGCCGAACTGGCGCCTGATGTCGGCGGCGAGCTCTTCGCTTCTGTTGCCAGTATTGCGGTCCATTGTCTCAAATCCTGTGTCGGTTTCAAAACTCCTCCAAGCTTTGAATGGTTCCCCATAGCGGGGTATTGGCAAGCAAAGGCTGCCGTTACGGTAAAGTTTGAATTAATTTTGAACGTCCTTGCGCCCCGCACCAAGTCCGACGGGCAGCCCGCAACATTGCCTGCTGTGGGGCGTCCTCCTGGGCTTGCCCCTTGATTTTTGGCCGCCAAACCTCGATATCGGGCGCAAATCCAAACCATTCGAATGACGGGAAATGGCGATGAGCGACCAGACAAAAGACGAACGCGCGCCCGAGGATATCGAAACGGCCGAGGCCGAGCGCACGCAAGGCGGCATCGACGGCGACTATGAAGCGCTGGTGCGGCTGCTGAAGGAAAACGAGGAGCTGAAGGACCGCGCGCTGCGCGTCGCAGCCGAGATGGAGAATCTGCGCCGCCGCACCGCCCGCGACGTGCATGATGCGCGCGCCTATGCGGTGGCCAATTTCGCCCGCGACATGCTGTCGGTGTCGGACAATCTGCGCCGCGCGCTCGATGCTATCCCCGCCGAGGCGAAAGCGGCCGGAGATGCCGGCTTCAAGGCGCTGATCGACGGCGTCGAGATCACCGAGCGCGCCATGCTGTCGACGCTGGAACGGCATGGGGTGAAGAAGCTCGAACCGGAAGGTGAGAAGTTCGACCCGAATTTCCACCAGGCGATGTTCGAAGTGCCCAATCCCGATGTGCCGGCCAACACCGTCGTCCAGGTCGTGCAGCCGGGCTATTCGATCGGCGAGCGCGTGCTGCGGCCGGCCATGGTCGGGGTCGCCAAGGGCGGCCCCAAGATCGCGGCCACCGAAGCGCCGGTCGAGCCGGGGCCGGTGAACGAGCAGGCCGAGAAGGATGCGTGAGTAGGGTAGGCAGTAGGGAATAGGGAATAGGGAATAGGGAATAGGGAATAGGGAATAGGGGCAGGCGTATCAATCGCGCGGCTTCGTGTTATTCATACTTTCCCTAATTCCCAATCCCTACTACCTCATGTCCCTGACACCCATCGACCTCCTCGACTATGCCGGCGTCGCCGTCTTTGCCGCGACCGGGGCGTTGGCGGCTTCGCGCAAGCAGCTCGACATTATCGGCTTCCTGTTTCTGGCCAGCGTCACCGGCATTGGCGGCGGCACGCTTCGCGACGTCATCCTCAACCTGCCCGTCTTTTGGGTCGCCAACTCCGGCTATGTGCTGGTTTGCGCGGCGGTTGCGGTGCTGGTCTTCTTCATCGCCCACCGCGTCGAATCCCGCTGGAAATGGCTGCTCTGGCTCGACGCCATCGGATTGGCGGCCTTTTCCGTAATGGGCGCGGCCAAGGGGCTGGCCATCACCGGCTCGCCGGTCGTCTCCGTTGTTATGGGCGTGTTGACCGCCACATTTGGCGGCATCCTGCGCGATCTGCTGGCCGGCGAGCCATCGGTGCTGCTCAGGCCCGAAATCTACGTCACCGCCGCACTCGCGGGCGCCGGCCTCTACACACTTGGCGATCTTGCCGGCCTGCCGCCGCTCGCCTCGGATATCGCCGGCTTCGTCGCGGCTTTCCTGGTGCGCGGCGGCGAGCTGAAATTCGGCTGGACCTTTCCGTCCTACAAGAGCCGCCCGGGACGGCGACCGGAGGATATTCCGTAGGGAGAGGGATTAGGGAATAGGGAATAGGGAATAGGGAATAGGGAATAGGGAATAGTCGGTAGTCAGCAATTCGCGGCAGCCTTCACTACTGCCTAATGCCTACTGCCTACTGCCTCACGCCGCAAAGCGCTGCGCTTCCCCGCCATAATAGTTGACGTAGCGGGCGCCGATTTCCTTGACCGGCATCACCACGAACACATCGACGGTGGAGAACTCACGGTCGATGACGCAGCCGTCGCCGATGCGGGCGCCGACGCGCAGATAGCCCTTGACCAGCGGCGGCATGGCCGCGATCGCCGCCTTGGCGTTGACCGCCTCGATCGGCATCAGATCCATCGAGCAATAGCGGCCGGAGACCGCCCGCACATCCCAGGCGGAGTTGGTCCGGCAGTGATGGGCAAGGTAGGTGAGCGCCTCGGCATGCGCAGCCGGCACCGTGCCAGGGAACGAGGCACAACCGGTCATCACGCCGATCTCATAGTGGTTGATGTAGGCCCAGATGCCTTGCCACAGCGCCTCAATGGTGCGCTTCGAGCGGTATTCCGGCAGCACGCAGGAGCGGCCGAGCTCAAGGAAGCGCTGGCCGGGATGGCGGGCGATCAGCTTGGTCAGTTCGAACTCGCCTTCGGAATAGAAGCCGCCGGCGGTCGCCGCAATCTCTTGCCGCAGCAGGCGGTAAGTGCCGACGATGCGGCGATGCTCGGGGCCGGAGATCGAGGTGTCAAGCACCAGGAGATGGTCGCACAGCGGGTCGAAGCGGTCGGCGTCGCGCCGGTCCTGCGCCTGGAACAGGTCCTTCCTGGCGCCAAGCTCGTCATAAAACACCCGGTAGCGCACTTCCTGCGCGGCGGCGATCTCGGCCTCATTGCGGGCAAGCCGCACTTCGAGATTGCCGATACGGCCCAGCGGTGCGCCTGTTGCGACGGCATCGGCGTTCCGCGCGGCGAGCAAAGCGCCGCCTGCGCTGGGCCGAGTGTCACATTCCGGCATAACTGTATGCACGAGTGATTCTCCTTCGAGCCATCCCTCTTGGCACGGGGATACGGTGTAGGTGCAACAGGATTGTGACAGTACCGTGATACGGCGCGACGGGCAATACTTCGTCGGCTGGCGAAAACCCTCATTCGGCTACCTACGTGACGCGAGGATTGCGCCAGCGTCACCTTGAAGCGCGTCGCGCTGGGACGATTCACGCGACGCGCTTCAAGTCTTTGTTTTGTGCATGTCGTCTTCTCAAAACCGGGGCCATTTTCGAGCGACATGAATTCAGGCGGCCACCTGGCCCTCGACGGCATGGACCAGCGCGTCGGGATCGAGCGGCTTGGTGACAAAGCCGCTGGCGCCATGGGCGAGCACGGTGTGGCGGGTCTTTTCCTGGCTGTCGGCCGAAAGCACCATGATCGGAACCGGCGGCACAGCCATTTCCTCCTCGTGGCGGCGGATGGCGGCGATCGCGTCCAGCCCGTCCATGACCGGCATGTGCAGATCCATCAGCACCACATCGAAGCGGTTTTTCAGCCCGGCTTCGGTCACCGCCTCGACCGCGGCCTTGCCATTGCCGACCACTTTCACGCGATGTCCCGCCTTCAAAAGCGTGGCGCGGGCAAGCATGGCGTTGATGTCGTTGTCTTCGGCGATCAGCACCGACAAGCCTTGCCGGCGCCCGCCATGGACACGAAGGGCGGACACGCCGCTCTTTTCCGGCTTGGGCTGGGGCAAGGCAGGGGCGTGATTGGTCAACAGCACGCGCAGCAGCGTTTCGCCGCGCACCGGCCTTGCCAGGAAGGTGGCGTAGCCGCTGGCGCGGAATTCGCCAAGCATGCCGCGGTCGGTCGGCGCGATCAGCGTGATCGCCTCGCAATCGGCAAAGCCACTCTGGCGCAGGCGCTTGAGCAGTCTGCCGTCGCCGTCCTCCAGGGCCGCGTCGATCAACAGCACATCGCAATGTTCGGCGAAGGGCGTCGCCTGGGAAGCGGTTGCGGCGACGTCGACGGCGCCGCCATGGGCGCGGATGGTGCGGGCGATGGCGTCGGCCTCGACGGCGTTCTTCGACACGATCACGGCGCGCCGGCCGGCCAGGATGTTCTGCCGGTTCTGCGGTGCCTCGGTTGCTCCTGCGGCCGGGATCTCGAAGACGAATTCCGATCCCTCGCCAAGCCGGCTCGACACCGAAATGGCACCGCCCATGGCGGCGACCAGGCGCCTCGATATGGCCAGACCGAGGCCGGCGCCGCCATGGGTGCGGGTCGAGGTGCCGTCGGACTGTTCGAACTCCTCGAAGATGCGCTCCATATCCTCTTCGCGCAGGCCAGGGCCGGTGTCGGCGACGGTGAAGCAGATGCGGTCGCTGGTCTCGGTGCGGGCCCGTGCAACCGAAACCAGCACGCCGCCGGTGTCGGTGAACTTGATCGCATTGCCGATCAGGTTGAGCAGCACCTGCCTGACCCTGCCGGGATCGGCCATGATCATCTGTGGCACGTCGGGCTCGACATGACAGCCGAGGCCGATGTTCTTGGCGAAGGCTTTCGCCGCCATCAGTTCGATGATGTTGTCGGCGATTTCGCGCAGCGATGTCGGCTGCGGCTCCGGGTCGAAACGGCCGGCCTCTATCTTGGAATAGTCGAGCAAATCCTCGATGAGCGCCAAAAGGGCGCTGGCCGAGGTCGAGACAGCGCCGACATAGGTGCGCTGCTCGGGCGACAGATTGGTGTCAGCCAGAAGCTTGGCCATGCCCATGATGCCGTTCATCGGCGTGCGGATCTCATGGCTGACGGTGGCGAGGAAGCGCGACTTGGCCTGGCTGGCATATTCGGCGCGCTCACGCGCGGTGATCAACGAGGATTCGGCGCGTTTGCGCGCGGTGATGTCGCGGGCAATCGCCCGGTGCGAGACGGCGCCGCTATCCTTGTCGCGCACCGACAGTTCGATCCATGAGAACCAGCGCGGACCGTTCGGGGTACGTATGGAGACGTCGGTGGAACTCAGGCATTCATGATCGGAAAAGGCGGCGTCGGGAACGATACCGACATCGATGCCGAGGTCGGCCAGAGTCCTGCCGGCAAGGTCGCGCTGATCGGTTCCGACAAGGCCGGCGAAAACCATGTTGGCATAGACGATGTGGCCGTCGCGGTCGCGGTGGACGACGAGATCGCCGAGCGCATCGATCAGCCCGCGAAAACGCTCCTCGCTCTCCTGCATCTCCCACATGCGGTCGGCCAGCGTCTCGATCTCGGCGCGGCTGCGGGCGGCGGTTTCGTCGAGCAAGGCCGTCGCGCGGTGGACGGTGCGGCGGTTGCGCAGGTGCATGGCGACGCCGGCAAGGCCGGTCGCCAGCAGACCGAGGGTGATGAAGATCGGCGCGCCGGTGAGGTGAGACAGGCCCGCCAGCACGACGCTGGCGACGACCGTCAGGAACAGCAGGCCCTCGTGCGTGGCGCGCTGCAAATCCGGCGCCAGCGGCGGCGCGGCAACATGCTGCCGCTTGGGCGTCGCCGGGTTCGGCCCGTCGATGCTTTCGGCGCGGCTCTTCTCTTTCCTGGCGGACTCCGCGATCATGCGGAACTCCTTGCCAGATAGAGATTATGGAAAAGCGCGGCGGATCGTTCGAATTTTAGCGGTCATGCATTTTTGGCGGTTTTCCGCATCGCCTGATCTTTTCCGAAACCTGATTCCCTTTCGGGATCATGCTTCGGGAGCCTCACATATCGACAACCACGCGGCCCCTGATCTTGCCCTCGACGATGTCATGGGCGGCGGTGATGATGCCGTCGAAGCCGATGGTCGTCGACAGGCCGGGGAGCTTCTTGAGATCAAGATCGCTGCCGATGCGGCGCCAGGCTTCCAGCCGCACAGCCTTTGGCGCCATCACTGAATCGATGCCGAGCAGCGAGACGCCGCGCAGGATGAACGGGGCGACGCTCGACGGCAGATCCATGCCACCCGCCAGGCCGCAGGCGGCGACCGCGCCGCCATAGGCGGTCATCGACAGCACATTGGCCAGCGTGTGGCTGCCGACGGCATCGATGCCGCCGGCCCAGCGCTCCTTGGCCAGCGGCTTGGCCGGCTGGGAGAGTTCCTCGCGCGAAATCACTTCGGCGGCACCGAGGTCGATCAGATAGGAGCTTTCGGCGTTGCGGCCGGTCGAGGCGATGACGTGATAGCCAAGGCTGGACAGGATCGAGACCGCGACCGACCCAACGCCGCCGGCCGCACCCGTCACTACCACCGGGCCGCGATCCGGCAGGATGCCGTGCCGCTCCAGCGCCATGACGCTGAGCATGGCCGTATAGCCGGCGGTGCCGACCGCCATCGCATCGTGCGCGCTGATGCCGTCGGGCAACGGCACCAGCCAGTCGCCGTTGACGCGCGCGCGCCCGGCATAGGCGCCGAAATGCGTCTCGCCGACGCCCCAGCCATTGAGGATGACCTTGTCGCCCTTGCGCCAGTCGGCATGCGATGAGGAGAGGACGGTTCCGGCGAAATCAATGCCCGGCACCAGCGGCCAGCGGCGGATCACTGGCGCTTTCCCAGTGATGGCCAGCCCGTCCTTGTAGTTGACCGTCGTCGCCTCGACCGCGACAGTTACGTCGCCTTCCATCAGATCGGCTTCGCCGAAATCGACGATCTCGACCGATTGCTTCTTTTCGGCGTCGCGCGAAACGAGGATGGCTTTGAAGGTTTCAGGCATCTCTTCTCCTCGGCTTCGCAAAGGCTGGCGGTCGGCATTGGCTGGCTCTGGCCGAACTGTGCGGCGACCGTCCGGCGAGGTCAATTGGTCAAAAGAGTCGGGCCGTCAGGCTTCTGGGCCTTGCGGCTTGGCCTCGCGCCGCCAGCCGATGAACTCGTCGAAGACGACCAGCGCCGCGCCGACCGAAATGAAGGCATCGGCAAGGTTGAAGACGGCGAAGGACCATACCGGCGTGTGGAACAATATATAGTCGATGACGTGGCCGTAGACGGCGCGGTCGATCAGATTGCCGATCGCGCCGCCGATGATCAGGGCAAAGCCGATGCGGGCCAGCACATGGCCGGAGGGCGTGCGCGTCGCCAGATAAAGCACGAAGACAACGACCACGACCGCGATGACGACCAGGCCGGTGTCGCCGAAGGACGAGAACATCGAGAAGGCGATGCCGGTATTGTAGGTGCGAAACAGCGCCAGGAATGGCACCAGGTCGAGCTTTTCCTGGAAGACGAGGCCGGTCTCGATCAGATGCTTTATCCACTGGTCGAGCGCGATTGCCACCACCACCAGCAGCGCATAGGGAGACCATGATTTCACGATGTGGCGTCCTCGGGGGCAAGTTTCAGCGCGCCGCGCCGGATCTCGAACAGCATGATTCCGGTGGCGACCGCCAAATTGAGTGAATCGGCGCGGCCGGCCTGCGGAATCCGCAGCAGCCGGTCGCAGCTTTCCGCCAGATTGTCGGGCAGGCCCTGCTGCTCATTGCCCATCATCAAGAGCACCGGTCCTCGGGAGAAATCGACCGAGCGGTAGTCGACCGCACCCTTCAGATGGGTGCCGACCACCAGGCCCGAGAAGCTGTTTCGCCAAGCCAGAAATGCTTCCGGCGTCGCCTTGGTCACCGGCACGGCGAAGATCGAGCCCATGGTGGCGCGCACGGTCTCGACAGAAAAAGGATCGGTAGTCTCGCCGACCAGGATGACGCCCTTGGCGCCGACGGCATCGACGGTGCGGATGACGGTGCCGAGATTGCCGGGATCGCGCACCCGGTCGAGCGCCACCCAGACGTCGCCGTCGTGAGCGCGGATGTCTCTTAGCGGCAGCAGTTTTTGCCGGAAGACGCCGACCACCATTTGCGGATTGTCACGGCGGGTGATGGCGACAAGCACTTTTTCGGACACTTCGAGCACGGTGCCGCCGGCGGCAACCGTGCGCGCCGCCACCTTTTCGACCGCCGCATTGCCGCGTCCGGCCTTGGCGAAAACCAGCGTCCTGATCGACCAGCCGAGGTCGAGGGCGTCGATGACCAGCTTCAGCCCTTCGGCCATGAAGGCGTTCTGCTGGTCGCGGAATTTCTTCTGGGCGAGCGCCTTGATGTCCTTGATCAGCGGATTGGCAAGGCTGGTGACTTCCTTGACCTGCCCGGGCGCGCCGATGTGCCGCTCATTCATTCGGGACTCCCGGGCATTCAGGTCTCCGGGGCATTCAGGCCACCCAGCGCGAAAACAGCGATGTCGACAGCGCCCGCCCGGCGGACTGCTCGCGGATGATCAGTTCGCCTGATTCAACCGTGCCGCCCATGCCGGCAAAGGTGTCGCGCATCAAGGCATGGATGGCGAAGAAGGAGGCGCGGATGGAATAGGCGGTCAGCACCACGGTGAGCGGTTTCGGCGTCAGGATCGCGCGGCAAAGATCGGTCAGGCCGGGCAGGTCCTCGAACAATTGCCAGACCTCGCCCTTGGGGCCGCGGCCATAGGCGGGCGGGTCGAACAGGATGATGTCGTAGCGGCTGCCGCGGCGCTCTTCGCGCTCGGCGAATTTCACAGCATCGTCGACGATCCAGCGGATCGGCTTGCTGCCGAGACCGGCCATTTCCTGGTTTTCGCGCGCCCAGCCGACCGCCTTCTTGGAGGCATCGACATGGGTGACCTCGGCGCCGGCACGGGCGGCCACCAGAGACGCGAGCCCGGTATAGCCGAACAGGTTCAGCACCTTGACCGGGCGCTTGGCCGCCACGATCTGGCTGGCCATATGGTCCCAGTGCGAAGCCTGCTCGGGGAAGACGCCGACATGGCGAAACGAGGTGAAGCGGCCGAGATAGTCGATGCCGTCATGCCTCATCGGCCAGGTCTCGCCCAGCGGCACCTTCGGAAAACGCCAGCGGCCGATGCCTTCTTCGTCGGTATCGCCGGTGAAGATGGCGTCGGCTCGGTCCCAGTCCCTGGCGGGCAAGGCCTTTTGCCAGATCGCCTGTCCCTCGGGCCGCACGATGCGGTAGGGGCCGTATTGTTCGAGCTTTTCGCCGGCGCCGCTGTCGAGCAGTGCATAATCCTGATTTGGCGCAACTTCGAGGATCACCGGCAGGCGCTCAGTGGGCAGGACGCCTTCGCGACGCGCCAGGATACGGGGGGCGGGCTTCGGATCAGACCGGTCGTCCGGTTTTGTTTCGTGGCGTTGCTGTCTGGCTTCGGGGCGGATTGGTACGGTCTCCGGCTGTGGCCGCGCATGTTCGGTCCTGCCTTTTGCGGGCGGACGGTTGTCGCTGCGTTTGTCGCGAAAAGACTTCAAGCAGGAGCGTCTCCGGAGGCGGCAGGCCGCTTTTGGCATAGGGTCACCGGCTGCGCAAACAAAATGGTCGAGCGTGCGAATGTCTGAGGTGGTGGACCTCGCTGAGGAAACAGGCAAATCTCGATTCATGTCCCGTTCCGAACGCCTGCTCGACCTGATCCAGATCCTGCGCCGGCATCGCCGGCCGGTGAGCGGTCGCACGCTTGCCGGCGAGATGGACGTTTCGATCCGAACGCTCTACCGCGACATTGCCACGCTGCAGGGGCAAGGCGCGCCGATCGAGGGCGAGGCTGGGCTGGGCTATGTGCTGAAACCCGGCTTCATGCTGCCGCCACTGATGTTCACCGACGAGGAGATCGAGGCCATCGTTCTGGGATCGCGTTGGGTTGCCAGACAACCGGACAAGCGGCTGTCGGCCGCCGCCACCGACGCGCTGGCCAAGATCGCCGCTGTGCTGCCGGATGATCTGCGCGAGGACCTCGATGCGACCGCGCTTTTGGTCGGGCCGCACGGCGATGCTGTCGAAAGCATCGACCTTGGCCTGGTGCGCCAGGCGATCCGCAACGAGAGAAAACTCGGCTTTCTTTACCGCGATGCCGGCGGCGCGGCCTCCGAGCGCTTGATCTGGCCATTCGCGCTCGGCTTTTTCGACAAGGTGCGGGTGGTGGTGGCCTGGTGCGAGACGCGGCAGGATTTCAGACATTTTCGCGCCGACCGGATGTCGGGGCTCAACACCACGGATATCCGCTATCCACGTCGTCGGCAGGCGCTGCTGAAGGAATGGCGCGCGACGCTGGACGCACCGAAGCGCCAGCCCGGCGCTTAATGCTCCTTTCTACGCCCTCGCAAGCCGCTGCTGCCAGAATCTGACAGTGGGGTCACCTATGCTCCTCCAATCGAAACCCTGGAGAGCAGACATGAACACCCCCAATTTCGTCATCCTTTATGTCGACAGCCCGGAGCGGAGCGGCGCCTTCTACGGTGCGCTGCTGGGACGCCAGCCGGTGGAGACGTCGCCGACCTTCGTGCTGTTCGTGCTCGACAATGGCTTCAAGCTCGGCCTGTGGTCGCGCCACACCGTGGAGCCGGCGGCCGCAGCCGCGGGCGGCGGTGCGGAGCTCGTCTTCGCGTTGGACCGGCCTGATGCGGTGGACGCCGCTTACACGGACTGGGCAGGACGCGGCTTGACCATCCTGCAGACGCCGACCGACATGGACTTCGGCCGCACCTTCGTTGCGCTCGACCCAGACAAGCACCGGCTGCGCGTCTACTGGCTGAACGACGGAGAACAGGCCAATGGGGAACAGGCCAATGGAGAACAGAAATGAGTGCACACTGGATCGCGGTCGCTTCCGCCGAACATGTCCGGCGCGGCCGCGAGGCCGGCTTCATGCAGGTCAACCACGGCAAGGCGGCACCCTTGCGCCGCATCAAGCCCGGCGACGGTGTGGTCTACTACTCGCCGACCACAATTCTGCGAGAGAAAGACGGCCTGCAGGCCTTCACGGCAATCGGCACCGTGCGAGAAGGCGAGCCTTACCAGGGCGACATGGGCGGTGGCTTCACGCCGTTCCGCAGGGATGTCGAATGGGCCAAGGCCGAGGAGGCGCCGATCAAGCCGCTGCTCGAGCAGTTCGACTTCACCGCGGGCAAATCGAACTGGGGTTATCAACTGCGCTTTGGCCTGTTCGAAATTACCGCGCATGATTTCGCGCTGATCGCCGAGGCGATGGGCGCTGCCATGAAGGCCGACTGAAGCATCCAGCCGCCGGATCGGCAAGGCACCGTGACAACGCTGCTGACACCAAGTTGTCAGCAGCGTTGTGCGACAAGCGATTGTCTTCAGATAGCGTCGCGCTTGCCCCAGGAGAATAAGATGGACTTCGTCTCGATCCGCATCATTACCGATCAGATCAAGCCCTTGGTGGCATTCTACGACACGATCACCGGGCTTACCGCAACCTGGTTCACAGACGATTTCGCCGAACTGGCAACGCCGTCCTGCACACTGGCGATCGGCAGCACCCACACGCTGGCCCTGTTCGGAACTGATGTGGCGCAGCCGGCCGCCAATCGCTCAGCGATCATCGAGTTTCGCGTCGCCGATGTTGATGCTGAGTACAGCAGGCTGGCGAAAATCATCGGCGATTTCGTACAGACGCCGACGACGATGCCATGGGGTAACCGGTCGCTGCTGCTGCGCGATCCCGATGGCAATCTGGTGAACTTCTTCACCCCGGTCGGCGCGGAAGCGATCAGGAACTTCGATCGCAGAACCGGCGCAGACGCTACTGCTTGAGCGCGTTGTAGACGGCAATGCCGGCGGCAAGGTCCTCAAGCGCGGCGCCGACCGACTTGAACAGCGTGATCTCACTGGCGCTCTGCCGGCCCTGTTTTTCCCCGCGCGCCAGCTCATGCAGATCGGCGACGATGGCTTCCGGCTTCAGCACGCCGGAGGCGAGCGGCTGGACGATGTCGCCGGCTTCCTTGGTGGCGCCGGCGCGGGTGTCGACATAGACGCGGGCGCGCGCGATCGCGTCGTCGTCGCTCTCGCGCATGGTCGGCGTGAAGCCGCCGACCAGATCGACATGCGCGCCCGGCTTGAGCAGCGCACCCTTGACCAGCGGCGTCGTCGTGATCGTCGCCGATGAGACGATGTCGGCCTCGGCGAGTTCGGCGTCGAGATCGCTTGCGGCCTCGGCGTTGAAACCGTCCGCGCGCAAATCAGCCGCGACCTTTTCGGCATTGGCGGGCGTGCGGTTCCAGATGCGGATGGTCTTGATCGGCCGCACCGCGGAGTGCGCCTTGGCGAGGAACGGCGACAGCGCGCCGGCGCCGACCACCAGAAGCCGCGATGCGTCCTCGCAGGCGAGATAGGAGGCCGCCACCGCCGAGGCGCAAGCGGTGCGCCACTGTGTCAGCCGTTGGCCGTCGATCAGCGCTTCGGGCTCGCCGGTGGCGCCGTTGAGCAGGAGGTAGAGCCCCATCACCGCCGGTTTGCCGATGGCGTTGTTGTCGGGCGATACGGTGACGATCTTGACGCCGATATGACCGCCGACCGACGTGCCGGCCGCATGGAAGTCGGTCCACGCCGGCATCAACAGCAGCGTGGAAGTGGCACCGTCGGGCCGTTCGACTCCGTGATGATGGCGGACGGGTTGCACAGCACCCTCGCGGAAGGCCGCGCGCAATGTCTCGACCAGCCCGGGAAAGGTCAGCGCCTGGTCGACAGCGTCGGCCGAAATGGTCAGCATGCAAAACTCCGCGAAGACAAAAGCTTCGGCTTCAGGCCGTTGGCTTCGGCAGCGCCGGACCCTGGCCCGAGCCTTGCGGTGCGGCGGGTACCCGGCTGACCGCCTGGCGCAAATTCTCGGCCTCGACCCCGCGCTGGCGCGCCAGCTTGCGGTAGCGGCCCTGCTTGACCCAGGTCGCCAGGCTGCCGACGACCATGCCGATGGCGAGCGCCACGAACAGGAAGATGAACAGCGGCAAGGTCAGCGTCAGTTTCGGATTGCCGGGGTTGAACGGGTCGAGCGTGAAGGCGACCAGCTCGCGGTTGGCGACGGCCAGCGCAATCAGGATGACGGCGAGCGGCACGAAGACCACGATAAGTATGAAGCGGTTCAACATAGAGATTCCCTGGAGAAGGCAGGCCTTGATAAGGTCGGCGCGTGGTCCGCGCCTACTTGCCGCCATTCAGCCTTTCACGCAATTCCTTTCCGGTCTTGAAGAACGGCACCCACTTCTCCTCGACCTCGACGGATTCGCCGGTGCGCGGGTTGCGGCCGGTGCGGGCAGGGCGATTCTTCACCGAAAAAGCGCCGAAGCCACGCAACTCGACCCGATTGCCTTCCGCCAGGGCATCGGTGATCTCGTCGAAGATCGCTCCCACGATGTTTTCGACGTCGCGCAGGAAAAGATGCGGGTTGCGCGTGGCAATGATCTGCACAAGCTCGGATTTGATCATCAGAAAGGTCCCCGTGAAAGCGCTGCGGTCAAATTATCAGGATGATTTTATTTGCTTTTTTACTCGCCCCAACCGGCAGATCAAGGGTGCCAGACGGAAACGAGACCGTCAAGAAACAAGCGATCCGCGCCAATTTCGTGAAGCACGTCGCTGCCGGCCTCCGACAGGCCGAGCGCGCTGCCGACGCTGCGCGCTATTGCTTTCGAGAACAGGAAGCCGCCACGCCGCTCGGTGTCCTTCCATTCCACCACCTTGAGCTTGGCGTCGACACCCTTGGTCGCCAGCCAGTCGATCGCCACGCTCTCGCCGCCGACAGCGTCGATCAGACCGTTGGCAAGGCCCTGGCGGCCGGTGAAGATCGAGCCGTCGGCAAGGGCCAGTGCCTGATCGCGGGTCATTTTGCGGCGCTCGGCGACGATGCCGACGAACCAGTCATAGCTGTCGAGGATGAGCTTGCGGACCATGGCTCGCTCGTCTTCATTGGTCGGCTTGAAGGGCGAGGGCGATGCCTTCAGCGGCGAGGATTTCACTTCCTCGAGCTTGATGCCGACCTTGTCCATCAGACCGCTGACATCGGGATACTGGATGAGCACACCGATCGAGCCGACGATCGACGTCTTGCGGGCAACGATATGGTCGCTGGCACTGGCGATCATGTAGCCGGCCGATGCGGCCAGCGTGCCGACCTCGGCCACCACCGGCTTGTCGGCGGCAAGCTTGCGCACCTCCTCGTAGATCGATTCGCCGCCGACCGTGGTGCCGCCGGGCGAATCGATCGCCAGGATGACGCCCTTGACCTGCGGGGATGTGCGGATGGTTTCCAGCCGCTTGATCAGTTCCTCGTCCTCGGCGATGGTGCCTTCGATCCTGACCTTGGCGATGTGGTCGACGGAAGAACCGCCGAGGTCGCCCCCATAGAACCAGCTTGCAAGCGCAATCACCCCAAGGGCCACGATGGCAATGGCGGCGCCGCGCCAGAAGGTCAGCTTGCGCCGCAAGCGGCGGCGGTCGATCAGGTCGTCGGCTCTCAGTGCCATGGTCTGCCTCACAGTCGGTGGGAAGCGATGCTTTTAAAGCAAGCGTCCGCGCCCGGCTACCTCTTCCTCAAGAGCCTGCGACGAAGCGACCTTCGCGACGGAGGCATTTCACGAAAAAATGACGCGGCGCGTTCGTTTCTGCTATGAAGTGACGAAATTGTGTCGCCTGAGTTCCGTCTGTAAAACAGCGGCCGTCACATTTTTGCGGTTTTCCTCCGCTTGTGCTTGCTTGCGGGGGCCGGCAACCCACCTATAGCAGGTGTTTTGGCGGACAAGGGTTTATTAGAAGTCAGTCATGCTTGCGCGATCGAACGAACCGACCAACGCCGATGCGGCCTTGGCGCCCACGGCGCCAGCGGGCACGCGCGGCGACGCCTTCGACCGCGCCCAGCGCCACTCGCGCCGCGTGCGCGTGCTTAAGTTTGCCGTGCCGGTGCTTGCCGCCGGGATCGCGGTTGCGTTTCCGGTCTATTCCTATCTGGCGGCGCCGATCAACATTTCGATACAGGCAGACGGCACCGCTTTCGCGGATGGCAAGCTGGTGATGGCCAATCCGAAGCTCAACGGCTTCACCAAGGACAAGCTGCCCTATTCGCTGACGGCCTTGCGCGCCATCCAGGATGTCGGCAAGCAGGACATCATCGAACTCGAAGGCATCCATGCCAAATTGCCGCTGACGGCCGACAATGTGGCGACCGTCGACGCCAAGCGCGGGATCTACAACAGAAACGCCAACACGATGGACATGACCAGCGACGTTACCGTCACCACCACCGACGGCGTCGCTGCCATCTTCAAATCGGTCTTCCTCGATATGGGCAAAGGCTCTATGAAGACAGGTGATGCGGTCGATGTCAGCCGTAACGGCTCGCGGATCACCGCGGGTTCAATGTCGGTCGAAGACAATGGCAAGGTCATCGTTTTCGAGAACAAGGTAAGCGTTCACATCGATCCGGCCACTATGAAGGCGGCAGAGGCAAAGAGCGGAGAAACGAATGCGTCCCAGTAATTCGGCACGGCTTGTCGCCGCAGCTTCGGCCTTGCTGTTGCTGGGTATGGCGCCGTCCTGGGCTCAGTCCAGCGCCAGCAGCCAGTCCGGGCTCAAACTGTCGGGCGACCAGCCGATCCAGATCGAGAGCGACAAACTTGAGGTCCGCCAGGCCGACAGCATGGCGCTGTTCAGCGGCAACGTCACCGTCACGCAAGGGCCAACGCTGCTCAAGGCCGGCAGCATGGAGGTCTACTACGTCAAGGACCCCAACGCCGCCAAAGGTGCTGCCGCCGGCGCTTCGGCGATGACCGGTTCGGCCAATATCGACCATCTGGTGGTCAAGAACAAAGTCTACATCAAGTCGAATGACCAGATCGCCACCGGCGACAACGCCACGTTCGACATGAAGACGCAGGTGCTTGTTCTGTCGGGCAAGGAGGTCGTCTTGTCCCAAGGACCCAACGTCCTCAAGGGCTGCAAGCTCACCGTGCAGATGAAAAGCGGCCTTGCTCAGGTCGATGGCTGCGGCGGGCGCGTCATCATGTCGATGACGCCGCCACCGAAATCCGAGGCCCCGAAGCCCGAATGACTGGCGTGTCTTCGCTGCTGACCCGCCTTCCGGGACGGGCGGCCAGTAAACTTGCAGCACCGGCCACAGTCACCGTTGATTCCTCGAAGTTCAAGGGCACCCTGATCGCCAAGGGTCTGACCAAGAGCTACAAGGGCCGCAAGGTGGTCAGCGGTGTCACCATCGGCGTGCGCGCCGGCGAGGCTGTCGGGCTGCTCGGGCCGAACGGCGCCGGCAAGACCACCTGTTTCTACATGGTCACCGGCTTGGTGCCGGTCGATGAGGGCACGATCGAGATCGACGGTTTCGACGTCACCTCGATGCCGATGTACCGCCGCGCCCGCCTCGGCATCGGCTATTTGCCGCAGGAAGCCTCGATCTTCCGCGGCCTGAATGTCGAGCAGAACATCCGCGCCGTGCTCGAAGTGGTTGAGAAGGACCGCAAGGTGCGCGAGCGCAATCTCGACGAACTGCTCGAGGAATTTCACATCAGCCATCTGCGGAAGTCGCCGTCCATGTCGCTGTCGGGTGGCGAGCGGCGGCGTCTTGAGATCGCCCGAGCTTTGGCGACGCGCCCGGCCTACATGCTGCTCGACGAGCCGTTCGCCGGCATCGACCCGATTGCCGTCGCCGACATCCAGCAGCTGGTTCGTCATCTAACGGCGCGCGGCATCGGCGTGCTGATTACCGACCACAATGTGCGCGAAACGCTCGGCCTCATCGACCGCGCCTACATCATCCATGCCGGCCAGGTGCTGACTCATGGCCGTGCCGACGAGGTGGTGGCGAACCCCGATGTGCGCCGGCTCTACCTCGGCGAAGGTTTCACGCTCTGAGCGTGAAATTTGTTTCCTGACGTGATTTTTGCCGCCCCGCCGGGCTTTTTTCTCCGATTTTGCGTGAGATAATGCTTCGGTAGGGGCCTTTTGCCATCGTTCGCCTTGACAAGCAAAAGCCGGGCCAGTTTCTATGGAAGGTCGGAAAAATTCATTTTCCGGCAGCTTCTGATGTGTAGGCTTCCGGGTGCAGAAGGGCGTTTGAAACCGAACCATGGCGTTGGCGGCGAAACTACAGCTACGACAATCCCAGTCGCTGGTGATGACGCCGCAGCTGATGCAGTCGATCAGGCTGTTGCAGCTCACCCATGTCGAGCTCGACCACTTCATCGACGACGAGATCGAGCGCAATCCGCTGCTGGAGCGCGCCGAGCCCCAGGATGACGCCGCAAGCGACCAGGTGCAGAAGGGCGATGCCGCTCCTGAGCCTGCCGCCGATGGCGACTGGTTCGAAAACGAGACGGCGTGGAGCGCCGAAGCGATCTCCGACAAGCTCGACAGCTCGCTGGAAAATCTGTTCCCCGACGATCCCGGCACCAGCGAGCGGCTCGGCCCGGACCTGACGGCGCAGTGGAAGTCGGCCACCGGCAATAGTTCGTCCGGTTCTTCCGAAGGCTTCGACGTCGGCGACATGGCAGCCGCAGCGATCACGCTGCGCCAGCATGTTGGCGAGCAGATCGCGCTTGCCTTTGCCGATCCGGCCGCAAGGCTGATCGCAGCCGAACTGGCCGACGGCCTGGACGAGGCCGGCTATCTGCGCGCCGATCCCGCCGAGATCGCCAAACGGCTCGGCGCCGATCAGGCGATGGTGGCCAATGTGCTGGCAGCCTGCCACACATTCGAGCCGGTCGGCCTGTTTGCGCGCGACCTTGCCGAATGCCTGTCGCTGCAGCTTGCCATGCGCGATCGTCTCGATCCGGCGATGAAGACGCTAATCGGCAACCTAGAACTCCTGGCGCGGCGCGATTTCCAGACGCTGAAGCGGCTTTGCGGGGTCGACGAAGAGGATCTCCTCGACATGCTGGCCGAAATCCGCGCGCTCGACCCGCGCCCGGGCATGGCGTTTTCGGGCGGCGCCAGCGACGCCATCGTCGCCGATGTCGAAGTCCGCGCCGCCAATGACGGCAGCTGGACGGTCGAGCTCAATGCCGAGACGCTGCCGCGCGTGCTTGTCGATCACATCTATTTCGCCCAGGTCTCGCCGCATGCGAAGAATCAGGCGGAGAAGGATTTCCTGGCCGAATGCCTGCAGAATGCCAACTGGCTGACGCGCAGTCTCGACCAGCGGGCAAAGACGATCCTGAAAGTGGCGTCGGAAATCGTGCGCCAGCAGGACGCTTTTCTCGTCCATGGCGTGCGTCAGCTCAGGCCGCTCAACCTGCGCACGGTGGCCGATGCCATCGGCATGCATGAATCGACCGTCAGCCGGGTGACGGCCAACAAATACATGCTGACGCCGCGTGGCGTGTTCGAGCTGCGTTATTTCTTCACGGCTTCGATCGCGGCGTCGGGCGGCGGTGATGCGCATTCCTCGGAAGCGGTGCGCGACCGCATCAAGCAGCTGATCGACGAGGAAAAGCCCGCCGATGTGCTGTCCGATGACGCAATCGTCGATATGTTGAAGGAAAGCGGCGTCGATATTGCCCGGCGCACGGTGGCCAAGTACCGGGAGGGTATGAATATTCCCTCGTCGGTGCAGCGGCGGCGTGAAAAGCGCGCTCTGGCGAGCGCGGGGCGCTAGGCTGCTTGCCCGGCAAGGCTTTTGCTATGGCTGGATTCCACAACTTTCCGACCTTAAAGCGCATCGCGCTGAAACGGATTCATACGACGCGCTTTAAGTCTTTGTTTTGATGCATGTCGTTGTCCCAGAACCGCAGCGCACTTCTGGGCGACATGCATTAATTGACAAGCTGCAATGAAGTGTCTAGAAGCCCGCCCGCATGAGACGGGCTCGCGGCCCGCATGCGGATGGTCCGTCACGATGAAGGCCACGGGACGGCCAAGAAGGCGGATTGTGATCAACCGGAAAGTTCGGATCTAAAATCGGCGCGAGTTGACGCCGCAAAGCTTGTGCGCACGGATCACGAGTATAAACTCTGGCCAGTTTGAAGCCTGAGCAAGGAAGGTCAGTTTTCAGATGAAATTGCGCATATCGGGTAAACACATGGATATCGGCGATGCGTTGCGTACGCGCATTACCGATCGTGTCGGCGAGGCGATTGGAAAATATTTCGATCGCGGTTTTTCAGGGCACGTCACGGTCATCAAATCGGGGTCGCGTTACTCGGCCGATTGCATGATCAGGCTGGATTCCGGCGCTTCGCTGCAGGCAACCGGCGATTCCCAGGATCCGACACTTGCCTTCGAGGCGGCCGCGGACCGCCTCGAAACCAGGCTGCGGCGCTACAAACGCCGTCTGAAATCGCACAATTCAGGCAATGGAAATGGCGAAATCACCGACATCGCCTATACGGTAATGGCGCCGCTGACTGATGACGATGAGGACATTCCGGAGGACTACGCCCCGGCCATCGTCGCCGAATCAACCATGACGCTGCAGACCATGTCGGTCGCGTCGGCGGTCATCGAACTCGACACCAAGGACAGCCCGGTTTTCGTCTTCCGCAACGCCGGAAACGACCACCTCAACATCGTCTATCGGCGGCCGGACGGAAATATCGGCTGGATCGACCCGTCGACGACCAAAGTCGCACAGGCGTGACGACAACGACAATGGTCGCACAGGTGACGACAATGGTCGCACAGAGATGATAGCCAGCCGCGCGAGGGGCGAGGACTGGTGACGGCAGGCGAATAAGGGATTTCAAATATGGATCTGAGCGATCTTCTCAACGTTCCGGCGATCTTGCCGGCGTTGAAGGCGAACTCCAAAAAGCAGCTTCTGCAGTTGCTGTCCGAGAGAGCGGCGGCGATTTCCGGCATTCCGGAGCGCGAAGTGTTCGACACTATCCTGCAGCGCGAACGGCTGGGCTCCACCGGCGTCGGCAACGGCATCGCCATTCCGCACGGCAAGCTCGCCGGGGTGAAGCGCATCGCCGGCGTCTTTGCCCGGCTGGAGACGCCGGTCGATTTCGAGGCCCTGGATGACCAGCCGGTCGATCTGGTGTTTTTGCTGCTGGCCCCGGAAGGCGCCGGCGCCGATCACCTCAAGGCACTGTCGCGCATCGCCAGGGTTTTGCGCGACGCCGACACGGTGGCCAAGATCAGAGGCACGCGCGACGCGGTCGCCATCCACGCGCTGCTTTCGGACACGCAGGCGTCGCACGCCGCCTGAAGTTCTTCGGATTTAAGTCTTCCAAGGGCCGCCGAAGGCGGCCCTCTCCATTTCAACCGTCAGCAGTCGCCTTAGTGAATGGCGACAGTGGTCAGGTCGTTTTCCATGGCGCCGGCCAAAGCCCGGTCTTTCGCATCCGAAAGCAGGATCGGCTGGCCGTTGGCGGCAAACAGGGCCCACAGGACCATACCGGGCGCTATTTCGCCGAGGTTGGGGAAGCGCCCGAGCAGCTCGTCGCTCGAGACCTTGCGGAGATAAGCGACCGAGCCTTCGCCGAGATGGGCGAATTCGCCGCTGGTCATGGTGATGGTTTCGTCAGTTCTGGTCATTTCAAGCCTCCTTGGCGCGAGGACGCCGCTCAAGGCCATCCCGCATGAGAGCCATCGGTAAAGATCAGTCTTTCACCGATATATTTATTTTCCGTACCAGCCGTTCGGTATCCGGCCGATCGAGATCGATCGACAAAAGGCCGTTCTTCAGTTCCGCTGCGATCACCCGCATGCCGTCGGCCAGCACGAAACAGCGCTGGAATTGGCGCGCGGCGATGCCGCGATGGAGGAATTCGCGCTCGGTGTCGTCGGTTTGACGGCCGCGCACGACCAACTGGTTTTCCTCCGTGGTGACATCGAGATCGCTTTCGGCGAAACCCGCGACAGCCAGCGTAATGCGCAGCCTTTCGGCCTTGCCGTCGGCACCGCTGAGGCGCTCGATGTTGTAGGGAGGATAACTGTCACCGGATTTCGCCAGTCGTTCCAGGGTCTTTTCCATGGCATCGAAACCAAGGAGAAGCGGGCTGGAGAAGGGCGTCATTCGGCTCATGTTACACTGTCCTCTTTGGAGCGACATAAACTGGAAAAACCCGGATGGCATTTTTCCCGATGGTCTTGATATGGTCCGCGCCGCGGCCAAGTTCAAGCCGCCGAACACCCCCGCCAAAAAGACTCCCCCGCATAAGGAAATGAAATGCCCCAGACCCGCAAGATCATCATCGACACGGATCCCGGCCAGGACGATGCCGTCGCCATATTGCTGGCGCTCGGCAGTGCCGAGCTGGAGATCGTCGGCATCTCTGCTGTTGCCGGTAACGTGCCGCTGAAATTGACCGAAAAGAACGCCAGGAAAATCTGCGAACTGGCCGGACGGCCCGATATCAAGGTCTATGCAGGCGCCATCCGCCCGTTGGCGCGCGAACTGGTCACCGCCGAGGAAGTGCATGGCAAGACCGGCCTCAACGGCCCGCAACTGCCAGATCCGAAGATGAAGCTGCAGGGCCAGTATGCGGTCGACTTCATCGTCGAGACCCTGATGAAGGAAGAGGCCGGTACGATCACCCTGTGCGCGCTCGGCCCGCTCACCAATGTCGCGCTGGCGCTGATCCGTGAGCCGAAGATCGCGCCGCGCATCAAGGAAATCGTACTGATGGGCGGCGGTTTCTTCGAAGGCGGCAATGTCACGCCGACCGCAGAATTCAACATCTATGTCGATCCGCAAGCCGCCGACCTGGTGTTCAAATCCGGCATTCCGATCGTCATGATGCCGCTCGACGTCACCCACAAGGCGCTGACCACGGCCAAGCGCACGCAGGCCATCCGCCAGCTCGGCACCCGGGTCGGCACCGCGACGGCCGAGATGCTGGAGTTCTTCGAGCGCTTCGACGAGGAGAAATACGGCACCGATGGCGGCCCGCTGCACGACCCCTGCGTCATCGCCTATCTGTTGAAGCCGGAGCTGTTCAAGGGCCGCAACTGCAACGTCACCGTGGAAACCACCTCCGAACTCACCATGGGCATGACCGTGATCGACTGGTGGGGCGTGACCAAGCGGCCGAAGAACGCCATGGTGATGCGCGACATCGACCATGACGCGTTTTTCGCGCTGCTGGTTGAGAGGTTGGCGCGGCTTTAGCTCTGTCTTTCCTTTCTCCCATTGTGGGTTCCGAAGGGACGGGGAGACAAGTGGCTCGCCCCCGGGCGGCGTCGCCGAAGGCGACGGATGTGGGGTGTTCCAGGGAACGCCCACGTCTCACTCCGCTGGAACACCCCTCATCCGTCTCGGCGCTATCGCGCCGATCCACCTTCTCCCACAGGGGGAGAAGGAAGGCGCCGCCGCCGTTCACTTTGCAAATCGATAGAAGACCATTCCATTCTCGCGCGTGACGCGCTCCATGTTTGCCGTCGCGCCGATCAGATGCGGCCGGTCGTCATCGACAAGAATGGACGAACCGCTTTCGAGCGAAACCAGATAAAGGGTGTGGTCGTGGTCCGATTGGGCGCTTTTGACCGTTGCGTGGATTGGCTCGACTGACCGGATAGGGCTCGCGTCATTCGTCCATTTGTAGAGCGCCGAAGGAACCATCATCGCGAGCATGGCGACGATCAGGACCACGCCGGGCGCGTTCCTTTTCAAATCCCTATAAGTCCATGACATTTGAAAGAATCCCCAGCACAAAGTCATGTGGTGGCGTGGAGACTGACTTTCAATCAGCCTTCACGTACGGGCTCATTCTGCCGTTGGAAACGACCGTCCACGGTTGTTACTTCGCCTTCGAAAAAGCTAGCCACAGGCCGCCGCCGACCAGAAAGCTGCCGCTGATCCTGGACATCAGCTTGATGCGGCTGGCCGAGAGCAGGCGGCCGGCGCGGCTGGCGGCGAGCGCGTAGGTCGAGTCCGAGACGGCGGCAAAGATCATGGCGGTAAGGCCCATGACGACGATCTGCAGGGTGTAATTGCCCTGCGGGGCGATGAATTGCGGGAAGAAGGCGCCGAAGAACACCAGGGTCTTGGGGTTGCTCAGCGCCACGAGCAGGCCCTGCAGGAAGAAGCCGCCGCGCGGCTTTCTCGCGGTGCCGTCGGCATTCAGCGCGCCCTTGGAACGGAACATCTGCACCCCCATCCAGATCAGATAGGCGGCGCCGATCAGGCGTACCCATTCGAACCAGTGGCCCATGCCCGATATCAGCGTGTTGAGGCCGATGCCGACAATGGCGATCATCACGGCGAGCCCAGCCTGCGTGCCGGCGACATTGGCAAGGCCGGCGCGGTAGCCATGGCGGATGCTGTTGGCGATGATCAGCGTGACAGTCGGACCGGGCACCAGGATGATGACGATGCAGGCAAGGACATAGGCGGCGTAGAGTTCCAGCGACATGGGGGATTTCCTCGAGGATGCGCTTAGGCGGCTGGCTGCAATCAATGCATGGCGGCGGGGCTGGTGCAAGCCGGTCGCAGACCGTGCCGCCCCTCGCGTCAGGACGCCCCCACCTGCCAAGGCAAGGTCGCCTCATAGGCCGCTCCGGCCCTGAGCACGGCGAGGTCGCCGCGCGGCCGGCCGATCAGCTGCATGCCCATGGGACGGCCTTTGTCGTCGAAGCCGACCGGCACATTGAGCGCAGGACAGCCGCCGAGCGTGGCGAAGGCCGAAACCTGCAGCCAGCGATGGTAGCTGTCCATCGTCCGCCCGGCGACCTCACTTGGCCAATGCGTGTCGACGTCGAAAGGAAACACCTGCGCCGTCGGCAGCGCGATGAGATCGAAGTGCTCGAACAGCGACAGCAGCGTCCGGTGCCAGGCGGTGCGGATGACCGAGGCCGCGCGGATTTGCGGCGCCGTCAGCCGCATGGCGTTCTCCACCTCCCACACGGCTTCCGGCTTCAGCAGGGCGCGCTTGAGCGGGTCGTCGTGATGGATCTTCAGCGCCGCGCCGCTGCTTGCCTGACGCAGCACCACGAAGGCTTGCCACAGCGCTTCGAAATCGACGTCCGGCAGCAAGGGCTCGGTGAAGAAGGACGCGTCGGCGAAGCGGCCGAGTGCGGCCTCGCACAGATCGAGGATGCCCGGTTCCACCGGCAGGTGACCGCCGAGATCAATGAGCCAGCCGACGCGGCCGCCGCTGGCCGGCGTTGCCAGCCCTTCGAGGAACGAGCTGGGCTTTTCCCAGGACAAGGGCGCGTGCGGATGGTAGCCCGCCTGCACGTCGAGCAGCAGCGCCATGTCCCTGATGCTGCGGCCCATCGGCCCGTCTATGCCCATCTGGGCATGAAAGACTTCAAGATCCGGCCCTCCGGGGACAAGGCCCTGCGACGGGCGGAAGCCATAGACATTGTTCCACGCCGCCGGATTGCGCAGCGAGCCGCCGAAATCGCTGCCGTCGGCGACCGGGACCATGTCGAGTGCAAGGGCGACCGCAGCGCCGCCGCTTGAGCCGCCTGCGGTTAGCGCCGGATAGAAGGCGTTCAGCGTCGGGCCGAACACGTTGTTGTAGGTGTTGGATCCCAGCCCGAATTCGGGAACATTGGTCTTGCCGATGATGATGGCGCCGGCCTTGCGGATGCGCTCGACGAAGAAATCATCCTCCTGCGGCACGAAATCGGCGAAGATCGGCGAGCCGAAACTGGTCCTCAAGCCGCGCGTCATGGCGAGGTCTTTTATCGCCATCGGCAGGCCGAACAGCGAGCCGGCCGGCCCGCCTTGCGCTAGATGCGCGTCCGCCGCGTCGGCCTCGCGCAGGATGTCGGAGCGCTCGCGCAACGAGACGATGGCGTTGACCAGCGGGTTTACCGCGTCGATGCGGTCGAGGAATGCCGCCACCACCTCGCGCACGGACAGGCGGCGCAGCCGGATCGCCTCGGCCAGGTCGACAGCGGACATCCGGCAGATGTCGCCGGCGGGGGGCACGGCGTGCTTCGTTGCGGGGCGCAGGGCTGTCATCCGGCGTTGTTGCGCAGGGCGGTGTCGACATCCGCCGCCATCGGGATGGCCGGCTGGGCGCCGGGCTTCAGGCAGGCGAGCGAGCCGGCAGCGGCGGCGCGGGTGAGAGCCTGCTCCAGCGGCAGGTTGGACGCCAGCCCGGCAGCGAGATAACCGCAAAAAGTATCGCCGGCCCCGACGGTGTCGACCGGAGTGATTTTCAGCGCCGGCACGGTCAGGAAATCCTCCGGTGTCGCCGCCAGCACGCCGTCGCCGCCGAGCGTGACGACGATGGTGCGGCCGGTTTTGCCGGCGAAGTCGCGCATGCGCGCCGGGCGGTCGCGGCCTTTGAGCGACAGCGCCTCGCCGTAAAGGTCGAATTCGGTTTCGTTGGCGACGGCGTAGTCGGCCTTGCCGAGCAACGCTGCCGCCTCGCTGCGGAACGGCGCGGTGTTGAGCACGGTGACGGCGCCGGCGGTGCGTGCGGCGTCAAGCGCTGCATCGACGGTCTGCAGCGGGATCTCGTGCTGCAGCAGGACGACGTCGCCCTTCGCAAGGAAAGCCTTGGCGAGATCGCCGGGCAGCACCGAATCATTGGCGCCCGGCACGACGGCGATGACATTCTCGCCGTCGGCGCCGACGAGGATCAGCGCCGTGCCGGTGGAGGCGAAGCTCTGGCCGACGCCGGAGAGATCGACCTTGCCGGCCACGAGCAAAGCGAGGGCTTCGGTTGCGAAATTGTCCTTGCCGACGGCGCCGACCATGCGCACCTTGGCGCCGGCGCGCGCCGCAGCCAGCGCCTGGTTGGCGCCCTTGCCGCCGGGCGCGGTGGCGAAGCCGGAGCCGCGGACCGTCTCGCCCGGCGAAGGCAGGCGGTCGACATTGGCGATAAGGTCGAGGTTGATCGAGCCGACAACGATGATCAAGAAAGCCTCCTGCGGAATGCGCGGGAAGCTAACCTGTAAGCCGGCGGCTTGCCAGAGCGTGCGGATGTTTTGCGCCGGGAGCTCGCAAAAAGAAAAACACCGGCGAAGGGATTTCGCCGGTGTTGTTTGATGCGGGCAGCTTCAGGACGCGGTCTGGCCCGCTTCCCAACCGAGGATGGCGCGTTTGCGGGTCAGGCCCCAGTGGTAGCCGGTGAGTGCGCCGGACTTGCCCAGCGCCCGATGGCAAGGGACGACGAAGGACAATGGGTTGGCGCCGACCGCCGCCCCCACCGCCCGGCTGGCGTTTGGCGCGCCGATCCTGGAGGCGATCGAGGAATAAGTGCAGGCCTTGCCCATCGGGATCCTGAGCAGCGCGTCCCAGACGCGCAGCTGGAAGTCGGAGCCGATCATCACCACGCGCAGCGGCTGGTCGGCGCGCCACAATGTCGGATCGAAGATGCGCGCCGCATAGGGCTGGGTGGCGCTCATGTCCTCGACATAGGTGGCGTTCGGCCAGCGGCCCGACATGTCGGCGAAAGCCGCCCGCTCGCCGCCCGGATCGTTGAAGGCGAGCCCCGCAAGGCCACGGTCGGTGACCATGATCAGGGCGATGCCGAAGGGCGAGATGTGGTAGCCGTAGCGGATGGTCAGGCCCGCGCCGCGCGTCTTGTAGTCGCCCGGCGACATCGCCTCATGGGTGACGAACAAATCGTGCAGCCGGCCGGGGCCGGACATGCCGAGTTCGAACGATGTTTCGAGGAGCGGCATGCCGGAATCGAGCAGTTTGCGGGCATGGTCGAGGGTGACCGCCTGCAGGAAGGCTTTTGGCGACAGGCCGGCCCAGCGGGTGAACAGCTTTTGCAGGCCCGTGGGTGTCTCGCCGACATCGGCTGCCAGGGCTTCCAGCGAGGGCTGGTCGCGATAGTCGAGGCTGATCTTCTCGATGGCGCGGCGCACGACCTCGTAGTCGCTGCCCTGGGGGGTGATGTCGTGCTGCAGGATCGCTGTCGGTTTCATCTGCGTATTCATGGTCATCTGGGCGTTCATGGCAATATCTCCTTGACCGCGAATATCGGTCTTTCCGCCCCTTGCAACCACCCGAAACTTGCCTTGTTGCCGCCTGTTCCCAGATAAATACTGGATTGCGCCCCGGGAGATGCCAATGGCCGGCGAAAGGGTGAATCTGAGCGGAGCAAGGGAGACCTTGCTGATGACGCTTTATGGCAAGGCACTGGAAAGCCGGCTGCCGCATTCGCTGCTCGGGGATCGCTTCGCCGACGAGGCCGTGCGCAAGATCGACTATGATTTCTCGCGCCTCAAGGTCGACACCAATCTCGGCATCGGCCTGGCGATTCGGGCCAGGACGTATGATGTCCGCGTTCAGGACTTCATCGCCAGAAATCCCGGCGCCATCGTGCTGCATCTCGGCTGCGGGCTCGATACGCGCATTTTCCGTGTCGATCCACCCGAAGGCGTGGAGTGGTTCGATGTCGATTTTCCGGATGTCATCGCGCTCCGGCGCAAGCTTTACCCGTCCCGGGACCATTACCACCTCGTCGGCTCTTCGGTAACCGACCCAGACTGGCTGGCAGAAGTGCCGCGCAATCGTCCGGCCGTCGTGGTGATGGAGGGGTTGACGCCTTATCTCCCGGTAGAGGAGGGGCCACGGCTGCTGTCACGCCTTGTCGCGCATCTTGCCGGCGGCGAGCTGATGTTCGACGCCTACAGCCACTTCGGCCTGAAGATGCTGCGCCTCAATCCGACCATCAGGGCGACGGGCGCCGAGGTTCACTGGGCGATCGACGACCCGCAGGTACTGGAGCGTGCCGTTCCGAAGCTGCGCTTTGTCGACGATATCTCGGCCTACAGCGCGGAACGCACAGCGCATATGAGCAGGTCCGCAAAACTGTTCATCGGGCTCTGGAGACACATTCCCGCATTGCGCAAGGTCGGCAGGATTTTACGCTACCGGTTCTGACGCGCCGGCTCTAACGCGTCCTGGCTTTTGTCAGCGCACGTGAAAATGCAGTGGCAAAACTCTCGCGGGAGTCTGGGTCCAGGAATGACCCGATCGGCACATTCTGTCCTTGTGCTTCCACCACCATTTTGGTGATGCCGATCTCGGCATGACGAGCGACGGAAAAGCGCGCCCAGAACGGGTTGAAGCTATGCGCTTCCGACCGGCCCGAGGGCGCCGTCTTGCGGATGTCGAGGCTGGTGCGCGACACCGACACTTCCTCGCGGGCACGGGCGGCGCGATAGTTGGCGCGGAAGGCGACGTAGACGGCGATGACGTCGAGGCCGAAGAAGCCGAACACCGGCCAGGCGCCGCGCGACAGGAAAAACGCCCCGGTCACCACCCAGCCGAACAGCAGCGCGCCCATCAGCACGGCAAAGCCGGTGCGGCCCAGCGAGCGGTGCGGTGTCAGCAGCGCCTGGAAGAATGGCTCGTCGGCCTGAAACGAGGCGTTTGTGTCGCTCATGCCGGGATATTATAGGAAGGGAATGGCCAGCCCCAAGTCCAAAAATCTTTCCCTATCCAAAAGTGAACTGCCGCCCGGGCGGCGCGACGGCTCGAATGCCAAGCCGCGACCGCGGCCGGCCCGTTCGCTCTACAGCGCAGCCGAGGTGCATGAGATCTTCCGGCGGTTTTCGGTGCAGCGGCCCGAGCCGAAGGGCGAGCTCGAGCATGTCAATGCCTTTACGCTGCTGGTGGCGGTGGTGCTGTCGGCGCAGGCGACCGATGCCGGCGTCAACAAGGCGACGCGGGCGTTGTTCAAGGTCGCCGACACACCTGAAAAGATGCTGGCGCTGGGCGGAGCCAGGGTCGGCGAGTACATCCGCACCATCGGGCTCTGGCGCAACAAGGCCAAGAATGTCGTGGCGCTCTCGGAGGCGCTGATACGCGATTACGGCGGCGAGGTGCCCAGCGAGCGCGATGAGTTGGTCAAGCTGCCGGGGGTCGGGCGCAAGACCGCCAATGTTGTGCTCAACATGGCTTTCGGCCAGCACACGATGGCGGTCGATACGCATATTTTCCGCATCGGCAACCGCCTCGGCCTGGCGCCGGGCAAGACGCCCGAACAGGTCGAGCAAGGGCTGCTGAGGATCATCCCGGACGAGTATATGCGCCATGCGCATCATTGGCTGATCCTGCATGGCCGCTATGTCTGCAAGGCGCGCAAGCCTGATTGCCCGGCCTGCGTCATCGCCGATCTCTGCAAGGCCGAGGTGAAGACGACCGATGTGCCGGCGCCGCTGGTGGAAATCGCGGCGCCCGGCGTCCCGACAACTAGCTTTCCTCCACGAACACCTCTTCGCGCTTCTTCTTGACCGACGGCAGGAAGACGACGACGAGCACGGCCAGTGCGACGAGCAGCAGGCCGGCGCTGATCGGCCGCGTCACGAAGGTCGAGGGGTCGCCGCGCGACAGGATCATGGCGCGGCGCAGGTTTTCCTCGAGCAGCGGGCCGAGCACGAAGCCGAGCAGCAGGGGTGCGGGTTCGCAGCGCAGCTTGGTCAGGATGTAGCCGAGCAGGCCGAAGAATGCGACCGCGTAGAGATCGAAGGCGTTGGTGTTGACGCTGTAAACGCCGATCGAGCAGAACGCCATGATGATCGGGAAGAGCACATAATAGGGGATCGTCAGCAGCTTCACCCATAGCCCGATCAGCGGCAGGTTCAGCACGATCAGCATCAGATTGCCGATCCACATCGAGGCGATGATGCCCCAGAACAGCGCCGGCTGCTCGATCGCGACATTGGGGCCGGGCACGATGCCCTGGATGATCATGGCGCCGATCATCAGCGCCATGACCGGATTGGCCGGAATGCCCAGCGTCAGCATCGGAATGAAGGAGGTCTGGGCGCCGGCATTGTTGGCCGATTCCGGGCCGGCGACGCCGGCGATGGCGCCCTTGCCGAACTCCTCCGGGTGTTTCGACACGCGCTTTTCGACCGTGTAGGAGGCAAAGGCCGCAAGCACCGCGCCGCCGCCGGGCAGGATGCCGAGCGCCGAACCGATGATCGTGCCGCGCACGATGGGCGCGGCCATCGCCTTGAAGTCGTCGCGGGTCGGCATCAGGCCGGAGACCTTTTTGATCATCACTGAGCGCTCGTGCTCGTTTTCGAGATTGCGCAGGATCTCGGCAACGCCGAAGACGCCGACCGCCACCGCGACGAAGTTCAGCCCGTCGGCATATTCGCGGATGCCGAGCGTGAAGCGCGGCGTGCCGGTGTAGATGTCGGTGCCGACAATGCCGAGCAGCAGGCCGAGCACGACCATCGCCAGCGCCTTGACGATCGAGCCGTGGGCGAGCGCGATGGACGAGACGAGGCCGACGATCATCAGCGAAAAATATTCGGCCGCGCCGAATTGCAGGGCTATTGCCGTCAGCGGCGGGGCAAAGACGGCGACGAGAAAGGTCGACACCGTGCCGGCGAAGAACGAGCCGATCGCGGCGATCGCCAGAGCCGCCCCGGCGCGACCGTTCCTGGCCATCTGGTAGCCGTCGATGGCGGTCACGGCCGAGGAGGATTCGCCGGGCATGTTGATGAGAATGGCGGTGGTCGAACCGCCATACTGGGCGCCGTAGTAGATGCCGGCCAGCATGATGAGGGACGAAACCGGGTCGCCGATCTGAAAGGTGATCGGCAGCAGCATGGCGATGGTTGCGGTGGCGCCGATGCCGGGCAGGACGCCGATCAGCGTGCCGAGCAGAACGCCGATGAGGCAAAAACCCAGATTGGCCGGCGTGGTGGCCGTCGAAAAGCCGAGTTCGAGGTTCCTGAGGAGGTCCATCTCAGCGCCTCACAATGCCAGCCATTGGGGCAACCAGGGGCCGAAGCGCTGGAATGGCAGCCCGAGCGCGTAGCTGAAGACCAGCACCGAAAACAGCGTCAGGCCGGCCGACAGCAGAAGTGCCGTCAGCGGCTTCATGCGGGCGCTGGCAAAAGAGGCGATCAGCGCCGTCAGGAAGATCGACGGGACGAAGCCGAGGCCGCGCACGGTCAGGCCGAAAAAGATCGGCGCCGGCAGGATGAACAGCATGCCGCGCCACGCAATGGGGCCGATCGGCTCGCCCTCGACGCGCACCGCCTGGACGAGGATGATGGCGCCGAGCACGATCAGCACGATCGCCAGCACCAGCGGGAAATAGCCCGGTCCCATGCGAAAGGCGGTGCCGATTTCGAGGCCGAGCGATTGTATCGCGAAAAAGGCGCCGAAAAAGATGAACAGCGCGGCGCACAGGCCGTTTGTCCTGTCGATGGCGAAAGGTTTCATGGCTGTCCTCCCCTGACCCTTGCAACGGGCTTGCCGTTGCAAATGTGAAAACGGACGTCGAAGCGAAAACGGGGCGCCGGCAGCGCCCCGTTCAAGCCTCAGTCGGCGTATTGGCCGGCGGCTTCGATGATCGGCTTCCAGCGCGTGATCTCGCCTTCCAGCTTGGCCTTCAGCGCTGCCGGCGTCGCGTCGGCCTCGGACGACGGCTTGGTGCCGAGTTCGGCGAAGCGGGCGATGACGTTGGGGTCCTTCAGTGCGACCTGGAGCGATTTCGACAGTCGGCCGGTGATCTCGGCCGGCGTGCCCTTCGGCGCATAGAGGCCGTGCCAGATGCCGACCTGCACCGCGGGCAGGCCGGCTTCGATGGTCGTCGGCACGTCCTTCAGCACGTCGAGGCGCTCCGGCGTGGTGACGGCATAGGCCTTGATCGTGCCGCCCTGGATCTGCTTGGTGGTGTTGGTGGTCTGGTCGCACATAATGTCGACCTGGCCGCCGAGAAGGTCGGTCATGGCCGGGCCGGTGCCCTTGTAGGGTACGGTGACCAGCGGCGTGCCGATGGCGCTCATGAACAGCATGCCGCACAGATGCGAGGCAGCGCCGATGCCGGCATTGGCGACAGTGATGGTGTCCTTGTTGGTCTTGGCGTATTCGACCAGCCCTTTCAGGTCGGCCGGCTCCAGGTCCTTGCGGGCGACGATCGCCATCGGCACCTCGGTGACGAGGCCGACATACTCGAAGGCGTTCAGCGTGTCATAGGCGAGTTTTCTGTAGAGGGTCGCGCTGGTCGCCATGCCGATGTGATGGAGGAGCAGCGTGTAGCCATCCGGGTCGGCGTTGGCGACGCGGCCGGCGCCCAGCGTGCCGCCGGCGCCGCCGACATTTTCGACGATGATCTGCTGGCCGAGATCCTTCGACATGGCTTCGGCGACGAGCCGCGTGACCGTGTCGGTCGGACCGCCGGCCGCAAACGGCACGACGACGGTGATGGTGCGCTCGGGATAGGTCTGTGCGCTGGCGGTGAACGAATAAAGCGTGACGGCCGCGGCGGCGGCCAGGGCGGCTACAATTTTCCTCATCGTAATTCTCCTCCCAGGATATCAATCTCCGATCGCTGTGCAGGTCAGGCAGCGAGGGTGCAACAAAGGCAAGCTAACAGATTGTCGCCTGACGCAAACTGCAAAATACAGCCGTGCGCAACCATGGCGATCAGTGCGGAGTATGCCCGGCGGAGATGGGTTTGGTGTTGGCGTGCTTCAATAACCGTAGCCGCGCGCCATCGCCGCCGCGAAGATCGGGATCAGCAGGAAGATGAAGGCTTCGGCGCGCACATAGGTCTTCACCGAGGCGAGTTCCGCCACCGGCACCTGAAAGCCGGGATTTGCACTGGCTTGCCGCTTCCAGGAGATGAAGCGGATGGTCGGGATGATCGACAGCAGGCCAACGATGCCGAATGCCGCCATCTTGGCCCAGAACACCCAGTTGTAGACGTAGAATTCCCAGCCCTTCAGGCCGTAGATGACGCGGCAGATGCCGATGATGATGATCAGCATGGCGATGATGCCATAATGGCGGTCGATGCCGGCAAGCCGCTTGAGCGTGGCGGCGGAGAGGTCGCCGCGGATCAGGACAAATTCGGCGCCGATGATGCCGGCCAGCGACAACACCAGCAGATGATGGAAAATGGCAAGCACGAGATCGGTGGTGTCCATGGCGTTCTCCTCCCATTGGCGGTATCGAGACCGGCCCTTGCCGGACCGGTTGCGAAAGGTAGCATCGTTCGGCAGAATTCCCAGAGGCGGACCTGGGTTGGACCATCGGCGTCGCCATCCTGACAGCTGGGGTTTTCTGAAATGACCGGACTGAAGCGCGCCCTGAACCCGATGCCGGACGACATCCGCATCGCCCTGACCGAAAAAGGACTGACAGCGGCCTACGAGGCGCGGCCGGACTACCAGAAGAACGATTATCTCGGCTGGGTCGCCCGCGCCAAACGCAGCGACACCAGGCAGAAGCGGCTCGACCAGATGCTGGACGAATTGCGGCGCGGTGGGCTCTACATGAAGATGGTCTGGCACGGCTGAAGCAGGCCGACGCTGTTCGCTTCGACCGCCTGGTCGCGCCAGGCCGTTCGGAAGCTTCCCTGGCTGAATGATGATCCGGCTTGGCCCTTGTCCGGGCGCGCTGGTTTGCTAAGCGCTGACCGTCAACGGAGGCAGAGTTTCATGGGCAGTCCAAAAACAGCCGGCGTCCCGGTTCTCGAAACGGAACGGACCATCATGCGGGCGCACCGGATCGAAGATTTCGACGACTATGCCGTCATGTGGGCCGACCCCGTCACCACCCGTTTCATCGGCGGCAAGCCGCGGACGCGGGAGGAAAGCTGGATGCGGTTCCTGCGGCATGCCGGCCTGTGGTCGCTGCTCGGCTACGGCTTCTGGGCGGTCGAGGACAAGGCCGGCGGTCGCTTCATCGGCGAGGCCGGATTCCACGATCTGAAGCGGGACATCGAGCCGTCGCTCGAGGGCATTCCGGAAGCCGGCTGGGCGCTGGCGCCGCAAGCGCATGGCAAGGGTCTTGCCAGCGAAGTCGTCAGAAGGGCCCTGGCCTGGGGCGACGACACCTTTGCCGGCGCGAGAACCGTCTGCATCATCGATCCGGAAAACACCGGTTCGTTGAACGTTGCGGCAAAGTGCGGCTACACCAAGGTCCTGGAAACCACCTATCACGACGGGCTGACGATCCTGCTCGAACGGCGGGTGTGAAGCGCTTCATCGACGCAATTTCCACGTTCTGCCAGGGTTGGCTATTCTAATCTAGCTACGCAATTCCTGTGGGAAAACCGCTCACACTTTTCCTGGAATTGCTCTTTGGGAGAGCCGACCATGCGTGCGATCAATGCGATATTTCTGAAGCTTTTCTGGGCGGGGCTGCTGCTGCTGGCGGCCGTGCAACTGGCGGGCGCCGATGCGACGGTGCCGACCGCCGACATCGAGGGCGGTGCCGACAATCATCTGGCCAAGCGCTACGAGGGGTCGTTCATCGTCTCCTACGAAAAATTCGCCTATACCGATTTTACAGTGCCGCTGTCGCCGCTGAAGCCGAGCGCCGATCCGGAGGCCCGTGACACGATGAACAACCGTGTGTTCGCGCCGGACAAGAAGGCTGAGGTGGAAGGCGCGCTGACCCGCATCGCCTATGTGCTGCCGGCCGAGCGCTCCCCGCTCGAAGTGCTGCGCAACTACCAGGATGTGATCGCGGCCGCCGGCGGCGAAGTCCTGTTCGAATGCAAGAAGGAAGAGTGCGGCGGCGCCGCCGACCGGTCGTCGAGCGGTGGCGGCGGCGACATGAGCCTGATGATGTATTTCTTCCATGAAAGCGACGTCAAGGACGCGGCCTTTTCCAATGGCGCCTGTGCGGTAACCACCGGTATCAACGACCAGCGCTTCTTCGCCGCCAAGCTGCCGCAGGACGGCGGCGACGCCTATGTCACGGTTCAGGCCTATTCGCTGACCGACGACCTCTACTGCAAGGAACTCAACGGCCGCACCATCGCCGTCGTTCAGGTGCTGGAGCCCAAGGCGCGCGACAAGAAGATGGTGGTGGTCGAAGCGGCCAAGATGGCGGATTCGCTGTCGGCCACCGGCTCCATCTCGCTCTACGGCATCTTCTTCGACACCGACAAGGCCGACATCAAGCCGGAATCGGAACCGACCTTGAAGGAGATCTCGACGCTTCTGACCAACGAGCCCGGCATGGCGGTGATCGTCGTCGGTCATACCGACAACCAGGGCGCGTTCGACTACAATATCGATCTGTCGTCGCGGCGGGCGCAGTCGGTGAAGGCGGCGCTGGTCTCGAAATACGGCATCGATGGCGGCCGGCTGACCGCCGCCGGCGCCGGCATGATGGCGCCCGTCGCCAGCAATGACGGCGAAACCGGCCGCGCCAAGAACCGCCGTGTGGTGCTGGTCAAGGCGAACTGAGGCCGATCACGGTTTCAGCGCCGGCTAGGCGCGCTGCCTGCTCCAGCATCGAGGCATCCTCGCCGAAGGCGCGGGTGGCGCGAGCGGCGGCCTCCAGCAGGTCCGGTGTCATGCGGCGCAGGAACGCCGTGTCGACGCGTGTCGACGGGCCGGCGAGCGTCAAGGCGCCGAGCAGAACGCGGCCCGGTCCGAACACCGGCACCGAGACGCCCGCCGTCTCAGGGTCGCGGTCGCCGATCGACAGATAGTGGCAGGCGTTGCGGATGGTCTCGTATGGTTCGCCCGGCTGGCCTGAAAACGCTGCCAGCACGCGGCCGCCAGAGCCGATGAGCAACGGCAGCAGGTCGCCTTCCCGGATCGTGTAGCGGATCGGGTGCTTGGATTCGACGCGGTAGAGACAGGTGCGGGCGTCGCCCGAGCGGACATAGAACGCCACGCTTTCCCAGCTGCGTTCGGCAAGATCGCGCATGATCGGCAGCAGGATGTCGACCGCCACGACCGAGCGCTGGTAAAGCGCGCCAAGCCGGAAGGTGGCGGGTCCGATGCGGTAGCGGCCATCGTCGAGCCGCTCCAGCAACTGCCCGCGCAGCAATGAGTTCGCCAGCCTCAAAATGGTGCTTTTGTAGAGCCCGGTGCGCGCCGCGATCTCGGCCAGGCTGAGCGAGCGGTCGGCGGTCGCGAACGCGTCGAGAATGGCGATCGCGCGGTCGAGCGCGGCAACACCATCGGCCGGCAACGGCTGGGATCGCGCTTCGGTCATCTCACGAACAGTTTCATTCCAGTTTACCTGCTCGAACAAAGGCCGGCCGAAGCGATTGTGCCGCACATCCATGGTTCTGTCTAGTAGAACAGCGTTCCTGTTGACAGAACGTACCGAAATCGGCATGAATTTTTGCCGAGCGGGTCTGTTTTCAGGCTACGTTTCTGGCAGGCACCGGAGGAGGTGTCGTGATTTGGAGGAATCCCATGCTGAACAGACGCAGATTTTTGATGAGCACCGCGGCCGCAGGCGCTGCCGGATTCGTTGCAACGCATTTGACGCCCGCCCTCGCTCAGGATGCACCGCAGATCCAGATCTTCGTGCCGGCCGCGCCCGGCGGCGGCTGGGACCAGACGGGGCGCACCATCGACCAGGTGCTGCGCAGTGAAAAACTGATCTCCGGCTCGCAGATCACCAATGTCGGCGGCGCCGGCGGCACGGTCGGCCTGCCGCAGTTCATCAGCCAATGGAAGGGCAAGGGCAATTCGCTGATGGTGGCCGGCATGGTCATGGTCGGCGCCATCATCGCCAACAAATCAGCCAACAACCTCTCCGAAGTCACGCCCATCGCTCGCCTCACCGGCGAGTTCGAGGCGCTGGTGGTGCCGGCGGATTCGCCGTTCAAGACGGCCGGCGATTTCGTTGCGGCGCTCAAAGCGGATCCGACCAAGGTTCCGGTGGCCGGCGGCTCGGCCGGCGGCTCCGACCACATCCTGTTCGGGCTGATCGCCAAGACGGTCGGCGTTCCGGCAACCAACCTCTCCTATGTGCCTTTCGCCGGCGGTGGCGAGGCGCTGTCGGCGCTGCTCGGCAACCAGGTTGCGGCCGGCATTTCCGGCTTCGGCGAGTTCTCCGAGCAGGTCAAGGCGGGCGCGCTTCGGCTGTTGGCGATCTCCGCCGACAAGCGCCAGGACGGCATCGACGCACCGACGATGAAGGAAGCCGGCATTGACGTCGAACTGTTCAACTGGCGCGGCGTATTCGCACCGCCAGGCGTCTCCGACGCCGACAAGGCGGCGATGGTCACGATGATCGAGACCATGGCCAAGAGCGATGCCTGGGCAGCCGAATGCAAGAACCGCAACTGGACCCCCATCCTTCTGACCGGCGACGATTATGCGAAATTCCTCGTCGACGACACCGCCCGCATCACCGCGATCCTCAAGGATCTCGGCCTCGCCTGATGTCTTCAGGGGCGGCCACGGCCGCCCCTTCCGACATTAGCCTGCGAGATGGACATATCATGCGCTGGGAGTGAAACTGCGGATGCGGCCGGCGGGAGGATGCCGGCCATCTCGGGAGGACATCGATGAGCACCAGCGACCAGCAGCCGGCGCCCCCGCGCCTTGCCATGCCCGAATTGTTGATCGGCATCGGGCTTCTCGCCTGTGCCGCGGCCGTGGCGTGGCAGACCCTGGCGATCCCGGTTTCGCCGCTCTATTCCAAGGTCGGGCCGACCGTCTTCCCCTACATCACCATGACAGGCATGATCGTGCTTTCGCTGCTGCTCATCGTCGCCGCGCTGCGCGGCGGCTGGCAGCCGCAGGAGGAAAAGGAAACGCCGACCGACTGGAAGGCCATGGGCATCGTCGTTGCCGGCCTGGTCGCCAATCTGGTGCTGATCCAGCCGCTCGGCTTCACCGCCGCCTCGGTCATCATGTTCGTGCTCGTCTGTTATGGCTTCGGCAGCAAGCACACGCTGCGCGATGCGCTGACCGGCCTGATCCTGGCGCTTGCCGCCTATTTCGGCTTTGCCAGGGCGCTCGGCGTCAACATTGGCGCCGGCTTCATCGAAAACCAGCTGAACACGGTGATCGACGCGATCATCGCCACTGCGAGGGGCTGACGCCATGGAGACGCTCGGCCATCTCGCCCACGGATTTTCCGTCGCTTTCTCGCCGATGAACCTGCTGTGGTGCCTGGTCGGCACCACGCTCGGCACGGCCATCGGCGTGCTGCCCGGCCTCGGGCCGGCGCTGACCATCGCGCTGCTGCTGCCGATCACCTACCAGGTGGCGCCGGAGGCGTCCTTCATCCTGTTTGCTGGCATCTATTACGGCGCCATGTATGGCGGCTCGACGACCTCGATCCTGCTCAACACGCCGGGCGAAAGCGCCACCATCGTCACCGCGCTGGAAGGCAACAGGATGGCCCGCTCGGGTCGCGGCGGCGCGGCACTGGCGACCTCGGCGATCGGCTCCTTCGTCGCCGGCACCATCGGCACGATGGGCGTCGCCTTCCTGGCCCCGGTGGTGGTGAAGTTCGCGCTCGCCTTCGGGCCGGCCGAATATTTCTCGCTGATGGTGCTTGCCTTCATCACGGTGTCGGCGGTGCTCGGCTCGTCCTCCGTGCGCGGCCTCACCAGCCTGTTCATCGGTTTCGTCATCGGCATGATTGGCGTCGACCTGCAGACGGGACAGCCGCGCTTCACCTTCGGCATGAACGAACTGCTCGATGGCGTCGATGTCATCATTGCCGCGGTCGGCCTGTTTGCCGTCGGCGAGACGCTCTACATGGCCTCGCGCCGCTATGCCGGCAAGGACGAGATCGTGCCGCTCAAGGGCTCGCTCTACATGACCGCGGCCGAATGGGGGCGCTCGTGGAAGCCATGGCTGCGCGGCGCTTTCATCGGCTTCCCGATCGGCGCCATGCCTGCCGGAGGCGCCGAGATCCCGACCTTCCTGTCCTACGCCATCGAAAAGAAGCTGTCGAAGCACAAGGAGGAGTTCGGCACGGTCGGCGCCATCGAGGGCGTTGCCGGACCGGAAGCCGCCAACAATGCGTCTGCCGCCGGCGTGCTGGTGCCGATGCTCACCCTTGGCCTGCCGACCTCGGCGACCGCCGCAATCATGCTGTCGGCCTTCCAGAGCTACGGCATCAATCCGGGACCGCTGCTGTTGACGACGCAGGCCGATCTGGTCTGGGGCCTGATCGCCAGCCTGTTCATCGCCAACGTCATCCTGGTCGTTCTCAACCTGCCGCTGATCGGGCTGTGGGTACGGCTGTTGAAAATCCCGGCGCCGCAGCTCTATGCTGGCATCCTGGTGTTCGCCACCGTCGGCACCTACGGCATCTCGCAATCGCCGATCGACCTCGTCATCCTCTATCTCCTGGGGGCCGCCGGCTTCCTGATGCGGCGCTTCGATTTCCCGACCGCGCCGGTCATCATCGGCATGATCCTGGGGCCGCTTGCCGAAACGCAGTTCCGCCGGGCGATGACGATCTCGAACGGCGACTGGTCGGTGTTCTACACCCACAAGCTGTCGCTGGTGCTGCTGATCCTTGCCTTCATCGGGCTCGCCGGTCCGCATATCTGGGCCTTCATCGAGCATCGGCGCCGGCGCGGACCCGAGCATGTGCCGGGCGATGCCTGAGCGACCTGGAGCATCATGACCGATCTGCTTGCCGGCATCCGCATTCTCGACCTGACCAATGTGCTGGCGGGCCCTTATTGTGCCTACCAGCTGGCGCTGCTCGGCGCCGATGTCATCAAGGTCGAGACGCCGCAAGGCGGCGATCTGGCGCGCCAGCTCGGCGCCTCGCCGGCGCTCAACGAGGCGGGGATGGGCGCGTCGTTCCTGGCGCAGAATGCCGGCAAGCGATCGGTGGTGCTGGATCTCAAAAGCGAAGCCGACCGCGAACGCTTCCTCGATCTCGTCGCCTCCGCCGATGCGCTGGTCGAGAACTTTCGACCGGGCGTGATGGGGCGGCTGGGGCTTGGCTATGAGGCGCTGAAAGCGGTTCGTCCGGGTCTCGTCTATTGCGCCATATCGGGGTTCGGCCAGACCGGGCCGATGCGCGACAATCCGGCCTACGACCAGATCATCCAGGGGCTGTCCGGCATCATGAGCATCACCGGCACGCCGGAGACCGCACCCTTGCGGGTCGGCTATCCCGTCGCCGACACGCTGGGCGGGCTGGTCGGGGCCTTCGCCATCGCCGCGGCGCTGGTCAAGCAGAAGACCTCGGGCGAGGGCGCGTTTCTCGATGTCTCGATGCTCGAATGCACGCTGTCGGCGCTGGGCTGGCCGGTGTCCAACTATCTGACCGCCGGCGTCGAGCCGCAGCCGATGGGCAATGAGAACATGACGGCTGCGCCCTCCGGCGCGTTTCGCACCGGCGACGGCCTGCTCAACATCGCCGCCAACAAGCAGGAGCAGTTCGTCACGCTTTGCCGGCTGATCGGCCAGCCGGAACTGGCCGACGATCCGCGCTTTGCCGAGCGCGAGACGCGCAAGCAGAACCGCGCTGTGCTGAAGGTGCTGATCGAGACGGCCTTGGCGAGCGCCTCGGCCGCAGCCTGGGAGGAAAAATTCAACCGCGCCGGCGTGCCGGCGGGCCGGGTGCTGACGATCCCCCAAGTGCTTGGCGAGCGCCAGGTGGTCGAGCGCGACATGACCACGCGTTTCCAGGGTCTGCCCGGCATGGCGCAGCCGCTGACCGTGGTGCGCGGCGGCTTCATGGTCGATGGCGCGGCACCCTTGCCGGTCCTGCCGCCGCCTGTGCTGGGCGAGCATATGGACGAGGTTTTTTCCACCCTGCCGCCGCGCGCCAGGAGAAGCGCGTGAGCGAGAGAAAAACCGGCCGCGAACGCGGCGAGGAATGGTGGCAGACCGGCATCATCGAGATGAGCCCCGGCATTATCCGGCTGCGCGGCTATGAAATCCAGGAGCTGATCGGCCGCGTCAGCTTTCCGGCCACGATCTGGCTGATGCTGCGCGGCGAATTGCCGAGCGAGGAGCAGGCGGCGCTGCTCGGCATTGCGCTGGGGGCGGCCGTCGACCACGGGCCGCAGGCGCCGTCGATCGCCATTGCCCGCATGGCCATCACCTGCGGCGTCGGCATCAACAGCGCCATGGCGTCCGCCGTCAACGTGCTGGGTGACGTGCATGGCGGCGCCGGCGAACAGGCGCTGTCCTTCTATGGCGACATTGCCGTGGCACTTGACCAGGGTGTTGCGCTGGACCAAGCCGTAGCCGCACGGCTCGACCGTTTCTTCGCCGAGGAGAAAGGCTATGTGCCGGGATTTGGCCATCGCTTCCACCCGGTCGATCCGCGCGCGCCGCGCCTGATCGCAGTGACGCGCGAGTTTGCCGCGCGCGGCGTCGTCAGCGGACGCTTTGCCGACATCGCCGAGGCCGTCGAATCAGAGGTGGCACGGCGCAAGGGGAAGAAAATACCGCTCAACATCGACGGCGCCACCGCCGTCATCTATGGCGAGCTCGGCTTTCCGCCGCCGTTGACGCGCGGCCTGTTCGTGCTCTCGCGCTCGGTCGGCATCCTGGCGCATGCATGGGAACAGTCGCAGCAAAGCGAGCGCAACAAAGGGCCGCTGCCGCGCGAATGGCTGTGGGCCTATACGGGCACGCCGCTGCGGCCATTTCCCGCTGAGGGGGATGAGGGTCCCGCTGAAGGGGACGAGGGCAAGTGAGGTTGGTCAGGCCGGGTCCGGCACTGCCGGCTGAGGCGGCGCCAGGTTGGCCATCAGCGTCGAGAGATCCGGCTCATCGATGAGCAACGCCGCGTCCTGCGGCTTGAGCCATGCCCGCTGGCGGCTCTTGGCCTCCTGCCAGTTGGCCAGTTCCTCGGACACCTCCAACAGATAGACGACGACGTCGACGCGCACAAAATTGTGCTCCAGCCGTTTCCAGTAGGAATAGCTGCCGGCAGGCGCCTTGCGGGTCTTGCCGAGCACGCCGGCTTCTTCGCGCGCCTCGATGGTGGCGGCCTTGCGCCCGCTCTTTCCTTTCATCGGCCAGCCCTTGGGCACGATAAAGCGCTTCGTCGCTCGCGACGTCACCAGCATCACTTCGAAATTGCCTGAAACGTCCAGACGAAAGGGAATGGCGGCGACCTGGCGAATGCGTTCGCCTCGCCTTGCCTTGCGTACCGCCTTTTTCTTCGTCGTCGCCATGTGCTGAAAATCCGGTCGGCGGGCGCACCGCCGCACGCCGCCTGCAAACCCTGATATGCCCGCGAGGCAATGAGCATTTTTAGTAAATAAGTCGACTAAGTAAATCGCAAGCGACCGATATCAACGGCAAACACGCACAATCTGGTTGTTGACGATCTGAATCGGACAAGCTTGCCGGACGACGGGCACTTCGGGGCGCGGCTGCGGCACGATCCGACGGTCCTGCTCGCGATATTGCTGCTGCTGTTGCTGGAACTGCTGCCGCTGCAGGCTGTTGCGCAATTGCTGCAGCTGGTTCTGCTGGATCAGCCGGTTGGCGCTGGGATTGACGGACTGAGCCGCAGCAGATTGCATGATGCCGGCGAGCGTTGCCGCCGCCAGCATTGCCGACATGAGAACTGTCGATAGGCGAAGCGTCGACATCAGTTCATTCCCGTACAGATATAACCTCCTCTCTATATAGGGCGTTCGTCTCGATCTGCCATGGGCCGGTCTGCCATGGGCCGATCTGCCACGGGTTGGCGAAATCCCTGAGGAAGCGGCCCGGCCGCACTTGACAGAAAAGATCGATTGACCGCTCTATCGGGCGCGGATCTCGGCCTCAATCGCGGCTGACTCGAGGCACAATCGGGAGCATATTGATGAAAAGCAGGCAAGTATATTTCGCGGCGCTACTGGGCAGCATCTGTATTCTTGGCCCGGTGGCAGTCGCGGCGCAAACCAAGACCGACAAGGCGGCGCCTGCCGCCGCAGCGCCCGCCCCTGCTGCCGGCCCGACATTGCCTGGCGGCGCCTCGGCGCTGTCCGAGACACATGGCGACTGGACGGTCAATTGCCAGGTAACCGGCACGGCCAAGGTTTGCAGCCTGTCGCATCAGCAGTTCAACAAGCAGTCCAACCAGCGCCTGCTGGCCATCGAGCTGTCGAGCAAGAGCGGCGAGGATGCCGCCGGAACGCTGGCGCTGCCGTTCGGCCTGGCGCTCGCCAAAGGCGTCAGCCTGACCATCGACGACCAGAAGCTGGAAGGCAGCCTGCCGTTCAACACCTGCCAGGCCGTCGGCTGCCTGGTGCCGGTGGCGTTCGATGCCAGCGTCACGCCGCTGCTCAAGGCAGCCACCACGCTGAAGATCGACGCCTTCGCGGCCGACACCGGTCAAGCGGTGAGTTTCACCATCCCGCTCAACGGATTCGGCGGCGCACTGGCACGGACCGCGGAACTCTCGGCGGACTGAGCAGCGAGCGCGCGGCTACTCAACCTCGCGCAGCCGGTACCCCACGCCGGTCTCGGTGGTGATGTAGCGCGGCTGGTCGGGTGATTTTTCGATCTTCTGCCGGAGCTGGCGGACATAGACCCTGAGATACTGCACGTCGGTCGAATCGCCCCACACCTGCTTCAGAAGGAAATGGTGGGTCAGCACCTTGCCGGCATGCTGCACCATAATGCGCAATATGTCGTACTCCTTGGGGGAGAGCTTTATCTCCTTGCCTTCGACCTTGACGATGCGCTTGACCAGGTCGACGCTGAGATCGCCGGTGTGGAACACCGGCTTTTCGCCCTGCTGGTGGAATTTGTGGCGCAGCGCGACGCGGATGCGGGCGACCAGCTCGTTCATGCCGAACGGCTTGGTGATGTAGTCGTCAGCGCCGAGTTCGAGCGCCGCGACGATGCCGGCTTCGTCGGTGCGGCTGGACAGGATGACCACGGGCACGTCGAGGCCGTCGCCGCGCCATTTGCGCAGGAGGTCGAGGCCGCCCATGCCGGGCAGGCCGAGATCGAGCAGGATCAGATCCGGCTTTTGTGCATCGACGAGTTCGATCGCAGCGTTGGCGTTGGGCGCTTCGCTGACCGCATAACCCTGGCTGCCGAGGCCGACGCGCAGCAGTTTGCGGATCGGCGGCTCGTCATCGACGACCAGTATGCTGACGTTGGAATTTGTCATGCCGGATCACCAGATGCTTGCTCGTCCACACCTGATACGTCCGTATCGGACGATTGTACCAACCTCGGCATGCGGATTGTGAAGACTGCGCCCGGGCGATCGCTGCGGTTCGCCGCCATGATCGTGCCGCCCATCGCCTCGATGAAGCCCCGGCAGATTGACAGGCCGAGCCCGGTGCCGGCCTGGACCTGATCGCGCTTGCGCACCCGGTAGAAGCTGTCGAAGACGCGCTCCAGGTCGGCGGACGGAATGCCCGGTCCCTCATCCATGATCTGCAGCGCGACGGAGCCATTGTCGGCCCAGCCCTGCAGCCGGATTGTCGATCCCTGTGGCGCGTATTTCGCGGCATTGTCGAGCAGATTGAACAGCATTTGTTCGAACAGCACGGGATCAAGCTTCAGCATCGGCAGGTCGGCCGGAATATCAACCTCGGTCTTGTGCCCGGCAGTGATCTTGCGCGCCCGCTGCAAGGCCGAGCCGACGACATCGCCGACATAGTGGAGAGCAAAATTCGGCTCCATGGCGCCGGATTCAATCTTGGTCATGTCGAGCAGATTGGCAATGAAGCGGTTCAGCCGTTCGGACTCGTCGAGCACGGTGGTCAGCAGCTCGGCCCGATCGTTCTCGGGCAGTGCCGGCGCAAATTCCCTGAGCGTGCCGGCCGCGCCCATGATGGCCGCCAGCGGCGTCTTCAGATCATGCGAGATCGACGTCAGCAGTGCCGAGCGCAAGCGGTCGGCCTCGGCCGCCAGCCTGGCGCGATCGACATCGGCGACCAGCTGGATGCGCTCGATGGCAACCGCCGCCTGGTCGGCCAGCGCGTCGAGCAGGCGCTGTTGCTCGGGCGTCAACAGCGGCCCCTGCTTGTCATTGTCGAGGCCGACGACGCCGATGGCGGTACGGCCGGTCCGCAAGGGCAGGTAGAGCCGTTTTGCCCCGGGCAGGGTATCGGCGCCACGGCCGGCAGCCCGGTTGTGTTCCCAAGCCCAGCGTGCAGCCGCGATGTCGGCCTCGGCCAGCGTGTCGTCGGGGGGATAACCGGCCTTGACGGTGATCGTGCCTTCTTCCGGCAAAAGCAGCACCACGCGCAGCTTCAGCATCGAGGCGATCTGGAACGCGGTGGCCCACAAAACGTCGTCGAGCGTGCCGGCGCCGGCGAGTTTCTTTGAAAAGAGGTAGATGTCCTCGGTGGCCCGGGCGCGTGAACGGGCGGCGGCTGCCTGACGCTGCACACGCGCCGTCAGATTGCTGGCGATGACGGCAACGACGAGGAAGACGGCGAAGGCAACGATGCTCTCCGGATCGCGGATCGTCATCGTGTAGCGCGGCTCGAGAAAGAAGAAGTTGAAGGCAATGGCGCTGAGGAAACAGGCGTACAGCGCCGGCCACAGGCCAAAGGTCACTGCCGATGTCAGCACCGCCAGCAGAAGCACGCTGGCAAGGTTGCGAACGTCGAGGAACTGATCGAGGACGGCACTGACGGCAAGCGCGCCGGCGACATAGACGGTCGAGAAAAGATAAGGCCAGATTTGAAATGGCGTCTGCTCGGCCGCCGCCTTGACCCTCGACGTGGCCTCGTTGTCGCGCTCCGTTCCTGAAATGACATGGACGCTGATATCGCCGGCATTGCGGATCAGATCGTAGGTGAGCGAGCCCTCGATCAGTTCGCGCCAGCGCGAGCGGGTCGGCCTGCCGACGACGATATGGGTGAAATTGTTCACTGTGGCGTGGCGGACGATGTCCTGGGCGACGTTCTGGCCCGGAATGGTCGTCACCTCGGCGCCGAGCTGCTCGGCCAGGCGCAAGAGCGTGGCCAGCTGGTCCTTGTCTTCCTCCGACATGCCGGCCGAACGCGGCGTGTCGACATGCAGCGCCGTCCACGGTGCGCGCAGCCGGTCGGCCAGCCGGCGCGCATAGCGGACACGAGACGCTCCGCCCGGACGCGCATCGACGCAGACGAGCACCCTTTCGCCCGCCGCCCAGGGGCCGGGAATGGCGTGCGACTGCATGTGGTTGAGCAACTGCTCGTCGACGCGCTGGGCGGTGCGGCGCAGCGCCAATTCCCGAAGCGCGATCAGATTGCCCGGCGAGAAATAGTTTTCGACTGCGCGCTGGGCAGTGTTGGGGAAATAGACCTTGCCCTCCTTCAGCCGCTTGATCAGGTCGTCGGGCGTGAGGTCGATGATCTCGATGTCGTCGGCCTGGTCGATGATGGAGTCCGGGACCGTTTCGCGCACCCTGACGCGGGTGATCTGTGCCACGACGTCATTCAGGCTCTCGACATGCTGGATATTGAGCGTGGTGTAGACGTCGATGCCGCGCGCAAGGATTTCCTGGACGTCGAGATAGCGCTTGGGGTGGCGGCTGCCGGGTGCGTTGGTGTGGGCGAGTTCGTCGACGAGCACCAGCGCCGGCCGGCGGGCGAGGATGGCGTCGATGTCCATCTCATTCAGCACGCGGTCCTTGTAGTCGACCTTCTGGCGCGGGATGACCTCGTAGCCGTCGACCAGCGCCAGTGTTTCCTTGCGGCCGTGGGTCTCCACGACGCCGACCACTACGTCGACGCCGTCAGCCAGCCTGGCGCGGCCGGCCATCAGCATTTCATAGGTCTTGCCGACGCCGGGGGCAGCGCCGAGAAATATCCGCAGACGGCCGCGCTCTTCCCGTTCCGCATGCTCGAGCAGCGCGTCCGGAGAGGGTCTGGTATCGTTGCTTCTGGCGTCCGGCATCAGGCTCGATCATGAACGGCGCCGAGGATCGTGTCGATCCCCGGCCCCTGGCTTCAGAGATTGTCTCTCACTGCTTGGTATCGTCCAGTGCCAGGTTGAGCGCCAGCACATTGACGACCGGCTCGCCGAGGAAGCCGAGTTCGCGGCCTTCGACATGGCTGTCGACAAGCGCCTTGACCTTGGCTTCGTCGAAGCCCCTGGCCTTGGCCACCCGAGCGACCTGGAAATAGGCGGCGTCCGGGCTGATAGCGGGGTCGAGGCCGCTGCCGGACGTCGTCACCAGATCCATAGGCACCGGCTGGTTCGGGTTCTCCGCCTTCAGCTTTGCAACATCGCCCTTGATGCGGTCGATCAGCTTGGGGTTGGTTGGACCGAGATTGGAGCCGCTGGACGCTGCGGCGTTGTATCCGTCGCCGGCAGCCGAGGGGCGGCCATGGAAATACTTGTCGTCGGCAAAGCCCTGGCCGATCAGTTCGGAGCCGATGACCGTGCCGTTTTTCTCGATCAAGCTGCCATTGGCCTGGTGCGGAAACAGCGCCTGGGCGATGCCGGTCATGCCCAGGGGATAGATCAGGCCGGTCAAAACGGTGAAAAAGACGATCATGATAACAGCGGGTCTTATCTGAGTGAGCATGGACGTATTTCCTTAAGCGAGGCCGAGGCCGGTGACGATCATGTCGATCGCCTTGATGCCGGCGAAGGGAACGATGATGCCGCCGAGGCCGTAGACCAGCAGGTTGCGGCTGAGCAGCGCGCCGGCGCCGATGGCGCGGTATTTGACGCCTTTAAGCGACAGCGGGATCAGAGCGATGATGATCAGCGCGTTGAAGATGATGGCCGACAGGATGGCGCTCTGCGGCGTCGCCAGATGCATGATGTTGAGCGCTTGCAGGGGGCCGATTGTATGTCCCGGCGCAACGTAGAAGACGGCAAACATGGCCGGGATGATGGCGAAGTATTTGGCGACGTCGTTGGCGATCGAGAAGGTCGTTAGCGAGCCGCGCGTCATCAGCAGCGCCTTGCCGATCTCGACGATCTCGATCAGCTTGGTCGGGTCACTATCGAGGTCGATCATGTTGCCGGCCTCGCGGGCGGCAACCGTGCCGGTGTTCATGGCGACGCCGACATCGGCCTGCGCCAAGGCCGGCGCGTCGTTGGTGCCGTCACCGCACATGGCGACCAGCTTGCCCTTGGCCTGTTCGTCGCGGATCAGCTTCAGCTTATCCTCGGGCGTGGCCTGGGCGAGGAAATCGTCGACGCCGGCTTCGGCTGCGATCGCCGCCGCAGTCATCGGATTGTCGCCGGTGATCATCACGGTGCGGATGCCCATTTTGCGCAGTTCGGCAAAGCGCTCGCGGATACCACCCTTGACGATGTCCTTGAGGTGGACGACGCCGAGCAGGCGGCCGTCACGCTCGACGGCCAGCGGCGTGCCGCCCGACTTGGCGATCTCGTCGGCGATCGCCTGGAGATCCTTGACGGTGTCGCTGCCGGGGCGCGTGCCGTGAGTGGCCGATGACGACTGGCTGACATAGGCGAGAACCGAATCGACGGCGCCCTTGCGCACCGACGAGCCATCGATGTCGACGCCGCTCATCCGGGTCTGCGCGGTGAAGGGCACGAAGCTGGCATGCAAGGTTGCCATGTCACGGGCGCGGATGGCGTATTTCTCCTTGGCCAGCACGACGATCGAGCGTCCCTCAGGCGTCTCGTCGGCGAGCGAGGCGAGCTGCGCGGCATCGGCCAGTTCCTGTTCGGTGACGCCCTTGACCGGGCGGAATTCGGTGGCCTGGCGGTTGCCGAGCGTGATGGTGCCGGTCTTGTCGAGCAAAAGCGTATCGACGTCGCCCGCCGCTTCGACGGCACGGCCGGACATGGCCAGCACGTTGAAGCGCACCAGGCGGTCCATGCCGGCAATGCCGATGGCCGACAGCAGGGCGCCGATGGTGGTCGGGATCAAGGTGACGAACAGCGCGACCAGCACCGTCACCGGGATATAGCCGCCGGAATAGGAGGCAAAGCTCGGGATCGTGGCGGTGGCCAGCACGAAGATCAGCGTCATGCCGACGAGCAGGATGTTGAGCGCGATCTCGTTGGGCGTCTTCTGGCGCGAGGCACCCTCGACCAGCGAGATCATGCGGTCGAGGAAGGTGTGGCCGGAGGCGGCTGATATGCGCACGCGAATCCAGTCGGACAGAACCTGCGTGCCGCCGGTGACCGCCGAACGGTCGCCGCCGGATTCGCGAATGACGGGTGCGGACTCGCCGGTGATTGCCGCCTCGTTGACCGAGGCCACGCCTTCGATCACTTCACCGTCGGACGGGATGATGTCGCCGGCTTCGACCAGCACGATGTCGCCAACCTTCAGGCTGGTGCCGGGCACCAGCTTGAACCTGGAGCGGTCTTCGCCGGCAAGCAGCTTGGCCTGGGTTTCGGTGCGCGCCTTGCGCAGCGAATCGGCCTGCGCCTTGCCGCGGCCTTCGGCGACGGCCTCGGCGAAGTTGGCGAACAGCACGGTGAACCACAGCCAGATGATGATCTGCAGCGTAAAGCCGAAATCGCCGCCGCCGGTGACGAGATCCTTGACGAACAGGACCGTGGTAAGAAGCGAGACGATGCCGACGACGAACATCACCGGGTTCCTGACCAGCGTGCGGGGGTCGAGTTTCCTGAAGGCGCCGCCGATGGCCGGCCACAGGATGCGGGCATCCATGATGACCGCGGATTTGGACTGGCTCATTTGATGGCTCCAGAATCTGAACTGTTGGCCGGCACCGACCGATCGGATGCCGAAAAGAGGGGCGGCGGACCATAGGCCAGCAGCCAGATCACGATCATGACTGCCGCGAGGCCGAGGAAGGTAGATACGCTGGGGAAGGGAGGGGGCGTTCCCTCCCCCTCATTGCCGGCTCGTGGGCCGGCTCGCGGCCGGGCCTTCATGCGTTTCGGGTAGAACCAGGACATGACAAGCCTCAGAATGTCTGGCCGTTGATGGCAGCCAGGTGCTCGACGATCGGTCCGATCGCCAGTGCCGGGAAGAAGGTCAGGCCGACGACGATCAGGATGACGCCGACGAGCAGGCCGACGAACAGCGGGCCGTCGGTCGGGAAGGTGCCGGCGGAAGCCGGAACCGTCTTCTTCGTCGCTAGCGAGCCGGCAATGGCAAGCGCTGGAATGATGACGAAGAAGCGACCCACCCACATGGAGATGCCGAGCGTGATGTTGTACCAGGGCGTGTTGCCGGAAAGGCCGCCAAAGGCCGAGCCGTTGTTGGCCGCCGCCGAAGTGTAGGCATAAAGAACCTCGGAGAAGCCATGCGGACCGCCATTGGCCATCGAGGCGACGGCGCTTGGCAGCACGACCGCTATTGCCGTGAAGACCAGCATGACCAGCGGCAGAGCTAGGATGGCGAGCATTGCCATCTTGACCTCCTTGGCCTCGATCTTCTTGCCGAGATATTCGGGCGTGCGGCCAACCATCAGGCCGGCGACGAACACGGTGATGACGATGAACATGACGATGCCGTAGAAGCCGGCGCCGACGCCGCCGACGATGACTTCGCCGAGCTGCATGTTGAGCATCGGGACCAGGCCGCCAAGTGCTGTGAACGAGTCATGCATGGCGTTCACCGCACCGCAGCTCGCAGCCGTGGTGATGACGGCGAATAGTGCCGAAGCGGCAATGCCGAAGCGGCTCTCCTTGCCTTCCATGTTGGCGCCGTCGACGCCCAGCGCATGGACCAGCGGATTGCCCGCGGCTTCCGCCCAGTAGCAGATAACGACGCCAGCGATGAACAGCACACCCATCGTGGCCAGGATCGCCCAGCCCTGGCGCTGGTTGCCGACCATGCGGCCGAAGACGTTGGTGAGTGCGGCACCCAGCGCGAAGATCGTCACCATCTGGATCATGTTGGAGATGGCGTCGGGGTTTTCGAAAGGATGCGCGGCGTTGGCGTTGAAGAAGCCGCCGCCATTGGTGCCGAGCATCTTGATGGCGACCTGCGAGGCGACCGGCCCAAGGGCGAGCGTCTGCTTGGCGCCTTCGAGCGTGGTGGCGTCGACATAAGGCCCGAGCGTCTGCGGCATGCCGAGCCAGACATAGACAAGGGTGAGCACGATGCTGAGCGGCAGCAGGATGTAGAGCGTGCAGCGGGTCATATCGACCCAGAAATTGCCGATCGATTTGGCCGAGGCGCGGGCGAAGCCGCGGATCAGCGCCACCGCAATGGAAATGCCGACGGCGGCGGACATGAAGTTCTGAACAGTCAGGCCGGCCATCTGCACGAGGTAGGACAACGTGCTTTCGCCGCCGTAATTCTGCCAGTTGGTGTTGGTGACGAAGCTGACGGCAGTGTTGAAGGCGAGATTGGGTTCGACCGATGCCATCCCGGCCGGATTGTAAGGCAGGACGCCCTGCAGGCGTTGCAGAAAGTACAGCACCAGGAAACCGGCAAGGCTGAAGAAGATGATTCCTGCCGCGTAGGTCGTCCAGTGCTGCTCCTCGCGCTCGCTGGTTCCCGAAATGCGGTAGAGGCCGCGCTCAACGGGCCCGAGTATGGGCGAGAGAAAGGTGCGATCGCCATTGAAGACGCGGTACATGTAGCCGCCGAGCGGCTTCACCAGCAAAACGACGATCCCGCAATAAACCAGGATCTGTATCCATCCGTTGAGTGTCATGGGTTTCCGTGCCTTGCTTCAGAAGCGTTCTGGGCGAACGAGGGCGTATGTCAGGTAGACGAGCAGGAACAAGGTCACGCCGCCACCGAGGATGTAATCGACAAGCATGGTGCGATCCTTCCGCTTAAAGAGCGTCGCAAGCTTTGATGTAGGCGAGGGAAAGACCGAAGAACAAAACCTCGATCCCGATGACGACGATGTCCATTTGTGTTGGTCCTTGCTTCTGCTTGTATTTGGCGCCAGCGACTGGCGAGCCAGAAATTCCATGAGAACGGCCCGCCGTAACTCTGGGGTCACGGCGTCCGCAGCGTTTTGCTCGAGATGGAATATGGACCCGATCGCCATAAAGGTTCGAGACGGGGCCGGGAGGAAAGATATAAAATTCCTATAAAGATTTCCGGGAGATGGCTCCGTTCCGGGCCGCTAGAAACCGACGCCATGATATCGCGACCCCTCTTGCGGCGGCTCCGTCTTTCGAAACAATGGGAACGCAAAACGAGGGAAAAACAGATGCTCGACATGGCACCATCGAAACAGGCGGCGACATGGCTTTGCGCGCTTGCACGGGCGCTGGAAGCTGATGACGCCGAGGCGGCCGCCAACCTGTTCGTCGAGGATTGCTACTGGCGCGATCTGCTGGCTTTCACCTGGAACATCACCACGATGGAAGGCCGCGATGAGATCCGCGACATGCTGCAAGCGACGCTGGCGGAAACGAAGCCCTCACACTGGACGCTGTCCGGCGAGGCGACCTCGGATGAGGGCACCGTCGAGGCCTGGTTCACGTTCGAAACGGCGGTCGCGCGGGGCGAAGGGATTGTGCGCCTTACGGACGGCCGCTGCCGGACCTTGTTCACGGCGGTGCGTGAGCTCAAGGGGTTCGAGGAACAAAAGGGACCGGCGCGGCCGCTTGGTATCCGTCACAAGGCCGATCCGAAGCGCGAAACCTGGGCGGAGGCGCGGGCGCGCGAGACGCGCGACCTCGGCGCCACCGAGCAGCCCTATTGCCTGGTGATCGGCGGCGGGCAGGGCGGCATCATGCTCGGCGCGCGGCTGAGGCAGCTCGGTGTGCCCACCATCATCATCGAGAAAAATGCGCGCCCCGGCGATTCCTGGCGCAACCGTTATCGCTCGCTCGTGCTCCACGATCCGGTCTGGTACGACCATCTGCCCTACATTCCGTTCCCGGAGAACTGGCCGGTGTTCACGCCCAAGGACAAGATGGGCGACTGGCTGGAGATGTACACCAGGGTGATGGAGCTCAACTACTGGGTCGCCACCAAATGCCTCAGCGCCAGCTATGACGAGGCCGAGAAGGTGTGGACTGTGGTGGTCGACCGCGTCGGCCGGCAGATCACGCTGAAGCCGAAGCACATTGTCTTTGCCACCGGCGCCTATGGCCCGCCACGCCAGATCGCGCTGCCCGGCGCCGAGACCTTCAAGGGCGAACTCCTGCATTCCAGCCAGTATGCAAGCGGCGAGAAATTCCGCGGCAGACGTGTCGCTGTCATCGGCGCGGCAAGCTCGGGGCACGATGTCAGCGTCGACCTCTGGGAGAGCGGCGCAGACGTCACCATGATCCAGCGGTCGCCGACGACAGTGGTGAAATCCGACACTCTGATGGAAGTCGGCTTCGAGATCTTCTCGGAAAAGGCTTTGGCGCGCGGCATCAGCACCGACAAGGCCGACCTGATCGTCGCGTCCACGCCGTTCGCGCTTGTACCCAAGGGCCAGCGGGATCTTTACGAGGTGATCAAGGCACGCGACGCAGACTTCTACGACCAGCTACGCGCCGCCGGCTTCGCCATCGATTTCGGGGAGGACGAGACCGGGCTGTTGATGAAGGCCTACCGCACCGGCTCCGGCTACTACATCGATGTCGGCGCCTGCGAACTGATCATCAATGGCGAGATCAAAGTGAAGAGCGGCGTCGGCATCAGTTCATTGACGCCGACCGGCATCCTGTTCGACGACCGCAGCGAGCTGGCCGTCGATGCGATCGTCGCCTGTACCGGCTACCAGTCGATGAACGAGACCGTGGCGGCCATCGTCTCGCGCGAGGTCGCCGACAAGGTCGGGCCATGCTGGGGCCTCGGCTCCGGCGTCAAGGGCGATCCCGGTCCTTGGCAAGGCGAGCTGCGCAACATGTGGAAGCCGACGGCGCAGGACGCGCTGTGGTTCCACGGCGGCAATCTGGCGCTGTCGCGGTTTTACTCGAAATATGTGGCGCTGCAGATCAAGGCGCGGATGGAAGGGATTGCGACGCCGGTGTTTGGGGCGGTGAGTAACGCAGGGCGCTAGCGATCTCCTCCCCCCTCGAGGGGGAGATGTCGCCGAAGGCGACAGAGGGGGTCGCCACGCGTGGAGCGCTGACCTTCATTCTCGGCAAGGAAGGTCGCGTCCGGTCGAACCGACCCCCTCTGGCCTGCCGGCCATCTCCCCCTCAAGGAGGGAGATTATCCACGCCCGAAATGCCGTGCCGCGACCTCGACATGCGTATGTGCCGCATGCGGCGCGAAGCGCTCGGTCTCGTTGTGGTCGGGCGCTTCGTTCGGCCACCAGACACCGCCGATAACAATGCCTTCTGAGACCAGCCGCTGATCCGCGATCAGCGCCGCACCGACCGCATCGACGAAGGTAAAGCGCCCGGGGCGCAGTCTCAGCACCGCGACATCGCCGACACCGCCAACTTTCAACGTCCCAAGCTCCGGCCTGGCGATCGCCTCGGCTGGCCTTTGCGTGGCGGCGCGCAGCACCTCGACCAGCGGCATGCCCAGCGCCATTAGCTTCGACATGCAGACCAGTATGTCGAAGGCCGGACCGTCGACGCAATAGAGATGCACGTCGCTGGAGATGACGTCGGGCGCGAGGCCCTCGGCCAGCATCGCTTTCGCCACGGCGAAGTCGAACGATCCCATGCCGTGGCCGATGTCGAAGATGACGCCGCGTTCGCGGGCCAGCCGCATGTCCGGCCGCACCGCGCCGGAGGCGAAGACCGGCGCGTTGGGGAACGGGCGAAAACAGTGCGTGAGGATGTCACCCTTGCGCAGGCGCGGCAGCACCTCGGAACGGCCGGGCGGCGGCTCGTCTATATGCGCCATCAGCGGCAGGCCGGCCCGGTCGGCGGCTTCCAGCGCGAGGTCCACCGGCGCGATGCCGCTGGTGCCGCCGGCATGCTTGCCGGAGCGCACTTTTACGCCGACGACGACACCGGCGTGCTCGCGCACCGCGGCCACCGTCTCGCGTGGCTCGCAGAGCCTGAGATCGCTGCATTCGCCGACAGAGACGCTTTGCGAGAAGCCGAATATGCCGGCAAAGGAGATGTTGACATAGGCCAGGATGCGCACCTTCGAGCGCTCGATGACATGGCGGCGAAAGCCCAGAAAATTGCCGGCGCCGGCGCTGCCGGCATCGATGAAGGTCGTGGTGCCGCTCTTGGCCGCCAGCCGGTCGGCGTCGACGCCCAGCGAGGTGCCGCCCCAATAGACATGGCTATGCAGGTCGATGAGGCCGGGCGTGACGATGCAATCACGAGCGTCGACTATCTTGGTGGCGTGCTCGGCATCGATCGCCGCCTCGATGGCCACGATGCGTCCGCCCGCAACGGCGACATCGCGCGGCGCGTCCAGGCCCGAGGCCGGATCGATCAGGCGGCCGCCCTTGATCAGGAGATCGAACTGCATCGGCGCCTGCCTCTCTTCGTTTTGGGGCATGATCTCTGGACAAAACGATTTCCGTTTGTCCGAGAAAACCCCGTCTCCACTTTTCGGGATCATGCCCCGGCTGGTCAAACCGGCCGGTAGGCGACGGCTTCGACCTCGATCTTGATGTCGATCATCAGCCGCGATTCGACCGTGGTGCGGGCCGGCGGATTCTTCGGGAAGTGCTTGGCGTAGACGGCATTGAAGGCGCCGAAGTCGCGCGCGTCCTCGAGCCAGACCGTGGTCTTGACGACATCGTCCATGGTGCAACCGGCCAGCGCGAGTGCCGCCTTCACATTCTGCAGCACCTGCTCGGTCTGCTCGGTGATGCCGCCCTTGACCACGATGCGGTCGCCGTCGACCGGCACCTGACCTGAGATGTAGACGAAATCCCCGGCGCGCACGGCCGGCGACAGCGGCACGTGGGATGTTCCAAAACACTCTTTGGGCAAGGGAAACTCCTGTTCAGAATGGCGGGCCGCGCCCCGTTTTCGCCGACCGCTCTACGCCTGTCCCGGTGATCCTCATAGGGGGCTTTTTGGAAAGCAACATTTTTCCAAACGCGTGTTGCTTTATCGCAGGCTCGCCAGCATCTTGCGCGTCGCATTTTCCCGACAGGAGATTTCAATGACCTTCGACAAGAACCCGTTTCCAGAGGGCGATGCGGATCGTCACGCGCTCTGGGAAATGCTGGTGCGGCGCGACATCGACGCCTTTATCGGTCAGGACTGGTCGATGGTCGAGGATGATTTCCTCGCCGACAGCTTCTTCGGCATGCATGCGCATTTCCTCAGCGATGCCGACGCCTGGCGTCTGCAATTCCCGAGCCTTGCCGTCTATCGCGACGAATGGCTGCGCAAGGCCAAGGAGACGGCGGCGGCCAGATTCGCCGAGCCGCTGCGCGAGGCGCTGTTTCGCGTCACCAACATGCGCGACATCGACGTCGATGGCGACCGCGCCGTGCTGCACAAGAAGTTCAACGGCTCGGTGGCCAAGGCCGATGGCAGCGTCGACAAGCTGAAATGGCAGACGCTGTATTTTTGCAGGAAGGTGGCGGGCCACTGGAAGATCGGCGGCTTCGTCGGCTACATGCCACATCCCTTGGGGATCTGAGTCTTGCCGCTCATGCTATTGCCGTCCTTCGCGCACGAAGACGTCCGCTTCCCGGGCTGCGGCTGTAAAAGCTCGGCGCGGCGCCAACCGAACTCACTCGAACTCAAGCGAGTTGAACGGCACAGGTTCGTCCCACAGGGCTAGCGGGAGCGGTGGTCGAACACGACCGCCATGGTCTTACCAATTGCCGCCATGACGACGAGTTCGACGAGATCGTCGTCGCTGTCGACACAGGTTGGATCCATGCGGCGGATGGCGTCGAGCGCCGCTCTAGTCGAGACGGTATCGCCAGCGCGGAATCTGGAAAGCGCAGAGGAAACAAGGTTCTGGGTTGTCACGTCGATGACAGGTACGCTCGGCACTACGTTCATGGCTTCCTCCTGCCAAGAACCCTCTCCCGAAGGAAATAATACGCCGAACAACGGCGTGTGCCAGCGGAATCGTGGTCCGACCAGATTGCCGGGAGGGCACGTTTGCGTGTTTGATAGGGTCGAGCCCACAGCGTCTAGGACCGGATATGAAACTGTACTTCAGCCGCAATCCCAATCCGCGCCTTGCGGTAGCAACGGCACGTCATCTGCAGGCCAAGGTCGAGTGTGAGTTCGCGGCACCCATGGCGCCCGGGCAGGCTGAGCGGTTTCGTCAGCTCAATCCCAATCTTACCCTGCCGATATTGGCATGGCCGGGCGGCAGCCTGTGGGAAGCCGACGCCATAGCCTGCCTTCTGTCGCGCGAAGCGGGTTCGGATTTCTGGCGCGGCGGCGATGACCAACCCGACATGATCCGCTGGCTGAGCTGGGGCAAGGACAATTTCGTCCGGGCCTGCGACATCGTTCATTTCGAGCGCGGCACCAAGCAGCGCTACGGGATTGGGCCTGTCGACCAGGGCAAGGTCGAGGAGGGGCTGGCGGAGTTCCGCATCGCGGCAGCGATTCTCGAGGCGGAGCTCGCCAAGCGGCCATGGCTTGTGGGCAAGTCGCTTTCCTATGCCGATTTCCGCATGGCGACGTTTTTGCCGTTCAACGATGCAGCCGGCCTGCCGCTGGCGGACTATCCCTCTGTTCTGGGTTGGTATCGCCGGCTCGAAGCCATCGATGCCTGGCGCGATTCCTTCGACGGGCTGGAAGCGCCGCTTCTGCCGCCGGTCAACTCCGCTTGATGTGCCTTCCCTTTGGGCAGATGGGCTGATGTGTGGCGCTTTGGGAGCATAGGTGTGGAACAGCGGGCGAGTTGCCATGGCGCGCTCGACGGCTCGCGGCCGGGTTGATAAGCCCTGTCCGCAAGGAGAGTCGTGACATGACCGTAGCCATCGAGATGGGACAGACGACGGCGGGTGCGTCGGCGGCGCTCGACCTTGAGGAGCTGCTGGCCACCCGGCTTCTGGTGCAGGGCAATTCCGGCTCCGGCAAATCGCACCTTTTGCGCCGGCTACTGGAGCAGAGCGCGCCCTGGGTGCAGCAGACCATCATCGACCCGGAAGGCGATTTCGTCTCGCTGGGCGACCATTACGGCCATCTGGTCATCGATGCCGAGGAGCATACGGAGCGTGGCCTGCAAGCAGCCGGCGAGCGGGCGCGCATCCATCGCGTCTCCACCGTGCTCAATCTCGAAGGGCTCGATGCCGAGAACCAGATGCGCCGCGCCGCTGCCTTTCTCGGCGGGTTGTTCGAGGTTGCCCGCGAGCATTGGTATCCGATGCTGGTGGTGGTCGACGAAGCGCAGCTGTTCGCGCCCGCCGTGGCAGGCGAAGTGTCCGACGAGGCGCGAAAGCTCTCGCTCGGCGCCATGACCAATCTGATGTGCCGCGGCCGCAAGCGCGGCCTTGCCGGCATCATCGCCACGCAGCGGCTGGCAAAGCTCGCCAAGAATGTCGCGGCGGAGGCGTCCAATTTCCTCATGGGCCGTACCTTCCTCGATATCGACATGGCGCGCGCCGCCGACCTTCTGGGCATGGAACGGCGTCAGGCCGAGGCGTTTCGAGACCTGGAGCGCGGGCACTTCATGGCGTTGGGCCCAGCGCTGTCGCGCCGTCCGCTGGGCGTGCGCATCGGCCAGACCGAGACCAGCCCGCGCAACGGTACGCCGCGGCTGATGGCAATGCCGGAAACAGCGCTTGAAGACGCGCGCGCCATCATCCTGGCGGCGCCGCCGCCCGAGACGATGCGCGCGCCGCGCCGGATGGCGTCGCCGGAGCTGCTCGACCAGCTGATGGCGGCCAAATCGGCAGCGATGGAGATCCGCCCGGAACCTGCGGAACCGGCGGTAAGCGCCGAGGATATGGCCGAGCGGCGAGAGCGGGTGGACCGTGTCCTGCGCGCCATCCTGGCGCAGCCCGATGCGGGTTTCCGCGTCATCGGCGTGCTTTATCAGGAGTTCGTCGTCCGCTGCCGCATCGAAGGCCTCGCTTCGGTGGTGCCGGACCTCTCAGAATTCCGTCGCATGCTGACGCGTGCCCGCGCCGGGCTCGGCGCCGACATGGCAGGCGATGACGCCTGGCAGGACGTTTCCGTGCGCGCCTCGCTGCTGCCCGAGGACATGCAGGGCGTGTTCATGATGATCGCCCGCGCCGCCAAGGAGGGCTGGCCGTGCCCGAGCGACGCGGCGATCGCGCGCGCCTACGGCTCGCATTCGCTGCGGCGCGCCCGGCGGCTGCTCACCTATATCGAGGAGCAGGGCCTCATCGTCTGCCAGCTCGACGGCACCGGCCGCCGCACGGTGACGCTGGTCGAGCTCGCCTGGGCGACGGCGCCGGGCGACCCCAATGCCGCGGAGGCGGAACAGGGCAGCCTGGCGCTGTGAAAGGCGAACAGGCAGCTACCTGACTTGCTTGCGCGGTTCTGAACAAGATGTGTTTCGCCGATCGGCGCGCGACGATTTATGATGGGTTTCCGAGAATCGCAGAACGGTTCGGGCGGGAGGGTTGTCCGGTGCGGTTGAAATCTCTGGCTGTCTTTGTCTTTGGCCTCCTCGCCATCGCCGGCATCGCCTTGACGATGTCTGCCCGGTCTTTTGCCGCGTCCTCCGATATACCGGCCTGGCTGCAGGCCCATGTCGGCAATGACGACGGCGAGATTTCGCAAGTGGTGCTGGAGCGGGCGCGCGCGCTTTACCTGAAAAAGGTCGCGCAAGGCGCGGTCCACAATGGCTGCTATTTCGCCATGGATGCGACGCGCCCCGGCGATCTCGGCAATGGCGTGCTAGGGCGGCGCTACTACGTCATTTGCGAGGCCAAGCAGTCGTTCAGGGCGATCTCGTCGGGCCATGGCGGCGGCCGCAATTTGAAAGGCGTGGTCGATTTCTCCAACGGGAAGCGCTGCGCGAGAAACTTCGGCAATGCCCTGGACTCGTCCTTGACGACCGGTGGCGCCTATATGACCGGCGAGGCAAAGACCTCATTCAAGGGTTTTTACCGCATCGGCGCAAAAAAAGACCAGGCGCTGCTGCGCACCTTCATCCAGTTCGACGGTGAGGGGGAGACGGCGAATGCCAGGCAGCGGGTGATCGGTGGCCACGCGGCGCGGCTGTTGCGCGGCATGTGCCTGCGCAAGAACCCGAACAGCTCCTATGCCGACCATGACGGCTTCGTGCCATACGGCAAGCTGGTGGATTATGCCGGCGGCCGCAGCAATGGCTGCACCAGCTGGTCGCCGTCCGACGCCGACCAGATCATTTCGATGGTGAAGGGCAATCCGACGACGCTCTATATCTACCCGGAATCGCGCGACATCACCGCCGTTGGTAAATCGGGCGCCTATTGGAATGCGTCCTGCCTGAAGGAGATCGGCAAGCCGAAATTCTGGCCGCGAAAGAGCCTTGAGCCGATCATCGCGCAATACGCCAAGGACAACCCGCCACCGCCGCCACAACCGTTGCCGATCTGCACCGGGCCGTGAGGGATGAGTCCTCGGCTCGGCATTGTCGGCGGCGCGGACTGGCTGGGCGGCGCCGCCGATCCGATGGGCTCTACTGATTGATCTCGGGTTCGACGAGCTTTGCCAGATTGCGCAGCGACTCCTGCCAGCCGAGATAGCAGGCTTCGGCCGGAATAACGTCCGGAATGCCGGCCTGCGTGATGTCGAGTTCCGTGCCGACCGACACTTTCTTCAGGAGCACGGTCACTTCGATCTGGCCGGGCAAATTGGGGTCGTCGAACCTGTCGGTGTAGCGCAGGCGCTCGCCGGGAACGAGTTCGAGATATTCGCCGCCGAAGGAATGGCTGCCGCCCGTCGTGAAGTTTCGGAACGACATCTTGAAGGCGCCACCGACTTTCGCGTCGAAGCTGTGCACGGTGCAAGTGAAGCCGTTCGGCGGAAGCCATTTCGCCAGCGCGTCGGCTTCTGTGAATGCGCGGTAGACCTTCTCCGGGCTGGTCGTCAGAACGCGGTGCAAACGTACGGTGCTTGGCATCTCTTCGGTATCCTTTGTGGTTTCGTTGTTCGATGCCCCAAGGACGGGTGAACCTCACCCGGTCCGACATAGCCTGTCAAATTTTCTTGAGCCCTTTGCCGGCAGCCATCCGCCCGCGACTTCGAGTCGCCGCCTCAGGCAGGCGGTCGTGTCGCGTCATTGCCTAACCTTTCGGCGCGGATCTCACAATTTATTAAAATTGTAAGTCTCTCCTACAAAGTTGTATTAGGATCAGCTTAACGCCTTCGGCATTATCTATTAAATGATGGGCGACGATCTCCTTGGTGTACTATAGAATGATTCCCTGGAACGACGGATCAATTTAAGAGTTGATCCGAATGGTCGCTCGAAGGTTGTCGAACGACCAAGGCAGCACGCGCAAGGAGTGTCGGAATGACCACAGTCCTCAACGCCAAAGGCATTCCACTTCCCTATACCGGCGCTTCCACCCATTGGTTCTCGGCGACTGGAGGCGCGCCTTACCGCTACGGCACCTCGGGCAACGATTCCTTCTGGGGCGACACCAACGTCAAGGTCACCATGTATGGCGGCGCGGGCGACGACTATTACCATCTCTATTCGACGATCAACAAAGCGGTCGAGAACTACGGCGCGGGCGTCGACACGATCGATACCTGGATGAGCTACAAGCTGCCCGCCAATTTCGAGAACCTCGTCGTCACCGGCGACGGCCACTATGCCTTCGGCAATGCTCAGGACAACATCATAACGGGCGGCGCTGGCAGCCAGACGCTGGACGGCGGCAAGGGCAATGACGTGCTGATCGGCGGCGCCGGCGCCGACACCTTCATCATCACCAAGGGCAATGGCAGCGACCTTATCTCCGATTTCGGCGCGACCGACACGGTGCGCCTCAACGGCTATGCCTTCACCTCGTTCGAGGCCGTCCACGCCAATATGGTCCAGGTGGGATCGAACGTGCAGCTGAACCTCGGCTCGAGCGAGGTGCTGGTGTTCCACAACACCACGATCGACAAGTTTCAGCCCGGCCAGTTCGAGCTGCCGATCGACAAGACCGGCATGACGCTGTCCTTCAACGACGATTTCAACACGCTGAGCCTGTGGAACGGCCAGAGCGGCATCTGGGATTCCAATTTCTGGTGGGGGGCGCAGAACGGCAGCTCGCAGCCCCAGAACGGCGAGCTGCAATGGTATATCGACGCCAATTATGCGCCGACCAGCTCGGTCCATCCGTTCAGCGTCGCAAGCGGCGTGCTCACCATAACCGCGGCGCATGCGCCCGACGACATCAAGCCGCTGATCAACAATTACGAATACACTTCCGGCATACTGACGACGCACGACACCTTCTCGCAGACCTATGGCTATTTCGAAATGCGGGCCGATCTCCCGGAAAATGCCGGCGCGTGGCCGGCCTTCTGGCTTCTGCCCGAAGACGGTTCATGGCCCCCGGAACTCGACGTGATCGAAATGTATGGGCAGAACCCGAATGCGCTTCTCATGACCGCGCACACAAATGAGACGGGAACCCACACCACGGTCGGGTCGACGGTGAATGTCTCCAACACCGACGGCTATCACACCTATGGCCTGTTGTGGACGCCGGACAAGCTGGTCTGGACCTATGATGGCGTCCAGGTCGCGGAAGCGGCGACGCCGTCCGATATGAACAAGCCCATGTATATGCTGGTCGACCTTGCGGTCGGCGGTCAAGCCGGCGCGCCGCCCGACCATCTGGCGACGCCCGCGCAAATGAAGATCGACTATATCCACGCCTATACGCTGAACGATTTGCAGCAGAGCCATCTGAGCACGACAGCCGAGCACGCCGTCTAGATGTCACGGGACCGCGCGCCACTCAGCGATGCGGCCATCGGCCTGCGCCCGGTTTTCCTGCGCGGCATCGCCGATATCGGCATCTTTTCGTTGCTGATCAACATCCTGCTCCTGGTGATCCCGCTCTATCTGCTGCAGGTCTATGACCGGGTGTTGCCGTCCTCCAGCGTCGAGACGCTGCTTTATCTCTCGGCCATGGCGGTCCTCGCGCTCGCCTTCCTCGGCCTGCTGGACGCGGTCCGCGCCGTCTACGCGCAACGTGTTGCGGCCACCGTCGACCAGAAACTGGGCGCGCGGACATTCGCCGCCTCGCTTGGCGCCAGACATGCCGGCAGCGGGCTGTCGCCGCTGAACGACCTTGCCACGACTTGCGCCTTCATCAGGTCGCGCGGCGTGGCGGTGTTGTTCGACCTGCCGTTTGCGCCCGTCTTCCTGGCCTTGCTCTATTTCATCCATCCCGTCCTGTTCTGGCTGACGCTCGCCGGCGCCGTGCTGCTGTTTCTCTTGGTCGTGGCCAACCAGCTTGCCATCGGCAGGAACGATGCCATGTCGGCGGAACGCTCGGCGGTGGCCAGCCAGGCGGAGCAGGCCTTCGCCCGCAACACCGACACGCTGCGCGCCATGGGCATGGTGCAAAATGCCGCCGCGGTCTGGGGACGGCACGTTGCTGAGGCGCTGACCCTGCATGACCGTTCCGGAAGCGCCAATGCGATCTTCAGCGCGACGTCGCGGGCGCTGCGCATGATGCTGCAACTGGCGATCCTCGGCGCCGGCGCGTGGCTGGTGCTACAAGGGCAGATGACCGCCGGCATGATCTTCGCTTCGTCGCTGGTGTCGTCGCGCGCGCTGCAGCCGCTCGACCAGCTGATCGGATCCTGGCGGCAGATCGTCGACGCCAAGCGATGCTGGAAGCGGCTGGACACCGCCCTTGCGGCGCAACCAGCGCAGGGGCGCAAGCTCGCACTGCCCGATCCATTGGGCGCGATTTCGGTGCAGGATCTGTTCTTCATCGCGCCGACTGCGGCTTTCGGCACGGAGCCCATCCTCAAGCGGTTGAATTTTGCCATCGGCGCCGGCGAAGCGGTGGCGATCGTCGGCCCGAGCGGGGCCGGCAAATCGACGCTGGCGAAATTGCTTGTGGGCGCGCTGCAGCCGACCGGCGGCGCGGTCAGGGTCGACGGCGCCGACCTGAGGAGCTGGGGCGAAACCCAGCTTGGCAGGCATATCGGCTATCTCGCGCAGGAGGTGGAGCTTTTCCCGGGATCGATCGCGCAAAATGTCGCCCGCTTCGAACCCGACGCCGATGACGCCGCGATCGTCGAAGCGGCCAGGCGCGCCGAGGCGCATGAGCTGATTCTCACGCTGCGCGACGGCTATCAGACCATGATAGGCCCGTCGCATACCGTGCTGTCGGGCGGCGAGCGCCAGCGGATAGGGCTGGCGCGCGCCTTCTACGGCAAGCCACGCATGCTGGTGCTGGACGAGCCCAACGCCCATCTCGACGGCAGTGGGGAGGCGGCGCTCGAAGGGATGCTTTCGGCCGCGCGAAGTGTAAGCGTCACGACAGTCGTCATCACGCATCGCCCTTCGATCGCCGCGGCCTGCGACCGCGTCATGGTCCTGCGCAACGGCATGGTCGAAGCTTTCGGCCCTGCGAGCGAGGTGCTGAGGCAACCGGCGGCCGGCAAGGCCGGGAGCGCGGTGGTGACAGGCTCGTTCGTGCCGACCGTGCGCCCGCACAGCGTCCGCTTCGGGTCATAGACGATGATGCAGCAGAGCCTCGCCTTCGAAGGTCGACCGCGCACCGACTTCCGCCGCATGGCCGTCGTCGGCTACGTGGCCATAGCGCTCTTCGTCGGCTGCTTCGGCTATTGGGCGGCGAACGCGCCGCTCTCCGGCGCGGTGATCACCTCCGGCACGATCTCGGCAACGGGCGGCAACATCCTCATCCAGCACCCCGAGGGCGGCATCATCGAGCAGTTGCTGGTGCATGAAGGCGACCGCGTGCAACAAGGCGAACCGCTGGTCCTCCTCGACCGCACGGCGGCCGAGGCCGACCTCAACCGGCTGACCAGACAGTCGATCGCGCTCAGGGCAAGTGCCGCGCGGCTGGAGGCCGAGCGCGACGGATCGGACAGGCTGGCGCCGATCGCCGAAGCAGCACCCGCGCCGTTCCAGAGGGATTTCGACAATCTGGTGCACGAACAGCAGAAGGAGTTCGAGGCCAGGCTCGCCCGGTTCCGCTCCGAGCAGTCGATCCTGGCGCAGCGCGTCGCCATGCATCGTGAGTCGGCGCTGGGACTGGACGCGCAGAAACTGGCCATCCAGCAACAGGCCGAGATCGTGAAGAAGGAACTCGGCATCAAGACCGGCCTGCTCGACAAGGGTCTCACCAACCGCAGCGAATATTCGCAGCTTCTGCGCAGCGAGGCCGATCTGGTCGGCCAGGCCGGCGCGCTGGAGGCGGATATCGCAGCGACCAAGACGCAGATCGTCGAAGCCCAGGCGCAGATCGAGCGGGCGACGACGCAACGCGTAGAGGACGCGCTGACCAAGCTCGACGAGGTCCGCACCAGCCTGGCCGACATCGGCGAACAGATCACCGCAGCCGAGGCGGTGCTGGGGCGCACGACGATCAAGGCGCCGGCAGCCGGCATCGTGGTATCGTCGACCTACAACTCCAAAGGCAGCGTGATTGCGCCGGGGCAGAAGATCATGGAGATCCTGCCGACCGCGTCGGGCCTCATCGTCGACGCGAAGCTGCGGCCGAAGGACGTGGATCTGGTTCGCGTCGGCCAGCCGGCGAAGCTCAGGCTGTCCGCCCTGAACGCGCGCCTCACCCCTGAGGTCCCGGCTACGGTGACGCAAATTTCCGCCGACCGGCTGATCGATGAAACCACGCATGAGGCGTATTTCCGCGCCAGGCTGAAGATCACCGACACGCTGCCGCAGGGCGTGAAAGCCGAGCAGCTTTACCCGGGAACGCCGGTCGAGGCGTTTATCAGTACCGGCGACCGAACCTTCCTCGAATATCTGGCGCGGCCGATGCTGGACTCGTTCGCGCGGGCGTTCACGGAGCGATAGGCGCCAACTCGTCCTCCCAGTTGACGCCGCCGTAGAACACCCTGAGAATCACCACCTGGTCGCCTTCTACGGTGAAGGCCACAGTCAGGCGGCGCTCGAAGCCAACGATGCGAAGCCCCGGCCGCACATCATCCCTTACGGTTCCGCGTTCCGAGGCATAGTCGAGACCCAGGCAAAATCGCTCGATCCGCTCGATGTAGCGAAGGGCGGTGAGGTTGCCGGATGCGTGAGCGACCGTATCGTATATCCATAACAGGTCCGTCTGGGCTTCCGGCAAAAGGACAACATGCCGGCGCTTCACACGTTCCCCTTGAGGCGAGCTGCGTGATGTGCGCGAATGCTGTCAAAAGACTTGTCGGCCGGGATGGCCTGGGAGGGGTCTGCCTTCCACCTATCATAGGTCGGCGCGACCTCCTCACGCAGCCAGCGCTCCACGGCGGCGTCGCGTTCCTGCAATGCGCGAAGACCGGCGCGGATCACTTCACTGCTGGTCGCGTATGTGCCGGACCGAACGAGCTGGTCGATGAAAGCAGCCTGCTCGGCCGGCAGGCTGAAGGTGCGTTTTTCGGTGGCGGACATGGATCCCTCCTATCAGGTTGGTATGATATTATCATACCAACGGCGAGATCGCACGCCCCAATATAGGCTTAGGGACCGCTCCCCTTGCCGTCGGCAAAGACACCGGACATTCGGTTCGGATGCCTGAGATGGGTCGGCGTGATACCGGTCTGATGGCGGAAGACACGGCTGAAATGGCCGGCATTGGGAAAACCGCAGCGGTAGGCGATGTCGCCGATTGCCAAGTCGCTCCCCTCCAGCAGCGACTTGGCCTGATGTACGCGCAGCGCAAGATAGGCGGCCATCGGGCCGATGCCGAGCTCGGCGCCGAACAGCCGCTCAAGCTGGCGCCGGGATAAATGCAACCGGCCCGCGATCTCGGCGACCGACAGCGTCTCCTGGAGATTGCTTTCCATCAGAAGCAGCGCCCGTTTCACCGCTCGGCTCGACGCGGCCGGAAAGAGATCGCCGACGGGCTGCACATCCAGGCTCGAGCGGATGCGGTCGAGCACGAGGATCTTGGCGGCTTTTTCCGCAGCCTTGCGGCCGATGAACTGCGACACGAAATGGCCGGCAAGGTCGGCCGCACCCGTGCCTCCGGCGCAGGTCGAGCGGCCCCTATCGACGGAAAACAGGCTGTCGGCATGGGCGTTCACATCAGGGAATTGGCTGCGGAAATCCTTGATGTGAAACCAGCTGACGGCAGCACTGTAGCCATCGAGCAGACCGTAGCGCGCGAGCACGAAGCTGCCGGTGCAGAGTGCCGTCAGCGGCACGCCCTTTTCGGCCGCCCGCAACAGGAAGGCCTCCTTTTCGGAGCTGAGGTTGCGGTTGGTGTCGAGCAGGCCACCGACCACGACGACATTGTCGAACTCCTGCGGATTGCCGATCGCCTTGGTCGGCAGCAGCTCGACACCGGAACTCGCCCGGATCGGCAGGCCACGCTCGCCGACGATCTCCCAGTCGAACTCGATCCGGCGGCTGCGGTCGCCTTCATCGCCGGCGAGCCGCAGCGTGTCGATGAACAGCGACAGCGGCGACAGCGTGAAGTCGCGAACCAAGAGAAACGCAAACCGCCTGGCCATTGTTGCTCCGAAACCGTTCCTTCGGGTGGATGGAAGCAAAGATGTCGCACAGGCGAGCACGCGGCGCTTTTCAGGAGAAGCCACCGGATGTCGGAGATGAGATCGACGGCCTCAGTGCGGAGCTGGAAATTCTCTGGGTTGTGTGGTGGTCATGGGATGTCGTCATCTACGCTCACACAAGACAGGCAGATGGACCAGTGGAATTGATCAGCATGGCACGGCGTGAGAAAAACCCTATCGTGTTTGTGTAACCTGCAGCACCAAAGCGGAGCCCAAGCCATGACCCTCACCAATCGCGATATCATCGAGCTGACGGCATGGCGCCGCAAGCTGCACCAAAACCCGGAAATCTCCAACGAGGAAGAACAGACCGCCAAGGAAGTCGTCAGCTTCCTCGCCGATACAGCGCCGGACAAGGTGCTGACCGGCCTCGGCGGTCATGGCGTGGCGGCGGTCTATGACAGCGGCCAGGCGGGACCGACGGTGCTGTTCCGCTCGGAGATCGATGCGCTGCCGATCGAGGAGCTTTCGGGCGTCGAGCATGCCTCGCAGGTGCCGGGAAAATCGCATATGTGCGGCCATGACGGCCACACCGCGATCCTCGCCGCACTTGGCCGCCAGCTCGGGCGTGAGCGGCCGGCCCGCGGCCGCGTCGTCTTGATGTTCCAGCCGGCGGAGGAGACCGGCAATGGTGCGGCCGGCGTCGTCGCCGATCCACGCTTTGGCGAGATCGCGCCGGACTTCGCCTTCTCGCTGCACAATCTGCCGGGCGTGCCGTTCGGCGAGGTGCGTCTCAAGCCCGGCGTCGTCAACTGCGCCTCGCGCGGCATCCGCATCGTGCTGGACGGCAAGACCGCGCATTCCTCCATGCCCGAAACCGGCGTGTCGCCGATGCCGGCGATCAGCCAGCTGATGCCGGCGCTTCCGGCACTGGGGCGCGGCACTTTCGCCGATGACGATTTCAGCATGGTCACCGTCACCCATGCGACGATGGGCGAGGCCGTGTTCGGCATCGCGCCCGGCTACGCCGAGGTGTGGGCGACGCTGCGTACAAGGCGCGACGAGCGCATGGCGGAACTGGTCGCGGCGGCGGAAGCGTTGGCCACCAGGATCGCGGCCGAGCACCACCTTTCCGTGCACTGCGATTATCATGAGATTTTCGTCGCCAGCGTCAACGCGCCCGATGCGGTGGAGCATCTCAACCGCGCGCTCGACGAGGAAGGTGTCGCGCGCAGCGAAGAGGCCCTGCCGATGCGCGCCTCGGAAGATTTCGGCATTTTCGGCCACAAGGCGAGCTCAGCCATGTTCTTTCTCGGCGCCGGCGAGCGCCATCCTTCGCTGCACAATCCCGATTATGATTTTCCCGACGATCTGATCCCGATCGGTTCGAAAATCTTCATGCGCACGGCGCGCAACCTGCTGGGGTGAGCGGCCCTGCAAAATCCGCATCCTGAAGCTGCCTTTTTCCCGCTGGAATCGTCTTGTAGTCGCGTCCTACATTAGGAGGGGCTTGCGGATGAGAATTGCAATGGTCGTCGCGTTGACTGCGACAGTGGCAGGGTGCGTATCGTCTCCGGTCCAGTATGGAGCCTCGCTCTCGACCCAAGACCCGAAATGGGCGACGCCGGAATGCCAGCAGGCCCGCACCGATGCCATGAATTACGACGCGCGCGAGAAGGAGCATCCGGGATGGGCCGCCGGCGTCGTGCTGGGGCCCTACAGCATGGGCCTCGTGGCGGCCATCAAGGAGAACGAACAGAAGCAGCGAAGGCTGTTGGCGCGCCAGATGCATCTGCAGTGCTCGAGCCTGCCGCTGCCGAAGGATTTGGACTTCAATCCGCAAATCTACGCACCAAAGCCGGGGAAATATCCGTAGGGCTGGGATTGGTTTGCACAGGGACCATAGCGGAGGCTTGCGCCCTACGAATACCCCCACCCTCAATCCCTCCCAACAAGGGGGAGGGAGACTAGGTTGGCGCTGATTTCCGCAAAACCGTCTAAGTCGACTTAAAAAAGGGCTGGGCGTGCGGCAGCGTTCCCGTCCGAAGGACGGGCGAAACCCTGGCTCGCCCCGGCAAGTTAGAGTGGGGGTCCTCTTCGTAAAAGCTCATATGCGATAGCCCTTGCCCCGAGGCATTGGCATTGCCAGCTCTGTATGAAGCGCTCCTCCGCTCTCCCCACCAGCTTTGCGCCTTGACCCACCGAGGGCTCTCCCTGGAACCAAATCCAAGCCTAAACTGTTCAAGTTGGTTACGACGCCGACGAGCCCTGCCGGTTGGGCAAGCGGCGCACTTGAGGAGCTCCCACCATGACCATCTCGTCCAGCTTTCGTTCGCTTGCGGTTGCGGCCATCACAACTGTGTCCGTCAGCGCTGCCAGCGCCGCGCATGCCGATAGCGGCACGATCCGCTTTGCCGTCTACAAGGCGGCCTTCTTCGTCGGCGGTTCCGGCGGCGAGGGGACGCTGACCTTCCACGGCCGCTCCTATCCCATCACGATCGGCGGCGTTTCGGGCGGCTTCGCCTTCGGGGTTTCCAAGACCTATTTCCGGGGCACCGTGCGCCATATCCGCAGGGTGCGGGATGCGACCGGCGTTTATGGCGCGGCCGGCGGTGGCGGCGCGCTCGGCAAGGGGGCGCAGGTGATCGTCATGACCAACGACAAGGGCGCCCAGCTCGAGCTTACCGGCCGGCAGGTGGGCCTGCAGGTGAATGCGGATCTGAGCGGGATGGCGATTTCGTTGAAGTGAGGGGCGTTGCGTCTGGGTGGGCAAGGTCGCCCAGGATGGTGGCAATCAGTAGGTCGGTCCCCCACTCCGTCTCGGCTTCGCCGAGCCACCTCTACCCCACTTTCGTGGGGGAGAGGAAACGCTAATTTTGGAAGTCGCGGCTTCAAAGGCTTAGGTTCTGCCTCAAGAAAAACTTGGATTTCCTTCCTATGAAAGCTTGGCATTTCCTCTCCCCCACGGACGTGGGGGTAGAGGTGGCTCGGCGAAGCCGAGACGGAGTGGGGGCTGGCGCTGCCGTAGGCGATAGCCTTGCGCTTCTGACGGGTAAGCCTGGCTTGCAGCGCCGGACCGGCGGCACTACTGCCGCCAGCCCCCTACCGCTCCTCCACAATCCGCAAATACGCCGCCGTCACGAACAGCACGATCAGCCCGAACAAGATCCGCCGTGCCCCCTCCGGCATCTGCAGGATGGTCAGCAGTGTTGTCAGCACGGTCAGGATCAGGGCGCCGATGATGGTGCCGGTGTAGCCGCCGCGGCCGCCGAAGATGGAGGTGCCGCCGATGACGGCGGCGGCGACCGAGGGCAGCACCAGCGGTTCGGCGAGCGACAGCGAGGGGGCCTTGATCAAGCCGATATAGAGCAGGCCGGTGATGCCGGCGAGCGCGCTGGAGGTGACGTAGAGCGCGGTGATGACCTGCCAGTATTGCACGCCCGACAGGCGGGTCGCGCGCTCATTGTCGCCGACGGCGTAGAGCAGGCGGCCGAAGCCGGTCCGGGCGAGCGTGAAGACGATGAGGGCGGCGAGCGGCACGAACAAAAGCAGCGCGTTGGGGAAGCCCCATGTCACGCCGGTGCCGAGCCAAGCCAAGAAGTCGGGGATTTTTGCGCCCGACGCGATCACCGTGCGCTGGTAGACCTGCAGGCAGCCGGTGCCGATCAGGCTGGTGCCCAGCGTCATGATCAGCGGGTGGACGCGGAAGACACCGACGCCGATGCCGTTGACGAGGCCGATCAGCACCGCCGGCATCATCGCCAGCAGGAACGCCACCGCCGGGTCCTGGTTGACCACTTGCGTCGCCATGATGAAGGCGCTCATCGTTGCCACCGTGCCGACCGACAGGTCGATGCCGCCGGTCAGCATGGTCATGGTCTGGCATCCCGCGAGGATCGCCAGCGGGATGGCGAATTTGATGGTGTTGGCGATCCAGCGCTCGTTGACGATGCCGGGGCGCAGGACCTGCAGGATTATAACCAGGATGGCGAGCAGGACGATCAGCGGGATGAGCGGGCGATCGGCCATGAAGCGCTTTATGCGGCGGCCGAAGGGGACCGGGGTGATGGCGGTGGTGCTCATGGGGCGGCTCTTGGTGTTGTGTGCTGCGAGGATGGCGCTCTACGGCGCCCCCCTCTGGCCTGCCGGCCATCTCCCCCACTTGTGGGGAGATTGGCAGCTTCAGCGCCTCGCTCCTTTTTGCAACGTTGAAGGCTGGCGAAAGCAGCGATGACAGCTGATCTCCCCCCTCGTGGGGGAGATGTCCGGCAGGACAGAGGGGGGCGCGAAGGAACGCCGACGTCTCTCTGCGACAGCACACCCATCATTGCCGCCCCCGCATCGTGATAAACGCCCCGAACATCACCACCGCCACCATGATCAGCCCCTCGATGATGGCGGTGACATTCGGGTCGATGGCAAGCAGCGTCAAATCCGTGCGCACCAGGCGCAACACGAAGACGGCGACGATCGGGCCGAGCAGGCCGCCCTTGCCGCCGCCGAGCGCGACGCCGCCCAGCACCACGGCGGCGACGCTGGCGAGCAGATAGGGGCCGGGGATGGGGGCGCCGATGCCGGTGCTCATGGTCAGCGCCAGGCCGCCAAAGGCGGCGAACAGGCCGGACAGCGCATAGGCGATGATGCGAGTGCGCTTGACCGGCACGCCGGAGCGGAACGCCGCCAGTTCGCTAGAGCCGATGGCGTAGATGGAGAGGCCGAGGCGCGAGCGCCGCAGCGGTATCCAGATGACGCAGAGGCACACGATCAGCACCAGCAGCGCCTTGGGCAGCCAGGCGTCTATGGCGTCGGGCAGGCCGGGGATCGGTACGGTGCCAGAGATCAGCGCCTTCAGCCATTCGGCGATGCCGCCGCCCGGCGCGCCGAGCACCAGCAGGGCTGCACCCTGCAGCACGAACAGCATGGCCAGCGTCACGACAATGTCGGGCACGCGGGTGACGACGATGAGCAGGCCGTTGAGTGCGCCGAGCACGAAACCCATGGCCAGCACGAAGGGCACCACGAACAGCGCGTATTCCTCGCTCGCGCCATTCATCATCGACGCCGCGGTGACGCTGGTCAGCGCCATCATGGCGGCGACCGACAGGTCAATGCCGCCGGCGATGACGACGACGGTCTGCGCGGCGACTGCGAAGGCATAGGGCAGAACGGCTCGGGCGAGCGAGCCGAAATCATTGCTGCCATAGGCCGGCTGGATGATCCTGGTGGCGATGAACAGGACGATGAGCAGGGCGAACAGGCCGACGACCCAGCCTTGGCGGCGCAGGAAATGGCTCATGGCGCGGCCTCCGGCGAAGCCGAAGTGTTCGCGGTCGGATCAGCCAATATGCCGATATCGGCCTTGGCGCCGCGCGGCAGGCCGTAGGCGGCGCGCATCAGCGCCGGCTCGTCGGCCTCCTCGACCGGAAAAATGTCGACGAGGCGGCCGCCGAAGATGACGATGACACGGTCGCAGACGCGCTGCACCTCTTCCAGTTCGGAGGTGTAGAACAGCACCGACTTGCCGTTGCCGGCGAGTTCGCGCAGCAGCTTGTAGATCTCCTGCTTGGTGCCGACATCGATGCCGCGCGTCGGGTCGAAGCACAGGATGGTGCGGGCATCCGCCGCGATCCAGCGGGCGATGGTCACCTTCTGCTGATTGCCCCCGGACAGGCGCTGCACTTCGCCCTGGGCGCGGGTGTCGATCTGCAGCCGCTCGATGGCGCTGAGCACGGTCGCGCGCTCGCGGCGCATGTTGATCGGCCCCCAGTTGCGCAGCGCGGCACTGAAGGGCAGGGCGATGTTTTCACGGACCGAGCGCTGCATGGCGAGCGCCTCGGAGCGGTCGCCCGGCACATAGGCAATGCCGGCGCGGATGGCGTCGATCGGGTGGGAAAATTTCACGGGCTGGCCATCGACTTCGATGGTGCCGCCGGAGGGCCGGATCGAGCCGGCAAGCGCTGCGAACAACTCGTCCTGGCCCTGGCCTTCGAGCGCGACGACGCCGGCGACTTCGCCGTCGGCGAGATCGAAGGAGACATCGCTGAGCTTGGCGCCGACGCGCAGGTTTCGCACCGAAATGCGCGGCCGGGTGGTCGCGGGCGCGGCCTTCTCGGCAGCGCTGCGGGCAGCGACATGGGTTTTGACGATGCGGGTGCCGAGCATCAGCTCGACGATCTTTTCTTCCACGCCCGGCACGATGTCGACGACGCCGACGGTCTCGCCGTCGCGCAGCACGGTGGCGCGGTCGCACAGCGCCGAGATCTCGACGAAGCGGTGCGAGATGAAGATCACGGCGCGGCCCGAATCGCCCTGGCGGCGCACCACTTCCAGCACCTTTTCGGCAAGGTTGGCGGGCAGGGCCGCCGTCATCTCGTCAAGCAGCAGCACGTCGGGCTCGACGGCGAGCGCCCGCGCCAGGTCGAGCACGCGCAGCACGGCGAGCGGGATGTCGCGCGCGGTGTCGCGCAGATCGAGGTCAAGAATGCCGAGCTCGCGCACCCAGGCGCGGAATAGCTCGACCGGCGTGCCGGTGAGCCTGAGGTTGGAGAGAACGTCGAGATCGGGGATCAGCGACGGTTCCTGGTAGACGGGCAGCAGCCCGGCGCGGCGCGCGGCGGCCGGCGAGCGAATGTCGCGCGCCTCGCCGCGGATCAGGATGCGGCCGGCGTTCGCCGGAATGGCGCCTGTCAGGATCTTCACCAGCGTCGACTTGCCGGCGCCGTTGGCGCCCATCAGCGCGTGGACCTCGCCCGGCAGCACGGAGAGCGACGCGTTGCGAAGCGCTGCAACCGCGCCGTAGTTCTTGGCGACGCCGGTGGCGTCGAGGAGGGGGCTGGTGGTCAAATGGTTTGTTGTCAAAATTGATGGTTCCAGAAACTAATGTCGGCGCTCTACGGCGCCCCCCTCTGTCCTGCCGGACATCTCCCCACAAGGGGGGAGATTGGCAGTTCCGGCGCCGCCCCTCGTCTTGCGACGTAGAAAATTAGCGAAAGCCGAGATGACAGCCAATCTCCCCACCTGTGGGGGAGATGTCCGGCAGGACAGAGGGGGCGCCGTAGAGCGCTAGTCTGTGTGACGAGGACGGCCGTTCGCCGTCCTCGCCAGTTCATTCAAACCAGGCTTACTCCCCCGGCCCCTTGCAGGCCACGATCTGCTCCTTCGTGTAGGTCGTCCACTCCGGGATCGAGATCGAGACCGGCCATTCCGGGCTGAGCGACGGGTCGGCGGCTGCCTTCAGCTTGGCCTTGCCTTCGTCGGTGGCGTTGTCCCAAAGCTGCGGGTCGACCAGCACGGTCTGCTGCGCCGGCTTCTTGCCGTCGAGGATCTGCAGCGCGAGCGTCACGCCCGCGCCGCCGATCGAGCCGGGGTTGGTGACGGCTGCACCGACGAGACCTTTCACCGAGCTCAGCTGGCCGACGAAGCCGGCATTGTCGGCGCCGACCACCGGCACCAGCGGCGCCTGCGATTCGACCAGCGCGTCGACGATGACGTTGTCGATGCCGGAGGTCCACACACCGTTGAACGGCGTGCCGGTGGCCAGGAACGACAGCATCTGCTGCTTGGCCTGATCCTGCTGCCAGCCGGTGAAGACTTCCTGAGCCACCTTCACGCCGGGGTTTTCAGCCAGCGCCTTCTTGAAGCCTTTGTCGCGATCGCTATCGGCCGAGGCGCCGGCGGCGCCGCGCATGTAGAACACTTCGCCCTTGCCGCCCATCTGCTGGAACAGCCATTTGGCGCCGAGATAGGCATACTGTTCCTGGTTGTTGGAGATGATGTAGGCCGACGGTTCGGTCACCGCCTGGTCGACGGCAACGACGACGATGCCGGCCTTGGTGGCTTCTTCCAGGCCCGCCTTGATGCCGGCGGGATCAGCGGGGTTGACGACGATGGCGTCGACCTTGGCGCTGATCAGATTGCGGATGTCTTCGAGCTGGCCGGCGGCATCGGTGTTGCGGTGGGCGATGTTGAGCTTCGTCACTTCGCCCGAAGCCAGCGCCTGCGCCTTCATGGCGCAGACCATTTCCTCGCGCCAGCCATTGCCCTGCACGGTGTTGGAAATGCCGATCGTGTATTTGGCTTCGGCCGACGACACGCCCATCGATGCCAGCAAGGCAGCGCCCGCAAGCAACGGGACCATGGTCAGTATTTTCTTCATGTCAGTACTCCTCCACATTGTTGTTTTTCGTCTCAGGGTCAGACCCTTCGGCAGGTTCAGACCAAGTCATTCACCTCGTCATTTGACGAAGGGGCGCAGCACGTCGCGGGCGAGCAGGAAGCCCCGCTTCACCGCATCGTCGTTGCCTTCAAACCGCCTGTCCTCATGTTCGATGATGACCGAGCCGTCATAGCCGGCGCGGTAGAGGCCGGAGAAGAAGCCGCTCCAGTCGACATCGCCCAATCCCGGCATGCGCGGCACCTGCCAGCCTATCCCGGCGGAAAGAATCCCGCGCTCATACAAACCATCATGATCGATCATCAAATCCTTGGCGTGGACATGCAGCATGTAGGGGCCGAACTCCTTGATGAAGCGGCCCTGGTCGATCATCTGCCAGACCAGATGCGAGGGGTCGAAATTCATGCCGACCTCGCCGCCCCAGGCCTCGAGGATGCGCCGCCAGATGTAGGGCGAATAGGCGATGTTGTGCCCGCCCGGCCACTCGTCATAACTGAAGATCATCGGGCAGTTCTCGAAGGCGAGTTTTACCCCGTGGCCGCGCGCATAGGCGACGGTCTCGGGCCAGACTTTCAGCGCGTCCTGCCAGTTGACGTCGACGGTCTTCGAGGCATCGCCACCGCAGAAGGTGTTGACCACCGGCACGCCCATATTGGCGGCCAGCACGATGACCTTCTTCAGATGGCCGATGACGGCCTCGCGATGGGCAGGGTCCGGATGCAGTGGGTTGGGATAGTAGCCGAGGCCGGAGACCGTCAGCTTCTTCTCCGTCAGCGAGGCGACGATCTCCTTGGCCTGCGCGAGCGAGGTGGAAGCGGCATCGATATGGCTGGTGCCGGCATAGCGCCGCGTCGCGCCGGAGGTCTTCGGCCAGCAGGCGATTTCCAGCGCCTCGAAGCCGGCCGAGTGCGCCCAGCCGGCGACCTCGCCAAGCGGCGTCTCCGCAAACGGTGCTGTAAGCACTCCTAGTTTCATTCTGCCTCCCTAGACCCGACGACTATAATGCCGATTGTTTGGATCGCTTCAACCTCGCGACCTCATCTTGTTCGAGACTGTGCCGGACAGCCGCCGTCGGATCGTCCGACAGCAGGTCGCCCAGCGCCGATGTGACGGCCGCGCGGAACGTCCCGTCAGCGGCAAGGCCGGGGTCGAATATCCCGTCGACGGCAAGGATGGCGGACACCAGCGCGCTGGCATCGGGACCCGTCGCGTCGGCGATTGCGGCGACCTTGCCGGCATAGGGATCCGACACCGGCCAGCGTCTGCCGAAACGTTCCGAGGCCTGGATCAGATAGGCCATCCAGCCGGCGACCGGCACCGACAGCAGGCCGATGCTCTGGCCCATCGCGAGCCGGTCGCGGATCGGGTTGAGCAGGCGCTGGACGATCTTCTGCGAACCGTCGGTGGCGACCTGGTGGTTGCGGTGGCGGATCGCGGTGTTCTTCAGCCGGGCAAGGCTCTGCTCGACATAGGCAAGCGGCAGGACGCCGGATACCGGCATCAGCGTCGGCACAGTCTCCTCGACCAGCATGCGCCTGATGAAGTCCGACAGCAGCGGGTCGGCCATGGCGTCCGATGTGTGCTCGAGCCCGGCCAGCACGCCGAGCGTCGCCAGTGTCGTCTGGGCGCCGTTCAGCACCCGCATCTTGAGATGCTCGAACGGCGTCACATCGTCGACGAAGGTGGCGCCGACCAGATCCCAGCGCGGCATGCGGCCGGCGAATTTTTCCTCGATCACCCACTGCCGGAACGGCTCACCGACAGCGACGGCGGCATCGTGGTAGCCGAACCATTGCTCGACACTGTCGAGGTCATCTTGCGTTACCGCCGGCGCGATGCGGTCGACCATTGACGAAGGGAAGGCGGTATTGGCTGCGATCCACGCGGCCAAGCCATTGCCGCGCTGCCTGGCGAAGGTCTGCACGACATTGGCCAGGATAACGCCATTGGCCGGAATGTTGTCGCAGGACAGCAGCGTCAGCGGCCGCCCATGCGTGGCCCGGCGCTGCTCCAGCGCCCGCACCAACAGGCCGGGCACGCTGCGCGGCGTCTCGGGGTTGGCGAGGTCATGGACGATGTCGGGATGGCCGAGGTCGAGTTCGCCGCTCGACGGGGTGTGGCAATAGCCTTTTTCCGTCACCGTCATCGTCACCAGTTCGATATCAGGTGAAATCAGCACGCCGAGCGCCGGTGCGGCACTGTCCTGGCTGTCGACCACCCGGACGATGCTGCCGATGACGCGCGCCTCGATGTGGCTGTTTTCGCGGATCAGCCTTGTGTAGAGCCCGCTCTGCCGTCCCAGCGTGTCGGCAAGGCTCGGTGGGCGGATGTTGACGCCGACAATGCCCCAACGGTCGAAGCGCAGCGAGATGAGATCGTCGGTGTATTCGGCCTGATGGCAGCGGTGGAAGGCGCCGACGCCGAGATGCGCCATGCCGGGCGCCAGGAGCGTACGGTCGTAGGACGGTGTCTGGACCGAGGCCGGCAAGCGGTCGAGCAGCGCCGGCCCAAGCGTTTCGGTGGAGGCGCTCACCGGTTCGCCCCGATCACCGTTTGCTCCTGGTCGATGACCGCACCGGTCATAGGGCCCGCCGCGTCGGAGAGCAGGAAGACGGCGAGGCTGGCGATATCGTTCGGCGTCAGCAGCCGGCCGAAAGGCTGCGCGGCATTGGCCTTGTCGAGCCAGCCGGGGCCGTTGCCCAATGTCTCCGCCTGCATGATGCGTTCGGCCGGCGTGTCGGTCCAGCCGACATTGATGCCGTTGACGCGGATGCGATCGAAACGATGGGCGTTGGCGGCGTTCCTGGTCAGCGTCGCCAGCGCGCCCTTGGTGGCGGAATAGACGGCGAGTTCCGGCGAACCGCAATGGGCGTTGATCGACAGGATGTTGAGAATGGCGCCGCCCTGTCCGCGCTGCTTCATGTCGGCAATCGCCGCCTGCATCAGGAAGAACGGCGCGCGCGTGTTGACGGCAAACAGCGCCGCCCAGTCGTCGAGGCTGGCGTCGAGGAAGGAGGCGCGATCGGTCAGGCCGGCGGCGTTGACCAGCGCATCGATGCGGCCGAAGCGCTCGATGCAGGCTTGCGCCAGAAGGGTGGGGGCGTCAGGATCGGCAAGGTCGGCGGCGACGAAGATGGTCGGCGTGCCCAATTGCGAAAGCTCGGCCGCCACGACCTCGCCACGCGCCCTCTCGCGCCCGGTGACCAACAGCCCGGCGGCACCGGAACGCGCCAGCGTCTCGGCAATGGCGCGGCCAATGCCTTGCGTCGACCCGGTGACCAGAGCCACCTTGCCGTCAAGCCGGATCTCCATTCCTCCTCCCGGGAATAAAGTTTCTATTTTGAGAAATATGGAACGGCAATTCCCGATAGTCAATTGGACCAGTGACGCCTCATTCGTCGCGCCGCGCCGCCACGCCATGGACCAGCGCCATCCCAACGGCGAGCGAGGCCGCGAGTGAGCGGAAGCCGGCAAAGTCAGATTCCACCACTTCCAGCCAGCTGTCCGAGAGCGGGATCAGCGGGCTGAAGGTGCTGTCGGTGACGGTGACGATACGCGCCTTGCGCTCATGCGCCACCGCGACGAGATCGGGCGTGATCGAATTGTAGGGGCTGAACGAGACAGCGAGCACGGCATCCCGGCCGCCGATGCAGCCGATCTGGTCGAGTGCGGAGGAGCCGACATTGTCGACCAGCACATTGCGCACGCCCTGCTGCGACAGTGTCAGGGAGAGATAGGCGGTGACGGGAAAGGCGCGCTTGGAGCCGATGACATAGATCAGCTCGGCGGCCGCCAGCAGCGCCACCATCTTGTCGAAACTCGCGACATCGAAGCCCGCCTCGATGCGGCCAAGCGAGGCCTGCGACGCGCCGACCATGCCGTGCAGGAAATGCAGATTGGGCTCGGTCTCGGTGCGCGGTTCGCCGCGCCCTTCCGGCCATGAGCCCTTGATGTGCTCCTTGAACAGGCCCTGGAAATCGGAAAAGCCGGAATAGCCGAAGATCTGGGCAAAGCGCACCAGCGTCGAGGGCTGCACGCCGGCCTGTGCCGCAACCTGCGCGATGGTGCCGAGCGCGACGTCGCTCGGATGCTGCCACAGGAAGATTGCCACCTGGCGCAGCCGCTTGGGGAAATGCACCGTGCCCGACGACAGCACCGCGCGTAGCTCCTCATAGGTCTGCGGCTGGATGTAGCCAAGCGCGGCCAGAGAGCGCCCGCGCTTGCGCGTCGCCGCCTCGTCGGTGCTGGACCGTCCGGATGCCTTGCTTGCCCCACTCATGATTTCAGGCTAGCGCGATACGATCGTTTTACAATATGAAAATTGGAAATCATGTTCGAAAGCGATCTGCCGGGAGGAGCTTGAAAATGGTCTACGCAACATCGGACGGATCAGCCGGCAAGCGCCTGCGGGTCGGCATGGTCGGCGGCGGCCGCAATGCCTTCATCGGCGCCGTGCATCGGCTGGCCATGCGTCTCGACGACCAGATCGTGCTGGTCGCCGGCGCGCTGTCGTCGGACCCGGAAAACGCCGCCGCGTCGGCTGCCGAGATCGGCATCGCGCCAGATCGCAGCTATGCCGACTACCGGGCCATGGCCAGGGCGGAAGCTGAGCGGCCGGACGGCATCGAGGCGGTGGTCATCGTCACGCCCAACCATCTGCACGCGCCGATCGCCACGGCCTTTCTCGAGGCCGGCATCGACGTGATCTGCGACAAGCCGCTGTCGACGACGCTGGCCGATGCAGAGGCACTGGTGGCGCTGGCGCGGGAGAAAAAGCGTCGCTTCGTCGTCACGCTCAACAACACCGGCTACGCCATGGTCCGCCAGGCGCGCGAGATGGTGGCGGCGGGCGCGCTTGGCCGCATGGTGTCCGTGCATGGCGCCTACATCCAGGACTGGCTGACCAAGCCGATCGACGCCGAGGGCCAGAAGCAGGCGGAGTGGCGCACCGATCCGGCGCGCGCCGGGCAGTCGGCGGTGCTGGCCGATATCGGCGTGCATGCCTTCAACCTGGCAAGCTATATCTCCGGCTGTGAGGCCGAGGCGGTGTCGGCGGATCTGTTCACTGCCGTGCCGGGACGCCGGCTCGACGACAATGCGCATGTGCTGGTGCGCTGGACCGGCGGGGCGCGCGGCACGATCCTCGCCAGCCAGACCTCGCCCGGCCACTACAATGATCTCTCGGTGCGCATCTATGGCGACAAAGCCGGGCTCGAATGGTCGGGCAGCCGGCCGGAAGAACTGCGCTTCTCCATCTATGGCGAGGAAACCCGCACGCTGGTGCGCGGCGGCCATGGCTCGACCACTGAGAGCCAGCGCGTGTCGCGCATGCCGGCGGCGCATCCGGAGGGCTATATCGAGGCCTTCGCCAATTTCTACCGCGACGCCGCCGATATCATTCGCGCCCATCGCTCTGGTGGGGTGGTCGATCCGGCGCGTGCGGCGCAGGTGCCCGATGTTGTGGATGGTGCGCGCGGGGTGAAGTTTGTCGCGGCGGCGGTGGAGTCGAATGCAGCGGGTGGGGCTTGGACGGCGGCAAGGTTCGGGTGAGGCGAGCTATCCCTTGATCGCCGAGCCGACGATGGAATCGACGAAGAAGCGCTGCAGGAAGACGAACAGGATAAGCGGCGGCAGCACGGCGAGCGTGGCGCCGGCCATCACCAGGCAGGTGTTGACCGCACCTCTGTTGTAGCTGAGCAAGCGGCTCAAGCTGATGACGATCGGATAGGCGTCGGCATTGCCCTGCAGCACGGTCAGCGGCCACAGATAGCTGTTCCAGTGATAGACGAAGGCGAAGAGGGCCAGAGCCGCGATTGCGGGGGCGACGCTCGGCGCGACGATCTTGTAGAGGATCAAGAACTCCGTGGCGCCGTCCATGCGCGCGGCGTCGATGAGCTCGTCGGGCACGCCGGAGATGAACTGGCGCATCAGGAAGATGCCGAAAGCGTTGGCGAGATTGGGCACGATGATGCCGGCGAGGCTGGCGTTGAGGCCGATCGAGCCGACCAGGCGATAGAGCGGGATCAGCGTCACGATCGGCGGCAGGAACATGGTGGCGATCAACACAGAAAACAGCAGCGACTTGGCGGGGAAGTGGTATTTGGCGAAGGCGTAGCCGGCCATCATGCTGGTCAGCAGAATGCCGGCGGTGGTGATCGAGGCGATGGCCAGAGAATTCCACATCGAGCGGCCGACATTGACCACGCCCGACACCTTCTCATAGGCATCTAGGCTCGGCGTGCCGGGGATCCACACCGGCGGCACCTGCATGCTCTCGGCCGGCGTCTTGAGGCTCGACAGCGCCATCCAGACCAGCGGGAAGGCCGAGGCAACGGCGACCAGCAGCATCAGCGTCGCCAGCAGCGCCTTGTGGCCGGACGGGCGCCGGCGCGACAGCCGGCTCGACGATCCCGCGCTCATTCGTCGTTCTTCCGGTTGGCGAAGGCAAACAGCGCGCAGACCACGACGACCAGCGACAGCATCAGCATCACCGCCATGGCCGAACCCAGTCCACCCTGCGCACGCTCGATGCCGACGCGGCGGATGTGGTAGGTGAGCACATTGGTCGAGCCGACCGGCCCGCCCTGCGTGATCAGGGCCACGGGCTCGAATACCTGCACGGCGTTGATGATGGCGATGACGGCGCTGAACAACAGCGTGCGCCGCATCAGCGGCAGGGTGATGAAGCGGAACTGCTCGAAACGGTTGGCGCCGTCGAGCTTTGCTGCTTCATACAGGCTGCCGGGTATTTGCGTCAGCCCGGCGATCGCCAGCACGGTGAAATAGCCGACCTGCTGCCAGACATTGAGGAAGACGATCGAGATCAGCGCCGTGCGCGGCGACGACAGGAAAGGCTGCGGGCCGATGCCGATAAGGCCGAGCATCTGGTTGAGAGGGCCTTCGCTCGGCGAATAGAGTTTCGACCACACCAGCGCGACAGCGATCATCGGCACCATGTAGGTGGCAAACAGCACCGTGCGCAGCGCCGTGCCGCCGGGCACATCCTGCTGGTAGACCATCAGGCCGAAGGCCACCGACAGAGGCAGGATGAGGATGACGGAGAGCGCGGTGTAGACGGCTGTGTTGGCGAGCGCGGCCTTGAAATCGCGGCCAACCGAGGAGACCCCGAAAATCTCGTGGAAATTGTCGAGGCCGATGAAGCCGGCGCTGGAAAACGGCGTCTGCGTCGACCAGTCCTGGAACGACAGCCAGACGGTGAGCAGCATCGGCAACAGGACGAAGATGCCGATCAGCGTCACGGCGGGCGCCAGCATGATGCCCGCCGAGGCACGGTACCTCTGAATCATTATTTGGCGGCGCGCTCCAGGATCGAAATGGCGTCGGCCTGCGCCGTCGCCTGCGCATCCTTGGCCGAGACCTGGCCATACTGCAACGCCTCGAGCGTCTGCTGCAGCGATTCCGAGAATTCCTGGCCGCCCGGCACCACCGGGAACGGCTTGGCGCCGGTGAGCACGCTGACATAGCCGGAGAGGAATTCCGAGCCGAGCTTGTCCTTGTGCGCCTCGATGTCGGAGAGGCGTGAGGGCAGGATGCCCATCGACATCAGGATATCCGACATCGCGGAAGCGCCGCTCTTGCCGGACTTTGGATTGTTCAGCCAGGCGAGGAAGTCCCATGCCGCCTTCTGCTCGGCCGCACCTGCATTGGCGTTGACCACGGTCATCCAGGAATAGGAGATCGAATGCGGCTTGTCGCCGCTCGGGCCGACGGGAATCGGCGCCGTTGCAATGTCGGCGAATCTGTCGCCCATGCCGGCCTTCAGCGCGCTCTCCCACCAATTGGCCATGATGATCATGCCGGTCTTGCCGGAGACGAAATTGTCGAGGAAGGGGCCGGTGGTGTTGGCGTCTGCGGTCGCCATCGCCGGCACGCTGGCGCCCGACTTGATCAGGTCCTCATAGAACTGGAAGGTCTCGGTCGCCTGCGGGCTGTCCAGCACCGGCTTGCCGTCCTTGACCAGGTCGCCGCCATTGGACACCAGCAGCGAGGCGAAGGGGTGGACGACGCCGGCGGCCCATGAATTGATCATGCCGAAGCCTTGCTGTCCCGCATCCTTGTTGGTCAGCTTCTTGGCCGCATCCTTGAATTCGTCCCAGGTCTTGGGTGGCGCCGCGATGCCGGCCTGCTTGAACAGCGCCTTGTTGTAGTTCAGCGCATAAACATCGATTTCGTTGGGGATGCCATAAAGCGTGCCGCCGACCGAGGCGGCGTTGGTGATGCCCGCCGGCCAGGCGGCCTTGACCTCGCTGGCCACCGCATCGGGAGCGGGCGCGACCAGCTTGTCGCGCGCCAGTTCCGGCAACCAGAGATCGTAGATGCCGCCGATGGTTGGGCCGTCCGCGCCGCCGCCTTGCGAGCGCAGCGTGGTCAGGAGGTCGCCGAAGGGGACGGCGCGCACGGTGACGCTGACATCCGGATTGGTCTTGGCATAATCCTTGGCCGCCGCTTCCAGCAGCGCCACCGTCTCCGGCGACCAGTGGGTGAGATAGGAGATGTTGACCGATTGCGCCCAGGCCGTGGCGGGCAGGATGGCGAGGCCTGCGGCCAGTGCCAGTTTCGACGTCCAGGCAAACGACATTCCTCATCCTCCCTATCGGTTCACATGAAGGTTATGACAAGTCAGCGCGGCGACGCAAGGGCTTGCTGGCGAAAAAGTCTCACATGGTACGGTCACAGATTTCTTTGCGGCGCTGGAATGTGGATATTTATCGTTAGGTAACAAACGGATACAGGTACTGCAATGTCGTGAGGGGGCCAACGCCGCCATTCCTGAGGCGCAGCAGACCTCTTGCGAATACCGCTATGTCGTTATAATGACTTTTGCCGAACCAATGACTTCTCACGGCACGGAAACGCCGCGGGACGCCAAGGACAGAGAACAATGGGAGACTGGCAATGAGCATGCTTTCACTTCACCGGCGCGCAGCACTTGGGCTGATCGGCGGCCTTGCCGCCGCCTGCGCCGGCGTCTTCGCCTCATTGCCGGCGCGAGCCGCCGACAGCACGGTGACGCTGTGGAGCTGGCGCACCGAGGACGAGGCCGCGATGCGCCGCATCTTCGATGCCTTCGAGGTGAAGAATCCCGGCATCAAGGTCGCCATCCAGTTCACGCCCGATGCCGACTACCAGAACCGGCTGAGCACGGCGCTGCGCGGCGGGCGCGGGCCCGACATCGCCCAGCTCAAGGCCTATGGCGAATTGCAGCCCTTCGTCGAGGCGGGCTATCTCGACGCGCTGGACGACAACGTGCCGGAGCTGAAGAACATGGAGGACGCAGCGCTTGGCGGCGTGCGTGGCCGCGCTGACGGCAAGCTCTACGGCGTGCCCTACTCGGTGCCGATGATGGGCGTCTTCTACAACCAGGATATCTTCGCCGCCCAGGGCATCGAGATCCCCAAGACCTACAAGGATTTCACCGCCGTCTGCGAGAAGCTGAAGGCGGCCGGCATCACGCCGATCGCCACCGGCGGCGCCAACGGCTCGGGCTGGGAGCTGGAGATCGCCGTCGGCGTCGTCGGCCCGACCATCTATGGTCCTGATTTCTACGACGAGATGATGAGCGGCAAGGCGACCTTCCAGGATCCGCGCTATGTGGCGGCGCTGAAGCGCTTCGCCGAGCTGAAGCCGTATTTCCCCGACGGCTTCGCCGGCATCGACTACACCACCGCCACGCAGCAGTTCATCGGCGGCAAGGCGGCGATGTTCCTCGGCGGTTCGTTCGAGAACGGCAGCTTCAAGGCGCAGAACCCGAAGCTGAAATTCTCGATCTTCCCGTTCCCCGCCGACGATGCCGGTGCAAAACTCTACACCTCGGCCTTCTCCGACGGCTCCTATGGCCTGGTCTCTGAGAGCCAGAACAAGGAGGCCGCGACCAAGGTGCTGGGCTTCATCGCTTCGGCAGAGTTCGCGCAGATGTTCGCCGACGAGCTCGGCTGGCCGCCGGCCCGCACGGATGTGACGGTGAAGGATCCAGTGCTGGCCGCGATGATGGAGATGGCGAAGAATTCGACGCCGTATCTGACGCTGGTCGGCTTCCGCTGGCAGTCGCCGACGGCGTCTTCGGTGCTGCAGTCGGAGATCATCGACATGGTCGAAGGCAACATCGCGCCGGAGAAGCTGGCGGCCGACATGCATGCCGCGGTCGCCACCTGGTTCAAGCCGAAGCAGTAGGCGCGGCCGGTCGCAAAAGCGGCCGGCCTCTCACGGACCAGAAAAGCGCATGAGCACCCTTCGCCGCACCAGCAGCCTTCGCCGCACGCAGCAGCGCATGGCCGTGCTGTTCATCCTGCCGGCGCTGGCGGTCTATGCGCTGTTCGTCCTCTATCCCCTGGGGATGTCGCTGTGGGGCAGCTTCTTCGTCTGGAAGGGGCTGCGCATGGTCGAGTTCGCCGGCCCGTCGAATTTCTCAAGGCTGTTCGTTTTCCCCAGCGGCGCGCGGATCTACGGCGCGCTGTGGCACAACACCGCCTGGTTCTTCGGCATCATGGTCTTCCAAAATGGCCTCGGCCTGTTGTTCGCCTGGCTGCTGTTCCTGCGCGACAAGGGTGCGGCCTTCTTCCAGTCGGTGTTCTTCTTTCCGGCCGTGCTGAGCCCGGTCATCGTCGGCGCGCTGTGGCGGTTGCTTTTGGCACCGGGCGGCGTCGTCGAATGGGCGCTGAACGGGCTCGGCCTGCACCAGGGCAGCCTGACTGTGCTCGGCAACAGCCACACCGCGCTCGCCATGCTGATCGCCGTCGATGCCTGGAACTGGATGGGCCTGCCGGTGCTGATCTACACGGCAGGTCTGCGGCAGATTTCCGGCCAGATTTTCGAGGCGGCAAAACTTGACGGCGCCGGCAATGCGCGCATGCTGTTCTCGATCGCGCTGCCGCTGCTGATGCCGGCGCTGGGCACGCTGACGACGCTGTCGTTCATCAACACCTTCAACCAGTTCGACATCGTCTATGTCATGCAGGGCGTGCAGGGCAATCCGAGCTATTCGACCGACACGCTGGTGACGTACTTCTACCGGCTGGCCTTCGGCGCGGAAGGTGCTGTCGGCATCACCGATATTGGTCTGGCTTTGGCGCTCGGCACCGTGCTGTTTTTGATCCTCAGCATCGGCACGCTCATGATGCTGCGCTTCTTCGACCGCCGCACGGTGCAGCTATGAGCGCGCTGGCGATTGCGCAAAGACCGGCCATCTCTCGGCAGCTTGCGCGGCTGCCCGGCTGGACGGTGCTGGTCGTTTGGACGGCGGCCGTGCTGTTGCCGCTCTACATCCTCATCGTCTCCTGTTTCAAGACCACGGCCGAGATCTACGACAACAGGCTCGGCCTGCCGCAAAGCTTTGCCTTCGACAATTTCATCAACGCCTGGACGCGCGCCGATCTCGGCCAGAATTTCATCAACAGCCTGATCGTCACGGGCGGCGCCGTCATCCTCACCATCGTCGTCTCGGCGATGGCCGCCTATCCGCTCAGCCGCTACAAGCTTGGCTGGAATGCCATCATGCTCGGCCTGTTCCTGTCCGGCATCATGCTGCCGATCCGGTTGGCCTCGGTCGAACTGTTCACGCTGATGCGCAATCTCGGCCTGCTGGATTCGCTGACCGGGCTGATCCTGGTCTATTCGGCGATCCGCATTCCCTTCGCCGTGTTCATCTTCGCCAATTTCATGCGCGTCTTGCCCTCCGAGTTGGACGAGGCGGCGCGCATGGACGGCGCCGGCGAGGTCCGCATCCTGTTCCAGATCATCCTGCCGATGGTCAAGCCGGCGGTGTCGATCGTGGCCATCTTCACCGCGATCGCGGTGTGGAACGATTTCTTCTTCCCGCTGATCTTCATCTTCGACGACCGCTACAAGACGGTGCCGCTGGCGATCAGCGTCTTCGTCGGCCAGTTCCGCACCGACTGGGGCCTGGTGTTCGCCTCGCTGGCGATCTCCATGGCGCCCATCCTGATCATGTATTGTCTGCTGGCGCGCCAGATTCGCGAAGGCGTGGGCACCGGAGGAGGCATGAAATGATCGAAGACAGAATTTATGCGGCGAAATCCATCCTGGTGGTCGGCGCGCACGCCTTCGATGCCGAGGTGATGGCCGGGCCGCTGGCGGCCGCTGCCGTCAAGCGCGGCGCCACGGTGACCTTCCTGCATCTGACCATGGGTGAGCAGGGCCATCCGTACCTGGTTCCCGCGCATTATTGCGTGCAGAAGGAAGAGGAAGCGGGCAGCGCGGCGGAGCGGCTCGGCGTCACCATGCGTGGCTTTGGCCTGCGCGACGGCTTCCTGCCCACAGACGATCAGACGGCGCTCGAAGTGGGCGACATCATTCGCGAGCTGAAACCCGAGATCGTCATCACCCATTGGCATGGCAGCTGGCACAAGGACCATCGCGCCGCCGCGCATTTGACGAAGACCGGTATCTTCTTCGCCGGACTGCCGACCGTTGCCAGCGACCATCCGGCGCACACGCCGCAACTGCTGCTGTTCGGCGAGAACTGGGAGGACGATGACGGCTTCCGGCCCGAGCATCTCGTCGATGTCAGCGACGGGTTCGAGGCCTGGCGCGACGCGGTCATGGAGTATGAACTGGCGCGCGGCCTGAGCAGCTTCCCCTATGTCGACTATTACAGTTCGCTCTACCGGCTGCGCGGCTGCCTGCGCGGCACGCGCCATGCGCAGGCCTTCGCGGCGGCGTCGCATTCGTGGAATGCCGGCAGCGGCCTGTTCTCGCTCCCCTTCGGCAAAGGGTCGGGTCGATGAGGCGGGTACTCGCCATCGATCTCGGCGCCACCAATCTGCGCGCTGCCGTATCTACGGGCGATGTCGGTGGGTTGGAGGCGCTGGGCAGCGAGCCGGCGCCGGCAACCCTTGATGCCTTCATTGCGCGCATCGACGCGCTGTGCGCTGAGGCCGGGCCGGTTTCAGCACTTGGCATCGCGGTGCCGGGTCTGGTCGAGGGCTCAATCTGCCGCTGGATCCCCAACCTGCCGTTCCTCGACGGCGTCGACATCCAGACGCTGTTTCCCAAACTGCGCGTAGCGATCGGCAATGACGCACAGATTGCGCTGCTGGCGGAGGCTGTCGAAGGCAGTGCGAAAAACATGTCGGATGCGATCCTGCTCGCCATCGGCACCGGCATCGGTTCGGCGGTGCTGGCCAATGGCCGCATCGTTGCGGGCGCGCATGGCGGCGCCTGCTCGTTCGGCTGGGCCTGCGCCGACGTCAAAGATCATGGCGAGGAGCGCAGCGGCTGGCTGGAGCGCGTCGCGTCGGGCCGGGCGCTTGATGCCCTAGCCGGACAGATCGGCCTTGCCGACGGCCGCCAGCTGATCGCCGCTGCCCAGGCCGGCGAACTGGCCGCACTCACCTTGCTTGAACTGCCGGCGCGACAGCTCGGCACCGCGCTTGCAGGCGCTGTCGCGCTGCTCGATCCGCAAGCGGTTCTGATTTCGGGTGGTTTGGCGGAGGCGCTGGATGTGATCCGGCCGCCGCTGCTTGCAGCGCTGCGACGCCAACTGCCGCCGCATCTGCGCGGCATCGACGTCAAGCCCGGAAAATTCGGTCCCCGCGCCGGCCTCGTCGGCGCGGCGCTGGCCGGCGCCGTTGGGCAAGGGTGGAGGCATGTGCGATGAGCGAAGCAAGCTTTCAGCAGCCGGACCGCAGACGGCCGGAGCCGCTCTGGTATCAGGTCGAAGAGGCGATCCGCGCCATCGTCAAGAGCGGCGAATGGGCAACGGGCGACCAGATCCCGGCGGAGGACAGGCTGTGCGCCCTGTTCGGCGTCAGCCGTATCACGCTGCGCCACGCGCTGCGCAATCTCGAGGAGGCCGGGCTGCTCAGGCGCGAACATGGCCGCGGCACGTTCGTGCGCTCGACCACGCTGGTCGCCGGCACGCGTGAGCTGACCAGCTTTACCCAGGAGATGGGCAATATGGGCGTGGTCGCGGGCTCGCGCCTGCTCGACTGCAGCCTGACCACCGCCAATGCGGCGGCTGCCGGCGCGCTGGAGATCGAGGAGGGCGATCCGGTGGTGCGCATTCGCAGGCTGCGGCTCGGCAACAACGAGCCGATCGGCATCCAGACGGCGCAGCTGTCGGCGGTGCGCGTGCCGGGCTTCCTCGATGCCGGCCTGCTGCAGGGCTCGCTCTACGAGGCGCTGGAGCGCCATTACGGGATCGTGCCGGTGGCCGCGCGGGAGAACTACCGGGTCGGCGCGGTCGGCGCGGCGGATGCCGAACTGCTCGACCTTGCGGTCGGCAGCCCGGCCTTCGTCGTCGAACGCATCACCACCGACGAGCGCGGCCCGTTCGAGTTCACCGTCTCGATCATGCGCGGCGACCGCTACGAAATCCGCTCGACGCTGCGCGCCGGACGCGTGCCGCTGAATCCGAGAAGCTGATCCATTCCAGACCGACACATCAAACAGGAGTACCCACGTGTCCGATCTCTACATCCACCGTCTCGCCGCCCTCATCGACCAGGCTGCGAAAGCCAATGAAGAGGCCTTTGGCCAGGCCGCCAGCCGCTTTGCCGACTCGCTCGAGGGCGGCGGGCTGGTGCATCTCTATGGCTCCGGCCATTCGGTGCTGCCGGTGCAGGAAGTGTTTCCGCGCTATGGCAGCTATGTCGGCTTCAACCCCCTGACCGACCCGCGCGTGATGTGGCACAATGTGCTCGGCGCCGGCGGCGTGCGCGAGCTTTTGTGGCTGGAGCGTACGGAAAGATACGCCGAAAAATTCCTCGACCACCAGCCGCTCAACAAGGGCGATTCGATCATCATCTTCGGCCATAGCGGCCGCAACTCGTCGGGCATCGACACCGCGCTCTACGCCAGGAAGCGCGGCATCTTCGTCGTCGCGGTCACCAGCAAGAACAATCTGGACAAGCCGGCGACGCACTCCTCCGGCAAGCGGCTGGCCGATGCCGCCGACCTCGTCATCGACACCTGTTCGCCGATCGAGGACGCCATCGTGCCGGTCGAGGGCTGGAGCCGGCCGGTGTCGGGCTCATCGACGGTGCTTGCCATGATCCTGGCGCATGAGCTGATCGCGCGCACCGCCGAGCAGCTCGCCAAGCGGGGCATCGAACTGCCGGTCTTCGCCTCGCCGACCATTGCCGGCGTGACGTTGCACGACACCGACGTCATCTATGGCGTCTACCGCGAGCGTATGCTGGAGGCGCAGCAGAAGCACCTGCCGACCTTCCAGGCAACGATGCGCGGAGAGTGAAAAAAGGGAGGCCCGGCACATGCCGGGCCTCCGACGTCTCGTTCCGCAATTCCTATCCTCTCAACGCCGCTTCGGGCGCCCGGCAGGCGATTTGTTGCCGCGTGGCCCGCTCTGAACCGGCGTGTTGCCCTGGTTTTCCTCCGACAGCTTGCGCCAGCGGGCAAGGCGCTCGGGGTCGAGCGTACCCGCCTTCAACGCAGCCTGCACCGCGCAGCCCGGTTCGTGGACATGGGTGCAGTCGCGGAACTTGCACAGCGGTGCGAGCTCGGTGATTTCGGCAAACAGCGTGTCGATGCCGGAGGCGACGTCGCTGACATGCAGCGTGCGCATGCCCGGCGTGTCGATCACCCAGCCGCCGCCGGCAATGGCGTGCAGCGATCTGGCTGTGGTAGTGTGGCGACCCTTGGCATCGTGCTCGCGAATGCCCGCAGTCTGTTGCGGCGATTGCTGCGCCGATCCGGCCAGCGTGTTGACCAGCGTCGATTTGCCGACGCCGGAGGAGCCGACCAGCGCCACCGTCTGCCCTGCGCCACACCAGGGAGCAAGCGCCGCTGCGGCATCGGCGACGCGCGGGTTCAGCATCACCACGGCCAGTCCACGCTGCAGGGCGGCGGCCTGGCGTTGGTAAGCCTCGGCATCGTCAGCGGTGTCGGCCTTGGTCAGCAGGATCACCGGCGTCGTTCCGGCCTCGTTGGCCAGCGCGAGATAGCGCTCGAGCCGGGCGATGTTGAAATCGGCATTGCAGGACGTCACGATGAACAGCGTGTCGACATTGGCCGCGGCCAGCTGCGGCACCCTGCCTCCCTGTGTGCGGCGCTCCAGCACCGTCTTGCGGGTCAGGCGGCGCCGCAGCAGATGCGTATGCGGCTCGACCAGCACCCAGTCGCCGACGGCATAGTCGCCGGTGTTGGTATTGGCCGGCAGCGTCAGATCCACTGGCCCTGACAGAGACAGACCGGCCAGGCGGTCGCGGTGCACCGAGGCGATGCGCGTCGGCACTAGGTTTGCCTCATCGGCTTCAAGCTGGTCGCCGAAGAAATCCGTCCAGCCCAGGCTTGCGAGGGAAGCCGTCACGGTTTTGACCACGGGGACGGCGTCACAGACATCGGAGAGTATCCTTTGGCAAAATGGGCGCGGACCCTCGGGGCGGTTGTTCAAGCCGTGTATGGGCGGCATGGCGGCATTTGGCAAGCCGAACCGCGCCGATGGCCAAGCCGTTTCGCGCACCGCGTGGAACGCATCGAGGCGGTGGTTCGCTGAACGTCACCAGACACGGAATCCTATCGTGGCACCTATCCGCGTCGCGTGCGTCGAGGTTTCGTTCAACATTGAGGAAAAGTCCTATGCGCTTACGCGTCGTTACTCTCAATGTCTGCAACACGGAAGGCGAACCGGAGCGCCTGGCGGCCATCAACCGGGAGCTGAGGCGGCTCGACCCCGATCTGTCGCTCTCCAGGACGTCGTCCAGACAGCCGATGTGAAATCCCTCGATACGCTGCCGATGGTCTTGATTTGCATGCCACGCATCAGGCCTCGTCGTCGACCTCGAAGTTGGCAGGGACGGCTGAGGATGGCAGGTCGAGAAGCCTGCCAAAAGGGGGAGGGGGATGGCCGGTACCGCAGGGGGCGGGGGGTTGGGATGGGGTTGCCTGAAGCACCGGCCAAAGCGGGACAAGTCCCACGCCCACAAGCTAGCAGAGCTTGGATCGGTTCATATGGTGTGATCGCGGAACTGGCGCAAAAGCGCTTTCACATCCCCGCGCAGGCGTCGGCAACGAGCCCGCAACCGGGGGTTTCCTGTCGGTTGGTGGGTTGCGCAAGCGTCGGTTGAAGGCGCTGCGGGAGGCTGTCGTTTTTAGTGCGGTTCGAGTGCTATGCGCTCAGCGACAGGTGCTCAAGGCAGGGCAATCGCGTGGCGCCACCACATGCGATTGTCCTGCTTACGCCACCGGCAGCGTTCGCCCCGCAATCAGATCCGCAGCCTTCTCCGCAATCATGACCACGGCGGCGTTGGTGTTCGACGACACGATGCTTGGCATGACCGAGCTGTCGCAGACACGCAGGCCTTGCAGCCCGCGCACGCGAAGCTCGGGGTCGACGACGCTGTCGGCATCGCCGCCCATCCGGCAGGTGCCGACTGGGTGATAGGCGCTGCGGCCATGTTCTCGGGCGAAGGCTTCGAGTGCTGAGCGCCCCTGCATCGCCTTGCCGGGCAGATGCTCGCGGCTGATGTATCTGGCGAAGGCTGGCTGCGACAGGATTTCGCGGCTGATCTCGATGCCGTCGATGGCGCGTTCGAGATCATAGCGCTCGGCGAACGCGTTGGGGTCGATGATGGGCGCATCGCGCAGGTCCGCGGACTTGAGCGTGACGCTGCCGCGCGAACGCGGGCGCACATGGTAGGAGTTCAGCGTGCAGCCATTGCCGCCGGGAACCGAGCCGATGCCTTCCTCGACGCCGGCGCCGGGCAGGAAATGGAACTGGATGTCCGGCGTCTTCTCCGCGCGGTCGCCCCACCAGAAGCCGCCGGCCTCGACGATGTTGGAGGCCACCGGCCCCTTGCCGAACAGCGCATATTCAAGACCGGCAACCGCCTGCCAGCGCTTCTTCTTGTAACGGTCGATGCCATGCGGTCCGTTGAGCTCGGCGACGACATCGACGTCCATGTGATCGTGCAGATTCTGGCCGACGTTTTTGGAATCGTGGACCACCTCGATGCCGTGATGGCCGAGATGCACGGCCGGGCCGATGCCGGACAGCATCAGCAATTTCGGCGAGCCGATGGCGCCGGCGGCGACGATGACTTCGCGCTCGGCGCGGAGCAGTTCGGTGCGGCCATTGACGATGATCTCGACACCGATGGCGCGGCCGTTCTCGACCACGATGCGGCTGACGGAGGCGTCGGTGCGTAGCGTCAGATTCTTGCGGCCGAGCGCCGGCTTCAGATAGGCGACCGCCGTGCTCGAGCGTTTCCCCCGACGCGTCGTCGTCTGGTAGAAGCCGGCGCCCGCCTGCTCACCGGCGTTGAAGTCGGCGCGGAAAGGAAGGCCCGCCTGCTGCGCCGCCTTGACGAAGATGCGGGTCAGCGGATGCGGCGCGCCGCTGGAGACGCCGAGCGGGCCGTCAGTGCCGTGCTGCGCATCGGCAAAAGTGTCGTTGCCCTCGGAGCGGACGAAGTAGGGCAGCACGTCGGCATAGCTCCAGCCGGCACAGCCATTCTCAGTCGCCCAGCCGTCATAATCCTCAGGGCAGCCGCGGGTGAACACCTGGGCGTTGATCGAGGAGCCGCCGCCCAGCACGCGGGCCTGCGGATAGACCATGGTGCGGCCATCGATCTCCTTGCCGGGCGCGGTGTCATAACCCCAGATCAGCGGCCCCGACGTCATCTTGAAGAAGCCGACCGGCAAATGGATGTAGCGGTCGGTGTCGGGCGGACCGGCCTCGAGCAGCACGACGGACACGTCCGGGTCCTCGCTCAGCCGGGCGGCCAGAATGCAGCCAGCCGAACCGCCGCCGACAATGATGTAATCCGTCATTTCCACTCCCGGGTTCTCTTTGTTGGAGCATGATCTCCGGACAAAACGGTTTCCCGATTTGTCCGAGAAAACCGGTTCCCACTTCTAGGGATCATGCTCCGGCGGGCGATGAAAATCACCGCCCCTTCCTCTTGCGCGCGACGATCTCAAGTCGCTTGTGCCACGTCAAGAGAAAGGGTATGGTTATCGTGTTGAAGGGTTGTCGTACAAGTGGAGGAGCTTGACGACCCTCATCAGGAGGTCCCGGCCGCGCTCCCCGCGCAAGATGCCGGGCGGAACAGAATTCAATCGGGAGGATTCGAGGTATGAACGACACGAAGAATTTTGCGGTCAACCGGCGCACGCTGATGATGGGCGCCACCGCCGGCGTGGCGGCACTCGCCATGCCGAGCGTGCTGCGCGCGCAGGACAAGCCGACGCTGGTGACGTCGATCCGCTCGCTGTCCAACCCCTATCACGCGGTGTGGAAGACCGGCGCGGAAGCGTATGCCAAATGGGCCGGGCTGGAACACGTCACGCTGGTTTCGGAAGGCAACAGCGAGAAGGGCATTGCCGACATCAAGGCGATGCTGGCCAAGACCGGCGGCAACATGGTGCTGAATTCCGATCCCAACGACACGCCCGATGCGCGCCCGATCGTCGAGGCCTGCGCCAAGGCCGGCGCCTATGTGGTGACGCAGTGGAACAAGCCTGGGGATCTGCACCCGAAGGATTTCAACCCGAACTATGTCTCGCATATCGAGTTCGACGGCATCGACAGCGGCAAGACCATCGCCGAGATCCTGTTCAAGACCATTGGCGGCAAGGGCGGCATCGTCGCACTCGGCGGCCTGATCTCGACCACGGCGGCGATCGAACGCAAGAAGGGCCTCGATGCGGCGCTCGCCGCCAACCCGGACATCAAGCTGCTCGACTTCCAGGTCGCCAACTGGAAGTCGACCGAAGCCTTCGACCTGATGGGCAATCTGCTCACCCGCTTCGGCGACGACATCAAGGGCATCTGGGCCGCCAATGACGATATGGGCTCCGGTGCACTGGAAGCGCTGCGTGCCGAAAATCTCGCCGGCAAGGTGCCGATCGTCGGCGTCGACGGCATCAAGACGGCGGTCGATGCGGTGCGCACCGGCGAGTTCGCCTGCACCGTCACTTCGGATCCGTTCTGGCAGGGCGGCATGGGTCTGGCCATCGGCTACAACGCCAAGATCGGCAAGTTCGACCCGACCAAGGAGCCCCCGGAGCACCGCGAGTTCTACGGCAAGGCGGTGCTGATCTCGCACGACAATGTCGAGGAATATTACAAGACCAATGTCGATGCGAAGCCCGAGATCGACTGGAACGATCTGTGGGGCCGGGTCACCGGAGCAATCCGCACCTGATCCATCGGAGTGGGCTGCAACTCCCTGGCGGCCCGCTTCCTCCCGCAGCCGTCGCGATCCCCTTGTCGCGACGGCTGTCACCAGCAGACGGGAAGCGGTTTCTTGACAATCCATACAGAACCCCTGAAGTCCGTTTCGGACATCGAGCGGACGACGCCCATGACACCGTTCCCCGGCCGCATCGCGACATTCCTGGGCGGCAGGCGCTGGCGCAGCCTGGCGCCGCTGGCGGTGCTGATTGTACTCTGCGTACTCATCGCCATTGCCAACCCCAATTTCATCGAGCTGCGCAATCTGGTGCGGCTTGCGAATTCCGCCGCCGTGCCGCTGACGCTGGCCATGGGGCTGACCTTCATCATCCTGATGGGCAGCATCGACCTCGCAGTCGAAGGCACGCTTTCGGTGGCGGCGATGGTGCTTGTGCTGCTCGCCGCCAATGACGGCAACGGCAACGACTATGGCTGGTGGGCGGTGCTCGCTGCCATCGCCGCCGGCACCGCCATGGGCTTCGTCAGCGGTCTCGTCCAGACCATGCTGCGCATCCCGTCCTTCATGGGCACGCTCGGCATGTGGTTCATCGGCCTCGGCCTGTCGGTCTATATGCTGGGCGGCACGGCCATCAAGCTGAACGACGCCTCGATCCGCGACCTGGCCTTGCACCGTTTCCTCGGCCTGCCGGTGGCGGTCTGGGTCGCGTTCGGCGCCTTCCTGCTCGCCACCGTCATCCAGTACCACACCAAGCTCGGCCGCCACATATTGGCGATCGGCGGTGATGAGGATGTCGCCAAGCTCTCCGGCGTCAATGTCGTGCGCGTGCGCATCATCGCCTTTGCGCTGGCCGGGTTCTTCTTCGGCATTGCCGGTGTGCTGGCCGCGGCACAGCTCGGCCAGTCGCATGCCGTCATCGGCGACGGCAGGCTGTTTGCCGCGGTTACCGCAGTGGTCGTCGGCGGCACCGCTTTGACCGGCGGCGAGGGCGGTGTGGTCAACACGCTGATCGGTGTGCTGATCGTCACCGTGCTTGCCAATGGCATGATCCTGCTCGGCATCTCGCCCTACATCCAGCAGACGGTGCAGGGTCTGATGATCATCGCCGCGGTGGCGCTGTCGCTCGACCGTGTCCGCCTGAAAATCGTCAAGTGAACGCCATGCTGCAGGCGTCCAACATCATCAAGAATTTCCCCGGCGTCCAGGCGCTGCGCGACGTCTCCATCGAGGTGCGGCCCAATGAAGTTGTCGGGCTGATCGGCGAGAACGGCGCCGGCAAGTCGACGCTGATGCGGGTGCTGGCCGGCGGCTACCGGCCGGATGGCGGCTCGCTCACGCTGGATGGCGAACAGCTGCGCATGCGCAACGCCCGTGATGCGGCCAGGCATGGCATCGGCATGGTGTTCCAGGAGCAGTCGCTGGTGCTGAACCTGACGGTTGCCGAAAACATCTATCTCGGCGAAGAGGACCGCTTCACCCGCTTCGGCATCGTCAATTGGCGCGCCATGAACGCGGCGGCGCGGCGGCAACTGGCCAAGATCGGCATCGACATCGACGTCACCGCGCGCACCTCCGAACTCACCTTCGCCGCGCGCCAGATGGTCGAGCTCGCCAAGGCGCTGACCCTGGAGGAAGTGGTCGAGCGGCAGTTGCTCATCCTGCTCGACGAGCCGACCTCGGTGCTCAACGCCGCCGACATCGAGGTGCTGTTCGCGCGGGTGCGCTCGCTCAAATCCCGGGCCAGCTTCGTCTTCGTCTCGCACCGCCTCGACGAGGTGCTCAATATCTCCGACCGCGTCTACACGATGAAGGATGGCGCCGTCGTTGCCGAACATCGTGCAGCCGAAGTCACCGCGCCTGAGCTGCACGAGATCATGGTCGGGCGCGGCCTGCAGGCCGAGTATTATCGCGAGGCCCGCCAGCTGGCGCCGCGACATACCGTGATGGTCGAGGCCAAGGGCCTTGGCGCCAACGGTTTCTATCACGGCGTCGATCTCTCGATCCGGGCGGGCGAGATTGTCGGCATTGCCGGCGTCGTCGGCTCCGGCCGCGAGGAGGTGACGCGCACCGTTGGCGGCTTCGTCCAGCATGATGCCGGCGAGATGAAAATCGCCGGCGATGCCGTGCGCTTCTCCTCGCCGGAACCGGCGGTGCGCAAGGGCATCGGCTATGTCCCGCGCGAGCGCCGGCTCGAAGGGCTGGTGATGTTCCTGTCGATCGCGGAGAACATTTCGCTGGCCGATCTCTCCAGCGTCATGCGCCATGGCGCCATCGATTATGGCAAGGAGCGCCGGCTTGCCGCCGACTGGATCAAGCGGCTGCGCATCAAGGCGCCCGGCCCCGATGCCGCCTGCCGCAAGCTCAGCGGCGGCAACCAGCAGAAGGTGGTGCTGGCGCGCTGGATGACGGCGGGCTCGCGCATCCTGGTGCTCGACCATCCCACACGCGGGCTCGATGTCGGCGCCAAGGAAGAGGTCTACGAGCTGGTGCGCGATCTCTCCGCGCAAGGCGTGGCGATTCTTTTGATTTCCGACACGCTGGAGGAAACGATCGGCCTGTCGCACCAGGTGCTGGTGATGCGCGATGGTGCAATCACCGCGCGCTTCGATGCCAGTCCGGGCAACAAGCCGAACCAGGTCGATCTTCTCAGGGCAATGGTGTGAGCCGATGAATGAAGCGTTCTCCATCAGGCGGGTTTTCGAAGGCAAGTGGACGCAAGGCGCCATTCCGCTGGTGCTGCTTGTCGGCCTGCTTTTGATCATCGAGATCGCCGCGCCCGGCTTCCTGACCGGCGAGACCGTGGCGCTTTTGTTTGCCAACACTGCCGTGCTGTTCATCCTGGCGACCGGCGTCACCTTCGCCATCCTGCTTGGCGGCATCGATTTGTCGATCCAGGCGGTGGCATCGCTGGCCAGCGTCATCCTGGCGCAATTGCTGCCTTCGCTCGGCCTTGCCGCCTTTCCGGTGGCGATCCTGTCGGGGCTTGCCTTCGGCATCCTGAGCGGCGTCGTTCACGTCAAGCTACGCGTGCCGTCCTTCGTGGCGACGCTCGCCACCGGCGGCGTGGTCACCGGCCTGGCGCTATGGGTCTCCAATGGCCGCGCCATCACCATCGAGGAGGCTGGTCGGGAAAACACCGCCTGGATCAACGCCACTGTCGCCGGCATTCCCGTGGTGGTGCTGATTTCGGCGGTCATCGGCATCGCCGCCTTTCTGGCGCTGCGCTACACACGCTTCGGCCGGCAAGCGATCGCGGTCGGCGCCGGCGAACCGGCGGCGTGGGCCGCGGGCATCAATGTCGACCGCACCAAGATCATCGCCTTTGCCGCGTCGGGTATGCTCGCGGCCATCGCCGGCATCGTGCTGGCAGCCAGGCTGTCGAGCGGTTCGCCGGTGCTGGCCAACCAGCTGCTGCTGCCGGCCATCGCCGCCGTCATCGTCGGCGGCACGGCGATCACCGGCGGGCTCGGCGGCGTTGCCCGCACGGCGGTCGGCGCGCTGATCATCTCGATCGTGCGCATCGGCATGACCTTCGTCGGCGTCAATATTTTCCTGGAAAACATGGTGTTCGGCGCGGTGCTCATTGCCGCCGTCGCCATTACCATCGACCGCAGCAAGATCGCGGTCATCAAGTGATCCCGCCTCCCAGGCAAGCGCGGACAGGACGGGACCGCATCGGCGCGAGGCCGATGCGGTCCGGCCCGATCGGATTACATCGTGTCGAGGCCGATCAGCTCGATCTTGTAGCCATCGGGGTCTTCGACGAAAGCGATGTGGGTGGTGCCGTGCTGCATCGGGCCGGGCTTGCGCGGGATCTTGGCGCCGCGCTTTTCCAGTTCGGCGCAGACCGCGTAGATGTCATTGACGCCGAGCGCCAGGTGGCCGAAGCCGGTGCCGATCTCATAGGGTTCCTCGCGGCCCCAGTTCAGCGTCAGCTCGACGACGGCTTCCTTGTCCTCGGGGCCGTAGCCGACAAAGGCGTTGGTGAACTTGCCGCCGGGATAGTCGTCGCGGCGCAGCAAGGTCATGCCGAGCACTTCGGTGTAGAAGGCGATCGACTTGTCGAGGTCGAGCACCCTGATCATGGTGTGCATATAGCGAAAGCCCGGGGCGTCGCTCATTGGGGGAAGTCCTCCGAATTCTGTGATTTGCGGGTCTGATCATCCACATCGCACGCTTGGCGGCAAGCCTCGCTTGATGTTCTCAATCAGGGTTGTATGATAACACGACACCGCCGGTATTTGTCCAGCCGTTTTGCCGAGGGGCCCAGAGCCAATCCATGAATGCCGTGCCGCCACCCTCCGCATCGCAGATCGCAGCCCTGGCCGGCTTGCTGCCGAATGGCGGGCTGCTGACCGAGGAAGTGGATCTGGCGCGCTACAGCCGAGATTGGTCGGGCGATCATTTCGGCCGGCCGCTGGCGGTGGCGCGGCCCTCTTCGGTGGAGGAAATGTCGGCGCTGATGCGGTTCTGCCATGCCGAGCGCATTCCGGTCGTGCCGCAAGGCGGCCTGACCGGGCTCGTCGGCGCCGCAGTGGCGGCGGATGGCGGCGAGATCGTCATCTCGCTGGAGCGCATGAACCGTATCCGTTCGATCAGCCCGATCGACTTTGCCATGGTGGTCGAGGCCGGCTGCATTCTCGAGGACGCCAAGCGCGCCGCCGAAGCGAGCGACTGCCTGCTGCCGATCACCTTCGGCGCGCAGGGCAGCTGCCGTATCGGCGGCAATGTCGCCACCAATGCCGGCGGCTTCAACGTGCTGCGCTACGGGATGACGCGGGACCTGGTGCTTGGCCTCGAAGTGGTGCTGGCCGACGGCCGCATCTGGAACGGGCTGAAAGTGCTGCGCAAGGACAATCGCGGCTATGATCTGAAGCAGATCTTCATCGGCTCGGAGGGCACGCTGGGCATCGTCACCGCGGCGGCGCTGAAGCTGTTTCCCAAGCCGACGCAGATCGAAACAGCACTTGTCGGCTTGCGCTCGGTCGAGGATGCGATGGCACTCTATGCCCGCGCCCGGCGCGATTGCAGCGATTTGCTCACCGCCTTCGAACTGATCCTGCGCGGCGGCATCGAGATCACCATGCGCGAAGGCCAGGATTTTCCCGATCCGCTCAGCCAGCCCTATCCCGTCTATGTGCTGATCGAGGTGTCGTCGGGCGGGCTGATCGACCTCTCCAATATGCTGCTGGGGTTTCTCGGCAGCGTCGAGGACATCGTCGAGGACGGCGTCATCGCTTCGACCAGGGCTCAAGGTGAGCGGTTGTGGCTCTACCGCGAGATCATGGTCGAGCGGCAGGGCAGGGGCGGCCGCTATTTGCGCACCGATGTCTCGGTGCCGATCTCGCGGCTTGCCGATTTCGTCACCGATGCGCTGGCCGCCTTGGAGAAAGCCCGGCCCGACGCGCTGGCCGTCACCTACGGCCATGTCGGCGACGGCAACATCCACCTCAACGTCGTGCCGCCGGAAGGCATGGGCACCGAGGCGATGGAACATCTGTTCGAGCAGGCGGAAGCCGAGATCTTCACCGTCGTCGATCGCTATGGCGGCTCTATCAGCGCCGAGCACGGCATCGGCCGGGTCAAGCAGAAGGCGTTCCTCGAACGCATCGATCCGGTGACGCTCGACCTCGCCGCCGGCATCAAGGACGCATTCGACCCGCGCCACATTCTCAGCAACGGCCGCATTCTGGCGTCCGCACCCGCCGTCGACTATAGGTGAGCGATGACGCTGAAACTCGACAAGGTCAATCGCGGCCCACACCTCTCCACTCTGGTGGCCAGTTCCATCTCGCGCGAGATCGCGCAAGGCCGGCTGAAGCCGGGTGACCAGCTGCCGACCGAGGCGGCGCTGGCAACCACTTTCGGGGTCAGCCGCAACGTGGTGCGCGAGGCGATCGCGCGGCTGCGCTCGGAAGGCCGAATCTGGTCGCAGCAGGGGCGCGGCGCCTTCGTGGTCGAGAGCAACAACCCGACGGTGCTGACCATCGACCACGAGACGCTGCAGCGCGCCGACTCGTTTCGCAATCTGTTCGAACTGCGTGGCATCCTCGAAGTGCAGGCGGCGGCCCTTGCCGCAAAACGGCGCAGCGACGCCGATCTCAAAGCCATGGGCGATGCGCTGTCCGGCATGCGCGCCGCCCCCTATGGCAGCGTCGCCTGGCTGCGCAGCGACCTCGAATTCCACCGCACCGTCGCCGAGGCGACGCGCAATTCCTACATGGGCCAATTCCTGGTCTTCGTGTCCGAGCGGGTGCGCGAAAGCATTCTCGCCGCCGGCAACCAGCAAAAGTCGGACGACATGGCCCGCATCACGCTCGGCGAACATGAGCGCATCCTGAGAGCGATCCGTGCCGGCGACGCCGAAGGAGCGCAAGCGGCGATGCGCGACCATCTGGCGGGCGCGGCGCTGCGGGTGGGGTTGCATGAGGGGGAAGCTGCGGAGATAGCGCCGGGGCCCGAGGCGGCGTCTCCGGTACGGCATTCGCGGTTGCGGAAGGCTGTGCGCGGGCAGGCTTAGGGATAGCCTTGCCTTATCCGCGCGCTGGGCCAATCGCCTATGGCGGCGCTGACCCCCACTCCGTCTCGGCTTCGCCGAGCCACCTTGCCGGGGCGAGCCACGGGTCTCGCCCGTCCTTCGGACCCCCCATTTCATGGGGGATGAGGAAATGCCAATCTCCGACATCGCAGCCCTTCAAAGCTTGGGTTTCCTCTCCCCCACGAATGTGGGGGTAGAGGTGGCTCGGCGAAGCCGAGACGGAGTGGGGGAGCGCCATATCAGATTTCACTCGGTCGTCGGCTCAACCAGCTCAGGGCCGGAGATAGGCCGCCACCCACCGCGCTATTTCAGCGGCAAAAACAGCTCAAGCACCACCTCGCGCACCGGTCCGTTCGACGAAAAGTGTCGCTGGCAATAGATCGGAAAGTCGCGCGCCTCCTCGCCGCTGGCCGGAAGCCATTCGCGGTAGAGGTAGAGCGCTGCGGGCTCGAGATTGTTGGTGTTGCCGGGATAGCGCAGCACCGCGCAGCGTCCGCCGGGGATCACGCCGGCCTTCATCTGCGCGTCCTCGATCGGCCCGCCTTCTACCGGCAGGTCGGTTCCGGCACAAATGTCCATGCTGTAATCGGCCGGGTTCGCCGGCTCCCTTTCGGAACGGAAGATGTTGAAGGTCGGGCTTGTCTCGGGCGACAGGCCGGCGACCTTGCGCCAGGCGATGAAGCGCTGGATGGTGTCCTGGAGCGTCGCCCGGTCGCCGCGATGCTCCATGATCGCCACCGGCGTCGGGGGCACATCGCGGATCATGACGTCGGCGGGTTCGAAGATTATCTGCATGAGCGTGGTCCTTGCTTTGTCGAGCGGCCCGAAGGCCATGAGCCACGCCCCCCAGTCGGGGGACTTCCGGAACGACGAAGGCGATTGTCCGAACCGTTGCCGAAAGGCGCGGGCGAAGGCATCCGGTGCGTCGTAACCGGCATCCATCGCTATGTCGGTGACGCTTTGGGCGTCGCTCTCGGCAAGCCTGTAAGAAGCGCGCTTCAGGCGGGCGAGCTGGACATAGCGATGCACGGACAGCCCGAAGGTTGATGTGAACTGCCGGTGGAAATGGAATTTCGAGAACGCCGCGACGCCGCTTAGCGCCTCCAGGCCCAGATCGTCGTCCAGATGCTGGTCTATGTGGTCCAGCACCCTCTGCATCCGGGCTTGGTAGTTTTCAAGTGGCGTCATCAAACGTCTCGTCCTGCGTGGCGACACCAGATAGGCGGTTCCGGACATGTCGCGCTCGACCGATCTTGCGGTTTGACATGGAGGGATCGGTGCTGGGCGCGGGCAATTCATGACTGTGGAAGGTTTCTCCGCAAGGAGGTTTCGGGATAGCGGTTTCGGCCCGCGCCCTCCAATCGCGCCCATAGCACATGTCAGCGCTGGCCTCCTCTCCGTCTCGGTTTCGCCGAGCCACCTCTCCCCACTATGAGGGCGAGGAATCGCTATCGCAGAGGTCGCGGCCTGGAAAAAATTCGGTAATAGGTAGCAGCTACACCTGAGATTCCCGCGCTGCGCTGGGCATGTTACGGGCATTGTGCTACGGTTCGAATGTCGGAGGCAGCATGACCCAGTTGATACTTACGGGAACGATCGGCGGGCTTCTTGGCACCGGGCTGGCTCTAATCGGTGTTCGGCAGGTGAGGATTCTCGACTGTGTGGTCGCGTTCGGCATGTTGCTTCTGGGGCTGACGTGGTTTGTGGGCTAGCGCAATGCGCTTGTTAGCTCGACGGCTTCTCACGCAGTTGCACCGGTCCTGTCCCGTTCCGTTGGATGAACTCAGCCTTCTTGTCACAATCGCTTTCAACAGCGGTTCGTGGACCTCACGAAGCGCGGTAGTGCTCACTCGGGTACGCTAGGAACGGACCGACGATGCTCTTGTGCATCACCTCCGCTGCCGCCAGAAAGCGCCCGATTTGGGGAGCGCCGTACGAGGTTTTACCCCGCCGGCTCCACCAGCGACACCCCGTTCAACCCCGCCACAATATCCGACAGCGCCGGCACGAACTTCTCGCCATGACCTGTCGTGACGGCAGTGGCAAAGCCGTTGCGCACCGCGGCGCCGATCGGGTTGGCGATGCCGGCGGCCTGGGCGAAGGAGGCGAGGTAGGTCATGTCCTTCAGCGCATTGGCGATGGCGAAGCGTTGGGCGTTTTCGTTGCGGTTGAGGACGAAGTCGAAGAAGGCCTGGTAGAAGCCGCAATCCATGCGGCTGCCGGAGATGACACTGTTGAAGACCTGCGGCGTCAGCCCGGCCTTGGCGCCGAGGCTCAGCGCTTCCGAATAGATCGCGGAATAGCCCATCGAAACGAAATTGTTGAGCAGCTTCATGGTGTGGCCGCTGCCGGTCGGGCCGGTGTGGACGACACGCGCGGCGAAGGCTTCGAGCACCGGCCGCGCTCGGGCGACGATCTCGGCCGTACCGCCGACCATGACGTCGAGCTTGCCCTCGGTGGCTTCCTTGGGCGTGCGCGCCAGCGGCGCGTCGATCAGCGTCATGCCCTGCTCCGCGAGGTCGGCGGCAAGCGCTGTCGTCGATGACGGGTTGGAGGTCGAGCAGTCGATGATCAGCAGCGGCGTCTTGGCCGAGGCCAGTCCGTCCGGGCCCTTGACCAGTGCCTCGACCTCGCGCGAACCGGTGACGCACAGGATGACGATGTCGCTCGCGGTGGCGAGCGCGCGCGGGCTTGCCGCCTCGCTGGCGCCGGCGGCGATCAGCCGGTCTGCGGCGGTGCGGCTGCGGTGGACATGGACCATCAGCGGCCAGGCCTTGCGCAACAGATTGTCGGCCATGCCGGCGCCCATGCTGCCCAGGCCGATGAAGCCGATGCGTTCTTTCATGCAATCCTCCCATGGCCCGTGCCGACGGGCCGAATTTTCGTCACCTTGCGGCGAGCACCCGTCGATGCAATTCTTTGAATAAGATTCGGCCTTCGAACAAGAATCGAACCGGAGTGCCACCGATGGCGGAGCCCATGACTTTCGACGCCATACCGCAGGCGCCCAACCTGCGGACGGGTCTGGTCAACACGCTGATTGCGCAGATCGAATCCGGTGACCTTGCGCCGGGGCAGCGGCTGCCGACCGAGCAGGAGATTGTCGCTGCCACCGGTGTCAGCCGCACCGTGGTGCGCGAGGCGCTGGCGGCGCTGCGCGCGCGCGGGCTGATTACCACGCGCCAGGGGCTCGGCGCCTTTGTCGCCAAGGATCCGCCGCCGAAGACGTTTTCCGTGCTGCCCGACGATCTCGAATCGATCGACGAGGTGCTGCGCGTGCTCGAACTGCGCATGGGCATCGAGGTGGAAGCGACCGGTCTCGCCGCCGAACGGCGCAGCGAGGCGGCGCTTCAACAGATGAGCGCGCGGCTCGACGCGCTGGACGCGGCGGTGCGCGCCGGCGGCTCCGGCTCGGAAGAGGATTTCGGCTTCCACCGCGCCATTCTGGCGGCGACGCAGAACCCGAATTTCACCCGGCTGTTCGACACGTTCGGCAGCGCCATGGTCCCGCGCCATTGGACGCGGCTCGACCGCATGACGGAGGCCGAGCGGGAAAAATATCTCGACCGCATGCAGCGCGAGCATCGCGCCATTCTCGGGGCAATCGAAGCCAGGGACGTCAATGCCGCGCGGCGCGCCATGCGCAGCCATCTGACCAAAAGCTATGCCCGCTTCGAGGATCTGCGCAACAAGGCTGTTCACGATTAGGGGGCCAACCACGGTTGACGGACTGCTCATCCGGCGACCCCGCGGAGATAGAGTTCGCGCATCAGCGACATGTTCCTCCCGGCTCCAACTGTTGCAGTCTTACCCGGTTGTCATACAACCCTGTAATTTGGTAAAGCCAGGGAAGAGGGATGTCAATCACGTTGCCATGCGGTATGAGGCTCCCTGAAAAATCGCAATCATGGAGCCGGCATTGCCGGCGAGGCCGCAAGTCAGGAACAGCGAGATGCATTCACGGAAATTTGGCCGTTCCGGCAGATCAGTCAGCGAGATCGGCTTCGGCGCCTGGGCAATCGGCGCCGCCTGGGGCGAGGTCAATGACGACGATGCAGTCGCCGCCCTGCATGCTGGGCTCGATGCCGGCGTCAGCTTCCTCGACACCGCCGACGTCTATGGCGACGGCCGTTCGGAAAAGCTGATCGCACGGGTGATGAAGGAACGCGGCGGCGCGCGCCCGTTCATCGCCACCAAGGCCGGACGGCGGCTGCCGAAGCAGAGCGTCGAAGGCTACAGCGTCGAGAACCTCAACAGCTGGATCGACCGCAGCCTGACATACCTCGAGACCGACACGCTCGACCTGGTGCAGCTGCATTGCCCCTCGACGGATCTCTACTATCATCCGGAGGTGTTCGAGCGTCTCGACAAGCTCACCGAGCAGGGCAAGATCCGCAACTACGGCGTCAGCGTCGAGCGTGTCGAAGAGGCGCTGAAGGCGATGCAATATCCCGGTGTCGTCAGCGTGCAGATCATCTTCAACGCCTTTCGCCAGCGCCCGGCCGAGCTGTTCTTCGACCAGGCGAAAAAGAACGATGTCGCCGTCATCGCCCGCGTGCCGCTGGCCAGCGGCCTGTTGTCCGGCAAGTTCAGGGCGGACACCAAGTTCGAGACCACCGACCATCGCCTGTTCAACAGGAATGGCGAAGCCTTCGATGTCGGCGAGACGTTTTCGGGCGTGCCCTATGAGGTCGGGCTGGCGGCGGTCGAGAAGGTGCGGCCGCTGGTGTCAGGCGACACCACGATGGCGAAATTCGCTCTGCACTGGATCCTGATGTTCGACGCGGTGACGGTCGTCATCCCCGGCGCCCGCAATCCGGCGCAGGCGGTTTCCAATGCGGAAGCGGCGGAGCTCGCGCCGTTGTCCTCCGAGTTGATGGCCAAGGTGAGGGCGGTCTACGACGAGAACATCAAGCCCTACGTGCATCAGCGCTGGTAACCCGGCGCCTGCCGGCCTCGACCGGCTGACCGACCAGAGGTCAGCCGGGCGCAATTGCGCTCGTCGTTACAAGCTGTGCAGCGGCTCCTGTGATCCACCGGTCATTTAACCGACCGCGCCGCTTGTTATTGTGCAGTGCAGCAACGATATTGCTGCGTGTGCGTTGTGTGCACGAGTCTGCCCATTCCGGCGCGCAAGGATACCGATTTGCGAGACATATCCGATACGATCGCCCGGCTGAGCGCGATGCGCGGCCGGCCAGCCGGTACAGGACAGAGCAAGGACGACCACCTGTCCGAGATGACAGGGTTCGGGTCCAATCCGGGCGCCTTGCGCGCGCGGTTTTATCGTCCTGAAAACCTGCCGAAGCAGGCGGCGCTGGTCGTGGTGCTGCATGGCTGTACCCAGACTGCGGCCGCGTACGATCATGGCTCCGGCTGGACCGAACTTGCTGCCGATCAGGGTTTTGCCGTGCTTTTTCCCGAGCAGCAGCGCGCCAACAACGCCAATCTTTGCTTCAACTGGTTCGTGCCAGGCGATATAAGCCGCGACAGCGGCGAGGCGCTGTCCATCCGCCAGATGATCGAGGCGGCCGTGGTCACTCACGGTCTCGACCGCAAGCGGATATTCGTCACCGGCCTTTCCGCCGGCGGCGCCATGGCGGCGGTGATGTTGGCGACCTACCCGGACGTGTTTGCCGGTGGCGCGATCATTGCCGGGCTTGCCTATGGCAGCGCCTCGACCATCCCCGAAGCCTTCGACCGCATGCGTGGCCATGGCGGCCCGTCCAGAACCGACCTGCAGCGTCTGTTGCGGGAGGCTTCGCCGCACAAGGGGCCGTGGCCGAGGATTTCGATCTGGCAGGGCTCGGCCGACACGACCGTGGTGCCTTCCAATGCCGGCGCGGTGCTGGCGCAATGGCAGGGCGTGCACGGCCTCGCTCAAGCGCCGACACGCACGGAAAAGGTCGACGGTCAGAGCCGCAAAGTCTGGTCCGATGGCAAAGGCCGCGACGTGGTCGAGGCATACAGCATTGCCGGCATGGGCCATGGCACGCCATTGCAGGCGAGCGGCGACAATGCTCTCGGCAAAGCAGGGCCGTTCATGCTGGATGCCGGGATTTCCTCGACGCGCCACATCGCCCGTTTCTGGGGGCTGACGAAGCCAGAGGTACGACGCACGGCGAAAGCCGAGGCCGCTTCAGGCACTGCATTGCAGCCTTTCTCGCCAAAGGAAAAACCGCGAGCTGTCCGTGTCGATCCGGCCCCGGAGCCTGTCAATCCGCCAGGCGGTCCGGCGGGCGGGATTACCAAGGTCATCGAGGACGCGCTGCGGGCAGCGGGATTGATGCGCTGAGGCTGAGGCTCGCCCCGCACACGCCCAAAATACAAGGGCAAGCGCCAGCATCATTATCGCAGCAGGCCTTCGTCCTCGAACGCATCCCAGCCCTTCAATCCGGGCGGCGGGCCGTCCGTGTTCCGGGCCTTCCTCGCAGTGCGTGCCTGCCCGGTGCCTTTTCCCGCGCGCGTCAACGCGGCCTTGCCCGCGCCGCGCCGCCTGTTCTCGGCGACCGCCTGGACATCCTGCTCTCTCCAGACTGTTGCCAAATCGCGGTCCAGGACGTCCTCGATGTGGCGCGGGTCGAAAACGTGGAAGGTGACAGACTTTGATCGCCCACGCATCTTGACGGTGCGTGTGCCGGTGCTTTGCAGCCGACCGTCCTTGCGCCATTTGTGGCGCTCGCGCGAAGAGATCGTAAGGATATCCTCGACCTCGCGTGGAAGCACAGGCAGCGCTTCCACTCCCTCCAGTGTTTTGGAGATACTGGCAGAGGCGGCCTTGAACGCTTCCGCTTCGGATCTCGACATTCGCAATGCGATGCGGCCCGTCTCGGCCTTGACGTGCTTCCTGACTGCCCATGGCAGCCGGGCTCTGACTTCACGTTCGATCCCCTTGGAGCGCACGGCGGACCCGAGTGTCGCTGACGGCGACAACGGCCATTCGGCAATCAGTTGCGGGGAGGGGCTCATGCCTTCCTGGGGCTGGGTTCGTTGGTTCGACGTTAACACGGCGAGAGCCGGTCAAGCCAAGGCAACAGCGAAAAGGGGCAGGTCCGATGAGAACCCGCCCCTTATGGCCGAATCTGAACGTCGCTTGCAGTGCGCCGACAGCACCTTCGGCCCCGCCGCCGTACGGCGACGGGGCTCGATGATCAGAGTGGGCTGGCGTTGCGCGTTCTGTCGCGCTCGGCCTCGATGTCGGTGTAGGGGTCGGCATTGGCATCGAAGCCGGTCCAGCCACCGGCTTCATAGGCGCGTCGGCGGTCTTGCAGATCGACCGAGTTGGACTCGCCAAGAATACGCTCGGCCTCATCGGCGAGTTCGTCACTGACCCTGGCGGTCACCATCGTGCCACCGCGGCGAACGCCCTCCGCATAGACATGCGCATCCCTTTCGGGGACGCCTGACTCGGTCAGCGCCCCGACGATGCCGCCGGCAGCGCCACCGACGACCGCGCCGCCAACGGCGCCGACCGCGGTGGCGGCCAGCCATCCTGCGGCCACGACCGGACCGACGCCCGGAATGGCCATGATGCCGAGCCCTGTCAGAAGCCCGCCGGCGCCGCCAATGACGGCTCCGAGACCGGCGCCGCCCGCTGCATCCTCGGCGGCGTTGGAGGTGTCGCCATCGTCGTACCAGTCGTCCGAATTGTTGGCGACGATGCTGATGTCGGCCTGCGGCACGCCGATTGCCTCCAGTTCGCCGACGGCATCGGAGGCATCATCGTAGTTGTCGAAAAGTCCGGTTACGGTTTTCATGGTCTTGATCTCCTCGATCTGGTTCAGAGGTTCAGTTGGCGCCGGCAACGACGTTGCCCTGATAATCGAGCGCCACGGTCGTGGTCTTGCCATCCTTGGTGGCCTGACCGCGCCAGATGCCCTGGTCGTCTTTGGTCAGCTTGGACACGCCGGAGAAGCCGGCATCCTGAATGCGGCTCTTCGCCTGATCCTCGGTGAAGCTGTTGGCACCCGGGACCGGGGCGGCCGGATTGGTGGTGTCGGTCGTGCTCACGGCCGGGGTGGTGGAGCTGGTGGTCGACGATGCATTGTCGGCGGAAGCGATCTTCTCGACCATTTCCTGATGCATTTTGAGCGTCGGCAAGGTCTCGGAGGCGAAGGTCTTCAGCTGCGCGTTGTCGCCGTCCTTGGCATAGCTCTCGAACAGCGTGACCGCCTCCGAATGCGCATCGCGCTGCATCTGGACATAGGGCTTGTCGACGGCATCGTTGGCATTCTGCAGAGCCTCCAGATCGGCCTTGTGCTTGGCGTCCAGCTCCGTCGGGACTTTCAGCTTCTGTTCGCCGGCGATGGTCGCAAGCTTGGCGTTGGCGGCGCCGTGATCGTCGATCATCCGCTTGGCGAAATCCTTGACGCCTTGATCCTGGGCCTTGCCCTCGGCGATCTTGCTGGAATCCACTTCGAACAGGCCGCCGATGGCGGCCTTGTCGACAAAGTCCTGAGCGCTGTCGGCGGCGAAGGCGGGCAGGGCGAACATCATGGCTGTGGCGGTGGCCAGCGAAGCTAGAAGAACACGTGTTTTCATGGACAGAAATCCTCGTTGGGGCACACATCGTGCTGTGAGCCTAACCAGTGCGGCCAAGCTTTGTTCCGCCGCCCAAGCGTTATAGCCGGGAGGGTCGATGCCGCGATGATGGCCCCTCGTCAGCGGCTTTTTGCGCCTTTGCCATGCCGACGCTGAGGACGGCGACCCGCTCGATGGGCGCCTTGCAAGTCGATCAAAAAGGGAAACGAGGCCCTTCGCCGCCGGCAAGTGAACACCGCCCGCGGTGAACTATCGAGGTTCAGCGATCGTTGCGTTCGAGGCGGCGCGCAACCTCTGTCTGGGCGACCTGCAGCAGCGTGTCTATTTCGAACATCGCCGCGGCATGGCCGCCGTCGCGAATGACACGGCGGGCGCGGTGTAGCAGATCGGAGACCGTCCGCAGCGTTTCAGCATGGCTCGATCGATTCGACAAATGCGTGCCCTCCGTCAACCACAACCGTTGGATCGGGAGAGTGTTCCCAAAGTTGGCGGCCGGCCGGGTGAATGACTGTGAGCGCAGGCAGCGGAACCATCCTTGTCCGTTGGCCGTTCCCCCTGCCTCAACGAAAGGAACAGCCATGGCCGAGAACGACACCCCGAAGGACACCGCGAAGGACACCCCCAAGGACACCCCGAAGATTTCCGCCCGAGAGGCCCAGGAGTCCCTGGAGAAGCAGGTCGCATCGCTGAGGCGCGAGATCAGCAAGATCAACCGGACGCTTGCCGAGCGCGCAGAAGATGCCGTCGGCGAAGCCGGCGGCTGGTACGGCAGCGCGACCGAGCGCGCGGCACGGGCAACGCAGCAGCTGAGATCGCAGGCGCAGACGGTGTCCGAAGCCGTCCAGCAAAATCCCGGCACCATCAGCAGCGCTTTCGTGCTTGGCGGCATTGCCGGGTTGTTGATCGGCATGCTGCTCGGGCAAAGCCAGGAACGCGACCGAAGCTGGTTCTAGTGGCGTATCTTATGACTATTGCGCCCGCCGGTTTTGCCGGCGGGCTTTGTATGGACGCCAGATCACTGTGGCTTTGAGTGAAAAACTCCCCGCTCGGGTAAACGGGATTTGTGGTCGCCGCCGCCTGCGTGGCGCCCTCGACAGGTGAGTTGAGTTTCCCTGCCGCGGTCGTATGTTGTTGACCGCAGTGGAGGATCACAAATGCCCATTCGACGCAAAGCCACCGAGGCCGGCGTTTTGCAGCCATCCGAACTCGAGCTGTTGGGCCGTGTATTCGAGCAGCTTAAGCGCGACGGTCAATCGCCGGAAGCACGCGACGCCATCGCATCCCGGATTATCGCGAACTATATGGCCGGCGTGGTCGACGAAGCCGAGCTCGTCAGTCTTTCGAGGCAACCGCTGGGCCGGTAGTGCGCTTTCCATTCCGGGTTCAGAAGAGTTTCAGGTCGTCAAATCAGAGGGATAAGGCAATGCCGGCTGACCCACCGATAGAGCGACGGTCGCTTATCCGTGATCTTGTTCTGAAGGAAGCGACAATCCGCGTTGGCGACGCCAGTATCAATTGTCTGGTTTGCAACCAGCACGCCCATGGCGCGGAGCTACGGGTGAAGGCCGATATCGCAATCCCCGACCGTTTCGTGCTTCACGTGCCGGTCGATCATACCAGCTATCGCGCCGTGGTGCGGTGGAGACGGAACGAGCGACTTGGGGTGCAGCTTGATTCGGGAAGGCAGGCCTAGATGGCGGTAGCCGGGACGGATCACCCAGCTGTTCAAGTGCAGGGTTGATGGGACAAGGCAGGGCTCGTTTGCGGCACGAACGCTTCTTCCATGCTGCTTGCGATTTGCAATCAGTTGCTATAGCGTCTGACTGCTTGCAAATTACAAGCGGTTAATCCGTGAACCGACTATGCGAAGGCGCTGCTTATGGCCAAACTTATCTTGGGAATGAACGTTTCCATCGATGGCTATGTCGATGACCTTGCCGGAAATCTGGTCATGGGCGCACCAAGCCAGAAGCACTTCGAGTACTGGATCGAGACGATTCGCAACCATGCCGGCGCTGTGTATGGCCGCCGGATGTACGAGGTCATGCGCTATTGGGACGATGATCACGCGGAATGGGATGCTTCGCTTCGCCAGTTCGCGACACTCTGGCGCAAGCTGCCCAAATGGGTCGTTTCGCGCACACTTTCACGGGTCGGCCCGAACGCCACCCTCATCTCCGGCGATATTGAAGCGCAGATTCGCGAGATCGCGGCCCGCACGGAGGGTACCCTGAGCGTTTCCGGTCCGGAACTGGCCGGCCTTATGACCAGGCTGGGGCTGATCGAGGAGTATCACCTGCACGTGAGGCCGTTCGTGCTCGGCAAAGGCAAGCCTTTCTTCCACGAGGCAAGGCCTGCGCTGCAACTGGTGTCGAGCACATTGATCGATGACGATACGGTTCATATGATCTATGTGCCGCGAGGCTGAACGATAAGGCGCTTCAGCGCCAACATGCGAACCTGGAGAGGGCCTGGTCCCGGCCTTCGCGCCGAGGTCTCACATGTCAGCTTGCGTGCTGGGTACCCAAGCAGCAGAGGGTCTGCTGTCGGCCCAAAATCTGCCGGTCAGCAATGCGCCCCATGCCGGTCAAAGAGGCCTTGCCGCCGTTCCTCGCCCGAAGCGCCGCTTCGGTTGGTCCTTCAGTGACCTGGCGGCCCAAGGGCGTCGTCCTCCACCGCCCGACCTCGTCCGCAACTCATCGTTGCCGCCAGCGGCTCTGCTCCTGGCCTTCCCGCGATGACCGAGCGGGTAGTGAAACATCATGGTCAAGCCTGAAAAGCAAGGTCCAACCTAGCCGCCTTTCCAGGCCTGCGTCATCATCGTCCAGCAGTTCAGGATCCTGCGTGCGCCAGCCGGGTCCGTCGGGTCGGCCGGCCGCACAGTTTTTTTCATCCCGCTGGAACATTGGCGAAGGAATGCAGTTGGGGTCGCTGCAGATGCCGCCGCGTGGTGCCTGTGGGCGATTGGTGGCAACACCTGATCGGCCGCCGCTCCTTTACGAGGCGGCTTAGCGTGTGAGCCAATCCTGCAGCAAAGGCCTTGGGATTGGAACGACCAACAGGAGGCAGTCATGAAGCACCAGACACTCGATCAACTCCAGTCAGTCGCGGACATCAGTCCACTATCGCCGGCTCTGCTGGCTACAAGGACGCAACGGATAGAGCGGTGGGCGGAACTGCTCTATCGAAATCCGACGCGCTCCCTTGTGGCTCTCACCGGGACTGAGCATCTGCATCCCTCTGTCCGCGGAGAAGCGCGCGCGGTCGGATCGGCGATCAGTGTCGCCTTTGACGATCCACTGCTGCGTGCGTCGGGCATGCAATCGGATACCTACGGGGAAGCCAGACGCTTCTTCGAACTCTCCGATTGGCAGTTGCATGAGATCGTCTGCAGTTGCCACACCGGCGCCACCATGCAGGCTGGCTGGGCCGCCGGGCGTGTCCGCAGGGTCCTCAATGGGAGCAAGATATTGGCTTGGCTGAGAAAAGGATTCATGCCGCACTGAGACACAGCGCTTGCGCCTGAAGAAGCATGCAGGCTCCAGCAGAGATTGCGTCGGCTCCGCGAAGGCATGGCTGACCTCAATGGAGTAGGGCGGCCGAGTTGCTTGCGACTTCAGAAATGACGTTCACCATTGCTTAGTGGACCTCGTCAGGGTGATCGGCAAGTTCGTGAATAGCGAGTACCAGCGCCAGTTTCGACCAACCGGTCGGCAGCGCCCTCGTGACCAAGCGGGGTTACTTATCCTCGGTGCGTCACATGTGCGCTTCGTCAGCGGTATAGCCTGCCAATCCCTCCACAGCCGTTTTGACGCTGCGAAAAGCTCGAGGCGTGAGGGGGCAATTTAACCCAGGAATCCCGAAAACGGACCTTCCGCTTTCGGCCCCGAAATTGAAATCCGAGGCACCCCGCCATCACCCCGGAAAGATCGTAAACCCGCCATCGACGCGGAGCACCTGCCCATTGATAAATCGTGCGCGGGGGCCGGCTAGAAAGGCCACCGCCTCGGCGATCTCCTCCGGCTCGGCATAGCGGTTCAGCGACTTCTTGCTCGAATCCATGCGCTCCGGATCGACCGTGCGGGTCGCCTGGAAGCGTGCCGTCTTCGTGGCGCCTGGGCTGACCGCGTTGATGCGCACGCCGTCGTCGATCAGTTCCTTGGCGAGACAGCGCGTGTAATGCACGACCGCGGCCTTCAAGGTGGAGTAAACGACCTCGGGCGAGCAGCCGAGATGTGCCGCCGCGGAGGCGATGTTGATGACGGAGCCGCCGCCGCGCTGCTTCATCGGCGGCACGAAGGCCTGGCAGACCAGCATCGTGCCGATCAGATTGTTCTCGGTGAGCACGCGGATGTCGTCCAGTTCGATGTCGAGGGCGTTGTTCGGGTTCGGCTTGCCGCCCTTGGCGCCGATGTCGCCGCCAGCGCAATTGACCAGCACATGGACGTCGCCGAGATCGGCCTCGATCCTGCGCTTCATCTCGGCCACCGCCTTCTGGTCGCCAATGTTGCCGGTCACCGACGTGACCTTCGTGCCGTGCCGCTTCAGGCGCTCGACCACTTCGCCGAGATTGGCGAACTCGCCGTACTTCGCCGGCGCTTCCTCGTCCATGTCGTGGATCGCGACATTGGCGCCGAGTTCGGCCAGGCGCTCGGCCATCACGCGGCCGAGGCCACGGCCGGAGCCGGTTACGAAGGCGGTCAATCCATCGAGTTCACGTGCCGTCATCGGATATTCTCCATCAGTTTGCGCATGTTGGCGGCGCTGCGCCGGATCATGTCGAGCTCATAGGAAACCAGTGAGACGTCGGCTTCGCGCTCCCAAGGCGTGCGGTAGTCGGCATCGTCGGGCAGCCGGTTGCGCTGCGCGGCCGCCAGGCAGGCGGCAAATTCGCGTGCCGTCTTCTGCGGATAGCCGCGCCACCAGTCGTCGCTGAGATAGCGGACATGCCGCGCCTCCAATGCGCCCGGTTCGAGGACGGCGGTCAGGCGATCATGGTGCTGGGCAAGAATTGCAAACAGCTCGGCGAACGGCACAGCACCGTCACCGATGGCGCAGCGGATCAGCCGGTAACCTTCGGTCGTGAACTGCACGCGGTAATCCTTGAGGTGGACATGGCGGACATAGGGGGCGATCACCTTCGTAAAATCGAGCGGCGCTTCGCCGACCGGGAACGTGTTGCCGGTGTCGAAGGTCACGCCCACACTGTCACCACCGAGGGCGCAGAAATCGACGAGTTCCCGGCTGGTAAAGTCCTGGTGGTTTTCGATCGCAAGGACATACCCTTCGGTATTCGCGCGGGGACCCCATTCCACCAATCGCCCCCGAATGATGCCGACGTACTCGCTCCATTTTGCGCCGGCGGCGTTGCGGTCGCCGCAGAGAACCGGCGTCAGCGCCGTCCGGATGATTTTGGCCTTGAGCAGGCGCGCGGCCCGAAACGCATCGTCGAGCGGTTCGCCCACCAGCAGGCCGCCGCTGACGACCGGCGTGATGCCAAGGCCGGCGAGCCGTTCGCGCAGCGCGATCACCGCGTCGTCGGAAAGCTCGCTCAGCCATGGCACCCAGATCTCCAGCACGCGCGCGCCGAGATCGGTCGCGAGCGCGATGAAACCTTCGAGCCCCGCAGGTCTAGGATTGGCGCGTGGCGTGCCGCGGCCCTGGAGGCCGAGATGATAGGTCAGGCCGTAGGGGTTCAGGCCGACCTCGAGCATGAAGCGATCCTTTGAGTCAGGTGTGGTCATCTCAGGCCGGCATCCACGGTGATCGACTGCTTGGTGATCATGCGGCTGTCGTCGGCGGCGAGGAACAGCACCGTGCGCGCGATCTCCTCGCCGAGCAGAACCTTGCGGATCACCTGGCGCTGCACGACCTGGTCGACCGAACCTTGGGTCTTGTACCAAAGCTCCCGCTGCCGGTCGGTGATGACGGCGCCCGGCTCGATGGCGTTGACGCGGATGTTGTCGGGGCCAAACGCCCGCGCCAGCGCGAAGGTCAGCCCGACCACCGCAGCCTTGGCCGCCGCATAGGGCGCCATCTCTGACGCGCCGAAACGCCAGGCGATCGAGGAAAAATTGACGATCGAACCAAAGCCCACTTCCTTCATGTGCGGATGCACGGCCTGAGCGGCAAAGAAGTGGTGCCTGAGGTTCACATCCTGGGCGTGGTCCCAATATTCCTGCGTCACGTCGGCGACGGAGAGGCGATTGTCATCGGCGGCGTTGTTGACCAGCACCGCGACAGGCCCTAGGCGGTCGCGCACCGTGCCGATCGCGGCCTGCAGCGCAGGGATATCGGTCACGTCGCAGCGCAGGAACAGGGGCGGATGCGCTGCCGTGGCGGCGAGGTCGCGGGCAAGCTGCTCGCCGGCCTCCTGCTGCAGATCAAGAAACGCCACTCGTGCGCCATTGGCGGCGAAGGCGCGGACCGTGTCGGCGCCGATGCCCGACGCACCGCCGGTGATCAGCACGACACGCTCGGACAGGCTCGGATAGGTGGCGAAGGACAAGGCGGAACTCTTTTCAGATCAAGCTTCGGTCAGATCGGGTCAGATCAGGCGTTGGGTCGTCGGGTCGAACAGGCACGCCCGCGCCATGTCGATGCCGAGCGTCACCGTCTCGCCCATAAGCGGCGTGCCGTCGGGGTCGAAACGGCCGGTGATCTCCTTGCCGCCCAGGCGCAGGACGGCCATGGTCTCCGCGCCTGTCGGCTCGACCAGTTCGACCACTGCATTGATCTGCGCGATGCCCGGCTTGCGGCGCGCAAGGTCGGGATCGAAGCGGTAGATATGCTCGGGACGGATGCCGAGCACGAGCTGTCGCGGCGTGTCGGATGGGAGCGCCTGGACCATCGGCAGGCTGGCCGTCTTGCCGTCGGCGGTCTGCAACACAACAGTGGCGCGACCGCCTTCCTGGCTCAGTTCCGCGGCCAAAAAATTCATCGCCGGCGAGCCCATGAAGCCGGCGACGAACATGTTGGCCGGACGGTTGTAGATCGTGGCCGGATCGTCGAATTGCTGGACCTCGCCCTGATGCATCACGGCGATGCGCGACGCCAGCGTCATCGCCTCGACCTGGTCGTGGGTGACGTAAACCGTGGTCTTGCCGACGCGGTGATGCAGCTTCTTGATTTCGGTGCGCATGTCGACCCGCAGCTTGGCATCGAGATTGGAAAGCGGCTCGTCGAACAGGAACAGTTTGGGATCACGCACGAGCGCCCGGCCCATGGCGACGCGCTGGCGCTGGCCGCCCGAGAGCTGTCCGGGCTTGCGGCCAAGCAGCGGTTCGATCTGCAGGAAGGCAGCAACTCGACTGACGGCCTCGTCCTGCTGCGGCTTCGGGACGCGGCGGCTTTCCATGCCGAAGGTGATGTTCTCGCGCACCGTCATCGTCGGGTAGAGCGCGTAGGACTGGAACACCATGGCGATGTCGCGGTCCTTCGGCGGCACCGAATTGACCAGCCTTCCGTCGATGCGGATCTCGCCGGAGGTAACAGATTCGAGCCCGGCGATCATCGCTAGCAGAGTGGACTTGCCGCAGCCGGACGGTCCGACCAGCGCGATGAACTCGCCGTTCCGCGCTTCGAGATCGATGCCCTTCAGCACCTCGGCCGCGCCGAAGTTCTTGCGCAGCGATCGGATGGTCAATGTCGACATGCGATGCCCTTCTTGGCGGACGGGACGATCGGCGACAGGAGACAGGCTCCGCTCACTGGATCGCGCCTCACTTGACGGCGCCTCACTTGATCGCCCCTTGGGTCAGGCCACGAACGAAATACTTGCCGCCGAAGAGATAGATCAGCAGCGGCGGCAGCGCGCCGATCAGCACGGCGGCGCTCATGACATCGTAGGCGCGCACATTGGTGCCGCTTGCCGTCAGCGCGACGAGCGCTGCCGTGATCGGCTGTTGCTGCCCGGAGGTGAAGACGACGCCGAACAGATATTCGTTCCAGATGCCGGTGAACTGCCAGATCACCGTGACGATCAGGATCGGCGAGGAGAGCGGCAGAATGATCTTGCGGAAGATGCGCCAGAAGCCGGCGCCGTCGATGCGCGCCGCCTTGATCAGGTCGTCGGGGATGCTGACGTAGTAGTTGCGGCAAAACAAAGTGGTGAACGAAATGCCCTGGATAACGTGGATGAGGACGAGCCCGTAGACCGAATTGCTGAGGCCGAGATTGCCGAGGATGAACGCCCACGGCATCAACGAAATCTGGCCCGGAATGAAGACGCCGAGCAGCATGCAGGTGAACAAAGCTTCCGAACCTCTGAAGCGCCATTTCGACAGGATGTAACCGTTCATCGCGCCGACCGTCGTCGAGATGATCGTGGCCGGGATCGTCATCTTCAGGGAATTGTAGAAGTTGCGCTGCATGCCCTCGCAGGTGCCGCCGATGCAATAGGTGCTCCAGGCCTGGCCCCAGGCATCGAGGCGGAAGCTGCGCGGCAGCGAGATCAACCCGTTGCGTGCGATCTCCTGCTGGTCGCGGAATGAATTCAGCACCACGACCAGCAACGGGACCAGGTAGATCGCCGCGAAGACGACCAGCAGCCCATAGATGGCGAAGCGGGTGAGAAAATGCCGGCGCGACGCGACTGCGGCAGCGCGACGGTCGAGCGACTGGTCCAGGGAGACGTCAGCCATGGCCGGCTTCCTTGCGCCGGCGCCAGACCACCCAGAATGAATAGGGCACCAGCACCACGGCAACAGCGGCAAGCATCATGATGGCGGCGGCCGCACCTTCGCCGATCTGGCCGCGTTGGAACATCAGGTCATAGACGTAGATGGCGGGGAAGGTGGTCGAGATCCCCGGGCCGCCTTTGGTCAGGGCCGCCACGAGGTCGAAGGTCTTGATGGCGAACTGGATCTGGATGACGGCGACCGCCAGGAAGATCGGCGCAATGGTTGGCAGAAGCACCTTGCGATAAATGCGGAACGTCGATGCGCCGTCGATCTGCGCGGCCTTGACGAGGTCCTGATCCACCGAGCGCAGGCCGGCCAGGAACAGCGCCATGGCAAAGCCCGAGGCCTGCCAGACACCGGTGATGATCACCGCGTAGATCGCATAGTGCCGGTCGCTGGCGAGTGCGAAACTGAAGCTCGCCCAGCCGAAACCGCGCACCATGGCCTGGATGCCGTCGGTCGGATTGTAGAGCCAGCTCCAGACCGTGCCGGTGACGATGAAGGAGACGGCCAGCGGATAGAGGAAGATCGTGCGCCAGGCCGCTTCGCCGCGCACGCGCTGGTCGATCAGGATCGCCAGCAGCAGTCCCACCGCCATCGAGCCGACGATGTAGAAAGCGCTGAAGAAAAACAGGTTGTTGTAGGCGATGTTCCAGCGCCGGTTCGCCCACAGCGACGCGTAGTTGTCCAGGCCGACGAAGCCGTAGGTCGGCAGCAGCGAGGAGTTGGACAGCGAGATATAGAGCGTCCAGCCGGTGAACACGAAGACGTAGACGAAGCTCGCCACGAGAGAGGGGCCGAGCACCAGCAAGGGCATCGCGGAGCCCAGCCGCTCGCGCCAGGGGCGGGCGGGCGTCGGGACCGACAGGATCAGGTCGTGATTTGACATTCAGAGCACGGAAATTGGCAGAGCACGGGACTGGAAGGGAGGACGGCCGGGCGGATAGGCATCGCGCCCGGCCATTCCCGTCTATTTCTGTGCTTCCGCCGCGTCGGCCATCGCATTGGCGCCATCCTCCGGCGACATGTCCGGCGTCGCCACGAACTCGGTAATGGAGTCCATGATCGCGCCGCGCATCTTCTGCGGGATGGTCATGTTGTGCGCCATCGAGCGGACCAGCGTGCCGTCCTTGATCGAAGCCTGGAGATCCTTCTGGGAGAGCTGCTGGCACGGATTGAAGCCCTTCGACAGATCGATATCCAGGCGCGCGGGGATCGAGCCCTTGGCCTGGTTGAAGACCGTCTGGAAGTCGGGCGACAGGATCAGGCTGGCCAGCAACTTCTGGCCGTCGATGAAATCCTGGTCCTTCTGCTTGAAGAACACGACCGAGTCCGAGTTGAGGATGAAGCCGGGTTTGCCCCAATCGGTCGGCGCCTGGGCGCAGACATAGTCGGTGCCTTCCTTGAAACCGGCGGCGGTCAAAAGGCCGATCGTCCAGTCACCCATGATGTGGAACGCCGCGTCGCCCTTGCCGACGAGCGCGGACATCGAATCCCAGTCGCGGCCGACCATGCCCGGATCCATGTACTTGCTCGTCATCAGGCGCATCTGCGTGAAGGCCTTGACCATCCCCGGGCTGCGCATGGACTCGACATCGCCTTCGACGAAGGCCTTGCGGTAGAGATCGATGTCCTGGCCGTAGAGCACGACCTCGAACACCGTCGAATCCGTCCAGTCGGCGGTCGAATGCGAGATGCAGATCTTGCCTGTGGCGACGATCTTGTCGCAGGCCGCATTGAACTCGGCCCAGGTCTTCGGCATTTCCGCCACGCCGGCCGCCTGCATGACCTTGGGCGAGGCCCAGAGCCAGTTGATGCGGTGGATGTTCATGGGCGCGGCGACCCATTTGCCGGTCGGCTTCATCACCGGAAGCAATTCCGGCGCCACCACTTTCTCCCACCCTTCCGAGGCCGCCAACTCGTCGAGATCGGCGGTCATGCCGGTCTCGTTCCATTCGGCGATCTCAGGGCCCTTGAGCTGCACGGCAGGCGGGGCATTGCCGGCGATCACGTCGGCGCGCAGCTTGGCCAGCGTATTGGCGGTGTGGCCGGCGATCGAGGTCTGTTCCCATTTGCCGCCCTTGGCCGTGAACATCTCGCCGAGCTTGGCGATCGCCTGGGCGTCCGATCCGGTCGCCCACTGGTGCAAAAGGTTGGTCTTGGGTTCGGCGAAGGCTGCCCCGGCGAAAAATGTGCACGCAGCAGCGGCCGCAAGCGCGGTCATGACGGACTTCATCGTTTCACTCCCATATCGTGTTGCACGGTTCGTCTCGACCGCTTATGGCCGCGGTTTGAAGCCGCCGCCGGCGAGATGCGTCAATCTCGAGTTCTTTCCAAGATGACATATTGGAGCTATCAGTCAACGATGTTTATGTTGAGCTATGACAAAACCTTCGCTTAGAACCTGGCTGATCGACAGACCCTCCGCGTCGCCGGAGAGCATGATCGTGCGCTGCCTGAGCGAGCGCGGCGCACTCTCGGCGTTGCAGATCGCACGCGCCACCGGTCTGGCGCGCTCGACGGTGTCAACCGCGCTTAACGGCTTGAAAAAGTCTGGAATGGTGATCGAAGCCCCGACCAGCCGCGACGGCATCAGAGGCATCGGCAGGCCAGCCGCGGCGGTGACGCTCAATCCGACAGCGGGCACCTGCGTCGGCATTCACCTGGCTCTTCAGCAGATACGGCTCATCGTCGCCGATGTCTCGCATTCCGTCATTGCCGAACAAAATATTCCAATGGCGCTGGACTACCAGCCGCAACAGGCGGCCCAGGCGGTCAAATCGGCGATTGCCCAATCCTACAGGGAAAATGGTCTGCCGATGGCGGGGCTCCTGGGGGTTGGTGTCTCCGTCTCCGGCCCTGTCAGCCGCGATGGAGTGGTGCTGCGCGCAAGCATGGTTCCAACATGGGCCGGCGTCAACATACGAGATGTGTTCGGACCCGTTCTGGAACAGCCGATCTTCGCCGACAACGAGAGCAACTGCGCGGCCATTGCCGAGCTGATGTGGGGTGCGGCCGTCGGCCAGGACGATTTCGTGCTGTTCAAGATCGATCTGGGTGTCGGCGGGGCCATTGTCCAGCATGGCCGGCTGGTGACGGGCGTCGCCGGCGGCGCCGGCGAATTCGGGCACATCAGCATCGATCCCGGCGGCGACCTTTGCCGCTGCGGCAATCGCGGGTGCCTGGAGCTCTACGCGAGTTTTACCCGACCGCTGGAACAGATTTCGCGTGTCGTTGGGCGGCAAGTCACCATGGACGATGTCATCGCCATGGCCGAGCAGGGCGACGTCAGGGCGTTGCGGATGATCGAGGATACCGCCGAGATCGCCGGCCGGGGTCTCGGCCTGATCGGCTCGGTGCTCAATCCGCCGCTTATCATCATCGGCGGCCACATGGCTTTGGCAGGGGACATTCTGTTGACGCCGCTGATCGCGTCCTATGAACGCCATACGCTGATCAAGTCCCGCGATATCGCTCCCGCCCTGCGCACGCGCATCATCGTTGGCAAGCACACCGAGAACGATGCCTTGCTGGGCGCGGTCGGCCTCGTTTTGAGACACCAGACGAAGGAACTGTCGCTGGGGTGATCGTCAGGACCTGCCTGTGCTTGTTCAAGTCAATTGCATGTGCCCGCAGCCTTGAGCGCTTCGGCGCGGGACGATTTGGGCAAATCCGCGATCCGCCGGACAGAAGCGTAAAACCTCGGATAGTCGCCGGAACACAGGTCGAACAAGCGAAGAAAGGCCGGAACCTGTTCACCGTAGACAGAAGTTGCGGCGAGCTTGGCGTTGTTGATCGGGGCAGCGAACCAGGCGTCGTATCCCCGGTATCCCGCCCAGTGCCTGTCGCGCATCCGCCGATAGCGCGCCCGCATCCTCTCGATCGCGGCTGCCTTGGCAGTCGCCATCTGCTCCGGGGTACGGGGACTACCATAGACCTGCCTTAACTCGTCGCGCGTCCTCGCCACCAGTCCGAGAAAATCGGCGCTGCGTTTGCGGTCGGCTTCGTATCGGCGCAATCCGGCCCAGTCGCCGGCGGCGCGCAGCCATTTCCTGACGCCGCTGGTTTCGACGGCAACGGCGAATGCCTCGTTGAATGCGGAATCGCCATCCACATAAAGCCGCTGATGCGCCAGTTCATGAAAAACAAGGCTTGCGAGATAGGTGTCGTCCTGACGCAGCATGGTGCTCAGCAGCGGGTCACTCGACCAGCCAAGCGTGGAATAGGCGGTGACGCCCGAGACATAGACGTCGAGGCCTTGTCTTTGAAGCTCGACAGCGCTTTCAGCCGCGGATTTCCGGGAGAAATAACCCCGGTATGGAACGCAGCCGAAAACCGGAAAGCACCATGTTCGTGGCGCAAGCGAGAATTGCGGCGCGGCAAAAACGGCCCAGGTCACGGCATCGCGATGGATGTCGACATAGCTGCGGTAGCTGCTGTTCTCGGGCAATGCCAGTTCATCCGTCGCAAACCGTCTTATCGCGCTGGCCGACGTCAATTTCGCGCGCAATGCCTCGGGCGTCGAAGGGTCAAGGATGAGTTTCCCGACATTCCTGCGCGCGGCCATGATCTGCGTGTGACCCTGCAACGACTGCGCGTAGTAGGAAATGCTCGTGCAGCCGGTCGCCCCGGACGCGATGATCGCCGCGGCAAGCATCTGAAGAACGCGCTTCACTGTTTGCCCACCCTTGCCCATCTCCCCATGCAGCAAACGTCCTGGTCCACCTCAAACAGGAGGCACCGGTTTCCGTCAAGAGCTGCAGGGGCAGGGGGTGACACCGACCTGGGCAGGGCAAGGCGGCCATTCGATCTAGGATTGACGAAAGTCCACCGCAGGGCGGAGCGGGCGAGATACGGACCGTCCGTCGAGACGCGGTTCCCCCAAGCTGCCGCGCGCTACTGGTCCGAAAACCTGACGCTCACGCCGCGCTGGCGAAAATAAGCCTGCATCAACTTACGGCCCGAGCGGTTGTTCTGGGCCAATTTGGCCGGATTGAACACCGCCTGTTTTGCGCCCTCTCGTGTCAGCGCAGCCTTGAGCTCCGCGATATGGGCGTCGATGTCGGCATTGTCCGCCCGCAGCGAGGCATAGATACTTTCGGTCGCTTCAGCCACAGTCGGTTCGCTCACAGATGTCGTCCTTTGGTTGGTTGGGCGGCGGCTTTACCACAGATTTGCGGCTCCGACGATATCGACTGAACCGTCAGAGCACAGCGCCCAGGGCGCAAAACCGCAAAACGTATGTATTCGGCCCTGCTAAACATTGCCCGGCAGGCGAATGGGTCTAACTATCGCTAGGAAACGGGGGGAATCACGTGGCTGCCAATCGTCGAAACGACATCTCATCGTCCGAGCGAGGGCTAGGACGGATTCTTGCGGCAGGCAATGCCCATCCGCGCACAGCTCTGCCTACCGTGGCAACCATCGTCACGACAGTAGCTGCGCTGTATTTCGGTCGTGAGGTGTTCCTTCCCATTGCCATCGCGCTGCTTTTGACCTTTGCGCTGGTGCCGATGGTCTCCGCACTGAAGCGTGTCGGCTTGCCTCGGCTGCCCGCAGTGCTTCTGAGCGTGATTGGCGCATTCGCGGCCCTGGGCCTGTTCAGCTTCATTGTTGCGACCCAGGTAAGCGAGCTTGCTCAGAACATTTCCGTCTACCAGACAAACATTCTGACCAAGGTACGTTCCCTCAAGGAGACGGGCGTTGGTGGCGGCATAATTGCCAGGCTGAGCGGGGTGATCGAGCGTGTCGGTCAGGAGATCGACAAGCAGGATGTGGCGCCGCCTGCGGCCGACAAGCCCCGGCGCGAGCCTGTTCCCGTCGAGATCGTCGCCCGCGAGAGACCTCTGGAGGTATTGCAGAACATCATCGGACCGTTGATCAGCCCGCTGGCATCAGCTGGCCTGATCATCATCGTCGTCATCTTCATGTTGCTTGAGCGCGAGGATCTGCGCGACCGGTTTATCCGCCTCGTCGGCTATGGCGACCTCCATCGCACAACGCAGGCATTGCAGGATGCCGGCAAACGGGTTGGCCGCTATCTGATCATGCAATTGGTGGTCAATATCGTCTACGCGATACCAATCGCAATTGGCCTTTGGGTGCTCGGCATTCCCAACGCGCTGCTGTGGGGGTTGCTGGCACTGGCGCTGCGCTTCGTTCCCTATATCGGCCCTGTTATCGGCATGCTGCTGCCCTTGTTTCTGGCCTTGGCGGTTGCGCCCGGCTGGTCGCTGGTGCTGTGGACCGCTGCACTGTTTGTCGTCATGGAATTGGTAACCGGCAACGTCATCGAACCGTGGCTCTATGGCTCGCGCACGGGACTTTCTCCTTTGGCAATCATCGTTGCGGCAATTTTCTGGACATGGTTGTGGGGGCCGCTCGGCCTGGTCCTTTCGACGCCGCTGACAGTTTGCCTCGTCGTCCTCGGGCGACATGTTCCGCAGTTCGAATTTCTCGACGTCCTGTTTGGCAACGAGCCCGTCCTTGAATCTCACGCCCGGCTCTATCAACGGCTCCTGGCCGGCGATCCCGACGAGGCCACTGACCATGCCGAGGAGATCCTCGAGGAGAAGTACCTGATCGATTTCTACGACACTGTCGCCATTCCTGCTCTCCTGTTGGGCGAGCAGGACCGCATGCGTGGCGTGATGGGCGATCAACAGCGAAGGCAGGTGGCGGCGAGCGCCCAAATTCTTGTGGCAAATCTTGCCGACGATGCACAGGAAGAGGCAAGCGAGGAAGATGCGCCGGCAACCACCGCGGAAGGGAGCGCGAGCAGGGAAACAGATGGCGTCGAAGAGGAAGAGATCGAGCTGCCCGACGGCAAGGACATGTCGGTGCTTTGTGCCGGCGGTCGCGGCGAACTCGACGATGCCGCTGCCGCCATGCTCGCTCAGGTGCTGGAGGTGCAAGGTGCTACGGTGGCGAAGGCCAGTTTTGTCGATATGGAGCCGGCAGGTATTCGTCGTCTCGAACTAGAGGCGATCGACACCGTCGTGGTCGGTTTCCTGAACCGGGATTCGCTCAAGCATGCCCGCTTTCTGGTCCGGAGACTGAAGCGCGCCAAGGCAGGTTTGAGAATTGGGATTGTGTTCTGGTCAGACGCGGAGCAGGGCGATGTCGGGCAAGAAAGGCAAGCTTTGGCCGCCGACATCAGCGCCGATTTCGTAGCGCACGGCATGGTCAACGCTGTGCTTGGCGCACTTTCTCCAGCGCCGGCCGTTCCCCTCAAAGTCGTTTCGAAACGCCGCGATCGACGCCGTCCGGCCCCTCGAAAACGGATCCCGGCCCAGGCAACGGCCGCAACAGCCTAGCCGCACCGCCATGTCTCAGATTGCCGCGCCGGCGCTGGAATGCCTGGTGCGACGGCAAGATCGTCCCCACTCGCAAACCATGGAACAATCTCGCGGCCTTGCGGTTCCTAACATCGAAGGAGAACCCCCATGCTTAGATTCCTTATCCGCCTCGGCGCGATCTACGCGGCGTTCCAGATCGGCCGAGAGTTCGGCCGCAAGGAGACCGAAATCATGCTCCTGCCGCCGCCCGTTGACTACGAGCGGCAACCGACGTCAAGAAACGAAACCGATTTCGGAGAGGCATAGGACCGGTCAATCTGTCTGGTCGATCTGGCCCATGCTGGCGCCGTCCCTGCGCGGGGCGCTTTATCGTACGAACGGACCCGGCCACTTGGCTGTTGCCAGGATCGTTTCTGGCAACGCAATAATTGAGCCGCTATCTCTGTCGCTCAAACGCGGCACAGCGAGGTTGACCGTGCGTCGAAGAATGAGTCTCAGATCCTGGCGTTGAGCCGATGGAGAAGGCATGATCAGCACGGGCAAGGACGAGCACAACCCTAAGAAAGTGGAAGGGAATGAAGCACTGGTGCTGTCAACTGCCAAAGAGACCGGCATCACCGAGGATCAAGCGCGCGACCTTGTTCGCCTGATCGGCACCGGCCGCAATTCGCTGCTCCGTGAGGCACGGCAGCTGCTCCGGCAGCGCCTGGCTAGTTTAGACCGAAGGTGCTCAGAGCACGGCTATCCCGTCGCCTTCTGCTGCCCGGCGGTCATCGCTTTGAGAGCCCGGACCACCTCTGCAGGTCCGGCGGGTTTCATCACTCTTACGCCGGACGAGAACGCTTCGGGGGTTTCCTCGAGCCCCAGGCCGGAATAGACGATGAAAGGAACCGCCCGCCCTGCCAAGGTTTTTGCCGCGTCAACAGCCTCGCCGTCCGACAGCCTTACGTCCAGGATCGCTGCGGCGGGGGTATGGTCCGCAAGAAAACGTTTCGCCTGGGAACATGTCGCCGCCAATGCCACGGCAAAGCCCGCCTCCGAAAGAGTGGACTCCATATCCAGTGCTATCAAGGCTTCGTCGTCGACGACAAGGACCAAGGGTTTGCCCATGCGCGGATGATCGCACGTTTGTAGATGGAAGACGAGTCGAGGCTACGACCCTTTTAGGGTCCGGTTCCCGTACGCAGCGGGTCGAGACCGCGAGCAATGGGAACCAACTGATCCAAGCCGCATTATATTTGGTTGGACTGGACAAGGTGTTTGGGATGCATGAAGCAACACAGGCGAATGTTGTCGCCTTCGAAAACCCGGGGGTGTCCAGCAATGACGGTCTGGATTTCGATTACAAGGATTTCTTCGAAAACGGCGCCGTTGCCCTCCATCTGGTGAACGCAGACGGCGTAATCGTGCATGCCAACCAGGCTGAGCTCGACCTTCTCGGCTATCCCGCAGAGGACTACCTCGGTTGCCACATCGCCGAGTTCTATCCCGACCGGGACGTCATAGAGGACATTTTGGGTCGCCTTGCCAATGGCGAGAAGATCGTAAGATATCCGGCGCGATTGAGGGCCAGCGATGGATCGATCAAGCACGTCGAAGTCACCTCAAGCGGACATTTCCGGGACGGCAAGCTGATCAACACCCGGTGCTTCACGGTCGATGTAACCGACTTGGTGCACACCCGCTCGGAGCTCAGGCAGCATGACAGTACCTATCACCAGATACTCGACGGCCTACCCGTCGCCATCTACACGACCGATCAGGATGGGACGATCACCTACTACAACCGCGCCGCGGCCGATCTGGCAGGCAGGGAGCCTGAGGTCGGCAAGGATAAATGGTGTGTGACGTTCAAGCTGTTCAGTGCCGACGGCAAGGAATTGCCGCACGATGAATGCCCGATGGCCATCGCGCTCAAGGAGAACAGGCCGGTCCGCAATCAGCAAGCTGTTGCGCAGCGTCCCGATGGATCGTTTTTTCCGTTCCTGCCCTACCCGACACCGCTGCGGGACGAGCACGGCGCTCTGATTGGCGCCGTCAACATGCTGCTGGACCTGACGGACCGCCAGCGTGCCGAAGAAACCAGGCAGCACCTGTCAGCGATCGTGGAATCCTCATTTGACGCGATCGTCAGCAAGGATCTCAACACCATCATAAAAAGCTGGAACCACGGCGCCGAACGGCTTTTCGGCTATACCGCCGACGAAGCGATTGGCCGGTCGGTGACCATGCTGATCCCCGAAGACCATCAGGACGAGGAACCCCGCATCCTCCAACGCATTCGCCGCGGCGAGCGCGTCGAACCATTCGAAACGACCCGCCTGCGCAAGGATGGCAGCCTGGTTCCGGTTTCGCTGACGATATCGCCCGTGCGTAACGCAACCGGGCAGATCACCGGCGCATCGAAGATAGCGCGAGACATCACGTCGGCGAAGGAGAATGAATACCGCATCCGCATGCTGATGCGCGAGGTCAACCACCGGGTGAAAAACCAGTATTCGGTCATCCTGTCGATGATCCGGGAGACCAACAAGCGATCGGAGACGCCAAAACACTTTGAAACCCAGGTGCGCGAGCGCATCATGGCGTTGTCGCGATCTCACGACCTGCTTGTTTCGGCGGATTGGAAGGGTGCCACGATCAGCGACCTCTTGGCGGCCCAGGTCGAGCCTTTCCCGCGGGGGGATGTGATCGAAATGTCGGGCCCATCATTGGTGCTCAGTCCCAACGCAGTTCAGTATCTCGGGATTGCCTTCCACGAACTGGCGACCAACTCGGCCAAATACGGCGTGCTCTCAGGGGACAAGGGCCGGATTTCGGTCACATGGGGCATCACCGGTTCCGGTGCTTCGAGGCTCTTTCACCTCACCTGGGCCGAATCCGATGGTCCGCAGGTTCAGACTGTCGGACAAGGTGGCTTTGGAACCGTGGTGCTGAAGCGGGTCGCGCCCGCAGCGGTTAGTGGGCAGGGAATTCTCGAACACGGTCCGCATGGCATAACATGGAGCTTGGAAGCGCCTTTGGCTTCCGTGGCAGCTTCTGCCGTCCATGAAGCTTAGAAGCACGAAGCAGCCCGGCGACGAGCATTCGTCAATTGGAAGCCCTTGATGCGGCCTTTGCCGAGCGAAAACCCCGTTTCCGCTAAAGATCGCCAGAGCCATTGCTAAAGTCGACAGAGCAAATCACCGGCAGAGGGCGCATTTCGTTGCACGGAACGGGACAGGACCGGCGTAGCCAGAGGCGAGGTAACTATGGACATCGACGAGTTCCGTGCGACCCTTCAGGGTGTAGAGCCCCCGGCGAATCTTGGGATGGCGCTCCACGCTCTATGGTGGGATAGACAGGGCGATTGGGAGCGGGCGCATGAGTGTGTGCAGGCCAACGAATCTGATCCGGCCTCTGTATGGGTTCATGCCTATCTGCACCGCAAAGAAGGCGACCTTTCTAATGCAGCCTACTGGTACCGCCGCGCCGGGCAGCCTGTGGCAACTGGCAAGCTAGACGCAGAGTGGGAGTCGATTACAGAATCACTTCTTGCAGGATAGTGAGGGTCGCCCAAGGGGCAGCCTAGCGCCTCATCGCCCCCGTAGAGGCGAAACTCACCTCCGCCCGATGGGATCGGCTGGGCCCAGGAGGTCCGAACGTTTCCGCATAAATTCATGCAGCGAGATTGTTCTCGCGATTCCGTAAGGTCTCTGTTTAATAAGCTATATCTAATATTGACTATTTTCTGTCGCTCAAAAGTCGCAGACTTCATTTTACTGATCACCGTTAGCTTCTTGGTAGCTCTCACGACTATAAACTTCTTGCGGGCGAATAGCTTTCATGCTGCCTTCGCGCACTCAGGAATCAGGGAGCTTAGGCATGGCGGAGCGGATTGCGCGTGATGGGTTTTGGGTTTTGCATCTCGCGCGCTTGCCGCAAGTCGTGTCGCTTCGCTCCGGCACTTCCGCCTTGACGATCCTAACTGTTGCCCTTGCGCTGAGCGCCGCGCCAGCTCGGGCCGATGGCGGCAATGGCAGCAGCGCAGGCGCTGGACAAGGTGGCGTTGACGGCGCGCTCGCGAGTGCCACGGGTCAGAATGCCGCCAATGGCGCGACCGCTGGTGGCGGTGGTGGCGGCATTGACCTCACGACGGGTGACGGGGCGCCAGGAGGATCGGGAGCGGTAAGTGGGACAGCCAACAACCCAAATGGCGTTGCCGGTGCCACTGGTGCTACGGGTCTGGTCATCTCGACAGACGGGACCATTGCAACCAGCATCAGCGGCGGGGCCGGCGCTTTGGGCTCCCCTGGCACGAATGGCGTCGTCAGGAGCGGCGGCGGTGGCGGTGGCGGTGTGGGCGTCAGTGCCACGGCCGACGTTACAGTCACTGGCACAGGATCGGTGAGTGGTGGCACTGGCGGCCGAGGTGGGACCAATGGCAACAGCGGCAGCGGTGGCGGCGGCGTCGGCATATTCTCGTCCGCAAACGTGTTTGTAGAGGCGGGCGGCAGCGTTACCGGCGGCACGAGTCTTTCCACAATTGGGGTCCAAGCAGGTGCTGGCGGCGGCGCAGCTGCCATCGTCCTGATGGGCGGCGGGACAATCCAGAACAGCGGGAATCTGCTCGGGGGTGCCGGTGGAAGAACAGTTCTCGGCGGCGGTGGGGACGGTGGCGCCGCTGTTCTGCTGCTTTCAGGTGGAACCGTCATCAACAAGCTAGGTGCGACGATCGTTGGCGGCAGTGGCGGTCAGGGCTCCTTGGCAGGCGGCGATGGCGCCGCAGGGATCAAGGGCGCCAACATCGCGGTCATCAATGCGGGTACGATCAGCGGCGGTGCCGTCGGCACCGGTGGCGGAACGCCGGCAGCCGGCAAAGCCATCCAGTTCACCGGCGGTGTCAATTCGCTGGAGATTCAGGCCGGCTCCACCATCACAGGCAATGTGGTCGCTTTCAGCGCCGCGGATACATTCAAGCTGGGTGGCGATATCAGCGCCAGTTTCGGTGTGTCGCAGATCGGCGCTGGCGCCAAATATGACGGGTTTGGGTTCTACGAGAAAACCGGAAACAGCATCTGGACCCTAACGGGGACGACAACTGCCGTCACGCCTTGGACCTTGTCCGGCGGGACCCTGCAAATTTCGAGTGACAACAATCTGGGCGCCCTCTCGGGCGGCTTGACCTTCGACGGCGGCACGTTGCGCACGACCACCAGCTTCGCCACCAATCGCAATGTCCTGATCAATTCGACCGGCGGGTTCGACACGGTGGCAGGCACGCAGTTGGACGTGTCAGGCCAGGTGACCGGCACCGGCACACTGGTCAAGAGCGGCGCCGGCACGCTCAACGTCAGCAATTTGTCCAACAACTATACGGGTGGCAACATCGTCAATGCAGGAACGCTTGCCGGCAACACCGTGGCGATCCGTGGCGACATCCTGGACAACGGCGCTGTCTCGTTTCTCGACCTCGGCCCCCACACCTTCGGCGGAAATATCTCCGGCTCGGGCAGCGTCGACATCGAAGGCTTCGGCACGCTGACGCTGACCGGTGCCAACACCCACAGCGGCGGCACCAAGGTCGGGACCGGCAAAAGCATCTCGGTCGCGTCGGACCAGAATCTGGGTGCCGCGACGGGCCTGCTGACACTCGACGGCGGCGAACTCGGCACGACAGCAAGCTTCGCCATGAGCCGCGATGTCAACCTCACTTCCGCCTATGGCTACTTCCGCGCGGCGGCGGGTACGACGCTGACCGCCAATGGCGAGCTGAGCGGCGTGGGCGGCGTCTACAAGGAGGGCGCCGGCACCCTGGTGCTCAAGGGCGACAGTACCTATTCCGGCCGCACCACCGTCGACAGCGGCAAGCTTATCGTCGAGGGCTCGCTCGGCAGCACCGAAACGACGGTAAACAGCGGCGGCACGCTGGGCGGCTCCGGCTCGATCGGCGGCGCGGTGATCGTCGCCGATGGCGGTGTGCTGGCGCCGGGGTCCAGCCCTGGCACGCTTACGGTCGGATCGCTCAGCCTGAGCTCAGGTTCTATGCTCGACTACGAGCTCGGCCAGGCGGGCATTGTCGGCGGCGGTGTCAACGACCTGATCGAGGTGACCGGCGCGCTGACGCTGGACGGCAGCCTCAACATCACCGATGTCGGCGGCTTCGGGCCTGGCGTCTACCGGCTCATCAATTATGGCGGCGCCCTCACCGACAATGGTCTCGAGCTCGGCAATCTGCCGGCCGGTGTCACGGCCGCCGACCTGACGGTGCAGACCTCCGTCGCCAACCAGGTCAATCTCGTCAGCAGCGTCGGCACCGACTTGCTCTTCTGGGATGGTGACGCGGCCGGCAACGCCAACAATGATCTGGTCGACGGCGGCAACGGCACGTGGACGGCGACAAGCCTGAACTGGACGACGAGCACCGGCCTGGTAACTGGCGCGATGAAGCCGCAGCCCGGCTTCGCCATCTTCCAGACGCTCGGCGGCACCGTCATCGCCGACGGCAGCGCCGGCGCGCTTGCGATTACGGGAATGCAATTCGCCGCCGATGGCTACGGCATCGAAGGCGACGCCATCACGCTTGATGGCGCTGGCGGCGAGAGCATCATTCGGGTCGGCGACGGCACGGTGGCCGGAGCAGGTTACACCGCCACCATCGCCTCCGTGCTAACCGGGACCAGCAGCCTGACCAAGACCGATGCGGGCACGCTGGTGCTGTCCGGCGCCAACACCTACACGGGCGGCACCTCCGTCCTGGGCGGCGTGCTATCTGTTTCAGCCGACAACAATCTTGGCGTTGCCGCTGGCGGCCTGACGCTCTCCGGCGGGACGCTGCGCAACACAGCGGCGTTCAGCTCGGCGCGCGACGTCACGCTTTCGTCGGCCGGCGGCACCTTCGACACTGTGGCCGACCTGACCTTGTCCGGTGCGATCTCTGGCGCTGGCAGCCTTGCCAAGACCGGCGCCGGCACGCTGACGCTTACGGGAACGAACAGCTATGGCGGCAACACGTTGGTCAGCGCTGGCACGCTGGTCGGCGATGCAACCTCGATTCGTGGCGACATCGGCAATTCCGGCACTGTCGTGTTCGACCAGGCGGCGGACGCCAGCTTCGCCGGCGATATCTCCGGCACCGGCGCAATGATGAAGGATGGCGCCGGCGTGCTGACGCTGTCAGGCACGTCGCTGCTGGACTGGACCGTCAATCAAGGCGGCCTCGTCTCGGCAGCCGAGCGCTTCGGTGGCGATGTCGCGATCGGCGCCGGCGCCTCCTTCACATTCGACCAAGTCGCCTCCGCCAGCTATGCCGGCGTGCTCTCGGGCGCCGGTACGTTCATCAAGGACGGCCAAGGCACGCTGCTGCTCGCGTTGGACAACTCAGGCTTTACCGGCGCCACTACGGTCAGCGGCGGCACCCTTGCCGCGGGCGCTGCGAACGCGTTCAGTTCCTCCTCGCAGTTTTCCGTCGCCTCGGGCGCCACGCTCGATCTTGCCGGCACGTCCCAGACGATTGCGGGGCTGAGCAACGCCGGAACGGTGCGCATCGCGGGTGGCGACCCAGGCGACACACTTACCGTCAGCGGCGACTATATCGGCAATGGCGGCGCCGTCATCCTCAACACGGCGCTCGGTGGTGACGGTTCGCCGACCAATATGCTGGTGATCGCCGGCAACACGTCAGGGACTGGTACCCTTCAGGTCGTCAATTTCGGCGGGTCGGGCGCCCAAACGGTCGGAGGCATCAAGATCGTCGACGTCGGCGGCGCCTCGAACGGCAGCTTCTCGCTCGACGGCAATTATACCTTCGAAGGCGATGCAGCGGTCGTCGCGGGCGCCTACGCATACAGGCTCTACAAGAACGGCGTCAGCACACCGGCCGATGGCGATTGGTATCTGCGCTCGGCCCTGGTCAACGGCGATCCCGATCCGCAGCCGCTCTATTCGCCCGGCGTGCCGCTGTACGAGGCCTATGAAGGGGTGCTGCAGGCGTTCAATGAACTGGGCACCATGCAGCAACGCATTGGCAATCGGTCGTGGGGCGAGGGTGCTACGCCGCAAGGTGCGGACCTGCCAGGCCAGGGCTCGGTCGACGGCAAGGCGATATGGGCGCGCATCGAAGCTGCCCATGCCGAGATCAAGCCGGAGACGTCGACCTCCGGCACGAACTATGACGTGACCACCTGGAAGCTGCAGGCCGGCGTCGATGGCCTGCTGCACGAAAGCGACGCCGGTACCCTGATCGGAGGGATTACGGCCCACTACGGAACCGCGTCGTCGGACGTCTCCTCGATCTTCGGGGCAGGGTCGATCGCTGCCACCGGCTACGGCGTCGGCAGCACGCTCACCTGGTTCGGCAGCGGTGGCTTCTACGTCGACGCGCAGGCCGAGGCGACATGGTATGACAGTGACATCCGGTCGGCCACGCTGGGCACCACGCTTGCGGACGGCAACAACGGTTTCGGCTACGGGCTGAGCGTGGAGACCGGACAGACGATCGCCCTCAACGGCAACTGGTCGCTGACGCCGCAGGCCCAGCTTGCCTATTCCTCGGTCGACTTCGACGCGTTCACCGACCCGTTTGGCGCCGTCGTGTCGCCCGGCAGCAGCAACAGTCTCGTCGGCCGCCTCGGCCTCTCCGCGGACTATGAAGACCAGTGGGTGGACGATGCGGGGCAAGTCAGCCGCACGCACATTTACGGGCTCGGCAACCTTTACTACGACTTCCTCGACGGAAATGATGTCGATGTGTCTGGCACGAAACTGGTCAGCGAAAATCAGGCGCTGTGGGGCGGTGTCGGCCTTGGTGGCTCGCTGAGCTGGGCGGACGGTCGCTACGCCGTCTTCGGAGAAGGGACAGCGCGGACAAGCCTCAAGGATTTTGGCGATAGCCACGCCCTGGGCGCCAAGCTCGGGTTCGCTGTGAAATGGTAGCGGCGATCAAGCTGGACATGTCGACCTTGGCTTGAGGGTCGTGTCCGGCACGGCTATGGAATCCGGACTTGCGGGCCACCCGGCTCGTCGGCCCTCGGACGTTTCCTTACCGGCTGCCGGCATCAAGTACCAGGCTCGAATCCGAAGCACCCTGGCGCTCGATCACAGGGATGCCAGCGCGCTGGACATGCGCTCCAGCCCTTGGCGCAACAGGGGACGCGGGCAGCCGACATTCAGGCGAATGAAGCCTTCGCCGCCAGGCCCATAGACGCGGCCGTCATAGAGATTAACCCCGGCCCGATCGACAAAGAATTTCTGAATTCCACCCACTCGGCCATCGAGCGCGCACGCGTCCAACCACACCAGAAACGATGCGTCGGGCCGCATGGGCGTGATGCCTGGAAGGTGTTCACCGGCGAACTCGCAAACCAGATCGATGTTGCCGGCGATGTAGCGCGTGAGTTGGTCGAGCCACGGCGCGCCACTGCTGTAAGCAACCTCCAGGGCCAGGCGGCCGAAAAAGTTCGCATTCACCATGAATGACGCCTGCATTGCGGCAAGAAGCGCCTCGCGGCGCTTTTTGCTGGCTACCGAAATCGTTGCCGAAGGAACCCCGGCAAGATTGAAAGTCTTCGTTGGAGCGGTGCAGATGAACGATTTCTCCGCAGCATCTTCCGAGATGGAGGAGAAGACGATGTGGGGGCGATCCGACAACCTTATGTCGCAGTGAATGTCGTCCGATATGACCAGGATGCCATGGCGCTCGCAGACGTCGTTGAGCGCCGCCAATTCTTCGCGTGTCCAGGCCATTCCGGCAGGGTTGTGAGGATTGCACAGCAGGAATGCCTTGGCACCGCCGGCCGCCAGTTTCTCGAAATCCTCCAGATCGAGTTCATATCTGTTGTTCCGCAGCCTCAGCCGGTTCGTAAGCAGAACCCGCCCGTTTCCCTGAACAACTTCGAAATAGGGCGAGTACACGGGCGACTGCACAATGACGCCGTCACCGGGCTTGGTGAAGGTTCGCAGTATCGCAGCCACCGACGGCATAATCGCCGGCGCGGGAAGCAAGGTCTCCAGTTTCGGCGACCAGTTGTGCCGGTGCGCGAACCACGATTGCACGATCTCATAGTGGCGCGGATCGCGGCGTGTGTAGCCGTAAATGCCATGCTCCGCGGCCTCGCGCAGTCGCGCGATGACGGTTTCCGGAGCGCGGAAATCCATATCCGCCGTCCACAGCGACAGCAGGTCCTGGCCCTCGACCTGAGGAGAGAACTCGTCCCACTGGTTGGCCCATTTGACGGATCCGAACTGCTGACGGTCGTGGATCTGGTCGAAATCTATTCCCGCGATATGTCGTTGCCCAAGCGCCGATGCGGGCGTGTCTGCACAAGCCATTTGATGGTCACCTTGCCGCGGGCATTGCTTGTGGCATCATCAGCGCCTCCTAGGATTTGTGGCCACGCGCCAATTGGCGCTCCATAGATTGCGAGTAACGCGACATGCCGAAGCAAAAGCTCCAGTAGACCAACCCCGCAAAGAGGTAGCCGGTTGATGAGATCGTCGGGCCTGCCCAGTTCGGATCGACGCGCGCCGTTTCAACGGCCTTCAGGAAATCCGCGATGCCGACGATGGCGACCAGAGTCGTGTCTTTGAACAGACCGATGAAGGTCGAGACGATGCTCGGTATGACGATCGTCAACGCCTGAGGGAGGACGATCAGGCGCATCATGTCGAAGTAGCCGATCCCGAGCGCCTTGGCCGCTTCGTGTTGGCCCTTCGGGATCGCCTGAAGGCCGGCTCTCACGACCTCGGCCATATAGACGGACGAGAACAACGCTATCGCGATGAGCGGGCGCAACAGTCGATCAGGCGTCAGATAATCCGGGACGAAGAGCGGCATCATGAAGTTCGCCATGAACAACACTGTGATAAACGGCACGCCGCGGACGACTTCGATGAACGTGACGCAAACCGTCTTGACGAAAGGGAGTTCCGACCTGCGTCCAAGCGCCAGGACAACCCCGATCGGAAGCGAGAAGACGATACCCACGATCGACATCAGCAACGTGATCAAGAGACCGCCCCAGAGCGTCGTATCGATGACAGGCAAATGAAGCCAGGCAACGCCGCGCACGAGAACGAACGCGGCCACGGGGTAGACGAGGAAGAACAGCAACGCCGCCACTTTGCGCCGCGGAGCCTTCGTCCACAGGAGCCAAACGATGAGGATGGCGCCGATCGCCTGCGCAAGGTCCACGCGCCACCGCTCGGAAACCGGATACGCGCCGTATCGCAGGTAGTCGAACTTCTCGGCGATGAAAGGCCAGCAAGCCCCCTGGCTGTTCGCACGGCAAGCTTCATGGCCGCCGCTCCAGACCGCGTTGAAGATCGCAAAGCTCAGGAAGTGATGCAGCAGCCACGTGGCGAGGAGGACAAAGCATATTGTCAGCGCGCCTGAAGACGGCGTCGAAAACAGGTTCTTTTTCATCCAGCTCACTGGACCCGGTCGAACGTCCGCGGGAGGCGCCATGGCTGGTATGAGCGCGCTGATCACAATTGGCGAACGCATGGACTGATCGCTCATCCGTCACCTTTCAACAATTGCAAAATGTTGGTTGCACGCGTTCATGACCAACGACGTGGCAAGGGAGATGACGAGATAGACCGACAGAGTAATCGCCATGACCTGGACGGCGGCTCCGGTCTGATTGAGCACCGTGCCGGCAAAGATCTGAACGAGGTCGGGATAGCCGATGAACACGGCAAGCGACGAGTTCTTGATGAGGTTGAGATACTGGCTTGTCAAAGGGGGAATGATGATGCGCAGCGCCTGGGGAACGACGACCAGACGAAGCGTCTTGCCCGGCGCCAGCCCCAACGCATGCGCAGCCTCGGTCTGGCCCTTTTGCACTGCCTGGATTCCACCTCGCACGATCTCGGCGATGTATGAACCGGTGTAGACCGACAGACCGATCAGGAGAGCGGCAAACTCCGGATAGAGCTGATGCCCGCCTTGAAAATTGAAACCCCGCAGCTGCGGAGCGACGAACGAGACCGGCTCGCCAGCCGCCAGGAAAAGGACCAACGGAAATCCTGTCAAGATCGCCAGACTGACCAGAAGCACCGGCAGCTGCTTGCCCGTCCGTCTCTGGACGCTCCTGGCGCGAAACCAGAATGCAACGCAGCAGGAAATGGCCGCAACGAATGCCAGGCCCACCAGACCCGCTCCCGGATGCAAATGAATCTCCGGAACGATGAGGCCGCGATTGTTGAGGTAGATGCCGCCGGGAATGGCGATGGACGCCTTCGGCGAGGGCAACGGCTTGAGGACGGCGTTGTACCAGAACAGCAGCTGCAGCAATAACGGAACATTGCGCACAAGCTCGACATAGGCGGTCGCCACCTTCGAAACGATCCAGTTCGGCGACAGGCGGGCAACGCCGATGACGAAGCCAAGCAAGGTCGCAAACAGGATTGCGAGGACACTGACGTAGAGGGTGTTGACCACTCCCACCCAGAACGCCTGACCGTAGCTGGACAATGCATCGTACGGTATCAGGGTTTGATTGATGTCGAAGCCGGCAGACTCATTCCAAAAGTCGAATGAGAGCGGAATCCCCCGGACCCGCATATTCGATGCAGTCTGCATGCCGATGCCCAGGGCCAAGGCCAGCAGGCAGCCGGCGAGCAAGAGCTGGTAGAAGATGCCCCGCACCTTCGTATCGTGCAGCGACAACCTCCTGCGCGACGGCGCGGGAAGCGACAAATGGGACATGGGCTGTTCCTATCGGGTCCGTGCAAGGCGCTGACGGTAACACGCCAGCGCCTTGCAACCATGCCTTTGCCTAAAGCGCGTCGCCATTGAACGGACTCAGGCGACGCGCTTTAGGGTCTTCGTTATGCATGTCGTGTCTCAAAACCGGGGCCATTTTTGAGCGACATGCGTTAGCGGATCGGCGGAGCGTATTGAACGCCGCCTTGGTTCCAGAGCGCGTTCATGCCGCGCTCCATTTTCAGCGGCGAATCCTTGCCGACATTGCGATCAAACACTTCGCCGTAATTGCCGACCTGCTTGATCACCTCGACCGGCCAGTTATCGCCGAGCCCGATGTCCTTGCCTATGCTGCCGTCCACGCCAAGCAAGCGGCGGATGCTGGGGTTGTCCGACGATTTCATGGCATCGACGTTCTTGGAGGTGACCCCGTATTCCTCCGCGGCCACCATGACGTAGAGCGTCCACTTCGCCACATTGAGCCACTGGTCGTCACCCTGCCGCACGGCCGGGCCAAGCGGCTCCTTGGAGATCAGCTCGGGAAGAACAATGCTGTCGTCCGGCTTGGCCATGCGAAGCCGCGACGCGTTCAAGGTGGAGGTGTCTGCGGACAAGACGTCGCAACGTCCCTCCTCATAAGCCTTCACTACAGCTTCCTCGTCTGCGAAACCAACCGTCGTGTACTTGATCGACTGCGAGCGAAAATAATCGGCAAGGTTCAACTCGGTCGTGGTGCCCTGGGTGACGCATATCGATGCGCCGTCAAGTCCCTTGGCTGACGTGATATTGTCCGCCTTGCGCACCATGAACCCCTGGCCGTCATAGAAATACGTGCCGGCAAACAGTATGCCTAGCGACGTATCGCGGGACGATGTCCAGGTTGCGTTGTGGGCGAGAATGTCGATCTCTCCCGACTGCAAGGCGGTGAAGCGATCCTTTGGCGTCAATGGGATGAACTTGACCTTTTGCGCGTCCCCGAGCACGGCAGCGGCCACGGCGCGACAATAATCGACGACAAATCCGGTCCATTTGCCTTCATTGTCGGGAAGGCTGAAGCCAGCCGTGGCCGAATTCGTGCCACAGGTCAGCACGCCATTTTTCTTGACATTATCGAGGGTTGCGGACCACGCCGAGGAGGCGGTGCACGCGATGGCGAGGGCAAGTAGGCCCTTGAACGTTGATCTCATTTCGGCATTCCCCTGTTATTGTTGAAGGGAATGTGCTCTCCAGCCCAAGTATTCGTCAAATCGATTGTTCTCATGGTGAAAATGAGCGCTGCTCATAGTTGCGAAGCACTCCCAGCTGAAAAGCGGTTGAGTGGTGAAGCAGCGCGCGCGACCTATTTTACGGCCGACCCCGGTGCTCCGACGGTGCCTTGGTGTCTCTTGCTCCGCGATTCGTTGTAGATTCCCACGATGATTTCCCGGAGCCACCTGGTTCCCGGGTCATTCGCCATCTGGCGGTGAACAATAAGCCAGGCATTCACATTCGCTATCGGAAGGGGTGGCGGGACCAACGTCACCTCACTCCTCTCATCCAGCATTTTTTTCCGGATGGCATCACCGCAATGGGTAATCAGTTCAGTGCCGCGAAGCGCCCAGGGCAGCACCGGATAGTTCGAGATGGTCGCAACGACATTGCGGCGAAGACCCATCTGTTTGAGGGCGGCATCCGCGAGGCCTTCCGCCAGGCCATCTGCGGAAATCTGGAGGTGGGAACTGGCCAGATAGGTTTCCAGCGTCATTGCGCTTCTGGCGATCTTGCTTCCGCTCCACACTGCGCAAAACAATCGGTCCTGGCCAAGCTCCACCTTCAAGAGACCTGGGTCGTCGCGTATCGCTGCTCCCGTCAGCGCGCAGTCAACTTGTCTCAGATAGACCGATGAACCGATTTCGGGTCCGTTTGCGGGAATGACGTTCAGCGTCGCGCCAGGAGCTTGCCTGGAAAATTCTCGAATGAGGCCCGGGATGAAAACCATGGCATGATAATCTGTAAGTCCAACGCGAAAGTTGCGCCGCGTCGTTGCTGGATTGAAGATCTGATGCCGGTCGATCGATGCGCGGATCGTTGCGAGTGCGGCGGAAATATTCGACAGCAGCTCAACTGCCCGGGGAGTTGGCCGCATCTCGCCGCCATCTCTGGTGAACAATTCATCCTGCAATAGATACCGAAGCTTCGACAGGGAGTGGCTTACAGCGGATTGTGTTCTGCCCAATTCGGTAGCCGCCCGCGTGACGCTCCTTTCCCGCATCATCACGTCAAAGACCCGCAATAGATTGAGGTCGATATCGTTATAATTCATGGAATTACCTCATCTGCGACCTGAGACCGCACCAGGCGGCACTAACGCGTTGGTTGCGACGGTGACAGATGGGGCACGAAGAGTGAAGACAGAGGTCCGGCTACGCCTTTGAAACTCTGGCGGTTGAACAGGTGACGGCGACCGCCGGATCGCTCCGCGGCATTTCTGCGCCTGGCTTGGCGAGCAAGCCGGCAATCCGCCATGAACCCAGGGCGAGCATGTGAAGCAAAGTCAGCCGCACCCGCTGGGGTGGGAAATCGCAGGCGGTTTCAAGGGCTTGATAGTGGCGGAGAGAGCGGGATTAGACGCCAAACAGCCGTATGCCCTTGAAATAGTTGATTATGCTTGGTAATCGCCCCTTGGAATTGGTCTAAGTGGATGGTCTAAGCATGGCAGGTTTCAAGGGCAGAGCGCGGCGGCACCTCTCGCTGAGGGGGCGAACGTGGTGGTTCAAGATGGCGATACCGGAGGCGGCTCGCCATGAGTTCAAGCGCCGCACGGCCATCGTGGAAAGCCTCGAAACCGGGGACATCCGGGTTGCAATGGAAAGGCGAGACGCGAGAGAGCGGACAGCCCTCGACCTATTCAAGGCCATCAAGGCCGGGGAAGCGGTGACACCGGAGCAGATCGACGCGACCTCGCGGGGTGCCATCGTTCGGGAAGCGATCAAAACCCTTCAAGATGCAGGAGATACCGACGCGCTGCACGACGCTGTGAGCGCCGCCGAGGACGAGCGTGACCATTACAGGGGCAAGGAACGGAAGCTGTTCGATGCTGCCGTGTCTGGGAAGGTGCCCGTCGATCAGCACCTTGAGGCATACCTGAAGGAGGCCAAGCTCGCCGATAAGACCACCGCTGAGTGGCGAGGACTGGTCAAGCGGTTTGCCCGATGGTGCGCCGAGAAGGCCCTCAGGCTGGCCGACATCGACCGCAAGAACGCGGGCCGGTACGTCTCGGAGGAGATCGCCGAGATGCACCCGAAGACCGCCAAGAAGCACCTTTCGGCGGTGCGGGGTTATTGGGACTATCTGGCGCGGCGCGGCCTCGTCGACACCGAGCAGAGCGGCAATCCATGGGACCGCCAGCTACAGCCCCAGCGGCGCAAGAAGGGCTCTGCCGAGGCCACGCAGGGGGAACGACCATTCACCCCGAAGGAATTGAACGCGGTGCTGTATGGTGAGCAGCTCGACAGTGGCGACAGGGAGGCGGGACAATTCGACCACCAGCTTCAGGACGCGGCGTTGATCGGGGCGCTGTCTGGAATGCGCCTGGAGGAGATCGTGACGCTTCGGGTCGGGCAATGCGCCGGGGGATGGTTCGACATACGGGACGCGAAGACACAGGCCGGGGTGCGGCGGGTGCCGATACACTCGGGGCTGACCAAGCTGGTCGGGAGCCGGACGAAGGACAAGAAGCCCGGGGATTGGCTGTTCCATGAATTGGCCAACGAACGGGACGCGGCGGCGGTGACGACCAAACGGTTCACGCGCTACCGGGTGGCTTGTGGTGTCGACGACAAGCGGGACGGCAGGCGCAGGAGCTTGGTCAACTTCCATTCGTTCCGGCGCTGGTTCGTCTCTCAGGCAGAACAGGCGGGCATACCTGAGACAACCGTGGCGGCTGTTGTCGGGCACGTCGAGGGACGCAAGTCGATCACCTTCGGGGTTTACTCGGGAGGACCGAGCGATGAACAGAAGGTGGCGTGCGTGAAGGCCGTGAAGTTGCCGCCGCCCGGGAGCGCTATTTCGACAGCGCGGCAAGGAATAGAAGCTCTTGCACCACAACTCGAATTTCAGGCAGCAACTGTTGCACGTCCGAAACCTGAGCAATGAACCTACGACTGTGGGCGGACTTGTCACCGACGTCCTTGAGACGCGGCAGTGCTGCTTTGCAGTTTCGTCCGAGGTTCCACGTCTGCTCCTTCAACGCCTTCTCGATCATGTCACGAAGAAACAGGAAATCCCCGGATGGTCCCTTGATCCGATCAGCGATTTTGTGTGCCTCGAACGCCTCGATGATCAGGGTCTCAAGTAGTCGCCTAATCATTACCGCGCTCGCGTCGTACCAGCCATGCTCGTAAGTGCCGTTGATTTGGTTCGCCACCTTCTCGATGTAGCCCCGAGTGCCCCTAACAAGTGACATCGGCACGACAAGCTGGCGTTCTGACGGGAGGCCGGTCTCGGGCGGTCCCAAAACAGCGTCAATCTCGCTTGTAATGCCCTTCGCAAGCCGGATCGAATTGGTGACGTCGGCAGCCATTAAGAGGCAGTTCCGTATAGGTGCTTTGCCATACTCGAAAAGACCTTGTCGATCTGTTCGAGGGAGGCATCGGATGAGATGTGGACCTGAATGTCGATGTGAAGGGAGGGCGAAGCCGGGTTGGGCCGCTGAAGTTGCGCCGGGGCGGCGGAAGCAGGCTGGCGCTTTGCCGGTGTATCATGGCCGGGGTGGTCTTGAGGCTCAGCCGCGTCCTCAAAATCGGCCTCCTCAACGAGCGTTTTGAACGTGCTTACGGTCTTGGAGATTGCCTGCTTTCCCACCGACGAACTTGAGGCGAAGACATTTTCCAGTTCCGCATTGCTTCTTTTGTTGGCATCCGGGTAGACGGCAAATAGTTCGGAATAGCCAGACTTAATTCCTCCCCCTAAGACCGAACGATGCTTAGATGTTCGGTACTCGGACCACTTGGGTGTGGGGACGGCATGGCCGTCGATCAGGCCGGCAACGCGCAAGACGGGGATCAGCGTTCCATCGTTGCTGGAATTGAACCCAATCCCCTTGAGCCACTTCTGAGTAACCTTTGAGGGGACACCCGCTCCTCTGATTTTTGTCAGAAGGGTTTTGATTTTTCCCGGTACTGTCGTGTAAACAATGTCAACCATTCATCCCTCCGTCCCATCTTGTTTGCACAGTTCTCTTTAACTCAGAAGACTGCAAGCAGGGATGATCACAATCCCCCGGGAATATTTGGTAGAAAAATGTGCGCGGGAGATCGGATAACTGGCACGCGCCAGGACCCCCCGTCCCCCCTTCGGTTCGATTACACCGCCGGGAGGCTGCCCGCTGGTGGAGTGAACAAAGGTATTCTTTTTCTCACAGCGCCGTTGACATGTGAACTTAGCGTGAGGTAATGGTCGTGAACATTGGCTCTTAGGAGATAGTTCACATCATGGCAATCGTTGGTTACGCCCGGGTCAGCACGACCGACCAGAACACAGCAGTCCAGATCGACCAGTTAAAGGCGGCAGGGGTGACCGATGACCACCTGTTTCAAGACCGGCTGTCAGGGCTAGACAATGACAGGCCGAAGCTGGCCGAGGCGCTGAGGTTCGTTCGGAAGGGTGACACGCTGGTGGTCAGCAAGGTCGACCGACTGGCGAGATCAGCGGCGCACCTCCACCAGATTGTGGAAGACCTCGACAAGCGGGGGGTCGGGTTCCGGGTGCTGAACGACCCGTCGCTCGATACGACCAATCCGCATGGCAAGCTGATGTTTGGCATCCTCGCCAGCATCGCAGAGTTTGAGACCGCCCTCAGGAAGGAGCGGCAGATGGAAGGCATCGCCAAGGCGAAGGCCCGAGGGGACCACCTTGGCAGGCCCAAGACGGTGACCCAAGAGATTGAACAGAGAGTACGTGGCATGAGGGCGGAGGGAGCATCCCTGAGGGCCATTGCCGCCGCCGTGGGATACTCCACAGCGACCGTGCAGAGCGTGCTCAAGGAAACAGCCTCAGCGGCAATAGCACAGGAGAGAATGCAGTGACGAAGGGAAGGAAGTTCCTTGGCGGTAAGTCAGGGCGCTATGAATACGCCGGACCGAAGCGGTTCCAGGCGGGATGGGAGCATGACGGCTGGGACTTCAAGGATGTCGTGAAAGCCAAGTTCCCAAAGACCGGAGAGGAAAGCCGCGCGGTGAAACGCGAGCGGATACGCAAGGCGCTCCGTTATTGGGCACGTGGGCAACTTCGGGCATGGCGCGCCGACTGGGAAGTCTACAAGCCGATGATGGTCGAGATTGACGAGATGGTGAAGGCCAAGCGGTCGGCGGGTGCCATCCAGATCATGGTGATGGAGCGAGTAATGGCGCGGAGCTTCTCGGCGGGAACCTCCGAGTATCAGACATGGGATGGAAGACAGCCGGGGATGGGCGATAGCATCGATGAAATAGAGGACCATTTCCTCCCAGAAAGCAGGCCAGATGAAGGGAAATACGTTCAGAAGAGCAAGGAAGAATTGGACGACGAACTGCAGGAAATCTTCAGGGATGCTCAGATGGGCCGATAGAGGTTACTTGGGCGGATAAGCCCCACCTGTTCGGAAAGAAACACCCTCTCCTCACGGCTTCTCACCTACCGATCTGTCAAGCGTTCTCCCGCTGCCTGCTCTGTTCCCTTCCGGGGTCGTGGCGCGCGGTGGCTGTGGCCGGTCGGTAGATGTGAGGCCGTGTGTGCCCCTATCTGTCCTCCCCTTTTGGACTGGACGGTTCAGGGTGGCGGGTTCCCTCATACAACAACAATCTGAAAGGTGAACATGATCACAGGAGCGGCTGAGGCATTGGCCGGCCTCATAGAACTATCAGGGTCCCGCCAGGACAACCTCAGCAGGCCCGACAGATTGCCGCTTGGTGGCGTGAGGGTGCTGCCAGACCTATTCCAGCCACGCGGCGGGATGGATGAGCGGCATCTATCCGACCTTGTGAAGCTCCTCAGGAGCCGGAAGGACCTCGACCCGGTGACCGTGATGGTTGCCGGGGACGGCTATGTCCTGATCGACGGGCACCACCGGCACGAAGCGTACCAGCGGGTGGGCAATGACAGCATCCCCACGGTGTACTTCGAGGGAACCCCCGAGGAGGCCGTTCTGGAGGCAGGCAAAGCGAACGCCAAGGCCAAGCTGCCGATGTCCTCCAGTGAGCGGCAGGACTTCGCATGGCGGCTTGTCGTGCTGGACCGATACAGCAAGGCCGAGGTTGCGGAGGCGTCGGGGACCTCGACGTCACAGGTGGCCACCATGAGGAAAGCCAAGAAGGCATTGGGGGTGGTGGACGCCGGGAACTACGTGACGTGGTTCAAGGCGAGGAAAGCGGCGGAAGGGAAAGACATGAACGGGGTGGACGGATTGGACCCTGAAGAATGGAAGCAACAGGTAGCAGATCGGTTTGCCGATACGCTTGCGAAGACGTTCTCGGGGCGACTGTTACGAGACCCCGAGATTGCCGCTATGGCCCTCGCTACGTACTTCGGAAGGCGGCTTCCTGAGGTGGTCGGGGAACTGCAAGGGTTCCTGCCCAAGGAGACCGACGAGGAGTTCTAAGGGACCCTCAAGTGTACAAACACTACGGTGTACAGATTGTACAGGCTGGACCCTGAGAGGCCCGGCCACAGCATCAACACGACAGCAGAAAGGACCTGAGAAATGCAGGACGAAGCAACGCGCCGGCAGTGGCGTGAACACAAGCGCAAATGGCGTGAGGCGAACCGAGAGCGCAACCGGGAAATCGACAATGCGGCCTATTACCGGAACCGCGACACCATCAACCAGAAGCGGAAAGACATGCGGACGCTGTTCGCTGAGTGGCGGAAGGAAGTCAGGGCCAAGGCGGAAGGCAGTCAGGCCAATGGCTGAGGCCATCCGCAAGATCACGTCGGCAATCCGCGTTGTCGAGACAGACCGTGAGTGGATCATTCAGGCGGTCGAGACCAAGCGGACCCGCAGGCGCGGCACCAGCCCGACCGGCGAATGGACCAGCCGCGCGTACATCACCAGCCGTTCGATGCTGAACATGGAACTGAAGCGGCTGGTCGGCAAAGACGCGGAAAAGGCCGGTCTCGGCGGGAATGTCGAACAGGACGCGCTGGATTGGCTGAACGGGTTGCCGGTTCGGCATCCGTCGCGCGACTGCCCCACGGTACTGGACATGCTGGAGGCATCAACAGCCGGCAGCGAGCATGGCGAAACGTTCCACGACCATCTGCCGCTAATCGTGAAGCACGGGCCGCTAACGTGGCGCAACGACCGGAATGCCCGCTTTGACCCTTGACGACATCAGGCGGCGGGACTGGGTGGCGACCTATCCCACGCGGGAAGCGGCTCTGGCTCTGGTCGAATGGATCAAGGCCGACGACTGGGAGACCGTGTCGCAACTCGACCGCAGGCTGCTGGGGATCGGCATCGAATGGACCCAGAGCTTCAACACGGCTGCTGAACGATGCTTTGAAGTCTATGGCTATCCCGAGCTTGAGGCTGTGGCAGTCGCACGGCGTATTGCCGAGATGTCTGTGAGACCCACAGCGCCGCGTGGAAGGGTCGCCGGAGGCAGCGATGGTCTTACCGGAGCAACTGCCCCAACCGGCCTTAGCGCGCGTCCTGAAGGCCCGCAGACGATGACCTTTGGGTTCACGCCAAGGCGCTGACCCAGCCACCACCAAGACCGACATACCGCACCCGGAGCAATGACGCGCCGGGGCGATCCATCACGACCAGAAGGAACGAACACCATGAACGATTTCAGCAAGGCCTCCGGGCTCCAGATCAACAGCAACCAGATCGACATTCGCGGACAGGAAGCACGGGACCGACAGGGCCTTGAAGACCGCGTGGACCAGATGCGGCGCGACCATGAGCAGGCCGAGAAGGACCGGCAGGAGGCAGCGTTCCAAGAGCGGATCGCGGCCCAGACGGAGGCCGGACTTCGGGCCAATCAGCAAATGCAGGCCAAGCGAATGGGCATCAACACCGGGCAGGCGCTAAACGACGGCCAGAAGGCACAGGTAGCGGCAGCAAGTGCAGGCGCATTCAACGCGGCACCGCAAGCCCTTGTCGACCAGCTTCCGGTGACCATCGGCGGCATCCAGCTTGGACCACAGCAGGCCAAGGACATGCTTGCCCGTGGCGAAATCGGGCGGGCGGATTACGTCGCGGCTGTAAATGTGGCGCTGACGCCATACGGCTCGTCTTTCAGGTAACCACGGGGGCCGAGAGTGACGGGGCGGGTGATGCCGCTCCGTTGCCTACCGTGGCTGACGAGGCCAACGATACCGAGGAACTGACCGAGGACCAGAAAGAAGAGAAGCAACATGCCGAGTTTGTGCGCATGGCCGATCAGAGCCTTGACCGCTTCAGGGACACCCATAGTGACACCCAGCAGCAATTCATCGTGGACGCCTACGTCGCGACCGGAGAGATACCTGTGGGTGAAGCCTTCGGGATCGAGGAGGTTGAGGCGGCTGTGGTCGAGACTGCGTTCAGTCAGCACCTCGATAGGAACGTGCTGCGGCAGCATGGGCTGAACCTTCAGACCTACTTCGAGCATGTCGACGAGGCGGATTACCCGGCGCTCCGCAGGGCTGCCGCCAAGGGTGAATGGCACGTGTTCCATGGCCACGCCCAAGCCATAGCTGCCGCTCGTAAGGACGGTTCGGCCTACAGCGACTAACCCTTTCCTGCTCCCGATGCATCGCCCCAAGAGGTGCGTCGGGGGCGGGTCCGTTGAGACAGAAATCGCTCCACTGGTGGGACAGTCCCGCTAAGGGAATAGTTCCGCTAACGCATTGAATTTATTTGATTTGACGACTTCGCTAAGGGCTCCCTATTTCGGGGGCGTCCAGAGACGAGATAGGAGCAAGCCCGATGACGACCATCGACTACAGCACCCTTCAGGCCGACGTGGCGGTATGGCTCAAGAGCCACCTTGAACACGTTCGCGAGACCTTCGGGGAAGGCGAGGCATACGCAGCGGCGGTGGAATTGGAGGGCGACCCTTGGATGGCCCTTCAGTGGTACGTCGAGGATGTAAGGAAAGCCGCCTGAGCAATGAGGCCAGATTGGTCTAAGTGATTGGTCTAAGCCACCAGCAGGCTATCCTCTAAGGTACTGATTTTGCTGGAGAAATACGACTATTCTGTGGGATGGCGGAGAGAGCGGGATTCGAACCCGCGTTACGGTCTCCCGTAAACACACTTTCCAGGCGTGCGCCTTCAACCACTCGGCCACCTCTCCGTCCTTGCATTCGCGCCGGCCGGTTTTGCCACGCGGGTTGGGGAGATGCATCCCTTTGGGATTTGCGGGAAGACCCGCTTGATGGACACCGCCAACCAGCGGATGCCCTTCCCGGCGCCCGTCAATCAAACAGGCGCGGGGCTCATCTAGTCGATCCGGCGCCGAATGCCAAGCCATAACGGCAGTCTATTCGCTTTGCCGGCCATGCATCGTTTCGCGGGGCGTTGATCGGCTCCGCTTCTAAGGCGCTTCGGTTCTGAATGGTGTGCACGGGCAAGGCGGCAGGGCCGGCCGCGCTTGACTTCGCCCCTCGCCACCTGTCGAGTGCGGCGGAGGCTTTGCGGGGGGCATCGTCCGACATGACATCGAGCAATGAACAGCCGGCCAGCGGAACGCCGGCCGGAGGCATGCCAGGCGGGCTGACGCCGGCAGGGCGTCCGGACAGCGGGCTGTCCTTTGTGCCCGTGGTCTGGCTCCTCTTCGTCATGGCATGGTCGGTCTACTGGCTGGTCTCGGCGCGGTGGCTGTTGGAGAGTTCCGGCCTGCCGGACAGGGTCTTCTATTTCGTGCTTGGCGGACTGGCCTTCGACATCGTCACCATCGTGTGGGGGCTTTATCTGCTCGGCCTCGCCTTAAGCCGTTCCGCGCGCTTTCCGCGTCATTTCACCATCTGGCAGATCACCACCATCGCCTGGCGGCTGGCCGAGCAGGTCTATGCGCTGACCGTGCCCGATTTCACCGTCTCCGCCAGGGAGCTTGCGATCGCCGCCAGCGAAATCGTCATCGGCCTGTTTTGCATTTACCTGCTGCGCCGCCGCGACGAGGCCAAGGCCTTTTATGAAAGGCCGGAAGCGCAGGCACCGTCAGCCTTTAGTTCGGTCGTCGCCGCGCTGGCCGGCATCACCCTCGGCGCCGTCGTCGGCACTGTCGCCGGCTTTGCGCTCGGCGCGGGGATCGCCGAAGCCACCGACATCAGCTGTTTCGAAGGCGGCTGCGGCTACTTCGCGGTGTTCATCGGCCTTGCCGGGCTGGTGGTCGGGGCCATTGGCGGCGGGGTCCTCGGCGTCTGGCTCGTCCATCGGCGGAGCCGAAAGGTTTCCATATAGGCGGGCGATAGGCTTCAAATTCGCGTATATGGCGATTGCACGCCGGGCGTGCGCATTCTATTCCTCGCCTTTGACCGGAAGGTCCTCGGGAGGAACTTGAGGACCGGGGAAGATTTCGATGCTGCGTTTTTTGTTTCGCCTCGCGGCCATGATCGCACTCTCGGTCGCCGTCATCATGGCCGTGCTCGACGCGACGCGCTCGGTGGCGGCTTCCACATTGGTCATGACGCCGCTGAATTCGAGCTGGCTGGCGGTTTCGCCCGACACCCGCGCGGCCTTCGAGACCTTCGTGCGCGCCAAGGTCAATCCGATGATATGGGATGGCGGCATCGCCTGGGTGCTTGCCCAGCCGGGGTTTGCCGTGTTCGCGGTGCTTGCCTTCATCCTCTATGCGATCGGCTACCGGCGCCGGCGGCGCGGCGGAGAATTCGCGCCGGGCTGATGGGTTGTCCCAGCGGACTTGCGACGACAACGCGGCAATCGTCCACAGCTGTCACCGCATTGGGCATGTTTTTCCAACGGGGGGCATGCTTTTCCAAAAGGTCAAAATTCCGCGTGAATTTTGTTTCGGGCCGTGCCAGATTGCCTTGAGCGGGAGGGGAGTACACTCCTGGCTGATGCCGCATGCCTGCCGGAGAACCGGGCAGGCGGACGGCGCGTAACGGAAAAAAATAACCGACAGGGTGTGGATCACATGAAACGTATCGTTCTCGGCCTCCTGGCCGCAACCGCAATGGTTCTTCCGGCTTTCGCCGCGGATGTCCAGCCGGCCATCCTCTACGATCTCGGCGGCAAGTTCGACAAGTCCTTCAACGAGGCTGCCTATCACGGCGCCGAAAAGTTCAAGACCGAGACCGGCACCGCCTATGTCGAGTTCGAAGTGTCGAACGCCTCGCAACGCGAGCAGGCGCTGCGCCGCTTCGCCGAGGACGGCCGCAACCCGATCGTCATGGCCGGCTTTGCCTGGGAGGATGCGCTGAAGGTGGTCGCGAAGGAATATCCCGATCTCAACTTCGCCATCATCGACGATGCCGTCGATATGCCCAATGTCCGCTCGCTTGTGTTCAAGGAAAACGAAGGCTCCTATCTCGTCGGCATCCTGGCGGCGATGGCCTCGAAGTCCAAGAAGGTCTCCTTCATCGGCGGTATGGACATTCCGCTGATCCGCAAGTTCGAATGCGGCTATGTCGGCGGCGCCAAGGCAGCCGGTGCGACCGACGTCATCCAGAACATGACCGGCGACACGCCCGCGGCGTGGAACGATCCGGCCAAGGGCGGCGAGATCGCCAAGACGCAGATCGACCAGGGCTCCGACGTCGTCTATGCCGCGGCCGGCGGCACCGGCGTCGGCGTGCTGCAGGCGGCGGCGGATGCCGGCAAGCTCGGCATCGGCGTCGATTCCAACCAGAACGGCCTGCAGCCCGGCAAGGTGCTGACCTCAATGCTGAAGCGCGTCGACGTTGCGGTCTACACCGCCTTCATGGACGGCAAGAACGGCACCTTCAAGGGCGGCCTGCAAAATCTCGGCCTCAAGGAAGGCGGCGTCGACTACGCCATGGACGACAACAACAAGGCGCTGGTCACCGACGAGATGAAGGCTGCCGTCGAAAAGGCCAAGGCCGACATCATCGCCGGCACGATCCAGGTGCACGACTACACCGCCGACAACGCCTGCCCGTATTGATCTGTATCCATTAGAGTTGAAACCGCCGGGCGAGAGTCCGGCGGTTTTGTTTTTGGGTTTGAGGGGGGCCGCAACTTGAGAGGCGAGAGTGAAGCCGACCATCGGACCGATGACCGAACGCGATGTTGATGCAGTGGCGCGACTGCGCATCGCCGCCTTTTTCGAGGGCAGCGCAAGAACGCTGAATGAGGACGTCGCCGGGCTTCGCGAGTTGCTCAACGGAGATGGCTTCGAGGCGGCGCTTGTGGCGCGGATAAGGGACGTCCCGGTCGGGACCTGCCTGCTGGTTCGCCACGAACTTGAACCCGCGCATGAGCTGACGCCTTGGCTGGCGGGATTGGTCGTCGATAGCGACCACCGCGGCAAAGGGATCGGCCGCGCGCTGGTTGCAGCCATCGAAGCGCATGCAACCGCGATCGGTGTGGAGAGGACCTACCTCTATACGTGGGTGGCGCGAGACTTCTATGCCGGGCTCGGTTGGGCAGTGGTCGAGTCGTTTGAGCAGGACGGCTACCCGATGCTGCTGATGTCGCGCGAACTCGGCCTATAGCTGTCCGACGAGATAACCCAGCGCGAATACCATGATCAGCGCGATGGCGATGACGGCGCCGCGTCGGCCACCGAGCGAATGCACGCCGACGCCATAGGGCTTCCGCTCCAGTCTGCCGATCACCGGCTTCGCTTCGTCCTGGCCAACCACACGCATCTGCGGCAGTTCGGCGATGCGTTGCGAGATCAGCCGCCAGCGATCGCCGTCGCCCGAGGGCCGCCCCATGCGGTCGAAGACATGCATGCGCTCGGCCAGCCGCATCACCGTGTCGCGGAAGGCGGGATCGATCTCCAGGTCGCGCTCGGCACGCTCGCGGTCGCGATCGTTCATCAGGCCAAGCACATAGTCGCCCGCCCGCGCAACGCGATCGCTTTCACCGGCCATCGGCTTCTCCTTGTTACCAGTGCGGCGGTTTGGTTATCGGCACGTCGGGGGCCGACTGTTCCTCCAGCGCCATGAAGCGCCCGGTCAGCGCATCGAGCTTGCGCTGCATGCGTTCGATCGCCGTCCACTGTTCGGCGATCTGGCCCGACAGTTCCTCGATGGTCTTTTCCTGTTCAGCGGCGCGGATTTCCAGCGTCGTCAGCCGGTCGACAGGCATGATCATTCGAAACTCCCTAGTCTTGGTGCACGCAGTTGCAGCATGATGATGCGACTGTTGACCCTTGCATATTAGTGAATGTGAAGGTCTGCGGCCACGTTCGAAATTGACAAGCGCACCGGGATTTGTCGAGAGTGGCCACTGCGCCGCCAATTGGCACGGGCGGGGCATCATGCTAGGCGTTTTGACCAAGCGATAAAAAAATAAGAGTGGGACAGGCTGCATGGCGCAAGCCGCAATCGAACTGATCGGCATCAACAAGAGTTTTGGCGCCGTTCGCGCCAATCGCGACATCAATCTGGAGATCGCACGCGGCACCATCCACGGCATCGTCGGCGAGAACGGCGCCGGCAAGTCGACGCTGATGTCGATCCTCTACGGCTTCTACCAGGCCGACAGCGGCGAGATCCGTGTCGGCGGCAAGCCGGCGTCGATCAAGACCTCCAACGACGCCATCGCGCTCGGCATCGGCATGGTGCACCAGCACTTCATGCTGGTCGACAATTTCACCGTGCTGGAAAACATCATCCTCGGCGCCGAAAGCGATGCGCTGTTGAAAAAGAGCATCGCCAAGGCGCGCTCCGAACTGGAGCGGCTCGAGCGCGAATACGGGCTGGAAGTCGATCCCGACGCCATCATCGAGGAATTGCCGGTCGGCCTGCAGCAGCGTGTGGAAATCCTCAAGGCGCTTTATCGCGGTGCCGAAATCCTGATTCTCGACGAGCCGACGGGCGTATTGACGCCGGCCGAGGCCGACCATCTGTTTCGCATCCTCAGGCAATTGAAGGACCAGGGGAAAACGGTGGTGCTGATCACCCACAAGCTGCGCGAGATCATGGCCATCACCGACAATGTCTCGGTCATGCGCCAGGGCACGATGGTGGCGACGCGCGAGACCAGCAAGACGACAGTCGGCGAACTGGCCGAACTGATGGTCGGGCGGCGCGTGCTGCTGCGGGTCGAAAAGGGCGAGACGGAGGCCGGCGCGGTCAAGCTCGCGGTCAAGAACCTGACGGTTAAAGACCAGCGCGGCGTCACCATGGTCGACGACATCTCCTTCGATATCCGCGCCGGCGAGATCGTCGGCATTGCCGGTGTCGCCGGGAACGGCCAGTCCGAACTGCTCGAGGCGATTTCCGGCATCAGGCGCGCGGTTTCCGGCTCGGTGATGCTCGATGGCAAGCCGATCGACCTGACCGGGGCCGCCGATCCCGGCGAGTTGCGCGACCGTGGGCTCGCCCATGTGCCGGAGGACCGCCATCATGTCGGCCTGGTGCTGGCCTTCGAGGAGAACGAGAATTCGATCCTCGGCTACCATGACGACCCGCGCTACCTCAAAGGGCCGTTCCTCAACATCGACGCCATCATGACCGATGCCAAGGACAAGATCGAGAAATACGACATCCGTCCCGGCAATCCGCGTCTGAAGACGGCGAATTTCTCCGGCGGCAACCAGCAGAAGATCGTGCTGGCGCGAGAAATGGAGCAGGATCCCGGTGTTCTGATCGTCGGCCAGCCGACGCGCGGCGTCGATGTCGGCGCCATAGAATTCATCCACAAGCGGCTGATTGCCATGCGCGACCAGGGCAAGGCGGTGCTGGTGGTGTCGGTCGAGCTCGACGAGATCCGTTCGCTGTCGGACCGCATCCTGGTGATGTTTGCCGGGCGCATCGTCGGCGAACGTGGCCCGGAGGCGACCGAAGGCGAGCTTGGCCTGCTGATGGCAGGCGTCGATCGCCAGGAGGCGGCAGAGTGAGCACGCCTTACGCCAAGCTGCCGGCCTGGGCCGATTATGGGCTGATCCCGCTGATCAATCTGTCGGTGGCCTTCATCGTTGCCGGTTTCGTCGTCATGCTGGTCGGCGAAAACCCGTTTCGTGCCGCCGTCATCCTGGTCGAGGGCGCTTTCGGCAAGGGAACCGGCATTGCCTTCACGCTGTTCTATGCCACCACCTTCATCTTCACCGGCCTGTCAGTGGCGGTGGCCGCACATTGCGGCCTGTTCAACATCGGGACCGAGGGCCAGGCCTATATTGCCGGCCTTGGCGTGGGCGTGGTCTGCCTCGCCTTCGACACTGTGCTGCCGTGGTGGCTGACCTTTCCGCTGGCGATCGTCGCCGGAGCCGCCGTCGGTGCGCTGTGGGCGCTGATTCCGGCCTATCTGCAGGCCAAGCGCGGGTCGCACATCGTCATCACCACCATCATGTTCAACTTCATCGCGGCCTCGATCATGGTCTATCTCCTGGTCGGGCCATTGAAGCCGGCGGCGTCGCAGGCACCGCAGACGCGCAACTTCCTCGCCGGGGCCGAGCTGCCGAAGCTCAACTGGATCATCGAACTGTTCGGCGCCAAGATCCGCTCGGCGCCGTTCAACATCTGCTTCCTGCTGGCGCTGCTCATGGCATTCCTGGTCTGGCTGCTGATCTGGCGCACCAAGCTCGGCTACGAGATGCGCACCTATGGCCACAGCCCGAAAGCGGCGCGCTATGCCGGCATTTCGGAGACCCGCATCATCATCATCGCGATGATGATTTCGGGCGCGCTGGCCGGCATGATGACGCTGAACCCGGTGATGGGCGACCAGCACAATGTGGCGATCGATTTCGTCTCCGGCGCCGGCTTCGTCGGCATCGCCGTGGCGCTGATGGGCCGACTGCATCCGGTCGGCATCGTGCTGGCGGCGATCCTGTTCGGCATGCTCTACCAGGGCGGCGCCGAACTTGCCTTCGAAATGCCGGCGATTTCCCGCGACATGATCGTCATCATCCAAGGCCTGGTCATCCTGTTTGCCGGTGCGCTGGAGCACATGTTCCGGCCCTACGTCCAGGCGCTGTTCGCCTCGTTCAGTCCAAGGTCGGTCGGCATCGAAGCGGTCAAAGGGAAGGGCGCCTGAGATGGACGTCTTCATCGCCATCGTGCAGATCCTGGACTCGACCATACGCCTGTCGGTGCCGCTGCTACTCGCTTGCCTCGCCGGCCTCTATTCGGAACGCGCCGGCGTTTTCGACATCGGGCTGGAAGGCAAGATGCTGGTCGGCGCCTTTGCAGGTGCGGCCGCCGCTTCGGTCTTCCATTCGGCCTTCCTCGGTCTCGGCATGGCGATCGTGATGTCGGTCGCCTTTGCCCTGGTGCACGGCTTCGCCTCGATCACCCATCGCGGCAACCAGATCGTCTCCGGTGTGGCCATCAACTTCGTCGCCGCCGGCTCGACCATCATTCTGGGCCAAGCCTGGTTCCAGCAGGGCGGGCGCACGCCGGCGCTGCAGCCGGGCGAGCGTTTCGAGGCCATCACTCTGCCTGGTGCTGCCGCGATCCACGACGTGCCGATCATAGGGCCGATCTATTCCGAGCTGCTCTCTGGCCATTCGATCCTGGTCTATCTCGCTTTCGCCATGGTGCCGTTCACCTGGTGGGTGTTGTTTCGCACCCGCTTCGGCCTGCGCCTACGCGCCGTCGGCGAGAACCCGGCCGCCGTCGACACCGCCGGCATCTCGGTCGCTTGGCTGCGCTACCGGGCCCTGATCTGCACCGGTGTGCTGACCGGCATTGCCGGCGCCTACCTCTCGATGGTGCAGAATGGCGGCTTCGTGAAGGACATGACCGCGGGCAAGGGGTACATCGCACTGGCGGCGCTGATCTTTGCCAAATGGCGACCGGTCAACGCTATGTTCGCCTGTCTTCTGTTCGGCTTCCTCGACGCGGCGGCGATCCGCCTGCAGGGTTCGCCGCTGCCGTTGATCGGCAAGGTGCCGGTGCAGTTCATGCAGGCGCTGCCCTATGTGCTGACCGTGATCCTGCTTGCCGGCTTCATCGGCAAGGCGATCCCGCCGCGCGCCGGCGGCGTGCCTTATGTCAAGGAACGTTGATCCGGGCGCCCAGGAGCACTGAGTCGAGCATGCGGCTGGTGCTCGAAAGGCGCCACGAAAACGCAAAGCGCCGGGTTTTGACCACGATCGTCGGAGAGAACACCTGAATGTCGCATGATCTGTTCGAAGCCGCGCAGGAGGCCATGGCCAAGGCCTACGCGCCCTATTCGAAGTTTCCGGTGGGTGCGGCGTTGCGCACCGAGGACGGCCGTGTCTTCACCGGCGCCAACATCGAGGTCGCGTCCTATCCGGAAGGCTGGTGCGCCGAGACCACGGCGCTCGGCCATTACATCATGGGCGGCGGCGGCAAGATCGTCGAGATCGCCGTCATTGCCTCGCGCATGGCCAAATGCTCGCCCTGTGGCGGCTGCCGGCAAAGGCTGGCGGAGTTCTGCCGGCCGGACACGAAGCTCTATCTTTGCGACAACACCGGCGTGGTCGAGACCGTGACCATGGGCGACATGCTGCCCTACGGGTTTCGTGGCGACATTTTGAAGTGAGAGTTGGCTGATATGAAGGAAGCTCTGGACCACCTCGTTGAAAGGCTGGACGGGTTGGCGCCGACAACGGCGATGGTGCTGGGGTCGGGCCTTGGCGGGCTTGTCGACCAGGTCGAAAATGCCGTGCGCATCTCTTATGCCGACCTGCCGGGTTTCCCCCGCAGCGGGGTGACTGGCCATGCCGGCGAGGTGGTCGCGGGGCTTTTCGCCGGCACGCCGGTGCTGATGCTGTCCGGCCGCGCCCATTATTACGAGCACGGCGTTGCTGCGGCGATGCGGCCGGCGCTGGAGGTGCTTGCCGGCATCGGCATCACCAAGCTGATCCTTACCAATGCCGCCGGCTCGGTCGATCCCGACATGCTGCCTGGATCGGTGATGCTGATCACCGATCACATCAATTTCTCCGGCTCCAACCCGCTGATCGGCGAGCCGAGCGACCGCCGCTTCGTCGGCCTGACCGAAGCCTATGATGCCGGCTTGCGCGCGGCGATCGAACGGGCGGCGAAGGCGACAGGGACGGCGCTGCACAAGGGCGTCTATATGTGGTTTTCCGGTCCGTGTTTCGAAACCCCTGCTGAAATCCGCATGGCCCGCGTCATGGGCGCCAATGCGGTAGGGATGTCGACCGTGCCGGAGGTCATTCTCGCCCGCTTCCTTGGGCTTCGCGTAGCCGCCTGTTCGGTGATCACCAATCTCGCCGCCGGGATGACCGGGGCGGAACTGTCGCACCAGGAGACCAAGGACATGGCGCCGATCGGCGGCGCACGGCTGGCGACGATCCTTGCGCATGTGTTCCAGGATGGGTTGCCGGAGCCGAAGGGCGCTGCCTGATGCTTCCGCAGGAAATCATCCGCCGCAAGCGCGACGGCCAGAAACTGTCCCCGCAGGAGATTTCGGCCTTCGTCGCGGGCGTGACTTCGGGCAGCGTCTCGGACGGCCAGGTCGGCGCCTTCGCCATGGCCGTGTTCTTCAACGGCATGAACCGCGACGAGGCGGTGGCGCTGACGCTCGCCATGCGCGATTCCGGCGATGTGCTCGACTGGTCGGACCTGCCGGGTCCGGTCACCGACAAACATTCGACCGGCGGCGTCGGCGACAATGTCTCGCTGATGCTGGCGCCGATCGTCGCCGCTTGCGGCGCCTATGTGCCGATGATCTCCGGCAGGGGCCTTGGGCATACCGGCGGCACGCTGGACAAAATGGATGCCATCCCAGGCTATATCAGCCAGCCGGATATCGCGCGCTTCCGCAAGACCGTGCTCGAGACCGGCTGTGCCATCATCGGCCAGACCGCCGATCTCGCGCCCGCCGACCGTCGCCTCTATGCGATCCGCGATGTGACCGGAACGGTGGAATCGGTGCCGCTGATCACTGCCTCTATCCTGTCGAAGAAACTGGCGGCCGGCCTGCAGTCGCTGGTGCTCGACGTCAAGGTCGGCAATGGCGCCTTCATGGAGAAGTCGCGCGACGCGACAGCACTTGCCAACAGCCTGGTCGAGATCGCCAACGGCGCCGGCCTGAAGGCCTCGGCGCTGGTCACCGGTATGAACGAGCCGCTGGCGTCGGCGGCCGGCAACGCGGTCGAGGTGCGCAACGCCGTCGATTTCCTCACCGGAAGGTTCCGCGACAAGCGACTGGAGGATGTGACGCTGGCGCTGGCCGCCGAGATGCTGCAATCGGCAGGGCTGGCGTCGTCCAATCAGGACGGTCTCAGGCGCGCGGCCGAGACGCTGGCCGGCGGCCGCGCGGCGGCCGCCTTCGCGCGTATGGTCGCAGCCCTTGGCGGTCCCGCCGATTTCGTCGAGAAGCCGGAAAAATACCTGCCGAAAGCGGCGGTGGAGTTTGCGGTCAAGGCGACAGGCAACGGTTTTGCCACCGCTATTGCCACCCGCGATATCGGCCTTGCTGTGGTCGGGCTCGGTGGCGGGCGCACGCGGCCGGACGACAGGATCGACCATGCGGTCGGCATCACCAGGCTGCTGCCGCTCGGCGCCGAGGTGCGGGCCGGCGAGCCGCTGGCGCTGGTCCACGCCCGCACGCAAGTGGAGGCCGAAGCGGCCGCAGCCGCCGTGCTTTCGGCCTATACGATCGGGGCGTCGAAACCAGCCGCCGACAAGACTGTCATCCGGCGCGTGCTGCCGCGCGGGTAGCGGAACGCGCTACTGCACCAGTAACAGTGTGCCGTTTTCGACCTGGTATTTTGCCAGCCGCTGCAAAAAGCTCATGCCAATGAGGTTGGTGCGCAGAGCCTTGTCGTCGAGCACTACCGCCTGGACGTTGTCGACGCTGATCTTGCCGATCTGCAGGCGATCGATGTTGACCACGGCGGCCCTGATCGCGCCATTGGCGGTGTTGACCTGCTGGTTGAAGTCCGACGGGTTGAGCGAGATGCCGATGCGGCGCGCCGTCGAGGTGTTGATGGCGACCAAAGTGGCGCCGGTGTCGATCATGCCGTCGACCTGGCGGCCGTTGAGCTTGAAGGCGGAGGTGAAATGGCCGCGCTCGTCAGCCGCCACCAATACTTTGCGCCCAGTGGGCAGCGGTGCGGCCGGCTTGCCGGGAACCGAGGCCATGTTCAGTTCGGGCTGAGGCTGCGCGGACGGCTTGCCGGCGACGGTCGACTTCAACAGGTTGTCGAGAATCTGCGGATTCGACTGATAGACGATCGGGATCGATGCCGACGTTCCGGCGAACACGCCCAGAATGACAAGCTTGCGCAGCATGAATGGACCTTTGTGAAGGCCCATTCTTGCCCACGTATGGTGTGTGCCGCTTTAACGCCAACCCGAAACCGCGGCTTTGCGTAAACGGGCGGTAAACGACTGGATGTCAGCTGGCCTTGCCAGCCGCCGTCATTTGGTTCCGTACATGCGGTCGCCGGCATCGCCGAGGCCGGGCATGATGTAGCCCTTCTCGTTGAGCTGGCGGTCGATGGAAGCGGTAAAGACCGGGACATCCGGATGCGCCTTGGTGAAGCGCTCGATGCCTTCTGGCGCCGCCAGCAGGCAAAGGAAACGGATGTTGGTGGCTCCGCGCTCCTTCAGCTTGTCGATGGCCGCGATGGCCGAGTTCGCGGTCGCCAGCATCGGATCGACGACGATCACCAGCCGGTCGGCGAGATCGCTCGGCGCCTTGAAGAAATATTCCACCGCCTCCAGCGTTTCGTGATCGCGGTAGAGGCCGACATGCGCGACGCGGGCCGCCGGGACCAGGTCGAGCAGGCCTTCGAGCAGGCCATTGCCGGCGCGCAGCACCGAGGCGAAGACCAGCTTCTTGCCCTCCAGCGTCGGCGCTTCCATGGTTTCCATCGGCGTTTCGATGGTCGTCGTCGTCAGTTCGAGGTTGCGGGTGACCTCGTAGCCGAGCAGGAGCGAGATCTCGCGCAGCAGCCGCCGGAAACCAGCGGTCGACGTCTCCTTCTTGCGCATGATGGTGAGCTTGTGCTGGACAAGCGGGTGGTCGACGACGGTGACGCCCTGCATGGGTTGCTCCAGTGAATGGTGAATAGTGAATAGTGAATAGTGAGCAGGTTTGCGAGTCCCGATGGATCGATCATTGCCGTTGACAGGCCGAAGCGCCGGCAAACCAATCACCAATCACCAATCACCAATCACCAGTCACCTCTTCGCATCGAGCCGGGCAAGCAGCGCGCTTTTCGTCTTCCTGTCGACGAAAGCCGCCTCGATCGCGGTTCGGGTGATGGCGGCCAGCGCCTTTTCGTTCATGGCGAAATGCTCGGCGGCGATGTCGTATTCGCGCTTCAGCGAAGTCCAGAAATAGGGCGGGTCGTCAGAATTCAGCGTCACCTTGCAGCCGGCTGCCTGCAGCGCAGGGAAAGGGTGATCGGCGAAACTGTCGTAGACCTTGAGCGCGATGTTGGAGCCGGGGCAGCATTCCAGCACGATGCCCTCATCGGCGATGCGCCGCACCAGATCGGGGTTTTCGATGGCGCGCACGCCATGGCCGATGCGCGACGGGCGGATATGGTCGAGTGCGGCCTGCACCGTCTCCCATCCGGTCAGCTCGCCGGCATGGATGGTGATGCCGAGGCCGGCTTCGCGGGCGATCTCGAAGGCCCTGACATAATCCTCCATCTCGCCCATGCGCTCGTCGCCGGCGACGCCGAAGCCGGTGACCAGCGGATTTCCGCAGCGCGCCGCAAAGCGCGCCGCCTGCTCGATCGACTCGACGCCGACATGGCGTACGCCGGTGACGATCATGCGGCCCTCGATGCCGGTCTTGGCTTTGGCGCGCAGCATGCCTTCGCCGAGCGCATCGGTATAGGCCTTGGGCGACAGGCCGGCCCTGACGGCATGGTCGGGCGAGGTGAAGACCTCGGAATAGATGGCGCCGTCGCGGGCAAGGCTGGTCAGATAATGGTCGGCGAGGCGGGCATAATCCTCCTCGGTGCGGAACAGGTCGGCGGAAAAATCATAAGCCGCCAGGAACGAGGTGAAATCATGCCAGACGAAGGAGCCGTTCTGGATATAAAGCGAGGTGTCCTTGCCGTATTTCTGCGCCTGACGGATGACGAGTTCGGGCGCCGCTGCCCCCTCGATGTGGCAGTGCAGTTCTGCTTTCAAAGGCATGCAGTTATCCCGTCTCATCAGTCCAGGCCGTAAAGCCCACCACCTGGAAGCGCGGCCGAACACCGCGCCTTAAACAATAGCGCCCGCACCATCGATCGGCTATGGTCCCGCCGGTTTTATGACGGATCAAAATAATGTCAGTTGAGAGAACCACGGCCGCGGGCGGCATGGAAACCTCCTATGGTTTCAAGAAGGTAGGGCCAGGCGACAAGCAGCCTCTGGTCAATGAGGTTTTCCACAAGGTGGCGAACCGCTACGACCTGATGAACGACCTGATGTCGGCCGGGCTGCACCGGCTGTGGAAGGATGCCATGGTGACATGGCTCAATCCGGCGAAACGTCCGGGCTGGAAAGTGCTCGACGTGGCCGGCGGCACCGGCGACATCGCCTTCCGCATTGTAGACGCCAGCCATGGCAACACGCATGCCACGGTGCTCGACATCAACGGCTCGATGCTTAGCGTCGGCCGTGACCGTGCGGAGAAAAAGGGCCTGTCCGGCAACACCGATTTCGTCGAGGCCAATGCCGAGGAACTGCCTTTCACCGATAGCACCTTTGACGCCTACACCATCGCATTCGGCATCCGAAACGTGCCGCGCATCGATGTCGCGCTGACGGAAGCCTTTCGCGTGCTGAAGCCCGGCGGACGGTTCCTGTGCCTGGAGTTTTCCGAGGTCGAGATGCCGCTGCTGGACAAGGTCTACGAAGCCTGGTCGTTCAACGCCATTCCGCAGATCGGCAAGATGGTGACGGGCGAGGGCGAACCCTATTCCTACCTGGTCGAATCGATCCGCAAATTTCCCAATCAGCAGAACTTTGCTGCCATGATCACCCGCGCGGGCTTCGAGCGCGTGTCGTTCCGCAACTATTCCGGCGGCATTGCCGCCCTGCATTCGGGCTGGAAGCTTTGAGGCACCACAGTTTGCAGCAGCAGGGTAGGCGATGAGCAGCGTCGGCGCCGCCTTTCGGCTCGCACGGGCCGGCTGGGTGCTGGTTCGCGAAGGCGTGATCGCAGCATTGCCGGGCGACGAACTCGGCGGCCTGCCGAAATTCGGCTGGCGCATGGCCCGGCTCTTCACCCGCCGCCGCGCACTCGCTTATGAGCGCAGCGACCGGCTGGCCAAGGCGGTGGTCCGGCTCGGACCCTCCTACGTCAAGCTCGGCCAGTTCCTGGCGACGCGGCCCGATGTCGTCGGCAACGACATGGCGCTCGACCTCGCCATGCTGCAGGACAAGATGCACACTTTTTCGCAGGCGGAAGCGGTGGCGGCGATCGAGGGCTCGCTCGGGCGCAAGATCGGCGAACTCTATACGCAGTTCGGCGGGCCGGTCGCGGCGGCCTCCATCGCCCAGGTCCATCCCGCGCAGGCCATGCATGACGGTGTCGATACCAAGGTGGCGGTGAAGGTGATCCGGCCTGGCGTGCGCCGCCGCTTCTTTCAGGATCTCGAAAGCTATTTCCTCGCCGCCCGGCTGCAGGAGAAATACATCCCGTCGTCGCGCCGGCTGCGGCCCGTCGAGGTGACCGAGACGCTGGCGCAGACCACCAAGATCGAGATGGATCTGAGGCTCGAGGCGGCAGCGCTTTCGGAACTTGGTGAAAACACCAAGGATGACCCGGGCTTTCGCGTGCCGTCGGTCGACTGGGAGCGCACCGGGCGCGATGTGCTGACCATGGAATGGGTCGACGGCGTCAAGATGAACGACATCGCCGGCCTCGCTGCGGCGGGCCACGATCTGAAGGCGATCGCCACCAACCTGATCCAGTCGTTCCTGCGTCACACGCTGCGCGACGGCTTCTTCCATGCCGACATGCATCCAGGCAATCTGTTCGTCGAGGCCAATGGCAATATTGTCGCCGTCGATCTCGGCATTGCCGGACGGCTCGGCAAGAAGGAGCGCCGGTTCCTCGCCGAAATCCTCTACGGCTTCATCACGCGCGACTATCTGCGCGTCGCCGAGGTGCATTTCGAGGCCGGCTACGTGCCGCGCCAGCACAATGTCGCGGCTTTCGCGCAGGCCATTCGCGCCATCGGCGAGCCGATCCATGGCCAGCCGGCTGAAACCATCTCGATGGCGAAGCTTCTCACGCTGCTGTTCGAGGTCACCGAACTGTTCGATATGGCCACGCGGTCGGAACTGATCCTGTTGCAGAAGACCATGGTGGTGGTCGAAGGCGTCGCACGCACGCTCGACCCGGCCTTCAACATGTGGAAGACGGCCGAGCCGGTGGTCGGCCAGTGGATCGCCGGCAATCTCGGGCCGAGCGGCCTGCTGATGGACGCGCGCGACGGCGCCAAGGCGCTGCTGGCGCTGGCCCGCCAGGCGCCCGATCTTGCCGCCCGCACCGAGCGGCTGTCGCGCGAGATCGATTTTATGGCGGAGCACGGCCTCCGCTTCGACGAGGCGACATCGCGCGCCATCGGCAAGGCCGAAGCCCGTTACACCCGCTCGGGCCGGCTGGCGCTGTGGGTGATCGCGCTGACGCTGGTTTACATCGCGTGGAAGCTGCTCTGATCGCTTGCAACGCTAGCAACGGTGGTGCTAGCGTTGCAGTCGCGCTATTGATGTCGCGGAGCAAGTCATGGGCACCATTACTGTCCGCAATCTAGCTGACGACGTGAAGCAGAAATTGCGTGAGCGCGCTGCGGCGCGCGGGGTGTCGATGGAGGAAGAGGCGCGTGATGCGCTTGCCAAGAGCGTGCTGTCGGCGGAAGCCGGCATGCCCGCGAGCGAAACCCTCTATGCAACAATCCGCCGCTTGGTTGAGCCTCATGGAGGTTTTGACATCGATCTGCCCCAGCGAGGTCAATCCACAAAAACGCACAAAACCCTCGACGGCAAGCGCATCCTGCTGATCATCGGCGGCGGCATCGCCGCCTACAAGGCGCTCGACCTGATCCGCCGGCTGCGCGAGCGCGGTGCTGGCGTGCGCGTGGTGATGACATCGGCCGCGCAGGAATTCGTCACCACGCTTTCGGTCGGCGCGCTTTCGGCCGACCATGTCTTCACCGAACTGTTCGACCGCAATGACGAGCACGATGTCGGCCATATCCGCCTGTCGCGCGAGGCCGACCTCTTGGTGGTGGCGCCGGCCACCGCCGACCTGATGGCCAAGCTCGCCAACGGCCATGCCAACGATCTGGCCTCGACGGTGCTGCTCGCCACCGACAAGAAGGTGCTGATGGCGCCGGCGATGAACCCGAAAATGTGGTCGCATGCCGCGACGAGCCGCAACCGGGCGACGCTCGCCAAGGATGGCATCGCCTTCGTCGGCCCGGCCAAGGGCGAGATGGCGGAAAGCAACGAGGCGGGCGAGGGCCGCATGGCCGAGCCGCTGGAGATCGTGGCAGTGATCGAGGCACTGCTCGACAGCAGGCCGAAGCCGCTGGCCGGCCGCAGGATCATCGTCACCTCGGGGCCGACGCATGAGCCGATCGACCCGGTGCGCTACATCGCCAACCGCTCTTCGGGCAAGCAGGGCCATGCGATTGCGGCAGCGCTGGCAAGACTGGGCGCGGATGTACGCCTGATCTCCGGTCCGGTCAGCATTGCCGATCCGGCCGGCGTTGTGACGACACATGTCGAGACCGCGGCCGAGATGAAGGCGGCCGTCGAACAGTTGTTGCCGGCGGACGCCGCGGTCTTCGTAGCTGCCGTCGCCGACTGGCGCACCGCTGGCACGGCCGGCGAGAAGATCAAGAAGGTGGCGGGCCAGGGCCCACCGGCGCTGCAAATGGTCGAAAACCCCGACATTCTCGCCAGTGTCGGTCATCACGGGCAACGGCCGGGGCTGGTTGTCGGCTTCGCCGCCGAGACGCAGGACCTGATTGCGAATGCCGAGGCCAAGCTGAAGAAGAAGGGCGCCGATTTCATTGTCGCCAACGATGTCTCGCATGAAAGCGGCGTCGGCCCCACCGGCGTCATGGGCGGCGACCGCAATAAGGTGCGCATCGTCTCGAAGGACGGTGTCGAGGAATGGCCTGAGATGGGCAAGGGCGAGGTGGCGGCGCGGCTCGCCGCGCTCATCGCCGAGCGTTTGCAAGCCTGAGCGGCCGCCGGTTCCGCAATCGGGCAGGCCATGGTCTTGCAAGCAGCCTTGTGGCCGAGGGCATTTGACGCCGACAGCGCCGGCGGAATGCTGTCGCCAAATTCTCGATCGGCCGTGCCCTCAGCCTGGCGCCAGTTGCGGCCGGCGTGCCGCCAAAGCCATCTTCAACGCCGCCAGGCAACCGACAATGCCGAGTGGCACGAAGGCCAGGTACAGCCAGCCGGCGACGTGCGCTGCTGCCTCGCGGTTCAGTCCGTCCGAAAAGCCGCTGGCATTGGCGATGATGCCGGCCATGGCGGCGCCCACGGCGTAGCCGATGCGCTGCATGGTCGGCACGGCGGCCGAGGCGATCGTCTGCTCGCCGTCGCGGGCCGAGGCGACGATGATGCGGGTCAGGAAGGGCCATGACACGCCGAAGCCACCGCCTTGCAACAAAGCGCAGAGCAGGATCAGCGGGATCGAGCCGGCGGGGATGGCATAGGCGAAACCCGCGAGGCCGGCTGCAATCATCAGCGCGCCGATGACGAGGATCTGCCGTTCGCGCTGCAGCGGCGCATTGGCGACGGCGATCGACAGGATCGACCAGGCGATCGATTCGGCGGCGATGATGTAGCCTGTGGTCAGGATCGGGATGCCGTGCAGCGTGGTAAGCAGAAGCGGCCCGTAGATGGAAAAAGAGACTGTCGCCACCGAGAAGGCGGCAACCATGGTCATGCCGCTGCCGACCGGCGAGCGCCATGAGAACAGGCCCGACGGGAACAGTCGCGATTGCGGCTTCATGGCGTCGACGAAAACGAACAGCGCCAGGCCGGCGAGGCCGAGGGCCAGCAGCAGCGACGAGCGCAGCAAGGCGACGTCGACGCCTGCGGTGGCGATCAGCACGACGGCGATGGCGAGGCAGCCAAGTGCTGCATAGGGGAAGGGCGGCGATGTGCCGGCGGCGGCCTGCGGCTTCGCCGCTTCCGGCGTGTTCAGGACGATGAAGCTTGCCGATGCCATGGCAATGCCACCCAGCACGAAGACGCCGAAGGCCCAGCGCCAGGACAGGAGCTCGACCATGATCGCGCCGAGCATCGGGCCGCTGAATGCGGCGACGCCCCAGATCGCCGACATTATGCCGAACAGCTGTGGCCAGATGCTGCGGTTAAACAGCCGCTCGACCGAGACGAAGGCCAGCGACACCAGCGCACCGCCGCCGAGACCCTCGACCAGACGGCCGCCAAGAAACACCGGCATGGACGGCGCGGTGGCGCAGATCAGTGCGCCCACGGCATAGAGCAGGGCGGCGACCGTGACGTTGGAGCGTAGAGCGACATAGCTGACCAGCCGCCCGGCCGCTGCGCCGGCGACAATGGCGCCGAGCTCGTAGACGGCCAGCGACCAGCCGACGAACTGCACACCGGCGAGGTCCCCGACCATGGCCGGCATGACCGTCGCCACCATCGTCTCGTTGGTGGCGTGCAGCAGGATGCCGAGGCTGATGAAGCAGAAGCGCGCGAGGTCGCCGCTTGCCCACAATGCCCGCCAGTCGACCTTGTTGCTGGTGATTCCAGTCATTCTTTTACCCTGCCTTTGCATATCTCGATGCCGGCGCATGGCGCCAGAAGCCAGTCAGGCTTTCCGGCGGGGCCATGCGCGCTGTTTCAGTCAGGCGAGTTGTAAAACCTCAAGCGCAGTTGAGCTCAAGTGGCTTTTTATCGAAGTGCAAACGGTCGAGATTGGCCGGAAGCCTCTCCGCTTGATGCGCCGGTCAGTTCTCAATGCTGCGCAGCTGAAACTGGCTGACGCCGATCGCAATGTTGATACCGGTCTGCGTCTGCAGGCTGAGCGGCTGCAGGGTGAAGGCCTGCGAGGAGCCGCCGACCAGGAGATTGGCGCCGGCGCCGACCGCCGCGGTCACTTCGGCGCTGGCGCCGATATAGTCGCCGGCCAACGCGCCGGGCGCATAGATGTTCCTCAGCGGCGTCAGCACCAGCCATTGCATGACGGTCTGCTTGGTGGTGCCGATGTCGAGCCCGTATTTGTTGACGGCGCCGAAATAGGCTTCCGGCGAAAAGCTCTTGTCGGCCGGCGTGAAGGTGCAGCTCAGATCCTTGCTGGAGCCGAAGATGAAGCCGGTGCCGCCGCCGATGGCGCAATCGAGCACACCGAGTTCGATACCCTGGCCTTGCGCTTGGGCCTGGGCGGTACAGATGATGGTGATAGCGGCGGCGATGGCTGGTTTCAGCACGGCGGATCCCCCAAAAAGCATGCGGCGCGAAACAGTAACCTGTTCCGCGCCGCGCGTAGAGGGATCAGTCGATCCTTATTTGCCCATGCTTATTTGAACGAGTGGATCAGCTCCAGGGAGGTCACGGCGACCGCTACATTGACGCCGGTCTGCGCCTGGACGCTGAGCGGCTCCAGCACAAAGGCGCCGTCCAGCCCGCCGACCAGCAGATTGGCGCCGCCGCCGGTCACCACGCTCGCCTCGGCGTTGACGCCGTAATAATGGCCGGCAAGGTCGCCCTCGTCATGGCCGCGGGTGGCGGCCAGAACCGCCCACACCAGCTGGCCCTGATGCGTCTGGCCGAGATCGACGCCGAGCTTGGAGATCATCCCCGTGTATTTCTCGGACGGCCCATGGTGATAAGGGCGGAACGTGCAGTCGACGCCCTTGTTCGACGTGATGACGTAACCGACGCCGCCGTCGATGGTGCAATCGAGCGTGCCGAGCTGAAGCTTGCCGGCGCTGGCGGGAACGGCAAGCAGCGTCGTGGCAAGTGCCGCGGCACAGATGATTTTCTTGATCATGGGTCAGTCCTTTCGAAAATGCCTTCAACAACGGTTGAATGGCCCGGAGCGTTCCGCTGAAAACTTGGCGCGATCAAGGCAGGGGTTAACGCTTTGCCCCTGGTGGTTAAGATTGGGTGATAGTGGGGTTTTCTGGATACGCAATCTCAAGGGGAAGCGCTCTGCGCTTTCCCTTGGGAGAAACCGCTCACGCGGCGCACTGCATCAGGAATAGAACGTTGTTATAAAAGGCCGCCGATGGCGGCGCGGCCGGGGGAGATCAGCCCGCGGGGGCGCCCGCGGTGCGCGACAGGCCGTCCTTGGCCGGCTGGTAGGTCGGGTCGAGATGGACGGCTTCGCGGTAGGCCTTCGAGGCCTTGACCTTGTCGCCGCGGCGCTCGTAGATCAGCGCCTGGTTGGACCAGGCTTCGGCGTTCTTGCCGTCGAGCTTGATGGCCATGTTGAAGTCGGAGAAGGCGTTGTCCTCGTCATTCATGGCGAGATAGGAGAGGCCGCGGCCGTTATAGGGTTCGGCCGCGTCCGGCGCCAGGGAGATGGCGGTCGAGAAATCCTCGATGGCAAACTTGTGCTGGCCCTGGCTTTGATAGATCAGGCCGCGATTGTGATAGGCGCGGGCATCCGTGGTGTCGAGCTGGATCGCCTTCTGGAAATCGTTGAAGGCCTGCTGGGTCTGGCCGGCCTTGCGATAGAGGTTGCCGCGGCCGATATAGGCGGCGTCATAATTTGCATTGATCTGGATCGAGCGGTTGTAGTCGGCAAGGGCGGCCGCCTGGTTGCCGAGGAAGCGCTGGATCAGTGCCCGGTTCGAATAGGCCTGGTAGAAATTCGGGTTGAGCTGGATGGCGGTGTCGAAATCCTTCAGCGCCGCCTGGTACTGGCCGCCACGGCCATAGGCCGAGCCGCGCACATTGTAGCCTTCCGGATCCTGCGGATTGCGCTGGATCACCGCCGACAGCGAGGAGATGTTCTCGCTTGAGCCTTGCGCCTTGTCGATGTTGTTGAATTCGCCGGTCGGAACGCTCTGGCAACCGGCAAGCACCAGGCCGGACATCAGGGCTGCCGCCAGGGCCAAACCGCGCATTGTGGTTTTGCGCTCTACGCCGATTGCGTTCATGTCTGCCCTGTCCTCACTTCAGCCGCGCCGTCCAGGTCCCCCTCCGGGCCGGGTCACAGATTGTCGTAACAAAATCTAGAACGCCGTTTGCGCGTTCAAGGGAACGGCCTCCAACAGAATGGCGGCGCTCCAAACAAAAAGGTGGCGGCGATTCCGCATCGCGCCACCTCAGAGTATCCTTCGAAAAGGACGAAAAATTGGCGTCAGAACCGCGGCGGACGCGGAGCACCACCAGGACCACCGGCGGCGCCGGCAGCAACCGGGCGCGGCGTCATCGGCAGCAGGCCTTCGCGCTGGGCGCGCTTGCGGGCCAGCTTGCGGGCGCGGCGAACGGCTTCGGCCTTTTCACGGGCGCGCTTCTCGGAAGGCTTCTCGTAATGGCCGCGCATCTTCATTTCGCGGAAAATGCCTTCGCGCTGCATCTTCTTTTTGAGAGCGCGAAGCGCCTGATCAACGTTATTGTCGCGGACGAGTACCTGCACGGGCAATCCTGTCTTTCGGGTTTGATATCAACAGGCAAGTGACCATAGCCACATGCCTCCGCGGCGCTTTACACCACGAATTGTGGCGGCTGATAGCAGAATCAGGCCGCGCTGTCCACACTGGAAATGAAGGACAACCGCCAATTTGCCACGGCAGCCCCGAGATAGGGCGCCAACTAGGCGCTGGCCAGATGGAGCCGTGCGAAATCCTCGAAGAATTCGCCGTAATCGCAGGTAATTTCCTCGCCGGCTGATATATCTCGAGTGGCGGTGGCGCCGCCATATTGCGAAAAATCCGTGTTCGGCCGCTCGGCGTGGTTCATGAAGCGGCCATTATCGACTTCATAGACCATGAAGCCGGGACGGTCGGGGCTCGGATAGGCATAGCGGTCGAGCAATTCCTTGAGGTGCGGCGGCGCCGCCTCGTATTTGTCCATCGGGATCAGCCGGTCGAAATCCGGATCGAGCCGCCAGATCGAGGCGCCCTTCCTGATCGGCTCGGCGGCGAACACGCCGACGCCTTCGATTGCGCTCTGGGCGACATAGGTCCTGATCAGCAGCATGTCCGTCCTCCTCACCCGAAACCGAATCGCCAAATCGCGAGGAAAAAGCAAGTCCGGTTTCGGGTTCTATGGCTGATCGGCGCGGGCGATGACCCGCGAAATGCTTCACGTCCGGGTGATCGAGACGCCGCCATCGGCAAACAGCGCCGATCCTGTGGTGAAGCTCGACGCATCCGATGCCAGGAAGAGCGCAGCGCGGGCGATCTCTTCAGGCACAGCGACACGTTTCAAGGCATGCAGGTTTTCCACGAAAGCGCGTGATTCCGGCGTCTTGAATGTTGCCGACGGGGTGTCGGTGCCACCCGGCATCAGCGCGTTGACCCGCACGCCCCTGGGGCCGTATTCGGCGGCCAGCACCTGCGTCAGGCCGATCAGTCCGGCCTTGCTGGCGGCATAGCTGGTCATGCCCGGCATGCCGACTGTGTGACCGACGAAGGTCGAGGTGAAGATCAGCGATCCGCCGCCGCGTTCGACCATCGCCGGCACCTGGTATTTCGCGCCGAGAAAGGCGCTGGTCAGATTGGCGTCGAGCGTCTCGCGCCATCCGTCCAGCGACAGTTCCGAAATCGGACCCATCGTTCCGACGGAGCCGACATTGTTGAAGGCGATATCGAGCCCGCCGAATTTTTCGACGGCGAGATCGACGAGGGCTTTTGCATAGGCTTCGTCGCGGACATCGCCGGCAAGCGCGACTGCCGTGCCGTCGGCGTCCTCGATTTCGACGACCAGCGCATCGAGTTCGGCCTGGCGGCGGGCGGCGATGACGACCCTGGCGCCTTCTTCGGCGAAGAGTTTTGCGGTGGCGCGGCCGATGCCGGAACTGGCGCCGGTGACGATCGCTATTTTATTGGTGAGTGCGAACATTTTTTGCATCCTTTCATCGCGCCGGCTGTGCCGGCACCCGGGATGTTGATCGCAGTTCGGGACGGTGCTAGCCACCCGATACGTGCTCGACTTGCTGAATGGCTTCGCAGCGGCACAAGCGCCGCGCGCCGGACTATTGCTTCAGCAGCCAGCCGAGGCGATCGAGCGAAAATGCGTAGCTGATGGCGATGAGCAGCGTGATGACAACGCCCGTGGTTGTGTGACCGGCGGCATAGAATCCGGCTGCACCGCCAAACAGGATGGCCAGTTCAAGCACCAGCCTGACTGCGCCTGGTACAGGAACCGGCGCGCGTCCGGACCGGCTCGGATCGCCGCGCACCGCGAAGGTTCCCCACAGCGCAGCTGCAATGAACGGCAAGGCCAAGGCGAAGAGCCAGCGCCACCATCCGCCGGAGAGGCTCCAGCCGGCAAAGCCGAGGCCAAGCAAGGCGGCAAGTTCCAGCAGGAAACGCAAGGTTAGATTCCACCAGGCGTTGCCCATATCCGTCCTCCAGAGTCTCGCGATCGCCAGTGTGTCCGAACGCAGCCATGCCTGCCAGCCCGGGCAGGTCTTTTCCACCGCGGCGCAAAACGGCAAGCGCCGTCGCAAACAGCGCAAGGGTGGAAGCGCCGTTTCGCTAGTGATACACCTCGCGCGCCGGGGCTGCGTAAAATACCCCATCGCCATTTGCGAGGCTGGAACGTTGAAAAAATATTCGGTATTCGCCATCGCCCGCGAGGCCATGCGCGGCCACAAGGGCTGGGAGGAACAATGGTCCTCGCCGGAGCCGAAGAAGGAATATGACGTCATCATCGTCGGCGCCGGCGGTCATGGCCTGGCCACCGCCTACTATCTCGCCACCGTGCACGGCATCACCAATGTCGCGGTGCTGGAAAAGGGCTGGCTAGGCGGCGGCAACACCGGGCGCAACACCACCATCATCCGCTCCAACTACCTTTACGACGAGAGCGCCGGCATTTACGACCATGCGCTGAAGCTGTGGGATGGGCTCTCCCAGGAACTCAACTACAACGTCATGTATTCGGCGCGCGGCGTCATGATGCTGGCGCACAATGTGCACGACATCCAGGTGCTGAAGCGCCATGTCCATGCCAACCGTCTCAACGGCATCGACAATGAATGGCTGACGCCTGAGCAGGCGAAGGAATTCTGCCCGCCGCTCAACATTTCCAGGCAGGCGCGCTATCCCGTCGTCGGCGCCGCCTTGCAGCGGCGAGGCGGCACGGCGCGTCACGATGCGGTGGCCTGGGGCTATGCGCGCGGCGCTTCGGCGCGCGGCGTGCACATCATCCAGAATTGCGAGGTCACCGGCGTCAAGCGGGCGGCCAATGGCGCGGTCATGGGCGTCGACACGACGCGCGGCTTCATCGGCGCCAAGAAGGTCGGCGTGGTGGCTGCAGGCCACTCCTCGGTGATCATGAACATGGCGGGCGTGCGCATGCCGCTGGAAAGCTATCCGCTGCAGGCGCTGGTGTCGGAGCCGGTCAAGCCGGTGGTGCCTTGCGTGGTGATGTCGAACACGGTGCACGCCTACATCTCGCAGTCCGACAAGGGCGAGCTGGTGATCGGCGCCGGCACCGACCAGTATGTCTCCTATTCGCAGACCGGCGGCCTGCACATTTTGCAGCATACGCTGGACGCCATCTGCGAGATGTTCCCGATCTTCACCCGCATGAAGATGCTGCGCTCGTGGGGCGGCATCGTCGACGTGACGCCCGACCGTTCGCCGATCCTGGCCAAGACGCCGGTATCAGGCCTCTATGTCAATTGCGGCTGGGGCACGGGCGGCTTCAAGGCAACGCCCGGCTCAGGCCATGTCTTTGCCCACACGATTGCCAAGGACGATCCGCATCCGATCAACGCGCCCTTCACCATCGAGCGCTTCCGCACCGGGCGCCTCATCGACGAGGCAGCAGCGGCGGCGGTGGCGCACTGATGATGGTGGAACCGGCTGTAGCGGTGCCGCTGGTGCTGGCGGGGGAGCAGGACCTGTTCCATTTTCCGTCACCGGACGAGGTGCGGACGCAGCCGATCAGCCGCGCCGGCAACGAAGCCAATTGGCCGTTTTCGATCGACGCCGGCATTCTGGCATGCGTGTGGAGCGGTGGCCAGAAGGTGGTCATCTTCATGGAGAACAGGCCCTCCGATCTCGGCGAGGACGACACATTCGATGCGCGCAGCGTCATCGTAACGACCGATCCGTTTCAGCTCACGATCGGCAACATGGCGTATCGCGAGCTGTTTCGCCCCGCCGCAAGTGTAGAGGAGCGCATTCGGCTCGTCGCGCCTTTTGCGGCGATGGGCCAGAGGCTTTGCAACCAACCGGCCGGCGCGCATGTCGGCCACGGCGAATTGTAGGAACGAACGATAATGCTTCTCATCCGCTGCCCCTATTGCGAGGAAGAGCGCCCGGAGCTCGAGTTCCGTAACGCCGGCGAGGCGCATATTGCGCGTTCGGCCAACATGGCGGGCGAGAGCGACGACGACTTCGAAAAGTTCTTCTTCATCCGCTCGAACCCCAAGGGCATCATCTATGAGCGCTGGCGCCACATCCATGGCTGCGCGCGTTTCTTCAACGCGGTGCGCGACACCGTCACCGACAAGTTCGTCATGACTTACAAAGCCGGCGAGCCGAAACCGTCCAAGCTGCCCAAAAACTCCAACGAAATGGCTTCCAAATGAGCGGCGCGTTCCGCATTCCGAGCGCCGGCCGTCTCAGCCAGGCCAAGACCGCGCGGTTCTCTTTCGACGGCCAGTCTTACACCGGCATCGAAGGCGACACGCTGGCCTCGGCGCTGCTTGCCAATGGCGTGCATCTGGTGGGACGTTCGTTCAAGTATCACCGTCCGCGCGGCTTCCTGTCGGCCGGAGCGGAAGAGCCAAATGCGCTGGTCGAGGTCAAGCGCGACGCGGCACGCAAGGCGCCCAACATCCGCGCCACGGTGCAGGAGCTCTATGACGGGCTCGTCGCCAACTCGCAAAACCGCTGGCCGTCGCTCGCCTTCGACGTCGGCGCGGTCAACGATCTGGCATCGCCGCTGTTTTCGGCCGGTTTCTACTACAAGACCTTCATGTGGCCGAAGGCGGCCTGGAAGAGTCTCTACGAGCCGAAGATCCGCGCCGCGGCGGGTCTCGGCGTTTCGCCCGACAAGCCAGATCCCGACCATTATTCCTCGCGCTATGCGCATTGCGACGTGCTGGTGCTGGGCGGCGGTGCGGCCGGCATCGCGGCAGCGCTTGCCGCTGCCGAAACCGGCGCGCGTGTCATCCTCGTCGACGAGCAGGCCGGCTTCGGCGGCAGCCTGCGTTTCGAGAGCGGCGCCAGGATAGACGGCCATGACGGCTTTGGCTGGGCGCAAGCAGCGGTAGCCAAGCTTGCCGCCATGGACAATGTCCGTGTGCTCTCGCGCACGACGGCGTTCGGCTATTACGCGCAGAATTTCGTCGGCCTGGTCGAGCGGGTCAGCGACCATCTGCAAAACCCCGGCCACGATTTGCCGCGCGAGCGCCTATGGCAGGTACGCGCCAAGCGCGTGGTGCTGGCGACCGGCGCCATCGAACGCCATATGGTGTTTGCCGACAATGACCGGCCCGGCATCATGCTGGCCTCGGCGGCGCGGACTTATCTCAACCAGTACGGTGTCGCGGTCGGCAAAAATGTCGGCGTCTACACCGCCAATGACTCGGCCTACTCCGCCGCGATCGACCTGAAGAAGGCCGGCGTCAACGTGGCGGCGATCGTTGACCTGCGCGACCATCCGACCGGACCTGTGATCGACGAGGCGAGGGCGCTCGGGATCGAGGTCAATTTCGGCCGCGCGGTGATCCGCGCCGGCGGCAAGTTGCGCGTGACCTCGATGACGGTGCAGCCGAAGAATGGGGGCGGCGAGCGCACCATTCCGGTCGACGCCATCCTGATGTCGGCCGGCTGGACGCCGTCGGTGCATTTGTTCTCACAGTCGCGCGGCAAGGTCGCCTTCAATGACGAGACCAAGCGCTTCGTGCCGGGCATCTATGCGCAGGACTGCGTTTCGGTCGGCGCCTGCAACGGTACGGATGGGCTCTCGGCGTCGATCGACGAAGCCTATGCGGCCGGCGCCAAGGCGGCGAAGGATGCGGGCGGCAAAGTGGCCAAGGGCGTTAAGCCGAAGGTCGACGCGTCGGAAAGCTGGTCGCGCGGCATGCTGGGCGCGGCGCCCGGCGCCGGGCCGGACAAGACGGTCAAGGCCTTCGTCGATTTCCAGAACGACGTCACCGCCAAGGACATCCGCCAGGCGGTGCATGAAGGCATGCGCTCGATCGAGCACGTCAAGCGCTTCACCACCAACGGCATGGCGACCGACCAGGGCAAGACCTCCAACATGCACGGCCTGGCGATTGCCGCCGAGACGCTGGGCAAGCCGATCCCCGAGGTCGGGCTGACCACGTTCCGCGCACCCTATACGCCTGTCACTTTCGGCGCGATCGTCAGCCATTCGCGCGGTCCGCTGTTCGACCCGACACGCAAGACCGCGATCCATCCCTGGGCGGAAGCTCAAGGCGCGGTGTTCGAGGATGTCGGCCAGTGGAAGCGCGCCTGGTATTTCCCCAAACCCGGCGAGGACATGCACAAGGCGGTCGACCGCGAATGCGTCGCTGTGCGCAGCAATGCCGGCCTGTTCGATGCCTCGACGCTGGGCAAGATCGAAGTGGTCGGACCGGATGCGGCCAGGTTCATGGAACTGCTCTATACCAATCCATGGGAGAAGCTTGAGCCCGGCCGCTGCCGCTATGGCATCATGCTGCGCGAGGACGGCTTCATCTATGATGACGGCGTCGTCGGCCGACTGGCGCCGGATCGTTTCCATGTGACGACGACAACCGGTGGCGCGCCGCGTGTCATGAACCACATGGAGGACTATCTCCAGACCGAGTTCCCGCATCTGAATGTCTGGCTGACGTCAATCACCGAACAATGGGCGGTCATCGCCGTGCAGGGGCCGAAGTCGCGAGACACCATTGCACCGCTGGTCGAAGGCATCGACATGTCGGACGAGGCGCTGCCGCATATGTCGGTGCGCGAAGGCAAGATCTGCGGCGTGCCGACCAGGCTGTTTCGCATGTCGTTCACCGGCGAGCGCGGTTTTGAAGTCAACGTGCCGGCCGATCACGGCCAGGCCGTCTGGGAAGCGCTGTGGGCCGAAGGCCAAAAGCATGGCGCCGCCGCTTACGGCACCGAGGCGATGCACGTGCTGCGCGCCGAAAAGGGCTACATCATCGTCGGCCAGGACACGGACGGCACGGTGACGCCGAACGATGCCGGGCTCGACTGGGCGGTCGGCAAGAAGAAGACCGACTTCGTCGGCATCCGCGGCCTGACGCGGCCCGATCTGGTCGCCAAGGGCCGCAAGCAGCTGGTCGGCTTGAAGACCAAGGACCCGAAAGTGGTGCTTGAGGAAGGCGCGCAGATCGTCGCCGACCCGAAGCAGGCGATCCCGATGAAGATGATCGGTCACGTCACATCCAGCTACTGGTCGGAAAATTGCGGTCGCTCGATCGCGCTGGCGCTGGTTGCCGGCGGGCGCGACCGGATGGGCGACACGCTCTATGTGCCGATGCCGAACGGGATGATCGAAGTGGAGGTTACCGGCATGGTGTTCTTCGACGAGACGGGAGGGCGCCTCAATGGCTAAGGCTGCTGCAAAGAAGACGGCCCCAGCTGCAGCGCCGTCGGTCGAGCGCCGCCCGGCCCTGGCTGAACGCGTCGTTTCCGCAACGGATGTCAAGGTCGAGGTGCTGCCGCCGGCGGAGCGCATGTCGCTGCGCGCGCCGGAGGCTTCCGTCGCGGCGCTGTCGAAGGCGCTCGGCCTGACCTTGCCGAAGCAGCCGAAAACTTCGGCGTCGAAGACAGGGCGCACGGCGCTGTGGCTTGGCCCTGACGAGTGGCTGGTCATCGACGAGGCTGGCAAGGATCCGCTGGCCGATCGTGCTGGGGTTGCCGCATTGCATTCGGCGGTCGGCATCTCGCACCGCAACGTCGCCTTCGCCGTCACCGGCCCGGCGGCTGCCGCCGCGATCAATGCAGGCTGCCCGCAGGATTTGTCGCTCGAGGCTTTTCCGGTGGGCGCGGCGTCGCGCACCATTCTCGGCAAGTGCGAAATCCTGCTGTTGCGCACGGCAGCCGACGCTTTCCGGGTCGAGTGCTGGCGTTCCTTCTCGGACTATGTCTTTACTTTCCTGTCGGAAGCAGCCAGCGACGCGGCGGCGTAGGAACGTTTGACGGGTCAAGCCGTTCTGCTTCCCCCATCAGGGAGAACATACGATGCCGTCGAAAGCGCCGCCGAAGTCAGCTGGCAAGACGTCCGCCGTGCGCTCACTCGAACATGAGCAGCATCACGAGGTGACTGCCGAAGAAGAGGAACTCGAGGAAGGCCTCGAGGACACGTTTCCGGCCAGCGATCCGGTGTCGATCACCTCGACCGCCATCCCAGGCGCGCCGGCAAGACCCGGCAAGGCCAAGACGGTGCCGGGTCGCAAACCGCGCAAGAAATAACCCGTTCGGCTACGCCAGGTTTGAACTCAGGAAAAGCCGGCTTGCGCTGAGGAAATGGGGGCGCTGAGGAAAAAACGGGCGGCCGGGATTATCCTGCCGCCCTTAAATTAATCGTTGTGCTGTGGTCGAGCCCGATCAACTTAGAACGTGCTCGGCACGATCCATGGGTTGATCTCGATGCCGAGACGCGGGCTCTTGGCCTTGACGTCGGACTTTTCGACCGAGCCGGTCACGGCGCAATCGAGCTTGGCATTGGTCGTGGTGTCGACGCAGGTGGCGGCGGGGGCCTGCTTGGTCGAGTGTGTGTTGTTGGCGGCGAAAGCCGAGCCGGAGAGAGCCAGCACGGTGGCGAGAGCGAGAAGGGTCTTGTTCATGTCTGTCTCCATCGGTTAAATTCTTTTCGTACATGTACGATACAACGTACACATACGCCCACCGAAATGGGTTTTCAAGTCGAAAAGCGTACGCGTACGACAAATTTTTTTGAATGCCGAAAATTGCGGCGCACTGACACAGCCGAAGCTGTCAGGCCGGACGTTGAATTGGAGGGGCGGGGATGCTCAGCAGTCGACCGGGGTCTCGGTCAGCGGCGGCACATTCTGAGTGCTGAGCGTGGCGAGTGTGAAATCGCACATCCGCGTCACGAAAGCCTGCGGATCCCCGAAGGGGTAGAACGGGAACGTGATCAAAAGCGAGATGGTGCCGTGGCCGACTGCCCAAAGCATGGTGGCGATGGCGCGCGGATCGCCCTGCAGCTTGCCTGCAGCAACGCAGGCCTCGACCCTGGATATCAGCGCTTTCATCGCCGGGTTGGCCTCTTCCATGTCCTCATAGCTTCTGCCTTCCGGCAGCTTGGTCTTTTCGGTCATGAACACGGTGCGGTATTCGTTGGGGTTGCCGAGCCCGAAGGCGGCATATTCGGTCATCACCGCACGCAAGGCCTCGATCGGATCGTCGGAAGGATGCTCCTCGATGCGGCGGGCAAGTGTTTCGAAGGCATCCTCGGCCAGCGCAAACAGGATGTCTTGCTTGTCGGCGAAGTAGGAATAGACCGACATCGGAGCATAGCCGACCCGCTTGGCCAACTTGCGGATGGTCAGGCCTTCATAGCCCTCTTCCTTGACGAGCTTGTGGGCTGCGTCGAGCAGTTCGGAACGCAGTTCGGCCTTTTGTTTCTCGCGGCGTTTCTGAACGCTCAGTGGCAAGATCCGGTGCCTTTGGTTGGTTGTGCATGACTGAATATATACGCTGTACGGAAACGGGCAAGGGCGCTGTCAGGGACATCAAAAAGCGACCTCAAGCTTTCTCTCGAATAGTCGTGCCCGTCTGGTCCATTTCGCCGGCATCTATGTCACAGCATGTGTAACCTGGGCGCACGCAGGCAACATCGGACTGTTACAAACAAAGCCTATCTGGCGGCTCTGCAAGAAATTTCGGTTTTCGGGGGCCTCTATGGCTGCGATAGAGCTTTCGTCCGGGCTGCCGGGCGCACATCCACTTTCTCATGGCGCAAGGCTGGCGCTCAGGCGAGTCGTGATAGTCGCATGGCTGGCGATCGCAATCGGCTTCGCCATGGAAGCGCTTATTCTGACTGCCGGATTTGCGGCAGGTTCGCACCCGGCCCCGACCCAGGTTCTGATAGACTTGGCGCAAGGCGTGACCTGGTCATTCTTCGTCTGCGCCGGCGTCAGCCTCGGCACGGCGATCACCAAGGTGCGAGCCTCGCTTGGCGGCCTTATCGCCATGATCTCGGGGCCGCTGGCCATGGGCATCGCCAAAGGTACGCAAAAGGTGATGGTGAGCGCGCTTGATGTATCGGCAAAGCCCGTGATCCTGTCGCTCACCACGCTCGGTATGTTGCGGGCGATCGAGTATGGCTTGCTGGGCTGGATGCTGGCTTCGCTGGCATCCAAGGAAAAACCTCGCTCGCTGCATTTCATGCTGGCGGGTGCCTTGGCCGGCGCGGTGTTCGGCGGCGGGATCACGGCGCTGACGATCGAGACCGCCGCAGCCAAGGACATTGCGCTGGCATTGCCGCAGGCTGTCGCCACCGGCCTCATTGAGATCGTGTTTCCGATCGGATGCTCGCTGGTCGTCTACATCGCCCTGCAAGTCAGCCGGCACATGAAGTTCATTTCCAGCGATGCGCGCTAGAGCCGGATGATTTCAGGTCGAATTGACCTGAATCTGAATCCGGCTCTAAATCAAATAGATAGAGCATGATGTCGTCCGAAAACCGCTTCACACTTTTCGGCATCATGCTCTGTCTACAGACGGTGATCGGTTTGCGTCCTGTTTCCAGGCCGGTTGCCACCGCCTCCGTGTGGGCTTGCTCCCCGGTCGGGGAACGGAACTGATCCGATCTGTCATCAAATCGCGCCGACCACACTATCTCATTGTCTACTCAGGTTCGGTCGATCAGCTTGGCGGCAAGGTGCGACAGCAGCTTCACCGCTTCGCCATAGGTCCTGGCCTTTTCGGGATTGGAGGCGTTGCCGTCGAGCGCCCGTTTGTAGACGCCCTGACAGATGGCCGCCAAGCGGAAGAAGGAGAAGGCGAGGAAGAAGCTCCAATTGTCGATGCCGCCCAGCCCGCGCCGCCGGCAATAGGCGGCGACGTACGCGTCCTCGGAAGGAAGGCCGAGGGCGGCGCGGTCGACGCCGCCAAGACCGCGAAAGCCCGAGGCGTGCGGCAGGCGCCATTGCATGCATTGATAGGCGATGTCGGCGAAGGGATCGCCGAGTGTCGACAGTTCCCAGTCGAGCACGGCCAGCACTTTCGGCTCATTGTGCGCGAAGATCATGTTGTCCAGCCGGTAGTCGCCATGCACGAGAGATTTTCGGCCGTCATCGGCCGGAATATGCGTCTCCAGCCACGCGATCAGCAGGTCCATGTCGGCGACCGTGCCGGTCTCCGAGGCGCGGTACTGGCTGGTCCAGCGTGCCAGCTGGCGTTCGAAGTAATTGCCGGGTTTGCCGAAATCGCCGAGCCCGACCGCCTCGACATCGACGTCGTGCAGGGCGGCCAGGGTGGCGTTCATGGCATCGTAGAGGGCGGCGCGCTCATCGTTGCCAGCGGCCTCCGGCACTGCCGGATCCCAGAAGATGCGGCCGTCGAGAAAATCCATGACGTAGAACATGCGGCCGATCGGCGTCGCCTCCGCCGACAGATGCAGCATCGCCGGCACCGGCACGGCGGTGCCGGCCAGCGCCTTCATGACCGTGAATTCGCGGTCGACCTGATGCGCCGATTTCAGCAACTGGCCCGGCGGCTTGGCGCGCAGGACATAGCGGCCGCTGGCCGCGGTCAGCAGATAGGTCGGGTTCGACTGGCCGGATTTGAATTTTTCGATTGCGGAAAGCCGTGCAAAACCAGGGATGTGCGCCTCGAGGTAAGGGGCTAGCGCTGTCTGGTCGAGCGTATTGGCGTCGCTCATGCGGTCTCCGGCTCACGCTCGATCAGCGTCAGCGTCAGCCAGCGCGCGGTCAGCGCCGGCTTCTTCGAGCCTTCGATCTCGATGGTCACGTCATGCGCCGTCTGCACCCAGCCCGACGGCCTGACCTTGACGTCGGCCAGCACGAAGCGGGTGCGGATGCGCGCGCCGGTCTTCACCGGCGCCAGGAAGCGCAGCGAATCGAAACCGTGGTTGACGCCCATCTTGCCCTTTTCCAGCGGCGGCATGGTCTCGAAGGTCATCGCCGAGAGCAGCGACAACGACAGGAAGCCATGCGCGATGGTGCCGCCGAACGGCGTCTCGTTTTTGGCCCGCTCGGGGTCGCAATGGATGAACTGGTGGTCGTCGGTGGCGTCGGCGAACTGGTCGATCATGGTCTGTGTGACCTCGCGCCATGGCGAGACGCCGACTTCCTTGCCGACGCTGGCCAGAAGCACATCGAGACTGATCGGTTCCACTGCGGTGTCCTCCCCTTGCCGCCGACCGCGGCTCATTCCTTGAACAGTGTCAGCCCATGCTGCACCGACTGCCCGCCGTCGATCGGCAGGATGGCGCCGGTGACATAGGAGCCGGCGCGGCTGCACAAATAGAGCGTTGCGCCGCCGATGTCATCCGCCACGCCGATACGTCCGATCGGCACATGGCTGCCGACATGTCTGGCCTTTTCTTCGGTGCCGGTGGCAAAGGCGGTCATCCGGCTCTGGAAGGGGCCGGGCGCGAAGGCGTTGACGGTGATGCGCCGCGCCGCGAGCTCGATCGCCAGCGTGCGCGTCAGGTGGTGAACGGCGCCTTTGGACGCGGTATAGGAATAGGCGTCGTCGGCCAGCGGCTGCGTGCCCATCACCGAGCCCAGATTGATGACGCGGGCCGGATCGGCATCGCTCGCGGCGGCTTCCAGCAGCGGCAGCAATTCGCGCGTCAGATGGAAGACGGCGGTGACGTTGACGGCGAACACCTTGGCCCAGCCGCTATAGGGAAAATCCTCCAGGGAGGCACCCCAGGATATGCCGGCATTGTTGACCAGAATGTGCAGCTTCTCGGTGCGCGCCTTGACCTCGCTGACCAGCGCGGCAATGCCGGCTTCGCTCGAGACGTCACCGGCGAAACCTTCGGCACTGCCGGAGCCGCCGAGCCCGTTCAACTCAGCGGCGACCTTGATGCAATCCTCGCCCTTGCGTGAAGCGATCATCACGGTGGCGCCGGCTTGGACCAAAGCGGTCGCCACCATGCGGCCGATGCCGGTCGCGGCTCCCGTCACCAGCGCTGTCTTGCCGGCGACTGAGAACAGTTCTTCCAGATAGCTCATCGGAATTCCTCCGCGCTTTTCTGCTCACGGTCCGGGGCGAAAGGGGCTCGCGTTGACAAGGCTACCCGAAGTACGGTCATCCTTGCCACGGGTAAAGTGCCCAGATGCGTGAAAGGGTTGGAGACCGATGGCGGACATGAATCTCGGCATGACCGAGCGGCTGAAGCCGATCCACGCCCGTGTCGCCGCCATGGTGCGCGATGAGATCATGCCGCTCGATCATGATTTTTTGAGTGAGGTCGGCAAGGGCGGCGACCGCTGGGTCTACACCGCGCGGCAGACCGAGATCCTCGAGGGATTGAAGAAGACGGCCAAGGAGCGCGGCCTGTGGAATTTCTGGCTGACCGGGTCCGAGCGCGGCTATGGTCTCTCGACGGTCGAATACGCCTACCTCGCCGAGGAGATGGGCAAGGCGCATCTCGGCGCCGAGACCTTCAACTGCTCGGCGCCCGACACCGGCAATATGGAGGTGCTGGAGCGCTACGGCTCGGACGACCACAAGCAGGCATGGCTTGAGCCGCTGCTCGAGGGCAAGATCCGCTCGGCCTATCTGATGACCGAGCCGGACGTCGCTTCCTCCGACGCCACCAACATCGCCATGCGCTGCGAACGGCGAGGCGACGACTATGCACTCAACGGTGAGAAATGGTGGGCGTCGGGGGCCGGGGACCCGCGCTGCGCCATCTACATTGTCATGGTCCGCACCGGCGGCGAAGCCGAGCCGCAGCACCGCCGCCATTCGATGATCCTGGTGCCGTCCGACACCAAGGGCGTGATCAAGCTTCGACCGATGCAGGTCTATGGCGATGACGACGCGCCGCACGGCCACATGCACCTCCGCTTCGACAATGTCAGGGTGCCGGCCGGAAACCTGATCCTCGGCGAGGGCAGGGGGTTCGAGATCGCGCAGGGGCGGCTCGGCCCCGGCCGCATTCACCATTGCATGCGCGCCATCGGCCAAGCCGAAATGGCGCTGGAGCTGCTGTGCCAGCGCTCGGTGCGCCGCGAGGCCTTCGGCCAGCCATTGGCCAAGCTCGGCGCCAATTTCGATATCATCGCCGAGTGCCGCATGGAGATCGAGATGGCGCGGCTGCTCTGCCTCAAGGCGGCGTGGATGATCGACCAGGGCGATGCGCGCGCAGCCGCGCCCTGGATCAGCCAGATCAAGGTCATCGCACCGCGCGTCGCGCTCAAGGTCACCGACGAGGCCGTGCAGATGTTCGGGGCGCAAGGCATCAGCCAGGACACGCCGCTGGCACGCTCATGGACGCATCTGCGAACCCTGCGCCTTGCCGACGGGCCGGACGCGGTGCACCGCCGGCAGGTGGCGCGTACGGAACTCAGGAAATACACGCAGGAAAAGGTCTGAGCGGATGAAGGCCATTATCGCCCGCGATTTCGCGCCGCTCGACCAGCTCGTCCATGCCGACAATCTGAAGGCGCTGGTCGGCTGGCATCTCGCCGGCAAGGTTCGGCCGGCCATCGAAGGCACTTATCCGCTGGCCGATGCCGCCGCCGTGGTGACGCGCGTGCTTGGCCGTGGCGCATCCGGCAAGCTCATCCTCAAACTGTAAGGAGCCCCGCCATGGCGATCCCCTCAGACATGAAAGCACTGCTGCTGACCGGCGACGGCTACACCAGGACGCCCTCCGGCAGTGCGCTGGAGGCGATGGAGCCGTACCTCAAGCTTGGCAGCATCGGCGTGCCGACGCCCGGACCGAGCCAGGTTCTAATCAAGGTCAGCCTCGCCTCGATCAACCCGTCCGACGTCATGTTCATCAAGGGCCAGTACGGTCAGCCGCGCGCCAAGGGCCAGCCGGCCGGCTTCGAGGGTGTCGGCACGGTCGTTGCCAGCGGCGACGAGCCCTATGCGAAAAGCCTGATCGGCAAGCGCATCGCCTTCACCACCGGCGTCACCAATTGGGGCGCGTGGGCGGACTATGCAGTTGCCGAAGCTGCCGGCTGCATTCCGCTGCTCGACACGGTCCGCGACGAGGATGGCGCGGCGATGATCGTCAACCCGCTCACGGCGCTCGCCATGTTCGACATCGTCAAGGAGACGGGCGAAAAAGCCTTCATCATGACCGCCGGCGCCAGCCAGCTTTGCAAGCTGATCGCGGGTCTCGCCAAGGAGGCTGGGTTCCGGCCGATCGTCACCGTGCGCCGCGACGAGCAGATTCCGCTGTTGAAGGAGATCGGGGCTGCCCATGTGCTCAACGAGAAGGCGCCGGAATTCAAGGCAGCACTACGCGATGTGGTCAAGGCCGAGCAGCCGCGCATCTTCCTCGATGCCGTGACCGGGCCGGTGGCCTCGGCGATCTTCGACGCCATGCCGAAGCGCTCGCGCTGGATCATCTATGGACGGCTCGATCCGGACACCACTGTCATCCGTGAGCCCGGCCAGATGATCTTCCAACACAAGCACATTGAAGGCTTCTGGCTGGTCGAATGGATGCGCCAGTTCCGCGACAAGCGCGGCCCGGCGATCATGGAAGCACAGAAGCGCTTTTCGGATGGGCGCTGGTCAACCGACGTGACGGCGGTGCTACCGCTGGATGAGGCGATGGCGAAGGTCCCGGCGGAGCTGGCCAAGCCGAACGGGAAGGTGTTTATCAGGCCGTGACTTTCTACCCTCCCCCTTGTGGGGAGGGTCGACGAAGAGCAATTTTGCTCTTTCGTCGGGGTGGGGGTCTTGGCTCCTACCTCTGTTATTCGCGGGAGCGCTGGACCGACGTTAGTTGGCGCTGCACCCCCACCCCGGACCTGCGGTCCGACCCTCCCCACAAGGGGGAGGGTAAGCGGAGCTACTCCGCCGGCTCGACATTGGCGTACGCCGCTTCCTCAAGCTCCCGCTTCAGCCTCGCTTCCTCATGCGTCTTCGGCGTGACGAAGCGGCCGAGCAGGAGGTAGGCGACCGGGGTCAGGAAAAGCGTCGAGACGGTGGCGAGACCCAGCCCGCCGACGATGACCCAGCCGAGCGCGATGCGCGCTTCGGCACCGGCGCCGGCGGCCAACACCAGCGGGACCCCGCCGAGGATGGTGCAGATCATCGTCATCATCACCGGCCGCAGGCGGATGATCGAGGCCTGCTCGATCGCCTCGCGCACGCCGAGGCCGCGGTCGCGCAGCTGGTTGGCGAATTCGACGATGAGGATGCCGTTCTTGGCCATGACGCCGACCAGAAGCACGAGGCCGATCTGGCTGTAGGCATTGAGGCTGGTGCCTGACAAAAGCAGCGCAAAGATTGCGCAGGCAAGGCCGAGCGGGACCGTCGCCATGATGATGACGGCGCTGACGAAGCTTTCGAACTGGGCGGCAAGCACCAGGAGGATGATGACCAGCGCGAAGCCGAAAATGGTGATCATGGCGCTGTTGGTCTCGCCGAGCGTCGCGGCTTCGGCCAGCGGCAGGACGCGGCTGCCCGGCGGCAGCAGCGGGGCGGCGATCTGCTCGGCAACGCCGAGCGCGTCACCCAGTGCGAAATTGCCGTTCAGGTTCGAGGTGATCGCCACCGAAGGCTGCTGCTGTTCGCGGGTCAGCGACGGCGGCACGGCGCGCTCGGTCAGCGTGGCGATGGTCGACATTGGCACGAAGCGGCCGTCGGCGGTCTTCAGGAAGATGTTTTCCAGATCGGTCGGATCATTGATCGGGTTGGTGGTCGAGACCAGCTTCACGCCATAGCTGCGGTCGGCGATGTAGACATCGACGACATCGTTGCCGTCGAGCATCGCCTGCAAGGTGTTGGCGAGCCCTGATATGTCGATGCCGAGATCGGAGGCGCGCTCGCGGTCTATGGCCACCGCCAGCTGCGGCTGCGTCGGGTCGATGGAAAGCCGCGGCGTCTGGAAGCGCGGATCGGCCTGCATCCGGGCGATGATCTTCACCGCCGCGTCGCCGAGCGCCTTGCGGTCGTTGCCGACCAGCGCGAATTGCAGGCCGTTGCCGGCGCCGCGAATGCCGAGGCTATTGGCCTGCACCGGGAAGATGCGCACGGATGGCACCTGCCGGGTCAGCTGGCTTATCTGCGCCATGATCTCCTGCTGGCTGCGCGTGCGCTCGTCCCACGGCGCCAGCGTCATCACCATGAAGCCGGAATTGTAGGCGCCGTTCTGGCCGGCGTTTTCGAAGGTCGAGACGATCTCGCCGGAATCGCGCAGCGGCTGGATCAGCCGCTCGATCTTCTGCATCTGCTGCGTGGTGTAATCGAGGCTGACGCCTTGCGGCGCGTTGATGCGCAACAGCACGACGGCGCGGTCCTCGCTCGGCGTCAGTTCCTGGCGGATGGTGCCGAACAGGCTGAAGGCGACGCCCGCAAACAGCACCGCAACCAGCAGCACGATCCACGGCGCGCCGAGGCAGGCATGCAAGGCGCGCTTGTAGGCCGCGTTCAGCGCGCCACCGACGCGCGCGCCAATGCCGTGACCGCCTTCATGGTGGAGCGATGCGCCGGTCAACATGCGCGAGGCCAGCATCGGGCACAGCGTCAGCGCCACCACGCAGGAGAGCAGCACCGACATGGCGAGGACGAAGCCGAATTCGCGAAACAGGCCGCCGGTCTGTCCCGGCAGGAAGGAGATCGGCACGAAAACGGCAACGAGCGTCAGCGTCGTGGCGATGACTGCGAAGAACACTTCTTGGGCGCCGAGCACGGCGGCGGCACGAGGCCCCATGCCTTCGTTGCGCCGTCGCACGATGTTTTCCAAAACGACGATGGCGTCGTCGACGACAAGGCCGGTCGCCAGCACCAGCGCCAGAAGCGTCAGAATGTTGATGGAGAAGCCTGCGAGATAGATGGCGGCGATGGTGCCGATCATGGCGACCGGCATTGACAGACCAGGGATCAGCGTCGCGCGCCAGTCGAGCAGGAAGATGTAGATGACGATCAGCACCATGGAGATCGACAGGCCGAGCGCGATCTCGACCTCGTGCACGGCGCCGTTGACGAAGACTGCGTCGTCGCTGGTGATCTTGATCGACATGCCCTTGGGCAGGTTTTCCTGCAGCTTGGCGACGGCTGCTTTCACTCCGGTGGAAATATCCAGCGTGTTCGATTCCGCCTGACGGATGATGCCAAGGCCAATGCCGGTCTTGCCGTCGGAGCGCAACGAGGTCTGGCCGATGTCGGGACCGAGCGTGACGGTGGCGACGTCGCGGATGCGCGTCGTGCCGCCGATGATGATGTTTTCGAATTCTTCCGGCGTCGTCACATCGGCCGTGGTGCGGACGATGAGATCCTGGTTGGTGGTGGTGATCGAACCGGCTGGTGAATCGAAAGCGACCGAGGCAAGCGCTGCCCTCAGATCGGCGACAGTGAAGCCGAGGCTGGCGAGCTTGTTCTGGTCGACATCGATGCGGAAGATCTTGTCGCGGTCGCCATAGACCTGAACGTCGGCGACGCCAGGCACGGCAGCCAGTTCGTCCTCGATCTGGTCCTGGACGATCACCGTCATGTCCTGCACCGACATGGTGTCGGAGGTGACGGCCAGTCGCATCACGGCATCGGAATTGGCATCGGCCTTGACGATGCGCGGCGGGTCGGCGGTCTCCGGTATCATGTTGGCGACACGGCCGACCGCGTCGCGCACGTCGGAGGCGGCGACGTTCAAATCGACGCCGTCGTTGAACTCGATGGTGACGCGGCTCTGGCCGAAGGAAGAGGTCGACGAGATCGACTTGACGCCGGAGACGCGGGCGACCGCGCCCTCGATGGTGTCGGTCAGTTCACGGTCGACGGTTTCGGCGGCGGCACCCTCGAAGGCCGTCGACACGGTGACCACGGCGCGGTCGACATCGGGCAGTTCGCGGATTTCGACGCCATAGAAAGCGGCAAGGCCGGCCACTGCGATCAGCGTGTTCAGCACGAAGGCCATAACCGGCCTGCGGATGAAGAGTGCGGTGAAGCCGGTTTCGCTGGCGGTGCTGACGGGTGCAGTCATGAGCCTTCGGCAGCTTCCGCGGCGCGCTGATCCTGGCCGGCGATGCGGACCGCGCCGCCTTCGCTGACGCTCTGGGTGCCTTCGGTGACGACCATGTCGCCATCCTCGATCTCAGCGTCGATCAGCACCGTCTCAGTGTTGCGCTGGATGATGCGCACGGGAACGCGCCTGGCCTTGCCGTCCTCGACCTGCCAGACATAGGCGCCGTCGGAACCCCACAGGATTGCCAGCGGGCTGACGGCCGGATAGGTGTCGCCGGGGAAGCGCATGGTGATGCCGAACGACATGCCGGCGCGCAGCGAATCCGCCGGATTGGCGATTGCAGCCTTGACCAGCAGGGTGCGGCTCTTTTCGTCGATGTGGTTGTCGATGGCCGACACAGTGCCGGTATAGGCCTTGCTCGGATTGGCGATCGGCGTCGCCGACAGTTGCGCGCCGACCTTGACGGCGGCGGCGAAGCGCTCGGGCACCAGGAAATCGACCAGGATGGAGGAGCGGTCGTCAAGCGTGGCGATCGCCGACTGGCTGGTGACGTAATTGCCGGCCGATATCGGCAGGATGCCGACCGTGCCGGCGATAGGGGCGACGATCGAACGACGCTGCAAGGCGAGTTCGGCATCCTGCAGCGCCAGTTTGGCGCCGGCCAGCACCACTTGGGCATCGGCGACGGCGACCGGGGTCGCGGCGTTGGAGGCCCTCAATGATTTCACCCGCTCGAGCTTGTCCTGGGCATCCTGCAAGGCAAGCTTGGCACGATCTTGCGAGATCACCTCGGTCTCGGAATCGAGAACAGCGATGATCTGCCCCTTGTCGACGCGGGTGCCGGATTGGACGAGAAATTCAACGAGGCGCCCAGAGCTGTATGGGTTGACCGTCACCGAGGCGTTGGCGCGGCCGGTGCCGATCGCCTGCAGGCGATCGTTGATGGTGGCGGTGGTCGCCGGCAAGGCGACGACATTTGCCGGGCGGCCGGCAGCGTTGCGGCCGCCTGCCTGTTTTGTCGTGTCGACCGCACCGGTTGTGGCGGGCGCCGAAGCATAGGTCCAGTCGATGCCCCAGCGTGCTAGAACCTCCGGCGCGCCCGGGAAGAATCGCGCCCAGGCGAGGACAGCCGCGACCAGGATCACAAGCGCAAAAACGATCTGTTTCCAGGCGGCCATCGACACTCCGGTTGGCAAAACGTCTACCGGTTTCGCCAAGCAAAAAAACGCGCAGCGACGCACCCGGTATGTGCGAAGCCGCCGCAATATCATGGCTTTATGGCAATTCTGCCGCTTCCATGCACATTAAATCTGCGTAATTTTGCGCACTTGCGGCGGGGATTGAGCGTGTCAGCGCAGGCTTTCGAGGTCGCGGATGCGCCTGGCGCTGTCGGCCTCGAGCTGCCTGGTGACGGCGCCGATCAGCGTCTCGGCGACAACGAACAGAGCGGCGGAAGAGTCCCACGCCGAAGGCACGGCGGTGCGTCCGGCAATGACATGGCGGGCGAAGCGGGCGATCGGCGATAGCCACTGGTCGGTGAACAGCACGATCTGAACGCCGCGCTGATGCGCGGTCTGGGCAAAGCGGACCAGACTGTCCTGATAGCGCCTGATGTCGAAGATCACCAGCACGTCGCGCTTGCCCATGTCGATCAGCCGGTCGCGCCAGATGCTCTCCTGGCCGGCAAGGTGATAGACATCGGGCTGGATGATGGCGAGATGGGCGGCCATGTAGCGTGCCAACGGATCGGTGAAGCGGCCGCCGATCAGGAATGTCTTGCCGCGCCGGTCGGCAAGCCTTGCGGCGATGTCGGCAAGCTGTCTGTCGGAGAGATGCCTGAAGGTCTCGCGCATATTGTCCAGCGTCGCCTCCAGCATTGGCGATACTGCACCGCTTGGGGAGGCCGGGTTGAGCGTGCGCGATGCCGGCGACTGCAATTGCGCCGCCAGTTCGTCCTGCAGCGCCGACTGGAATTCGGGATAGTTCTGGAACCCCAGCCTGGAGACAAAGCGCAGGATGGTCGGCGACGATACGCCGGCGGCGGTCGAGAACTCGGCGACCGTCTTCAGCCCGATCAGCGGATAGTTCGCAATCAGTGTCTGCGCGGCGCGGCGCTCGCCGGCCGGCATCGTGCCGATGCGGTCCGAAATCAGTTCGGCAATGCTGGAAATCATCGTTTTCCCCACCCCTGAGCCCGTCCAGACCGCTTCCCCGAAATCGCATTTGACAAAGCCGGACAAACTGTATGAAATCATCCACAGGGACGCAATGAGGCAAAATACGTAACATAAGATACAGCGCTCCCCAGGGGACGGCAGACTATGGAGAGAGCACGGCCCGCCAGCCTTGCATCGTCTGATACCGTAGGGGTGACGAACCCCGGCGGGTCCAGCCCTTTCGTGCTGACCTGCGACCACGCTTCCAACTTCCTGCCGTCCGAATTCGGCACGCTTGGCCTGCCGGCCGAGGACCTCTCCCGCCACATCGCCTGGGACCCCGGCGCGCTGCCGGTGGCGCGCCGCATCGCGACCGCCCTCGATGCGACGCTCATCGAAACCCGCATCTCGCGCCTGATAATCGACTGCAACCGTCCGCTCGACGCACCGGACCTGGTGCCGCCGGTCAGCGAGACGACGGCCATTCCGGGCAATGCCGGCCTGTCGGACAGTGAGCGCGCCGAGCGCATCGCTTTGTCGTGGCGGCCGTTCCACGACACGATCGCATCGATCATCGACGACCGGCAGGCGCGTGGGCAGGACACCCGGCTGGTGTCGGTGCATTCCTTCACGCCGGTCTACAAGGGCAAGAACCGGCCCTGGCATATCGGCATCATCCATGATGACGACCGCCGGCTGGCGTCGCCGCTGATAGCGGCGCTGCAGCGGCTCTCCGGCGTCACTGTCGGCATCAACGAGCCCTATTCGCCGGCCGACCGCGTATATTTCACTTTGGAGCGCCATGCACGCTCGCGCGGCCTTGCCTGCGCAATGATCGAAATCCGCAACGACGAGATCTCCGGCGAGACCGGGCAGCGGAAATGGGCGGATCTGCTCACGGGCATTTTTTCTGACCTGGAACCCGAGGAGGCCAAGGGTTCCCGGCGACACGCAATGGGAAAGTCAGTTCAATCGGCCAGCTAGAAAAACAGGGGACGAAAATGGCAGGACCGGACAAATCAGACGCTGAAAGATCGGAGGATGTAAAAACCCTCCATAGCATGGGCTATGCCCAGGAGTTGGCTCGCCGCATGAGCGGCTTCTCGAATTTCGCAATTTCCTTTTCGATCATTTGTATTCTGGCGGGCGGCATCACGTCCTTCCCGCTGGCCATGGCGACCGGCAGCGGCTTCGAGGCGACTGTCGGCTGGGTCATCGGCGGCGTCTTTGCACTTGTCGTTGCCGCGTCCCTTGGCCAGATCGGCTCGGCCTACCCAACGGCCGGCGGTCTCTACCACTGGTCGTCAATTCTCGGCGGGCGCGGCTGGGGCTGGGCCACGGCCTGGATCAACTTGCTCGGCCTGGTCTTCGTCGTCGCCTCGGTCAATGTCGGCGTCTACGCGCTGTTCAAGGACCTTGTCTGGTCCGGCGTGTTCGGCAACGACGTCTCCGCGTGGGGCTATCAGGAGCAGGTGATCGGCGTTGTGATCATCACGGTCGCACAGGCGCTGATCAACCATTTCGGTATCAGGCTCACCACCATGCTGACGGATTTCTCGGGCTACCTCATTCTGGTCGTCGCCGTCGTGTTGACCGCGATGTTCCTGATCTGGGGCGCAAGCTGGGATTTCTCGCGGCTCACCACCTTCGTCAACAACACCGGTGATCCAGGCGCAGGCTACGTTCCGACCGCACGGACGGCACTCGTCGCCTTCCTGATCGGCCTGCTCTACCCACTCTACACCATCACCGGCTTCGACGCTTCGGCCCACACGTCCGAAGAGACCCACAATGCCCGCGTGGCGGTGCCGCGCGGCATGATCCATTCGGTCCTGTGGTCGCTGGTGTTCGGCTTCGTCATGGCCGTTTCGTTCGTACTGGCCAGCCCCGATCTGGCAGCGACGGCCAAGGATGGCGCCAATGCCTGGTTCAATCTCTTCAACAAGCTGCCGGCACCATTCCTGCTGAAGAGCATCATTGCCATCGCAATCGTGCTGGCGAACTTCATCTGCGCTCTCGCCGGACTGACGTCGACCTCGCGCATGATCTTTGCCTTCGCGCGTGACGGCGGCCTGCCCGGTTCGTCGGTGTGGAAAACCGTCAGCCCGACATGGCGCACGCCGGTGGCGGCAATCTGGCTCGGAGCGGTGCTCGCGGTCGCAGCGACATTGTACTCGCCGGCTTTTGCCGCACTGGCGGCCGGCTGTGCATTGTTCCTCTACGTGTCCTACGCCATGCCCGTGGCCGCCGGCCTGCTTGCCGAGGGCAAGAGCTGGACCGAATTCGGCCCGTTCCGCCTCGGCATCTGGTCCAAGCCGTTCGCCGTCATCACGGTGCTTGGCGTTCTGGTGCTGATGTATGCCGGCATCCAGCCGCCCTTCGACATCCTGATCAACTATGCCATCGGCCTGATCGTTCTGCTCATGGTGCTGTGGTTCGGCATCGAATCGCGCCGCTTCAAGGGCCCGCCGATCGGCGCCGACATTGCTCGCCGCGCTTCGGAGATCGCGGCCGCGGAAGCAGCCGTCGGCCAGACGGCAGGCTAACAGCAAGACTAGATGCTCCGGCCGGCGCAAGCCGACCGGGGCAGGGCCGGCCAGCTAAGAACGCAAAGGGGACTACAATGGCAGCACCGGGTTATTCAGACACAGACAAGGCGGAAGACGTAAAGCACCTCCATTCCATGGGCTACGCCCAGGAACTTGAGCGGCGGCTAAGCCGCTTCTCCAACTTCGCCGTTTCCTTCTCCATCATCTGCATCCTGTCGGGCGGCATCAATTCGCTAGCGCAGGCAACGTCGGGCGCCGGCGGTATCGGTATCGGCATCGGCTGGCTGGTCGGCTGCTTCGTTTCGCTCACCTTCGCGGTCGCCATGTCGCAGATCAGCTCGGCCTATCCGACGGCCGGCGGCCTCTATCACTGGGGTTCGATCCTCGGCAATCGCGGCACCGGCTGGGTGACGGCCTGGCTCAACCTGCTCGGCCTGATCACCGTGCTCGGCGCCATCAATGTCGGCACCTGGACGTTCTTCATCGGCGCCTTCGGGCCGACGCTCGGCATCGAGGGTACGCTGACCAATCAGATGATCTTCCTGGTCATCATCACTGGCGCCCAGGCCCTGATCAACCATCTCGGCATCAAGCTGACGGCGAAGTTGACCGATTTTTCGGGCTACCTGATCTTCTTCGGCTCGATCCTGATTGCGGTCGTCTGCCTGTTCTCCGCCGAGACCTGGGATTTCAGCCGGCTCTTCACCTTCCACAACTACTCGGGTGAGGCCGGCGCCAGCGTCTGGCCGTCCGTCTCGAACGCCTGGGTGTTCGCTCTCGGCCTTCTGCTGCCGATCTACACCATCACCGGCTACGATGCTTCGGCACACACTTCCGAGGAAACCATCAAGGCGGCCTCATCGGTGCCGCGTGCGATGGTGATGTCGGTTATCTGGTCGGCGGTCTTCGGCTATTTGTTCCTGGCCGCCTTCGTGCTGATGATCCCCAACATGGACGACGCCGCCAAGCAGGGTTGGAACGTGTTCTTCTGGGCCTTCGACCAGCGCGTCAGTCCCGGCCTCAAGGAGTTCGTCTACCTCGTCGTGTTCATCGCCCAGCTGTTGTGCGGCCTCGCAACCGTCACCTCGGCTTCGCGCATGATCTTTGCCTTCTCGCGTGACGGCGGCCTGCCGGGCTCGTCGGCACTGGCCAAGGTCAGCCCGACCTATCGCACGCCGGTGGCGGCCATCTGGACGGCGTCGGTCCTGTCGGTGCTGTTCGTTTGGGGTTCGACGCTGGTTTCGGTCGCCGGCACTTCGGCCTACACCATCGTCGTCTCGTGCACCGTCATCTTCCTGTTCCTGTCCTTCACCGTGCCGATCGTGCTCGGCATGGTGGCCTGGGGCACGCCGAAGTGGGACAAGATGGGACCGTGGAACCTGGGCCGTGGCATCTTCATGCTGTTCGGGGTCCTTTCCATAGTGTCGATGATCCTGATCTTCATCATCGGCATCCAGCCGCCGAACGACTGGGCGCTGTACATCACCGTCGGCTTCTTCATCCTGACGGCGATTGTCTGGTTCGCCTTCGAGCGCAATCGCTTCCAGGGCCCGCCGCTGGGCGACATCATCGCGGCGCGTCAGGCAGCGATCAAGGCTGCCGAACAAGCTGTCGGCGAAACCGGCCACTGACGTCACGATCATGGCCATGGCCGGCGGGCAGCCGGCTATGGTTCGTCCTCAACGACCAAGCACTGGAGTGCCAAAGGAATGGCCGGAAATTTCTCGTTCGATCAGTTGAAGAAAGCGGTCTCCAGTGGCGAGATCGACACGGTGCTGGCCTGCATCGTCGACATGCAGGGCCGGCTCGCGGGAAAGCGTTTCCTGGCGCAGTACTTCGTCGATTCCGCCCATGACGAGACGCATGGCTGCAACTATCTGCTCGCCGCCGACATCGATATGGAGCCGGTGCCGGGCTACAAGGCGGCAAGCTGGTCGAAGGGCTATGGCGACTTCGTCATGAAGCCGGACCTTGCGACGCTGCGGCGGATTCCGTGGCTGGAAAAGACCGCGCTGGTGATCTGCGACGTGCTCGACCACCACACCCATGACGACCTTCCGCATTCGCCGCGCGCGATGCTGAAAAAGCAGGTCAAGCGGCTCACCGAACGCGGCTATATCGGCTACTTCGCCTCCGAGCTCGAATTCTACCTGTTCAACGAGACCTACGATTCCGCCCGCAAGAAGCACTGGCAGGGGCTCGACACCGCGTCGCCCTATATTGGCGACTACCAGATCGGCATCACCACCAAGGAAGAAGGCGTCATGCGCCGGCTTCGCAACGAGATGGAAGCGGCGGGCATTCCGATCGAAAACTCCAAGGGCGAATGGGGCCCAGGCCAGGAAGAGATCAATGTGCGCTATGCCGAAGCGCTCGACATGGCCGACCGCCACGTCATCCTGAAGAACGGCGCCAAGGAGATTGCCGAGTCCGAAGGCAAGTCGATTTCCTTCATGTCGAAATACAATTACGGGCTCGCCGGTAATTCCAGCCACATCCACAATTCGCTGTGGAGCGCCGACGGCAAGACGCCATTGTTCTTCGACAAGAAGGCGGACTGGACTTTGTCCACGCTTGGCCAGCAATGGGCGGCTGGGCAACTGAAATATGCCAGGGAGTTTACCTGGTTCCTGGCGCCCTACATCAACTCCTACAAGCGCTTCCAGGCCGGCACCTTCGCACCGACCAAGATCATGTGGAGCGAGGACAACCGCACCGCCGGCTTCCGCCTGTGCGGTGAGGGCACCAAGGGCATCCGCATGGAATGCCGCATCGGCGGCGCCGACCTGAACCCCTATCTCGCTTTCGCGGCGCTGATCGCCGCCGGCCTTGCCGGCATCGACGAGAAGCTCGAACTGCAGAAGCCGTTCGTCGGCGATGCCTACCAGGCCTCGCGCCTGCCGGAGATCCCGAAGACGCTGCGCGACGCCACCGAGACGCTGGCCAAGTCGAAGATGCTGAAGCAGGCGCTCGGCGACGATGTGCTCGAACATTATGTCCACACCGCAAAGTGGGAGCAATTCGAATACGACCGCCGCATTACGGATTGGGAACTGCACAGGGGGTTCGAGCGGTATTAAACTTTATACAGCTTTAATGTTGACACTGTAGTGAAGTTAGTACCATATGGTACCTGTAAACTGCAGTGCGCTACATTGAGGAGTTTGCAATGTCCAAATATGCGCCGCTCAAGGACTTTCTCATTGCCCAAAATGTCGATCGCGTTCCGATGTCATTCGCCGAAATCGAGAGAGTGCTCAATCTGCCGCTGCCCGCATCGAAGCAATACCCTGCATGGTGGAGCAACAATCCGAGCAACAATCCCATGACAAGGGAGTGGCTTGAGGCTGGGTTCGAAACCGAATCCGTCAATATAGGGAGTGGGAAACTGGTATTTCGCCGCGTTCGCAAAGTACCCATTTCGGCGCCGCCCAGTGGTAGCGTGCCTGCCGCGCCAAAGGAGGCGCGCGCGGATCGCCACCCCGGTTTTGGTTTCATGAAGGGCCTGATAACAATCGAAGCCGGATTTGATATCACCAAACCTTTCGATGACGAGCCATGGGACCGGGGCTATCTGGGCGGTGAGGCTGACGCGCGTGACGGCAAACTTGCGGTGCGTAAATGAGCGAAGAGCCAAACCTGCTTCTGGATACATGTGCGATGATCTTTGTCGCCAACGATAGTCTGATCGATCCGCACGCAAGCCGGGAGATTTCGGAAGCGGCCTATGACGGCCGTCTGTATCTTTCGCCGATGTCGGCATGGGAGATCGGAATTGGCGTAGCCAAGGGCCGGCTCAATCTGCCATTGGCGCCACTCGACTTCGTGGAGCGTTTCATCGACCGAATGTCGGCAAAGCTCAGCGCTATCTCACCAGCCATTCTGATTGCGTCATCCAACCTGCCCGGTCCGCCTCATGGTGATCCCATGGATCGGATACTGATGGCAAGTGCGAGAGCGTTGGACATGGTTCTGGTGACGCGTGACGAGCCCATCCTTCGCTATGGCCGCAACGGCCATCTGCGTACGCTAGCCTGCTAAACTGGAGCATCCTTTGGAAACCGTAAAACTCAAATCGCCCATCGATGGTTCGATCTATGCCGAGCGACCGATCGCGACCGACCAGGCGATCAATGCCGCGGTCGAGCGCGCCAAAGCGGCGCAGGAGAAGTGGGCGCTGAAGCCGATCGTCGAGCGCGGCAAATTTATGCTGGCGATGCTCGAAGCGCTGGTCGCGATGACCGACGAGATCGTGCCGGAGATCGCCTGGCAGATGGGGCGACCGGTGCGCTATGGCGGCGAGTTCGGCGGCGTCAGGGAACGCACCAATTACATGGTCGAGATCGCTGACGCCGCGCTGAAATCCGTGCCGGCATCCAACCCGAAGGACGGCTTCCGACGCTATGTGAAGAAGGATCCGCTCGGCGTCGTCATGGTGATCGCGCCGTGGAACTATCCCTATCTGACCGCCGTCAACACCATCGTGCCGGCACTGATGGCCGGCAATACTGTTATCCTCAAACATGCGGCGCAGACGCTGCTGGTCGGCGAACGGTTCCAGCAGGCGTTCGACAAGGTTGGGCTGCCCAAGGGCGTGTTCCAGAATGTCGTGCTGAACCATGCCCAGACTGAGAAGCTGCTCGGCTCGGGCAAGATCGACCATGTCAATTTCACCGGTTCGGTCGGCGGCGGCCGCGCCATCGAGAAGGCGGCGGCCGGCACCTTCATGACGCTCGGGCTCGAACTCGGCGGCAAGGATCCGGCCTATGTGCTGCCCGACGCCAAGCTCGACCATGCGGTGGCCAATCTGGTCGACGGCGCCTTCTACAATTCCGGCCAGTGCTGCTGCGGCATCGAGCGCGTCTATGTGCATGAGAAGGTCTACGACCAGTTCGTCGAAGGTTTCATCGCCGAGACGAAGAATTATGTGGTCGGCAATCCGCTGGAACAGGCGACGACAATGGGGCCGATGGCGCAGGCGCGCTTTGCCGACCTGATCCGCGAGCAGAAGGCCGAGGCGCTGCGCAAGGGTGCAATCGCACACATCAATATGAAGGTGGCTAACGACAAGGCCGGCTCGCCCTATCTGGCGCCGGAAGTGCTGACCGGCGTCGACCACCAGATGAGCGTCATGCGCGAGGAAAGTTTTGGCCCGATCGTCGGCATCATGAAAGTGCGCAACGACGAGGAGGCGATCGCGCTGATGAACGACAGCCCCTACGGGCTGACCGCTTCGATCTGGACCGGCGATATCGAGCATGCGGTGGCGATCGGCGACCGCGTCGAGACCGGCACCGTGTTCATGAACCGCTGCGACTACCTCGATCCGGCGCTGGTCTGGACCGGCGTCAAGGACACCGGCAAAGGCGTCGCCCTTTCGGCGCTCGGCTACGACAATCTGACCCGGCCGAAATCTTTCCATCTGCGCGAAGCCATCTGATTTTTTGAAAGACAAGACATGTCCAAGCTGATCTCCAAATGGAACTACCCGACCACCGTCCGCTTCGGCGCCGGGCGCATCAAGGAACTGCCTGAGGTGCTCGCTGCCACCGGCATTAAGCGGCCGCTATTCGTCACCGATCCGGGGTTGGCGAAACTGCCGGTCGTCGCTTCGACGCTGAAAATCCTCGACGACGCCAAGGTATCCTATGGCGTGTTCTCCGAGGTGAAGCCGAACCCGGTCGATTCCAACCTCACCGCCGGCATCGCCGTGTTCAAGAAGGGCAAGCATGACGGCGTCATCGCCTTCGGCGGCGGTTCAGCGCTCGATCTCGGCAAGCTGATCGCGTTCCAGGCTGGCCAGACGCGGCCGATCTGGGACTTTGAGGATGTCGGCGACTGGTGGACGCGCGCCAATTCGGATGCCATCGCGCCGATCATCGCCGTGCCGACCACTGCCGGCACAGGCTCGGAAGTCGGGCGTGCCGGCGTCATCACCAATGAGGCGACGCACACCAAGAAGGTCATCTTCCATCCGAAGCTTTTGCCGGCAATCGTTATTGCCGATCCGGAACTGTCGGTCGGCATGCCCGGCTTCATCACCGCCGGCACCGGCATGGATGCGCTGGCGCATTGCCTCGAAGCCTATTGCGCGCCGGGCTATCACCCGATGGCCGACGGCATTGCCGTCGAAGGTGTGCGCCTGGTGTTCGAGAACCTGCCCAAGGCCTACGCCAACGGCAAGGACCTTGTCGCGCGCGCCCACATGATGAGTGCGGCCGCCATGGGTGCTGCCGCCTTCCAGAAGGGTCTTGGCGCCATCCACTCGCTGTCGCATCCGATCGGCGCGCTCTACGACACCCATCACGGCATGACGAATGCGGTGTTCATGCCCTATGTCTTGGCCTTCAATCGCGACTCCATCGAGGAGCGGATTGCCCGGCTCGCTGCCTATTGCGGCATCAAGGGTGGCTTCGACGGCTTTGCCAAAGCGATCATCAAGCTGCGCAAGGAATTGAAGGTGCCGCATGCGCTGCCCGATCTGATCAAGGGGCTCGACATGGACAAGAAGCGCAAGGGGCTGATCGCCGACATGGCGGTGGTCGATCCGACAGCCGGCGGCAACCCGGTCAAGCTGACCAAGAAAGCAGCGCTGACGCTGCTCGAGAACACTATCGCCGGCACTGTCTGAGGCGGTTTCTGCGCCGGACGTGATCTAAAAACGAAGGGAAAGGAAGGGCAAGGGGGCAAAAAGCAAGGCAATAAACCATTAGCCGGGAAATTAAGTCGAGGCTAATTGCTACAGCCGGTTAAAAAGAGTTAACTTTTCGTACCGCCGGGGGCCAGTTTCAAAAAGCTTTCATCTGGCTGTCATATGAAACCGATACCGCATCGCAGGCGTCCAGGACGCCAGTTCAACGGAGAGAACACATGTTCAAGTTCACAGGGAAAGTGCTTTCCCTTTCGGCCGTCGCCCTCATGGCGACCTCTGCTATCTCGTCGGCCCAGTCCATGGATGAACTGGTTGCCGCTGCGAAGAAGGAAGGCCAGCTCACGACAATCGCGCTGCCGCATGACTGGTGCGGCTACGGCGCCGTCATCGACGGCTTCAAGGCAAAGTATCCTGAGATCACCATCAACGAACTCAACCCCGATGCCGGCTCCGGCGACGAGGTCGAGGCGATCAAGGCCAACAAGGACAACAAGGGCCCGCAGGCGCCCGACGTCATCGACGTTGGCCTGTCCTTCGGCCCGACCGCCAAGGCTGACGGCCTGATCCAGCCCTACAAAGTGTCGACCTGGGACTCGATCCCCGACAGCGCCAAGGATGCCGATGGTTACTGGACCGGCGACTACTATGGCGTGCTATCCTTCCTGGTGAACAAGGACCTCGTCAAGGAAGCGCCTGCTGACTGGGCTGACCTGCTGAAGCCGGAATTCGCCAACACCGTGGCGCTTGCCGGCGACCCGCGCGCCTCGAACCAGGCCATCCAGGCCGTCTACGCGGCCGGCATTTCCGGTGGTGCGGCTGCCGGCGAAGCTGCTGGCACTGCTGGTCTCGACTTCTTCAAGAAGCTTAACGCCGCCGGCAATTTCGTGCCGGTCATCGGCAAACCGGCGACCCTGGCACAAGGCCAGACGCCGATCCTGGTGACCTGGGATTACAATGCACTTGCCGGTCGCGACACGCTGAAGGGCAATCCGCCCGTCGACGTCGTCGTGCCCAAGACCGGTGTGGTTGCCGGCGTCTATGTGCAGGCGATCAGTGCTTTCGCACCGCATCCGAACGCTGCCAAGCTCTGGCTGGAGTATCTCTACTCCGACGAAGGCCAGATCGGCTGGCTGAAGGGCTATTGCCACCCGATCCGCTTCAACGATCTTGCCAAGAACGGCAAGCTCCCGGCGGACGTGATGGCCAAGCTGCCGCCGGCCGAGGCTTACGCTGCCGCGGTGTTCCCGACGCTGGACGAGCAGGGCAAGGCAAAGGAAGCCGTCACCAAGAACTGGGATGCCGTCGTCGGCGCCAACGTCAAGTAAGGCTTGAAACCAACCGGGCGGCCTCGCGGCCGCCCGGTGTTCCTCGGAGACGGTAGCCGGCGCATGACAGATATCTCGCTTTCCGATCACGCAGTTGCCGGGAAGACCGCGCCCCCCAGTGAGGCGCGTGCAATGCGACTGCCGACGCAATGGCTCGGCGTTGCGCCATTCTTCATCTTCGCCATCATGTTCCTGATCCTACCCACGCTCTATCTGATGCTGGGTGCATTCCAGAACGATGCCGGCGAATTCACGTTCGAAAACATAGCAGCACTGGCGCAGCCATCGATTGTCGCCGCCTACTGGATCTCGCTCAAGGTCAGCCTTTCCTCGTCGCTGATCGGCGCCTTCGCAGGTCTCGGCATCGCCATCGCCATCGTGCGCGGCGGCCTGCCGGAGTGGATACGTTCGGCGACGCTGACATTCTCCGGCGTGGCTTCCAATTTCGCCGGCGTACCGCTGGCCTTCGCCTTCATCGCCACGCTCGGACGCCTCGGTCTCGCCACGGTGCTGCTCAACACCGTGTTCGGCCTCAACATTTATGCGCACGGCTTCAACATCCTATCGTTCTGGGGCCTGACGCTGACCTATGTCTATTTCCAGATTCCCCTAATGGTGGTCATCATCACGCCGGCGATTGACGGCTTGAAGAAGGAGTGGGGCGAGGCTGCGGCGACGCTTGGCGCCACCCAGACGCAATACTGGCGCATGGTGGTCATCCCGGTGATCTGGCCGAGTTTCCTCGGCACGGTCATCCTGCTCTTCGCCAATGCCTTCGGCGCCATCGCCACCGCCTATGCGCTGACCGGCTCTTCACTCAACATCGTACCGATCCTGCTCTATGCGCAGATACGCGGTGACGTGCTGCACAATGCCCATCTCGGCTATGCGATCGCCTTCGGCATGATCGTCATCACCGGGCTGGCCAATGTCTTCTACATTTGGTTCCGGACGCGCTCGGAGAGGTGGCTGAAATGAAGTCCGGAAAATTCTGGGCCTGGGTCGTCTTCGGGCTGGGCGCGGCCTATTTCTTCATTCCGCTGATCGCGACGGTGGAATTTTCCTTGCGCATGCGGCGCGGCGCTTATTCCTTCGACGCCTATCAGATCGTGCTTGGCGACCCTCGTTTTCAGGCGACCTTTGGCTACTCAGTGCTTGCCGCCATCTTCACCATCATTCTGGGCGTGTTGATCGTGGTGCCCGCCGCCTACTGGATTCGACTGCGCCTGCCGCAACTGCGCCCGATCGTAGAGTTCATCACGCTGCTGCCGCTGGTCATTCCCGCCATCGTCATCGTCTTCGGCTATATCAGGATGTACGGTTCGAATTCGCCGCTGCCGTTCCTGGCGACCGACATGGGCACAAATGCCTTGCTGGTCATCGGCTATGCAATGCTGGCGCTGCCCTACATGTATCGCGCGGTCGATACCGGACTGCGCACCATCGACGTCAGGACGCTGACCGAAGCGGCGCAGATCCTTGGCGCCGGTTGGGGCACGATCATTGGTCGTGTGATCCTGCCCAATGTGCTGATCGCCGTGCTGTCGGGCGCCTTCCTTACCTTCGCCATCGTCATTGGCGAATTCACCATGGCCAGCTTGCTCAACCGGCCCGCCTTCGGCCCCTATCTGCAAAACGTTGGCGCCAACCGCGCCTATGAGCCGGCGGCGCTTGCCATCATCGCCTTCGCCATCACCTGGGGCTGTATGTCGCTGATCCAGATCCTGTCCCGTTTCGCGCCGAGATCGGCGAACCGCCCGAACTGATCGACAAAGTACTGATCGAAAGAAAAAGCCATGGCCGAACCATTCCTCTCCATCCAGCATGTGCGAAAATCCTTCGGCGCCACCACCGTGGTCGAAGATTTCAATCTTGATGTCGAGCCGGGCGAGTTCGTTTCCTTCCTTGGGCCATCGGGTTGCGGCAAGACCACCGTGCTGCGCATGGTCGCCGGTTTCGAAGAGCCGTCGGCGGGCAAGATCGTCGTCGCAGGCAAGGACATCACGAGGCTAAAGCCCAACCAGCGCAATGTCGGCATGGTGTTCCAAGCCTATGCGCTGTTCCCCAACCTGACGGTGGCGCAAAACATCGGCTTTGGCCTGAAGGTCGCCGGCATGCCCAAGGCGGACATCGACAGACGCGTGGCCGAGATGCTCGACATCATCAAGCTGCCGCAGATGGCCGACCGCTATCCCTACCAGCTCTCCGGCGGCCAGCAGCAGCGCATCGCGCTGGCCCGCGCCATCGCGCCGAAGCCGAAGCTGCTTTTGCTCGACGAGCCGCTGTCGGCGCTCGATGCCAAGGTACGTGTGTCGTTGCGCGAGGAAATCCGCTCGATCCAGAAGAAGCTCGGCATCACCACCATCTTCGTCACCCATGACCAGGAAGAGGCGCTGTCGATCTCCGACCGCATCGCGGTGATGTATGGCGGCAAGGCCGAGCAGGTCGGCACGCCGTTCGAGATCTACAACCGGCCGGCGACCAAGTTCGTCGCCAACTTCGTCGGCACGCTGAACGTGCTCGAAGGCAAGGTCACTGACGCCGCGGCCGGCACGGTGCAAGTCAACACGCAGGAAGTCTCGCTCAAGGGCAAGCTCAACGGCTCGAAGTCGGGCGACACGCTGTCGCTGGCGCTGCGTCCCGAGGCGATCTCGCTCGGACGCCAGCCCGGTCGCGATTCAAGCCTGTCGGGCGAAATCTCCGAAGTGCACTTCCTCGGCTCAGTCATTCGCGTTCGCGTCGGCATCGGCGGCAACACGGTGTCGCTCGACACCTTCAACAGCCCGGCAACGCCACCGCCCGCGGTCGGCGAGAAGGCCGACATATCGTTCTCATCAAGCGATATGCTGGTGCTGCACTAGCAAGCAGCATTTTGGCGCGACCGAGGCGGTCGATTCGAGCTGGCGCGATGAACGGCCGTATCATTGCCGGACCCCGAGTGCTGGATAATCAACAGCATCTTGCCATCCAGCCACTGCCCATGATGCCGCTTCGCCGCTACGATAGGCCATGGCGCTATTCGAACTTACCCTCATCCTGCTCCTGGCAGCCGTCGCGCTGACGGCGCTGTCGCGGCGGCTGGAAATTCCCTATCCGTCCCTGCTGGCTCTGGCCGGGGTCGCGATCGCCTTCGTACCCGGTGCGCCGACAATCGAGATCGATCCGGAACTGGCGCTTGCCCTGTTCATCGCGCCGGTGCTTCTCGACGCCGCCTATGACACGTCGCTGCGCGACCTCAAGCGCTACCGGCTGTCGCTCGCGCTGCTGGCGCTAGGCGCCGTCGTCTTCACCACCGTGGTGGTTGCCTTCGTCGGCTGGAAGATGGCCGGCCTGCCGATCGCGGCGGCAATCGCGCTCGGCGCCATCGTCGCGCCGCCGGATGCGGTGGCCGCATCCGCCGTGCTCAGCCAGTTCAAGGTACCGCACCGCATCACCGCCATCCTGCAGGGCGAGAGCCTGCTCAACGATGCCACGGCGCTGCTGATCTACCGGCTGGCGGTTTCGGCGGCGCTTGGCACGATCATGCTCAGCAACGCCGTTCCGGTGATCCTGCTGGCAACGATCGGCAGTGTGATCGCGGGCTATCTGTTTGGCCGCGTCTCGCTGCTGGCGCTCGGCCGCATCGAGGATGCGGCGAGCAGCACGGTGGTGCAGTTTGCCGGAACCTTCGCCGTGTGGATCATCGCCGACAGGCTGGGCCTTTCCGCCATCATCACCATCGTCGTCTATGCCATGACCATTGCGCGCAGGGCGCCGCGCCAGTCGTCGGCGAGACGCCGCGTCAGCACCTATTCGGTCTGGGAGTCGGCCGTGTTCGTGCTCAACGTGCTGGCTTTCGTGCTGATGGGCCTGCAGGCACGCACGATCGTTGGCAGGCTGGCCGGCGACGGGCAAGGCGAAGCATTCCTTTTCGCCGCAACGGTGCTGGTCGTCGTTATCGTCGCGCGCCTTGTCTGGGTGGCGAGTTACGTCGCGATCATCCGGTGGCTTGCCCGCTTCGGCAGCCAAGAGGCAAGGCGGGAATTGCCGACATTCGGCGGCGCCGTCATTGTCGGCTGGTGCGGCATGCGTGGGTTGGTGACGCTGGTGGTCGCCATTGCGCTGCCGGCCGATTTTCCCGGCCGCGACCCGATCGTGCTTGCCGCCTTCGCGGTGGTGCTGGGCACGCTGGTGCTGCAAGGCATGACGCTGAAGCCGCTGCTGCGCTGGATCAACTTCGACCCCGATAGAACCGTCGACAATGAGGTGGCGCAAGCGCGCGTCGCCATCATGCAGGCAGCACTGGACGTGCTGAGCCGCAAGACATCTGCGGCCGCCGCCGTCGTGCGCGAACAGTATGAAGCGCAGCGCCTGATTGCGGAAAACCCGGAGGACGCTCAGGCCGCGACCGAATACGACCGGCTGCGCCTCTATGCCATCAACCGCCAGCGCGACACGCTCGAGGAGTTGCGCAGCAACGGCACGATCGGCGACGAAGCCTACCACCGGCTGGAGGAAGAGATCGACTGGGCCGAACTGGCGGCATCGCCGGCGGGCCGGTTCCAGCCGCTGACCACATCATAGACGCTGGCCCAGTTCCGCCGTCGTGCCGGTACATTGCAACCCATCTGCCGAACCGCTACTGCCAAAGCGAAATTGAGCCGGATAAGCAATGAAGCTGGTCAGCTACAACATCCAGTACGGGTTCGGCGGCGATGGCCGTTACGATCTTTCGCGCTGCACCAAGCTGGTCGACGGCGCCGATATCATCGCGCTGCAGGAGGTCGAGCGGCATTGGCAGCGCACCAATGAGGACGACCAGCCGGAGGTCCTGTCCAAGCTGCTGCCTAGCTATCACTGGGTCTATGGCCCGGCCTTCGACATGGACGCCAGTGAGCAGCGCGACGGGCGGGTCGTCAACCGCCGCCGCCAGTTCGGCACCATGCTGCTGTCGAAGCTGCCGATCGCCTGGTCGCGGCTGCACGCGCTGCCCATGCGCCGCACGCTGCGGCCGCTCAACACGCGCAACGCCGCGCTCGAATGCATGATCCGCACGCCGGCCGGACCGGTAAGGGTCCTGTCGCTGCATCTCGCCCATATCGCGGCGGAGGAGCGTCTGGAGCAGATCGACTATCTCTTGGCCGAGCATCGCCGCGCGCCGTCCGAGGGCGGCCCGTGGAGCGGCGCGGACGATGAGCCTTCGCGCAACTGGACCAGTGGCGAGGCCGAGCCGGAAAACCCGACAGCTGCGATCTGGATGGGCGATTTCAACATGGAGCCGGGCAGCGCCGAATACAGCCGCATCGTCGGCAGCACGCCCTATCATCGCGGGGCAGCTTATCTCGACGGCTTTGTTGATGCCGCTGCCGTCGCTAGCGAGCCGGCTGCCGATTTCCACACCCATGTGAAAACGATCGACGGGAAAGTGGCAAAACGCCGGCTCGACCATTGCTTCGTCGGCGGTATGTTCGCGGACCGTGTGCGCTCGGTCAGTGCCGATATAGGCGAGATCGCTTCAGACCATTTTCCGGTCCGGATCGATATCGATCTCGAAACGCCTTTGAGCTCGGGAGATCGGTGAGCCCTCAATGACGCTTTTCGTCTTTTTCGCGGTGCTTGCCGCCGCCGCCATGCACGCGATCTGGAACGCGCTGGTCAAGGTGCATCTCGATCGCTTCCTGTCGATCACGCTGATGACGCTGGGCATGGGTTTTGCCGCACTGTTCGTGCTGCCCTTCGTCGAGTTTCCAAAGGCCGCGGTATGGCCCTTTATAATCGCCTCGGTGCTCTTTCACATGGGCTACCGGACCTTCCTGATCGGCGCCTACAAGGCCGGCGATTTCGCCCAGACCTATCCGCTGGCGCGCGGCACGGCGCCGCTTTTGACCGCCCTCGCGGGCGTTGTCGTGGTGCAGGAGATGCCGGCGCCGTTCGCCATCCTCGGCATCCTGCTGCTGTCGGCCGGCACGCTGGTGATGTCGTTTCGCGGCGGCGCGCATCTGGAGCGGATCAATGTGCGCGCGGTCGGCTTTGCGCTCGGCACTTCGATCTTCATATCCAGCTATACGCTCTCCGACGGCAGCGGCGCGCGGCTGGCCGCAACGGCAACGAGCTATGCCGCATGGCTGTTCATCTGCGATGCCACGTGGGCGCTGGTGCTGTGCCTCATCTTTCGCGGGCCCAAGGCGCTGCCCGTGCTGGCGCGTGACTGGAAGGCAGGCCTGTTCACCGGCGTGCTCAGCGGCGCGGCCTACTGGATCGTCATGTGGGCGATGACCAAGGCGCCGATCGCCTCGGTGGCGTCGTTGCGCGAGACGTCGATCCTGTTTGCCATGATGATCTCGGTTTTCGCGCTCGGCGAGAAGATGACAGGCTGGCGCGGCGCCGCCGCGCTCAGCATCGTCGCCGGTGTCGTGGCCCTCAGACTGGGCTGAGAGCCTGATACTTCAGCCGAGCACCGTCATCACCTGTCCGCGCCGTTCCGGACTGAAGCGGATGACGACGATGATGCAGACGGCGACCACGCCGGCAAACAGCGCCAGCGCGTAGCCACGAGATTGGGCGAGAAGGCAGCCAGCGCGCCGATCACCGAATAGCTTACGATGTTGAGCATCAGAATGGGCTTGCGGCCATATTTGTCGGCCAGCCTGCCGAAGAAGAAGGCGCCGATGAAGCGTGTCGCCAGCGTCAGGAACAACGCTTTGGAGACTGCCGGGACGTCAGTGTTGGATTCGGTTGCGATATCGGTGAGCAGGAACGTCAGAAGGAAGAAATCAAAAGCGTCGAGCGTCCAGCCGAGGAAGGAGGCAAGGACGGTTTTCTTCTTCTGCGCGGTGAGAGCCACGACGTTCCTCCTAAACGCCCCCGGGGAACGATATGTTCCTTGGGGCGCAAAAGAGAACAGGCGTCAGCCGGCTTTCGAAAGAAGCGCGGTCACTTTTTCGTAATGTCGAGATCGAACACCATCAGCCCGTCGGTGCCGCCTTCAAGCGCTGCGACCAATCGGGCGCCGGCGCGCTGATGCGCTTCATGCACGAGATAGGCGTCGCGGGCGGCGGCATCGCGGAAGTCGATGGTGAAGGCATGGCTGAAGCCGCGCGCGAACGGCTCCGGGCTGACATTGGTGCTGAAATGGACCGTGTCCATGCCGTCCACAACGGAGCGCAGTGCTTCGAGATCGGCGTGGATTGCCGTGCGCTCGGTGGCGGGCACATCGCTGCGGAAGCGTACGAAGACGCAGTGTCTGATCATTGGTTCGTTCTCCTAAGTGGCTATGCGGCCCGATTGCCGGAGAACACCGCCGGCGGAAGCGGCTCGCGGCCGAGGATGATGTCGGCGCCTTTTTCGCCGACCATGATGGTCGGCGCATTGGTGTTGGAGGAAGGCACGCGCGGCATCACCGAGGCATCGCAGACGCGCAGGCCCTCGATGCCGCGCAGACGCAGGTCCGGTGTGACCACCGCCATATCGTCATGGCCCATGCGGCAGGTACCCACGGGGTGATGGTCGGTCTTGGCGGTGCGGCAGGCATAGTCGATCAGCTCGTCATCGCTGGCGAGCGATGGTCCGGGCAGCACCTCGCGCAACACGTAAGGCGCAAGCGCCTTCTGCCGCATGATCTCGCGCGCAAGCCTGAGGCCCTTGATCGACATGGCGCGGTCATAAGGGTCCGACCAATAGTTGGGATCGATCAGCGGGTGGTCGGCCGGGTCGGCGCTGCTCAGCCGCACCGTGCCGCGCGAGCGCGGGCGCAGGAAGGCCGAGTTCAAGGTCACGCCGGGGTTCTTCAACCTCTCGACGCCGGCCTCGATGCCGGAGCCCAGTCCCAGATGGAACTGGATGTCGGGCGAGGCGGCGGTCGGATCGGCGTACCAGAAGCCGCCGGTCTCGAACAGGCTGGAGGCGACCGGCCCTTTCTTCAGCAGCAGATACTGCAAGCCGGCCCACGCGGTGCGGTGCAGCTTGGCGTAGTTGTCATAGGTGTGGTCGCCGGTGCATTCGGCGATGACGAACAAATCGAGATGGTCCTGCATGTTGGAGCCGACACCGGGCAGATCATGCACCGGCGTCACGCCGACCGATTTCAGGTGATCAGCCGGGCCGATGCCCGACTGCATCAACAGCTTCGGCGAACCGATGGCGCCGGACGAGACGATCACTTCGCGCTCGGCGCGCATGATGGTCTTCTCGCCGCCGGGTTTGTCGACGATCTCGACGCCGGTGGCGCGGCCTTTCTCGACGACGATGCGGGTGACCAGCACATCGGTTCGGACCGTCAGGTTCTTGCGGGCGCGGATGGGCTTCAAATAGGCGACCGAAGCGGATGAGCGCCGGGCGTCCTTCTGGGTCAGCTGGTAGTAGCCGACGCCTTCCTGGCTAGCGCCGTTGAAATCCGGGTTGAAGGGGATGCCCATCTCTTGGCCGGCGCGGAAATAGGCTTCGCAAATCGGCAGCGGCGAAATAGGGTTCGACACGCCGAGCGGCCCCTGGTCGCCGTGAAAATCGTTGGCGAAGCGCTGGTTGTTCTCGGCGCGCTTGAAATAAGGCAGCACGTCGCGATAGCCCCAGCCCGCGAGGCCCTCTTCCTTCTCCCATGCGTCGTAGTCGCGAGCGTTGCCGCGCGTGTATATCTGGGCATTGATGGACGAGCCGCCGCCGACCACCTTCGCCTGCGTATACCAGAAGACGCGGTCCTGCATGTGCCTCTGCGGCACAGTCGACCAGCCCCAGGAAGCGATGCCCTTGGTCATCTTGGCAAAGCCCGCCGGCATGTGGATGTAGGGGTGCCAGTCCTTGCCGCCGGCCTCGAGCAGCAGCACGGAGTTCGCTGGATCCTCGCTCAGCCGGTTGGCCAGAACGCAGCCGGCCGGGCCGGCACCTACGATGATGTAGTCGGTCATAACCCTATCCACCTACAGTCGAGGCACGGAGAGCGCGCCGTCGACATTGATAATCGAGCCTGTGGAAAAGCCGAGCTTGCCGGCGGCAAGCGTCGCCACCACGGCGCCGATGTCCGATGCTTCGCCCCAGCGTTTTGCCGGCACCAGGCCGCTGTCGATAAGCGCGTCGTATTTGGCTGATACGCTCGCGGTCATGTCGGTGCGAATGATGCCCGGCCGCAGTTCGAACACGCCGATGTTTTCCGGCGCAAGCCGTAGCGCCAGGTTCTTCACCCACATCGAAAGGCCGGCTTTCGAGATGCAGTAGTCGGCGCGTTCCGGCGAGGCCATATCGGCGCTGACCGAGGTGATGGTGATGATCGAGCGCGGATGATTGCTGGGAGCCGCCAGCATCGCCTTGGCGACGGCCTGGCTAAGGAAGACTGTGCCGCGCAAATTGACGTCCAGCGCACGGTCGAAATTCTCGGGCTTCAGCTCCAGCAGATCGCCGCGCACCACGGCGCCGATGCCGGCATTGTTGACGAGGCAGTCGATGCGGCTGAAGGCACGTATGGCGGCGTCGACGAGGGCCGTGTGATCCTCGAGGTTGGCGATATCACAACGGACATAGGCGAACTCCGCACCCCGTGCGGTGATGTTGGCGGCCAGTTCGTCCGGCGCTTGTTCGGCAAGGTCGGCGATCAAAATGTCGAAGCCGTCCCCGGCCAGCGCCTCGGCGCAGGCGAGCCCAATGCCGCGCGCACCGCCGGTGACGATTGCTGCGGGGCGGGTCATGCCGCGAGGTCCGTTCGGCGAATATGCTCGGCCACGCGCAGCGCCTGTGCCGCAATCGACAGCGCCGGATTCACGGCGGCCGAGTTCGGCAAAAAACTGGCGTCGACAACGAACAGGTTCGGGTGGTCGAAGGCGCGGCAGAAAGGGTCGAGCGGCGACGTCGCCGGATGGTCGCCCATTTTCACCGTGCCGCACTGGTGCGAGGGCGTGCGCTTGTCGAAGGGACGCGACAGCACGATGGGATAACCGCAGGCGCGGAAGTTCTCACGCATCACCCTGGTCAGCCCGTCCAGCGACTGCATGTTGGAGCGCCGCCATTGCATGACGATGTCCTTGCCGTCGACCATGATGCGGCTTTCCGGATCGGGTAGATCCTCGCACATCAGATACCAGTCGACGGCGTGACCGGCCATGTAATCGAGCGCGAATTTCGGCACGCGTTTGACGTTGGCCTTCAACATGTTGCCGTCGATCTTGCCGAGCAGCTGGACGTTGCCGAGCGGCTTGCCGCCTTTGCCGTCGGAGAGATAGTAGTCATTCAGCATCAGCGTCTTCTGGTAGACGCTGTCGTTCCTGCGGCGCGGATCGATCGCCAGCATGGCGCTCGAATTATGGTTCATGAAATTGCGGCCGACCTGGTCGGAGCTGTTGGCGAGGCCTTTACCGTCTGATGAAGGCGAGCGCAGCAGGATGACGGCGGAATTGACCGCGCCGGCGGACAGGATGACCAGCTTCGGCGCGACTTTCTTCAGCTCGCCATTCTGACGGTAGTGAACGGCAGCGATGCTTTTGCCGTCGGACGACGCTTCGAGATATTCGACATGGCAGCCGGTTTCGAGTCGGATATTGCTGTCCTTGAGTGCAGCCGTCAGCGGTCCGGTCTGCGCATCGACCTTGCCCTGGGCGGTATTGGGGAATGCGTCCCAGCCGGTCTTGCCCTCTTTCAGCCAGTTGTCGATGTCGACGCCGAGCGGCAGCGAGGCCGGATGCAGGCCGAGGGCTTTCAACTCAGCGCGGGCGCGGGCAATCGGCGCTTCGTCGGGCACCGGCTTGAAAGCATAGGGGATCGAGTGGAACGGTTCGGTCGGGTCCTCGCCGAGCGAGCCGCGGACGCGAAACAGCTGCTCGGCTTTCGAATACCAAGGCTCGAATTCATCGTAGGAAAACGGCCATGCCGGCGAGACGCCACCGAAGTGCTCCATGGCGGCGAAATCCTCTTTGCGGTAGCGGATCAGCACCGCGCCGTAGAATTTCGAATTGCCGCCGACATAGTAGTAATTGCCGGGGTTGAAGGCCGCACCGCCGGCCTCGCGCCACATCTCCTTCGGACGGTAGTGGCCGTCGACGAAGATGGAGCGCGTGTCGCGGGCATGCGGCGTTGCCGTCAAGGGCTCACCGCGCTCCAGCATCAGGATCGAGGCACCGCTGCCCGCCAGGCCGGAGGCGATCGTAGCGCCGCCGATACCGGAGCCGATGATGACGATATCGGGGCTGACCATCTCGATCAGCGGATGCGGTGTTCGGTCGCCGGATCGAAGAACACGGCCTTGGTCAGGTTGAAGGCGAGCGGCGTGCTGGTGCCCGGCTGGATGTTGGCGTCGGCCCGCAACCGCGCCACCACGCCCTTGCCGCCGAGGTTGGTCACCGCGAACGTGTCGGACCCTGCCGGCTCGACCACTTCGATGTGCAGGTCGGCAGTGGCAATGTTGGAGGCGTTGCGTTCCGCACCTTCCGGATCGGTCAGCGCTTCCGGGCGCACGCCGAAGATGATCGGCTTGCCCTGGAATGCCGAAAGACCCGCTGGCGCGTTGGCCATCGGCAGCGTGATCGGCTCGCGCGCCTCGCGCTCCAACACGACGGACAGCGCATTGCCCGACGTGGCAATGGTCGCCGGGATCAGGTTCATCGCTGGCGAACCCATGAAGTCGGCGACGAACAAATTGGTCGGGTTGTTGTAGATCTCGGCCGGGGTGCCGAACTGCTGCACCTCGCCGTCGCGCATGACGGCGATCTTGGTAGCCAGCGTCATCGCCTCGATCTGGTCGTGGGTGACGTAGACGATGGTTGTGCCGGTGGTGGCATGCAGGCGCTTGATCTCGATGCGCATGTCAACGCGCAATTTGGCGTCGAGGTTGGACAAAGGCTCGTCGAACAGGAACAGCTTGGGGTCGCGCACCAGCGCCCGGCCCATGGCGACGCGCTGGCGCTGGCCGCCGGAAAGCTGGCTCGGCTTGCGCTGCAGGAGGTGGCCGATCTGCAGGACCTTGGCCACCTTGTCGATCGCCTTTTGGCGTTCGTCGGCCGGCACGCCGCGCATCTCCATGCCGAAGGAGATGTTTCCGGCCACCGTCATGTTCGGATAGAGCGCATAGCTCTGGAACACCATGGCGATGTCGCGCTTGGATGGGTGCAGATCGTTGATGGCGCGGCCGTCGACGCGGATTTCGCCCTCGGTGATCTGCTCCAGGCCGGCAATCGTGTTGAGCAAGGTGGACTTGCCGCAGCCGGACGGGCCGACCAGCACCAGGAAGCCGCCCTTTTCGAGCTCGACATCGATGCCCTTCAGGATCTCGACATTCCCGAAGCGCTTCTTCAGCCCATCAATTTCCAGAAAAGCCATGGTCGTTCCTTCCGAATTGATCAGCCCTTGACCGCGCCAGCCATCAGCCCGCGCACGAAATAGCGGCCGGCGACGACATAGACGATCAGGGTGGGCAGAGCCGCGATCATCGCGGCCGCCATGTTGACGTTGTATTCGACGACGCCGGTCGAGGTGTTGACGACGTTGTTGAGCGCCACCGTCATCGGCATGGAGTCGCCTGTGCCGGCGTAAGCCGAAGCGAACAGGAAGTCGTTCCAGATGTTGGTGAACTGGTAGATGACGGTGACGACGAAGATCGGCATCGAGTTCGGCAGCATGATGCGGCGGAAGATCTGGAAGAAGGAGGCGCCGTCGACCTGTGCGGCCTTGATCAGCTCGTTCGGGAATGCCTCGTAATAGTTGCGGAAAAACAGTGTAGTGAAGCCGATGCCGTAGACGACATGGACGAAGACCAGGTTGACCGTCGGATTGCCGAGACCGAAACTCGTACCCGTCGCATTCTGCAGCTTCACGCCGAAACGTCCCAGGCTGCCGAGGATGGTCGCCATCGGCAGCAGCACCGACTGGAACGGAATGAAGCAGGCAAACAGCATCAGCCCGAACACCAGCGTGGCGCCGCGAAAACGCCATTTGGTCAAGACGTAGCCGTTGAGCGCGCCGAGCATGGTCGAGATCAGTACGGCTGGAACCACCATCTTGATCGAGTTCCAGAAATAGCCCTTGATGCCGGCGCAGGTGAGGCCGACGCAGGTCTCGCCCCAGGCCTTCAGCCACGGGTCGAAGGTCGGCGCCGTGGGCAACGCCAGCATGTTGCCGTTCTGGATCTCGTCCATGGTCTTGAACGAGGTCACCAGCATGACGAACAGCGGCATCAGATAAAACAGCGCAAACAGCGCCAGAAGCCCGTAGATGACGATGCGGTTGAGGGTCTTGGTGCTCATGCCGCCGGAGGCCTTTTGGGAAGCAGCGGGGCGGGCAGGGGTGGCGACAGCGCTCATCGCGGCTTCTCCCTGAGTTCCGAATAGAGATAAGGCACGATGATGGCAACGATGGTCATCAGCATGATCACGGCGCTGGCCGAGCCGACAGCCATTTCGTTGCGCTTGAACGTGTACTCATACATGAAGTTGGACGGCAGCCAGGCCGAGCCACCGGGGCCGCCGCTGGTCAGCGCCACCACCAGATCGTAGGACTTGATGGCGAGGTGGGCGAGCACGATGAAGGCCGACAGGAAGATTGGCCGCAGCAGCGGAATGACGATGCGGCGATAGAGCTGGAAGGTGGTGGCACCGTCGATCTGCGCCGCCTTCATGATCTCGCCGTCGATGCCGCGCAGGCCGGCCAGGAACATCGCCATGATGAAGCCGGAGGCCTGCCAGACGCCGGCAATGACCACCGTGTAGATGACGAAATCCTTGTTCTTGATCCAGTCGAAATGGAAGCTCGTCCAGCCCCACTGATGCAAGGTCTGCTCAAGACCGAGGCCCGGGTCGAGGAACCATTTCCAGGCAACGCCGGTGACGATGAAGGACAGCGCCATCGGGTAGAGATAGATCGGCCGCAACACGCCTTCGCCGCGAATCTTCTGGTCGAGCAGGATGGCCAGGAACAGGCCGAGCGCCAGGCAGATGGCGATGTAGAGAAAGCCGAAAATGCCCATATTGACGATCGACGTGTACCAGCTCGATGGCGGGTCGGAGTCGAACGTCCAGCCCCATAGCCGTAGGTAGGCGCGCGGTCCGGTGATGACATAGGACGGAAAAGTCTTGGAATTGGTGAAGGACAGATAGACCGTCCACAGGATGAAGCCATAGACGAAGACGATGGTGATGGCGAAGCTCGGCGCCAGCACGATCTTCGGCAGCGCGTCCTGCAGTCGCGCGCGCACGGAGGGGCGAGACCGCTCGGGCGTCAGCTTGATCTGGGTTGTCGCTACACTGCTCATAGGGCTCCTCCCGTTCGGGTCGTCCGTGCCTGCCGTCAGGCGGCAAGGCGGCCCCGTGCATACGGGTCTCTGGTCGGCATGGTGTTCAAGAGGGTTTCACCGTTTCACGGAAACGGCGAACCTCTCTACTCTTTCTTTTACGCAATTCCGGCCGGAAAACCGCTCACACTTTTCCTGGAATTGCGCCAGCCGGCCAATCCTGAGGCGAACCTTCCCCGCCGAAGCGGGGAAGGTGTCTTGCTGGCCAGGGCTTACTTGGCGTCGTCGATTGCCTTGACCAGTTCGGTCACGGCTTCGTCCGAGGTCTTGATCTGACCATGGACGAACTTCGAAACGACGTCCTTGTAGGCATTGGCGACCGCCGGAGGCGCGCCATAGCCCTGGGCAAGCGAGCCGAACAGTGTGCCGCCTTCGTTGGCAGCCTTCAGGTCGGCGATGCCCTTCTTGCCGCAGGCGTCGAAGTCGGTGTCCGGAACGTCGGTACGGGCGGGAACCGAACCCTTGACGACGTTGAAGGCCGACTGGAAGCTCTTCGACAGGGTGGCGGTGGCCAACGCGACCTGGGCGGCCTTGCGGTCGTCCGGAACGTTGAACATGCCGAACATGTCGGAGTTGTAGACCACCGAGCCTTCCGTGCCCGGGAAGCGATAGCACAGGAAGTCGGTGCCCGGCGTTTTCTTGGCGGCGTTGAACTCGCCCTTGGCCCAGTCACCCATCACCTGCACCAGGGCATCGCCCTTGATGACCATGGCGGTGGCAAGGTTCCAGTCGCGGCCCGAAAAGTTCGGGTCGACATAGGTGACGAGCTTGGCGAGGTTATCGAACGACTTCTTCATCGTGTCCGACTTGAGGGACTCGTCGTCGAGGTCGTTGAAGGCCTTCTTGTAGAACTCAGGTCCGCCGGTCGACAGCACGACCGAGTCGAACATGGTGGCCTCCTGCCAGTTCTGGCCGCCAAGGGCGAGCGGGATGACGCCAGCCGCCTTGGCTTTGTCGAGCAGGGCGACGAAGTCGTCGAAGGTCTTTGGCTCGGTGCCGCCGATCTTGTCCATCACCGCCTTGTTGATCCACAGCCAGTTGACGGAGTGGACGTTGACTGGAGCAGCGACCCACTTGCCGTCGTAGACGGAGAACTTCTGCAGGGCTGCCGGAACCGACTTGTCCCAGCCTTCCTTCTTCGCCGTCTCGGTCAGGTCGCCCATCACGCCGGCCGCCGCATAGTCGAGCACGGTGTAGCCGAGCATCTGCGACGCGGTCGGGTAATTGCCGGCCGCGACCATCGCCTTCAGCGCAGTCATGGCGGCGTCGCCGCCACCACCGGCCACCGGCACGTCCTTCCAGGCATAGCCTTCCTTGGCAAGGTCGCCCTTGAGGACGTTGAGAGCAGCCGCTTCGCCGCCCGACGTCCACCAATGCAGCATCTGCACTTCCTTGACGTCCTCGGCATGGGCCGAGAAAGCAAAGGCCGTCGCAAGAGCCGTTCCGATAAGCAGTTTGCGCAACATGTACTACCTCCCTTGTTGCATTACACGACCGGTGGAAGCCCACCGGGTTCTTCCAAACTCAGCCGACCCACCAACCGGTGCGCTGGCCGCGATGAAACTGGATTGTCTTTTCCTCGGTATAATCCTCGACAGCGCGTTTGCCGAGTTCGCGTCCGATGCCGGACTGCTTGTAGCCCCCGAATGGCAACTCGGGAAAGCCTTCCATGAATGTGTTCACCCAAACGGTCCCCGAACGCACACCACGCGCCACCGACATACAAGTGTCGATGCTGGCGCTCCACACCCCTGCAGACAGACCATAGGGCGTGTTGTTGGCGATGTGCAACGCCTTTTCAATCGATCCAAAAGTCAGCACGGAGAGCACCGGGCCGAACACTTCCTCGCGCGCAATAGCCATGTCTTCGGTAACGCCGCGGATGATGGTCGGATCGAGATACTGGCCGGCATTGGACGCCAGCTGGCCGCCACCGCAATAGACATTGCTGCCGTCTTTTGCTGCCGCCGCGACGTAACCCGCCACCTTGGTCAGATGGTCGGCTGATATCATCGCACCAACCTTGGTTCGGTTATCGAGTGGGTCGCCGACCGTGACCTTGGCGGTCAGGGCCTTGACGGTGGCGAGGAAATCGTCGGCGATGGCTTCATGCACGATCAGCCGGCTGCCGGCATTGCAGCATTCGCCGGCGTTGAAGAAGCCGCCGAACACTGCTGCGTCAGCGGCCGCCTCGAGATCGGCATCGGGGAAGACGATCTGGCCGTTCTTGCCGCCGAGCTCCATCGAGACTTTCTTCAGCGACTGCGCGGCGGAAGCCATGGTCATCTTGCCGACGCGGGTCGAGCCGGTGAACGACACCATTTCAACCAGCGGATGGCTGACCATCGGCGCCCCGACATCGGCGCCGAGGCCGGCCAGGATGTTGACGACGCCCGCGGGCAGGCCGGCCTGCATCAGGATGTCGCCGAGCACGAAGGTCGAGGCCGAGGTCATTTCGCTCGGCTTGACCACCGCGGTGCAGCCGGCGGCGAGCGCGAAGGGCAATTTCTGGCTGACGATCAGGAACGGGAAATTCCACGGGGTGATGATCGAGACGACGCCGATCGGCTCGCGCAGCACCACGCCCAGCATGGCGTCGCCGAGATTGGCGTAGCTTTCGCCGTGCAGCGTGCGGGCGAGCGAGGCGGCATAGCGCCAGATGTCGATGGCGCCGCCGATCTCGCCGCGCGCCTGGGCGATCGGCTTGCCGGATTCCAGCGCATCGAGTCGGGCGATGTCTTCGAGCTGGGCCTCGATCAGGTCGGCCGTCTTGAGCAGGATGGCGGCGCGCTCGGCCGCCTTCGTGCGCGGCCACGGGCCGGTCTCGAATGCCTTGTGCGCGGCCTGCATGGCCGCCTCCACCTCGGCCTCGCCGGCCTGCGCATAGCGCGAAACGGTGAAGCCATGGCCGGGGCTGTTGCGCGCAATCGTGCGGCCGTCACGGGCATCGACATGCTTGCCGTCGATCAGGAGCTTGTAAGCCTTCGGCGCCTTGGACGCCTCGGCCGGCATGGAAATGTTGAGCGGTGCGTTCATCATGCTTTCTCTAGGATCTTGAAAAGGCCGGCTTCTGCTTGGCCTTGAAGGCGCTCACGCCGGCTTTGAGGTCGCCGGTCAGCGCAACGAAGCCGCTGGCGAGCGCCTCGGTGGCGGCCGCACTTTCCTCGCCTTCGGCGACCGCAATCATCAGCTTGGCGGCTTCAGTTGCGAGCGGCCCCCGTTCGGCGATCTTTTCTCCCCACGCCTTCGCCTCGGCCAGCGCCTGGCCGGTCTCGACCACACGATCGACAATGCCGAGGGCGAGCGCGTCGGGGGCGGCAAAGACCTCGCCGCCGAGCGCCATGCGGCGCACGATCTGCGCACCGAAGCGGCGCACGGCGCGCTGCGTGCCGGACCAGCCGGGGACGACGCCGATCGATGTCTCGGGGAAGCCGAGCTTCACCTGCGTTTCGGCGACACGGAAGTCGCAGGCGACCGCCAGTTCCAGCCCGCCACCCAGCGCATGGCCGGAGAGCACGGCGATGGTCGGCTGGCGGAGCCTCGCCAGCCGGTCGAAGACGCGGTGGCCATAACGCACCCATTGCACCTGAAAGTCGGCAGCGCTCATTTGTGCCCAGGCCTCGACGTCGCCGCCGGCGCAAAAGCCCTTGCCTTCGCCACGGATCAGCACGACGCGCACGTCTTCAGCCATTTCGGCCTCGTCGAGCGTTGCCTCGAGCGCGCGCAGCATCGGAATGTCCAACGCATTGAACTTTTCCGCCCGGCGCAGCGTGACGATGCCGATGGCGCCGTCCTGTTCGAAGGTGACGAGGCGCTCAGCCATGCGCGCCTCCGAGCGAAGCGCCGCCATTGAGCGACAGGCCGATCGGCCGGTCCTGATAGAGAGCCGCCGGCGTGACCTTGAGATCGTTGGCGATGCCGAGCGGAATCTCTGACTGAGCCAACACATCGCGCTCGAGGTCGACGCCCGGCGCAAGTTCCGTCACCATCAGACCGTCCGGCGTCAGCTTCATCACGCAGCGCTCGGTGACGTAGGTGATGTCCTGCCCTTGCGCGACGGCGCGCTTGCCGGAGAAGGAGATGTGTTCGACCTCGTTGACCACCTTCTTGACCTTGCCTTCTGCATCGATGCGGATGCCGCCATCGGCGAGCGACAGTTTTGCGCCGGCATTGAAGAAGCCGGAGAAGACGATCTTTTTCGCCCGTGCCGTGATGTCGACAAAGCCGCCGGCCCCGGCGGTGACATGTGGCCGGGCCGAGAGTTTCGACACGTTGACGGAGCCATGGCGGTCGATCTGCAAGAAGGAGAGCAGCGAGGCATCGAAGCCGCCGGCCTGGAAATAGATGAACTGGTGCGGCGAGGGCATGATCGCCTCGGCATTGGAAGCGCAGCCGAACTCGAAGTCGAGCAGCGGCACGCCGCCGACGGCGCCCTGCTCGATCACCCAGGTGACCTTGCCGTGCTGGCCTTCCTCGAGAAGGATACGCGGCACGTTTGCCGAGATGCCGAAGCCAATGTTGACCGCCATGCCGTCGCGCAATTCCATGGCGACGCGGCGCGCGATTACTTTCTGGACGTTCATCTCAGCGTTGCGGAAGCTGGACAACGGCCGGAAGATCTCGCCCGAAATCGCCGGGTCGTAAGGCGTCAACGTCGTCTGCAACTGGTCCGGCGCCACCACGATGTGGTCGACCAGGACGCCGGGCACGCGCACGTCATGCGGCTTCAGCGTGCCGTTCTCGACGACGCGCTTGACCTGCGCAATGACGATGCCGCCATTGTTGCGGGCGGCGAGCGCCTGTTCGAGGCCGCCCAAATAGGCGCCTTCATGCTCGTAAGTGAGGTTGCCGCGCTCGTCGGCGGTGGTGGCGCGGATGATCGAAACGTTGGGCACGATCGAGCGGAAATAGAGCCATTCCTCGCCGTCGAACTGCTGCACCGAGACGATCGGCTCGCTTGCAGCCTCATTCATGGCGCAGCCCTGGTGGCGCGGGTCGGCAAAAGTGTCGAGGCCGACCTTGGTCAGCACGCCCGGCCGCTTGGCGGCAGCTTCGCGGTGCATGTCGAACAGGATGCCGGACGGCACATTATAGGCGGCGACCGAATTGTCGCCGATCATCTTCCATATCTGCGGCGGCTCGGACGAGGAGGGGCCCGAGGGATAGGAGCCGCAGAGCGTGCGCTTCAACAGGCCAGGCTTAGCCAGATGGTCGATGCCCTTGATGCCATACATGTCGCCGGCGGCGATCGGATGCAGCGTGGTGATGTCTTTCGGATGGCCTTCAGCGTCGAAGCGCTGGCCGATGGCAGCCAGCACGGCATCCGGGCAGCCGAGGCCGCTCGATGACGAGACGGAGACGGTCATGCCGTCCTTGATGAGGCTGGCGGCCTGCTGAGCGGAGACGAGCTTGCTCACTTGGCGCTCCCGAGTTTCGGCTCGATGGCAACCGCCTTGCCGGATTTCCCGGACAGCAACGCTGCTTCGGCGCAGGCTAGTGACCAGACGCCGTCCTCGCCGGTTGCGGAGGGCTGGCCCGCGCCGCTAATAGCGGCATGGAACTGGCGCAGCGACCTGACGTAGAGGTCTTCTCGGTCGAAGCTCAGTTCTTCCTCGCCTTTGGCGGTGCGTAGCAGCACCGAGCCGACTGGCTTCTGCGTCATCACATTTTTTGCGATCAGCGAACCTTCGGAACCATGCACCTCAAAGCCGGTATCGGCGAACTTGGTTGTGAAGCCTTCATGCGACTGGGCAATCAAACCGGACCTGAAGCGCCAGATGCACATGGCACCGTCTTCCAGCCCGCTGCCGGCCATGCCGGCCGACTGGGTGAAGGCCGAAATCTCGATCGGGTCGTCGCCGAGCACGAAGCGCAGCGTGTCGGCATCATGCACGGTGATGTCGAGCACCACGCCGCCGCCGGCCTCAGGCTTGGTAATGCGCCAGCCCTGCAGGTTTTCCGGCAAATAGACGGAATGGAAGACGCGCGCGGCAATCGGCTTGCCGATATGGCCGGCTGATATGGCGTCGCGCATGGCGCGGTGGGCGCCGGCATTGCGCAGATGATGATTGGTGCCAAGCACGACACCGGCTTCCTTGGCGGCGGCGACCATTGTGCGCGCGTCGGCGCTGTTCAGCGCCAGCGGCTTTTCGCACAGAACATGCTTTCCCGCCTTGATCGCAGCCAATGCCTGTTCGAGATGCAGTTCATTGGTGGTCGAGATGTAGACGGCGTCGATTTCGGCGCCGAGCAGGTCGTCCAGCGTCGAGACGGCAAGCGGAATATTCTGTTCCGCGGCATAAGTCTTGGCGCGCTGCGGACTGGAGCTCATCACCGCCGCGATCTCGCCACCCTCTTGCGCGCGGATGGCGTTGATCATGAACTGTTTGGCGATCGTGCTGGCGCCGATCAGTCCCCATCTGACGCTCATGCCGCGTCTCCCATTCCTGCTGATGTGTTCTGGGCGAGGCGACCGGGACCGCAGCTGTCCCTGACGACCAGATTGACGGCGCCGATATGGTCCTCGGCATGCGTGGTGCGCGACTGGATCATCTTCAGCATGACGTGGGCGGCGCGTTCACCGAGGCCGGGTGTGTCGACCGAGACGCTGGTCAGCGCCGGCATATAATGCTCGGCCTCGACCACGTCGTCGAAGCCGACGACGGCAAAGTCCGCGCCGGGCTCCAGCCCGCGCTTGCGCAGCGCCAGCATGACGCCGAAGGCGACGGCATCGTTGAAGCAAAGTGCCGCCGTCGGCGGCTCGGCCATGGCAAGGGCGGTTTCCAGGCACGCGATGCCGCCCCTGCGGCTGGTCTCGCCTTCGACGACAAGCACGTCGCGCCTGGCAATGCCCAATGTTTCGCAAGCTTCACGAAAACCGCCCAGGCGCTCCTGATAGACGACCAGGTCGGAGGTGCCGCCGAAGAAGGCCAGCCGGCGATGGCCCTTGCCGATCAGATGGGCGGCGGCGAGATACGCGCCGCGATGGTTGTCAGGAGCGATCACCGGGATGCGGCTGTCCGGCAGGCGGCGCATGGCGAAGACGACCGGCACGCCCGCCATCTCGAGGCGACGGAAGGCGCCCGGCGTGGTGCCGCGTGCCGGTGACACGATCAGGCCTGCGACGCCCTGTTCCATCAGCGACTTCAGCACTTCTTCCTGGCGCACCGGGTTCTCCGCCGTGTTGGCGATGAAGGGCACGATGCCGGCCGACTGGAAGACGCGCTCCATGCCGACCGCCAGCTCGGCGAAAAAGGGGTTGGTGAGATCGTTGATGACCATGCCGATGACGTTGGAATGGGCTTTGCGCAGATTGGCGGCGCCGCGGTTGTAGACATATCCGACATCCTCGATCGCCTTGCGAACCTTGACCGCGGTTTCAGGCCGGATCAGCCCTGAGCCTTGCAGCACAAGCGACACCGTCGATTTGGACACACCAGCCTCGCGAGCGATGTCCAGGATCGTTGCCTTGGCCCGGCTGGCCATGTCGGTGGTTTCCTCCGCCTGAATGAGAAAATCTATTGGAACGTTCTAATCACTCTGCCAAACGAGAGTCAATCGGGATTCTTGCGGAGATCGAAAAGGTGATGAATGAGGCTCCAAGCAAGGACTCTTGCCTTCTTCAACGTTTGGCCCGGTTCACTCGCCGGAATCATAAATTTCCTTGATTTATTGGAACGTTCCATTTATAGGGTGCCGAAAACGGAGGTTGCCATGGATATCACCCTGCCTACGCAGAATGGCGGCCGCGTCAGCTACAAGCTCGCGGGCAGTCCGGTCGAGCCCGTAATCGGTGCGGTTTTCCCGCGCATCGCCTATGCCGCGGCCCATGTCGTCGCCGACCCTTTCGCGATGACCGACCCCTGGTCGAAGCCTGCGGTCGACTGGGACAAGACGATGGCGTTTCGGCATCATTTGTGGCGGCTTGGCTTCCGCATCGCCGAGGCGATGGACACCTCGCAGCGCGGCATGGGTTTCGACTGGGCGAATGCGCAGGAATTGATCCGGCGCTCGATCGCCGAGGCGCACAGCGTCGAAGGCGCAGACCTCGCCTCGGGCGCCGGCACCGATCATCTGGCGCCGGCCAATTCGAGATCACTCGAAGATGTGATCGCCGCCTATGAGGAGCAGTTCGCTTTCATTGAAGGCGAGGGCGGCAAGGCGATCATGATGGCCAGCCGGGCGCTGGCAGCGGTCGCAAAGGGTCCGGACGACTATATCAGGGTCTACGATCGCATCCTCAGCCAGGCATCCGGCAAGGTCATCCTGCACTGGCTGGGCGACATGTTCGATCCTGCACTGAAAGGTTATTGGGGCAGCGGCAATTTCGAGGCCGCGCTCGACACCGTCGTCGCCATCATCGAGCGCCATGCCGGCAAGGTCGAGGGGATAAAGATTTCCCTGCTCGATGCCGGCAAGGAAGTTGCCTTGCGCAACCGGTTGCCGGAAGGCGTCGTCATGTTCACCGGCGATGATTTCAACTATCCCGAACTGATTGCCGGCGACGGGAAGCGGCACTCGCACGCCTTGCTCGGCATATTCGACGCCATCGCGCCGGTCGCCAGTGCGGCGCTCGCGAAACTGGCTGACGGCGACCGCGCCGGCTTTGACGCGCTGATGGCGCCGACAGTGCCGTTGTCGCGCAAGATCTTCGAGGCGCCGACGGAGTATTACAAGGCCGGCATCGTCTTCATTGCCTGGCTCAACGGCCATCAGGACCATTTCGCCATGGTCGGCGGCATGCAGTCGGCGCGCGGCATCCTGCACTATGCCGACATCTTCCGCCTTGCCGACCAGGCAGGGTTGCTCGCCGATCCCGAGCTTGCGCTGGCCAGGATGAAGCATTTCTGCGCGGTTGCAGGTGCCTGAGAACGACACAATCGCTGGCTGAAACCTGTCCCCCGTATGGGGGATTTGCGTTCTCGCGCCAAATCTGTATTCGGTTGCCGGGATTGGATGCGGACGGAGCGGCAATGACGGAAAAAGTGGCGCTCATCACCGGGGTTACCGGGCAGGACGGGGCCTATCTCGCAGAATTGCTTCTGCAGAAGGGCTATATTGTCCATGGCGTCAAACGCCGCTCGTCCTCGTTCAACACCGAGCGCGTTGACGACATCTATGTCGATCCGCACGAGCGCGGTGCGCGTTTCTTCCTGCATTATGGCGACCTGACCGACGCGACCAACCTTATTCGCCTGGTGCAGGAGACACAGCCCGGTGAGATCTACAATCTCGGCGCCCAGAGTCATGTCCAGGTGAGTTTCGAGACGCCGGAATACACCGGCAATGCCGATGCGCTGGGAACACTCAGGCTGCTCGAGGCGATCCGCATCCTGCGCCTGGAGAAGTCGGTGCGCTTCTATCAGGCATCGACGTCGGAGCTTTACGGCAAGGCGCGCGAGGTCCCGCAAAGCGAGGCGACGCCCTTCCATCCGCGCTCGCCCTATGCCGCGGCCAAGCTTTACGCCTACTGGATCACGGTCAACTACCGCGAGGCTTACGGCATGTTCGCCGCCAACGGAATCCTGTTCAACCACGAAAGCCCGACACGCGGCGAAACCTTCGTCACCCGCAAGATCACGCGGGCCGTCGCCTCGATCCATCACGGCCTTCAGGCCACGCTCTATCTCGGCAATCTCGACGCCAAGCGTGACTGGGGCCATGCGCGCGACTATGTGGAGGGCATGTGGCGCATTCTGCAGCACAGTGAAGCCGACGATTTCGTGCTGGCGACCGGTGAGGCGCATTCGGTGCGCGAATTCGTCGAACTGGCTTTTGCCGAGACCGGACGCACCATCCGCTGGCAAGGCGAGGGTGTCGATGAAGTCGGTGTCGATGCCGGTTCGGGCACTGTCCTGGTGCGCATCGATCCGCGCTATTTCCGGCCGACCGAGGTCGACCTGCTGCTCGGCGACCCCGCCAAGGCCAAAGCCAGGCTGGGGTGGTCGCACACGACCGGCTTCAGGGATCTGGTGGCGGAAATGGTGCAGGCCGATCTGGCGCGCACCGCCGGCGGCACGCGGCAGAACAGCCGTTCTGCGTGAGGCAGGTTCATGGACGCGACATTTGATCTGAAAGGCAAGCGTGTCTTCGTCGCCGGGCATCGCGGCATGGTCGGTTCGGCCGTCGTGCGCCGGCTGGCGAGCGAGGACTGCGAGATACTCACCGTATCGCGCGACGGGCTCGACCTGCTTGACCAGGCAGGGGTGCGGCGCTGGATGGCCGAGCACAGGCCGGATGCGGTGGTGATGGCGGCCGCCAAAGTCGGCGGTATCCTGGCCAATGACCGGTTCCCTGTCGATTTCCTGCAGCAAAACCTGGTTATGCAGGGCAATGTCATTGACGGCGCCTTTCGCAGCGAGGTCGGCAAGCTTTTGTTTCTCGGCTCGTCCTGCATCTATCCAAAGCTCGCGCCGCAGCCGATCAGGGAAGACGCGCTGCTGACCGGTCCGCTCGAGCCGACCAATGAATGGTATGCGATCGCCAAGATCGCCGGGCTCAAACTGTGCCAGGCCTATCGGCGCCAGCATGGCGTCGACTACATCTCGGCGATGCCGGCCAACCTTTACGGTCCTGGCGACAATTTCGATCTCCAGTCCAGCCATGTCGTGCCGGCCCTGATGCGAAAGGCGCATGCGCTGGCGCTGAGCGGCGGCAACAGCCTCGAGGTCTGGGGCTCGGGCACGCCACGGCGTGAATTCCTGCATGTCGACGACGCCGCCGATGCCTTGGTCTGGCTGTTGAAGAATTATGCCGGCGACAGCCACGTCAATGTCGGTTCGGGCGAGGATGTCACCATTGCCGAGCTTGCCCAGACCGTCGCATCGGTCGCCGGCGTCGAGGCTGATATCGCCTTCGATACGACCAAGCCAGATGGCACGCCGCGCAAGTTGATGGATGTTTCGCGGCTGTTTGCGACGGGATGGCGCCCGCGCTACGCGCTTCGCGGTGGATTGGAACAGACATATGCGTGGTTTCTCAACCATGTTGAGAAGGGTGATGTCCGCCTCGGCGCGGCCTGATTCCAATTTTCCTTGAACCATTTCGCTGCCGCCCGCGACCAAGCGGTGTGTAGCAAACACGGTCCATCAAGGAGAACGTCAATGTTTATCACTTCAAGAAACGCATTTCTCGCCGCCATCGCGGTTTCGGTGCTGGCAGGGTGTCAGACGGCACCGCCGAGGGAATGCGAGAAGACCAAGCCCGGTGTCACCTACAACGGCAAATGCTGCGGCATCGGCACCCCGTGCCGTGAAGGCAGCAACGCCCCTCATGACAGGCCCGACAGGCCCGATCCGCGGCCACAGTGATCCGCGAGCCAGAAACGTCCCGGCACGTGCCGGGACGTTTCGTCCCCCGACAGGGTGGATTTACGGATCGGAAGGCCGCTACCCGGTTCCTTGCTGGCCGGCATTTGAATACGAAACGGGACGGCAGGGCAGTAGACGATGCGGTCGCGCAGATCGCGCGAAAACTTCCCGCCGGATCTGTACTTCAAGGGGCTGTTCGACTGTTCGAAGGGAAGGTCCCGTAGAAACTCAGATTTCGCTTTCCGTCGATGCGAAGGATGCTACTAAAAAAAAATCGAGATGCTCTTGAACTCATTTGGGGCGCCTCCTAATTCGATTTCCGCCAAGGCCATAAGGCTCGGCAAAAAATGGCGGCGCCGCACGGGGCGGCGTCCTTGTACCCATGTTGCTTCAAGGAGGATGTGGCTATGAGAACCTTTGATACCCTCTATCGGACCACCGTCGGTTTCGACCGGCTTTTCGACATGCTCGACAGCGGCACGCGTCCAGACTGGCCGCCCTATAACATCGAGAAGGTCGACGAGAACGATTACCGTATCTCGATGGCCATCGCAGGCTTCAGCCAGGATGAGGTTGAGCTGACCCAGCATGGACCCGAACTGGTCGTGGTAGGCCAGAAAGCTGATGATCAGAGCGGACGCCAGCTGCTGCACCAGGGCATCGCCTATCGCAGTTTCAGGCAGACGTTCAAGCTTGCCGACCACATGAAGATCAAGGCAGCCAAACTGGAGAATGGCCTCCTCTCGATCGACATCGTCCGCGAGATTCCCGAAGAGCTGAAGCCGCGCCGCATCAGCATCGGCGTGGGCGACACGCCGACGGCCGCCACTCAGATCACGCAAGACACGGACCGCGCGCGTAAAGCCGCGTAATCCTGTCGATCTGTCACACTTTGAACTGCGGGTCCGCCTCCCGGTTTTCGGCCGGGAGGCTGTGATTGCGGAGAAACGAAGATGATCACTGCAGGACGTACTGGCGCGCCTCTGTCGCGCGCCCGCAGTTGGCCTGGACCGCGCAAACCATGAAACTCAATGGTTCGTTCGATTTGGAGGATCATATGAACGATCGGATGTTCGACAGCGCCGTTTTCGTGAAAAGCGGCGACAACCTTGTTCAGGAAATCACGTGTCTCGAGGACGCTCTGGAGTTCCTCTATGAATGGCCGAAGGACAGGCGCGGCCCCATTCACCAAACCGCATTGCGGGCCTGCCAGCGAGCTTTCGATAGCGATTATCCGCTTTCCGCAGCCAGAGACGCGTTCAGCGGTTTTGCGAAAGCAGCCAGAATCCTTGAGGAAGTATCCACGACAATGCCGTGGATGATGGGCAGAGGTGGCGAAGGCGGAGGAGTGACTGCCTAAAGCGCGTCGCGAAACGGATTCATGCGACACGCTTTAAGTCTTTGTTTTGATGCATGTCGTTGTCCCAGACCCGCGGCACACTTCTGGGTGACATGCATTAGGAAAGGAGGTCATGATGCTATCGAAACCTTTTGAAAAGCCAGTCCGGGTGTGGGTGGGATTGGGCTTTCCCCGCCAACTCAACACGGTCGCGGATGCTTATCAATTCGCAGCCGAATGGTGTGGCAACAGCCCGGAGCAGAGAGCTGCTATTCGCGCTTGCAAAGCCGCTCTGATTGGTGATGTGGAACCCGAGACAGCACGAGGCGTCTTCGTCGCGTTCGCTCGCAAGAAGGATATTCTTATGGAGGACGGCATCGAGCCTGCGCCTTCAAGGACGCTAAGCCCGCACCACGTCTAAAGCGCGTCGCGTTTGAACGAGGCGGCTGCCACAAGCGGTGGCCGCCTTACCGGCTAAGTTGTCGAAGGGGTGCGCCAAAAACGGGCTTGGCCAAGTGATCGAAAGGATGGTGGGCGTGACAGGGATTGAACCTGTGACCCCTGCAATGTCAATGCAGTGCTCTCCCGCTGAGCTACACGCCCATCCGAAGCCGCGCATACACCATTTTTGGTCCAGCGCGTCAATAGCCGGAAAAGGGAAAGAAAGGCTCGTTTTGTCGCGCCGCCGACGAAGCGGCGAGATCACACTGTGCGCGCTTCAGGCGGCCTGCAGCATTTTTTCGACCTCGTTGACGAGATCGCGCAGGTGGAAGGGCTTGGACAGCACCTTGGCGTCTTTCGGCGCCTTGGAATCGGGGTTGAGCGCGACGGCCGCGAAACCGGTGATGAACATCACCTTGAGGTCGGGATCGATCTCGGTGGCGCGGCGGGCGAGTTCGATGCCGTCCATCTCCGGCATGACGATATCGGTCAGCAGCAGGGAGAAAGGTTCTTCGCGCAGCCGCTCGTAGGCGCTGGCGCCATTGTCGAAATCGCTGACGTGGTAGCCGGCCCGCTCCAGTGCCTTGACCAGGAACCGGCGCATGTCGTCGTCGTCTTCCGCCAGCAGAATGCGTGCCATCTTGTCCCGTCCGAATCACCCCAGCCAAGCCTGCCGTCCGGCAAGCCCGTTAACCATCCTGTATATGAGGAGCTGACGGTAAACATCAAGTGAACGTTGGCGGCATTAATCCTGATTTGACGCGGTTCCTGACATGCCGAAATGCTGGACATGCGGCCGATGAGGTGGCAGTTTCCCATCATGATGCATTGCTGTTTCCGGGTTCGTTCAAATTGACGACGGCAGCCGAAGATTTTTCGGTCGTTCCACCCTTCGAAATCCGATCGGGCGCCGAGCAGCGCGTTCCCTTCGTCTTCAACTCACCGCATAGCGGCCGCTATTATCCAGACCGCTTCCTGGCCATGGCGCGGCTCGACCGGAACGCCATCCGCCGCTCCGAGGATTGCTATGTCGACGAGCTGTTCGGCAGCGCGGTGGTGCTGGGCGCGCCGATGCTGGCGGCGAATTTTCCGCGCGCTTACCTCGACGTCAACCGCGAACCCTGGGAACTCGACCCGCGCATGTTCGCCGAGCCGGTGCCGTCCTTCTGCAACATCCGCTCGGCGCGTGTCGCCGGCGGGCTCGGCACCGTGCCCAAGCTGGTGGGCGAGGGGCTCGACATCTATTCCGGCCGTCTGCCGCTGGCGGAGGCCGTCCAGCGCATAGAGGCGGTCTACAAACCCTATCACGAGACGCTGAAGCGGCTATTGACCAGAACCCATGCCAGGTTCGGCTATGCCGTGCTGATCGACTGCCATTCGATGCCGGCGAGCATCAGGGTGGGCGACAGCGGCCTGCGGCCGGATTTCATCGTCGGCGACCGTTTCGGCATCTCGGCCACGGCGGCCCTGACCGAGACGGCGATCGGCCTGCTCATCGGCATGGGCTACACCGTCGCCCACAACAAACCCTATGCAGGCGGTTTCATCACCGAGCATTACGGCCGGCCGGCGCGCCATCTGCATGCGCTGCAGATCGAGGTCAATCGCGGCCTCTACATGAATGAGCGGACGTTCCAGAAATCGGCCGGCTTCGATGCGCTGGCCGACGATATGGCGCGCTTTTCGGCCGACCTGATGGCGATGCCCGACCACCACTTCATCGACCTGCCGCTGGCCGCCGAATGACGCCGGAGCGGCGGCTGTTCATGCAATCCCGCGCTGGCCATCCCGCAGCGTAAAAAAAGACCGCATCGTTTGCACGACACGGTCGAAGTCTAGGGAGGAAACGCCCAAGGAGGGCATGGACAGGAAAACCTGTCCGAGAACAAATTTATTGTGCGATGCACAAATGTCAATCGATCCCACGCTTTTTTAATTCACTCTGATGTGGAAATGCGTTTCGATGGTCCCGATGTGTGACATTTCGGCAACGCTGATGTCTCTGATAAATCGATAAACCGGCTTGTTTTGGCGGGAAAGTGCCGGCAGACCGGGTTGGCACTCTGCAATGCGGGAGAATCACGTGGACATCAGCATCGATTTCATGCGCCGGATCGCGCAAGCGGCGGCGGCTGAAACCTTGCCGCGTTTCCGCGCACAGGGCGCGGTGGCCAACAAGGAAAAAGGCAGTTTCGACCCGGTCACCGAGGCCGACCGCGAGGCCGAGCGCGCCATTCGGGCGCTGATCTCGGCTGAGTATCCCGATCACGGTATCCTTGGCGAAGAACATGGCAGCGAAAACATCTCCTCAAGGCATGTCTGGGTGATCGATCCGATCGATGGTACCCGCGCCTTCATCTCAGGCTTGCCGGTGTGGGGAACGCTGGTCGGATTGACGGTCGACGGTGACGCCGTCGCCGGCATGATGGCGCAGCCGTTCACCGGCGAGCTGTTCTACGCCAACGCTTCCGGCTCCCACTACGAAGGCCCCGGTGGGCCGCGGAAGCTGTCGACCCGCAAGAGGACGAAGCTTGACGAGGCGACCTTGTTCACCACCACGCCGGCGCTTTTCAAGGGCGAGGCGCGCACCCGCTACGACGCGTTCGAGAAACAGATCCAGCTCGCCCGCTACGGAGCCGATTGCTACGCCTTTGCCATGATCGCGTCCGGCAGCGTCGACATCGTCGCCGATCCCGGATTGAAACCCTACGACATCGTGGCGCTGATCCCGATCATCGAAAAGGCCGGCGGCGTCGTCACCACATTCGAGGGCGGTCCGGCGGAAAAGGGCGGCGACATCCTGGCCGCCGCAACGCCGGAGCTTCATGCGGCTGCAATGGCAGCCCTGCGGGGCTGATAGTCGACCCGATCAGCGCGGCTTGATCGAGCGCTGGAATTCCGCCGGCGTTCGCCCGTAGACCTGCCTGAACGCTGAGCTGAAATGGCTGTGGCTGGAGAAGCCGAGGTCCAGGCCGAGCGTGGTCAGATTGTCGTAGCGGCCAAGCAGGTCGAGCGCGCGCGCCAGCCGCAGGCGCAGATGGTAGCGATAGAGCGGCATCGCCTCGACCTGCTGGAAAACCTGCGTGAGATAAACCGGTGATACCCCGACTTCAGCGGCGATCTCGGCCAGCGTCCAGCGCCGCGAAAGATCCGAGGACAGGACGAGCTTGGCGCGATCGACCAGCTTCTGCCGGCCAGCGCTGGCGCCGGCGGCATGCGAGGTGCGCTCGCCGAGGGAGCGCCGCACCAGCGTCAGCGCCAGGGTTTCGGCCTCCAGCGTTTCGGCAATGTTGCGGCTCAGGCTGTGGCGCAGCACCGCCACCAGCGCCTGAGCCCGCGGGTCGATGCGGCGGCGCTGACGACGAAACGCCACGGCGCTGCCCGAGCGCAACTGCTCCTTCGGCGTCAACTCCTGCAGTTGCGCCTCCTCGATAACGAGATCGAGGCAGGAATCGCCACCCTCGACGGGATGGCTGATCCGGTAGCCTTCGGCGTTGTTGAAGAACAACAACTGGTTGGCTTCGGCGACCGCATCGTTGCGGCCGACATGGCGCACGAAGACGCCGCGATAGGGAAACACAAGATGCGTGGCAGCGGTGCACTCTTCTTCGCTCTTGTGCCGGCATTCGCCGCTGCAGAGGACATCCCTCACCCTGACGGTGCCGGTGTCCAGAAGCGTCTGTACCGTGAACTGCGACATGGTGAGCTGAGACATGGCCGTTGCATTCTACCCTTGCGCCGAAAGCTGCTCCGGCACATTAGGCGATTGGCTTGTCCAAACCTGTCAGGAGACTTCACCTGTCGGGCCCTTCGTAACGGCCATGGCTCAGTCCCACAAACGGCGCATGTATTCGCAGTGAGCGTCGCTGCGCGACAGGCCGATGTCCTTGAGCTGTTCGTCGGTCATTTCGAGCAAGGCAAGGCGGCTTCGGCGCCTTTCCAGTTGACGGCCGATCCAGTTGGCCGCCGCGATGCCTTGTGTCCGCAAGGACCGCCGGAACGTCGCGGTTTGAGTTGTCGGCTGATGTGCGAGGCATTGCGCCGCCGCTGCATGATCGGGGCGCATCGCTCAGGCTTCCCCGTTGCCGGCCACTGATGCGCCGGCCACTGAGGCGCCGGCTTCGTTCAGCGCAATCGCGCATTCCTCGCAGCAGACCTCGACGGTCTTGCCGCCGACCTTGACGCGGATCGGGTTGGCGTCCAGCTGGCAATCGCAGGCAGCGCAGGTTTTCTCGGTCATGACGTCATCCCCTTGGCGTTCAGTATGCGGAGAGATGAGCATTCCGGGGCGGCACCGGCTGTCAGAATCTTTAGCTCTTTGGGTGCTGCCGGCGCTGCTCCTGACAGAAGGCTGTCAGCAGGCGCAAGCTCAAGGCGCCGCAACATGCAGCGCCGGCGGCATCAGGCTGTTGGGTCGTCGTTGCCGGGTATGAAGGCGTCGAAGGCGGCGAGCAACTGCTCGCGATAGACATCGGCCTCCTGCAGGATCTCGTGTTTCGAGCCATCGATCATCAGCAGCGAGCCGAGGCGCAGACGCCTGGCATAGGCTTCCACGGCCTTGGTCGAGACGACCTGATCGGCGCCGGCGGCGATCATCAGCAGCGGCACCTGGATCCTGGCCATGAAGTCGGGCTCACTGATGGCTTCGCCTGCCTTGATTGCCGCCTGCAGCCAGCGGATCGTCGGCCCGCCGAGCGCCAGTTGCGGATAGTGCTCGTAGATTTTCGTGTTGCGCTGATAGCGCCCGGGGTCCGATGTCACCTTGTTGAGGGCGAAGGGCAGGGTTTCCCTGGGACGCGGACCCCAGGCGGCGTAGAGCCGGCCGAGGCCGAGAAAGCACAATATCGAGCAGACGCGGCGCGCGGTTTTTGCCGACACGGGCGAGTCGGGCACCGTCAGGAAAGGCGCAATCAGCACCATGCGACGCACCCGGTTGACCATCGACGGCGCCGCGAGCAGCGCGATCACGGCGCCCATCGAATGGGCGAGGATGTAATACGGGCCGCGGCAGTCGGGCAGCACGATATCCTCGAAGAACTGTTCGAGGTCGCCGGTGTAATCGTAGAAAGAGCGGACATAGCCGCGTTGCGGATCGGCGATCAGCCGGTCGGAATCGCCCTGGCCGCGCCAGTCGAGCGTGGCGACGCCGAGGCCGCGGTCGGTCAGGTTGCGGATGGTTTCGAAATACTTCTCGATGCACTCGTTGCGGCCGGGCAGCAGCACGACGGTGCCTTTCAGCGGCCGGGTGATCGCGGCAAACAGGCCGTAGCGGATCTTCTTGCCGTCGCGCGTGGTGAAAAAGCCGCCGGCGACATTTTGCGGCGGCGGATTGCCTGGCGTGGGATGGAAGAGATCCGTCATTAGGCGCTTGCGTCTTCGTGGTGTCTCACCCGGCAGGGCGTCGGCATGGTGATAGACGCCAATGGATGAAAAGCAAAGGGAGGACGCCAAGGGGGCGGACGAACGACAAGCAAGGCCGGAAGCAGCCTGCGGCGGCGTGCTTCCGGCCTCTGTCGATCCGGGAGGAAGGGACGTTACACCCGGTCGGCCTCGTCGCGGCGCTTTCATCCGGCGCCGCCTGGTTCTTTATCCTGGGGGCACTCTAGCGCCGGCCGGCTGAACGGGCGCCGAAGCAGCGGTTCATCTGCCGTTCATCGACGCCTCGATTGGCGCTCTTCAAAAATCCTTGAAATGCGCTTTTGCGCTCCCCAAATGTCGGATGCAGCCGCCGATGTCGGGGCTGCTGGTCCACCCGAAACGCCTTTCCAGGGTTTCGCACCGGCCACACGCAAACATGTTGCTCAACAGGAGAACACCTCATGCGTCACGTTGATTTTTCCCCGCTCTATCGCTCGACCGTCGGCTTCGACCGCCTGTTCACCATGCTCGACTCGCTGGCCCAGCCCGATGGCGCGCAGACCTATCCGCCCTACAACATCGAGCGCACCGGCGAGGACGCCTATCGCATCTCGATGGCGGTTGCCGGCTTCTCGGACGAAGAGATTTCGATCGAAGCCCACCGCAACGTGCTGACCGTCAAGGGTGAGCGCAAGGAAGAGGGCAATGGCGAAGGCTCCGAGCTGCTCTACCGCGGCATTGCCTCGCGTTCGTTCGAGCGCCGCTTCCAGCTTGCCGACCATGTCGAGGTCGTCGGCGCCACCCTGAAGAACGGCCTGCTTTTCGTCGACCTTAAGCGCAACATCCCCGAGGAGCTGAAGCCGCGCAAGATCGCGATTACCGCCTCTTCGGCCAACGCCAAGCAGATCGAGGCCAAGAACGCCGCGTGATCAAGACGGCGGCGTCACAACGCCCAAGGTTGAAAGCGTCTCCTCCCGAGACGAAAGCGGCGCCGCGAGGCGCCGCTTTTTTTCGCCGCAGCCTCTGTCACCCCAACCGAAGAGTTCTGGCTCTTTTGCGGCGGGCGCCGTCTTCCCATGAAGGGCGATGTCTGATCTTTCGGCTGATTTTTCCCTGGCCCTAACGGCAACCATTGCGGTGACCTTCCTGCTGGCCGGCATCGTCAAGGGCGTTACCGGTATGGGACTGCCGACGTTGGCGATGGGGCTGCTGGGCACAATCATGCCGCCGGTCGCCGCGGCTTCGCTGCTGATCGTGCCGTCCTTCGTCACCAATATCTGGCAGCTGTTTGCCGGCCCGAGCTTCGGATGGATCCTCAGGCGGCTGTGGCTGATGATGGTCGGCATCGTCGCCGGCACGCTGGCCGGCTCATGGCTGCTGGCCAGCGACAATGTCAAATGGACGACGGCCGGCCTCGGGGCGGCGCTGATCGTCTATGCCGTCTATACGCTGCTGGCGCGGCAGTTGACGGTTCCCGCGTCAGCCGAGCGCTGGTCGTCGCCCATCGTCGGTTTCCTTACCGGCATCGTCACCGGCGGCACCGGCGTGTTCGTCGTGCCCGCTGTACCTTACATTCAGGCGCTGGGCTTGAGCCGTGACGATCTGATCCAGGCGCTCGGCCTGTCCTTCACCGTGTCGACGATCGCGCTCGCTGCCGGCCTTGCCTCGCACGGCGCGTTCCAGGTCGGGCATGTCGCCATGTCGTCGCTGGCGGTTGCGCCGGCCTTGCTCGGCATGTGGCTCGGACAGTTGCTCCGGCAGCGGATCAGCCCGGCGACCTTCCGGCGCTGGTTTCTTGTTTTCCTGATCTTGCTTGGCCTCGAGCTTTTGGCGCGGCCTTTCCTTGCTTAGCGACCGGTGCCGGTTGCGAGAACGGCCTCGATGTTTTGCCGGTGGACGGGCTCGTACAGCGCGAAGTACTCGACCGCGCCCGTGGCGAATATGTCGGCGCCGAAGGTTTTCAGATCCTGCTTCGCAAGATCAGGCTCACGCCGGCAGCGAAGCAGTTTTTGAACGTAGGCTTGCGTGGCGGCGATGAGGCCTTTGTCGTAGCCGCCTCGCTCAATCGCTTCGAGCGAGCCGTGATTGGGCAAGATGCGGTCTATCGGCCACCCGCTCATGCGTTCGAGATCGACCAGATGTTGCGCCAGCCGATCCGCCTCGCTGACATAGGTGATCGGATCCTCGAGCGTGTCGCCCGCCAGGAGCAGGCCGGTTTCGGGCATGAACAGCACCGTGCCGTCATGGCTGTGGATTTCGACCTGACGCAGTTCGACGGCGATCGATCCAACGGCGAGGTCAAGACTGCCTGCGAAGGTCCTGTTCGGCAGCACGAGAGGCTTGATCGGTGGAACACCGCTTTCGATCTCAGCCCGGTTGTTCGCGAGCGCCGAGGCGGTGAGCGTGTTGGCGATAATCTCGCAATCCTGAAACACCTCATTGCCGGCAATATGATCGTCATGCCAGTGGCTGAGCACGACCCGGATCGATGTTGCGCCCATGTCTTCGAGCGTCTGCCTGATGAAGCGCGCGTGAGGCAGCGAAATATGCGTGTCGTAGACAAGCGCCTGCGAACCATCTACGATCGCATAGGTGCAGATGCCGAGGGCATAGGCGCCGTCGTCCAGCCAGTTCGGCTCGTCCGACCAGGCGCGAACGCCGTCAACGCGGCCATCGTAGAAGCCGAGCACGTTTGGCGCCGGGCGAACCAGCCGCATGGTTGAGCCGAGAGGTGGCTTTGTCATTGGCGCGGTCTCGCGGGTTCAGGCGATCATCTGGCCGAAGCGATCGACCTCATCTGAAGTCGTGGCAAAGCTGGTGACGAAGCGATAGAGCAACTCGTCCTCGCCGACATGGCCGTCGAAGCCGTGCGGCCTGTGCCAGTCGTAAAAGGCTGCGCCGACGGATTGCAGCCTTTCGGCTTCCGCCTTTTTCATCACCGCGAACACCTCGTTGGCCTGCGGCAACCAGGCGAGCTTCGCCGTTGCCGAATCCTCGATCGCAGCCGCCAGGCGCGCGGCCATGGCATTGGCATGACGGGCCGTGTCCAGCCACAGGCCGTCCGTGAAGTAGGCGTCGAACTGCGCTGCGATGAAGCGCGACTTGGAGAACAGCTGTGCGGCGCGCTTGCGCAGGAAGGACAACTCCTTGGCGCGGTCTAGATCGAACAGCACCACCGCTTCGGCGCACCAGCAGCCGTTCTTGGTGCCGCCGAACGAGACGATGTCGACGCCGCGCTTCCAGGTCATTTCGGCCGGCGTCGTCTCAAGCGCGACCAATGCGTTGGCAAAACGGGCGCCGTCCATATGCAGCGGCAGGGAAAAGCGTTTGGCGATCTCCGAAATGGTGGAAATGTCGTCGAGCCCGTACACTGTGCCGACTTCGGTCGATTGGGTGATCGAGACGGCCGTCGGGCGTCCCCAATGGACGATTTCGGGTGCGAAACGGGCGACGGCGCGTTCAAGGTTGTGCGGATCGATCTTGCCCAGGGCGCCGTCGACAGCATGGAGACGCGAGCCGCCGCTGAAATATTCCGGCGCGCCGCATTCGTCCTCGATGATGTGCGATTCGCGGTGCGCAAAGGAAATGCCGCCGGGCTTGTTGTAAGCGGCCAGGGACAGCGAGTTGGCCGCCGTGCCGGTAGCGACGAAGAACACCGCGACCTCGCGTTCGAAGATCTCGCTGAAACGCTGGTAGACGGCCCGGTCGAGATCGCCATCGCCATAGGCGGTCGAAAAGCCGCCAGCATTGGCTGACAGCCCGGCGGCAATGTTGGAATGGACGCCCGCCCAGTTGTCGGATGCAAAGAACATCAGGAAAGTCCCTGCCTGGTTGAGAAAGTCTGGTTGCGACAAGAGCGCGACCATGGCCGTTTCGGGGTTTGACGCGCAAGGGCCAAGGGCTGAAAAAGCGGTAAAGCCAAAGGCGATCACGAAGGAGTGCCGGGACCGAAATTTCGTTTCAACAGCGCCCGACGTAATTTTCTGTCGCCAAACGTCCAAGAATTTGGTGAATCGGTCTTGTGTGCGCCCAGGATTTCTGCCATAAAAATTTAGGACAGTAGTGCTGTCTTATTTTGTCGCACAAGTCAGGCTGGATTGGCGTATCATTTGGGCCACTCCGGCCGTTGCCGCGAGCGACGGGTAGACGGCTCGGCTGTGGCCTGTACGATACCGGATACGAACCGGCGGTGCACCGCACGGTCCGCCAAGGATTTCGAAAAGACGTGCCGCAAGAATGAGAGCGGAAGCCAGTCGCTTCCCAAGGTAGACCAGCGCCCCAAATGCTAGACGTGCAAGGGGCCGGATCGGAGGACAGGACGATGACGGAACTGACGCCATCTGCGATTATCGGCCAGGCCGCGCAGACGAAAGCGGCAGCCGTTAAAAATACCGTTCTGACCAAAGAAGGCCGAACCACCAACGGCCTGACCGGCAACGGTATGGCCGCGCAGGGTCTCTACGATCCGCGCAACGAGCATGACGCGTGCGGCGTCGGCTTCATCGTCAACATGAAGAACGTGAAGTCGCACCAGATCGTCAAGGACGGGCTCTTCGTGCTCGAAAACCTGACGCATCGCGGCGCTGTCGGCGCCGATCCGCTGATGGGCGACGGCGCCGGCGTGCTGGTGCAAATCCCCGATCGTTTCTTCCGCGAAGAGATGGCGGCCCAGGGCGTCGAACTGCCGGCGGCAGGCCAATACGGCGTCGGCCACTGGTTCATGCCGCAGGATGCGGCACTGCGCGCCCATATCGAAGAGATCATCGCCGAATCGGCGCAGTCAGAAGGGCTGCCGCTGCTCGGCTTTCGCGACGTGCCGGTCGACAATTCATCGCTGTCGAAGGCGCCCGATATCGCGGCCTCCGAACCGTTCCATCGCCAGGTCTTCATCGGCCGCACATCAGACATTCCAGATGACGAGGAATATGAGGCCAGGCTGTACCTGCTGCGCAAGGTGATTTCCGGCCGCATCTACGCCGAGAACAACAACAAGGATATCGGCGCCTACTGTGTGTCGCTATCGGCGCGTACCATTGTCTACAAGGGCATGTTCCTGGCCTACCAGGTCGGCGCCTATTACAAGGATTTGTCGGATCCGCGTTTCGAGACCGCGCTGATCCTCGTCCACCAGCGCTTCTCGACCAACACCTTCCCGTCCTGGAAGCTGGCGCACCCCTACCGCATGGTCGCGCATAATGGCGAGATCAACACGGTGCGCGGCAACAACAACTGGATGGCGGCGCGCCAGGCCTCGGTCGATTCCGAACTGTTCGGCAACAACATCTCGAAGCTGTGGCCGATCTCCTATGACGGCCAGTCCGACACGGCGTGCTTCGACAATGCGCTCGAATTCCTGTTCCAGGGCGGCTACAGCCTCAGCCATGCCATGATGATGCTGATCCCCGAAGCGTGGGCCGGCAACAAGCTGATGGATGCCGACCGCAAGGCTTTCTACGAATACCATGCAGCCCTGATGGAGCCGTGGGACGGGCCGGCCGCGGTCGCCTTCACCGACGGCCGCCAGATCGGCGCCACGCTCGACCGCAACGGGCTGCGCCCGGCGCGCTACATCGTCACCGACGACGACCGCGTCATCATGGCGTCCGAAGCCGGCGTGCTGCCGGTGCCGGAGGAGAGGATCGTCAAGAAGTGGCGGCTGCAGCCTGGCCGCATGCTTCTGATCGACCTCGCCAAGGGCCGCATCATTTCCGACGAGGAGATCAAGTCGGAGATCGCCACCAGGCATCCCTACAAGACCTGGCTCAACAACACGCAGCTGATCCTGGAGGATCTGAAGCCGGTCGAGCCGCGCGCGCTGCGCAAGGATGTCAGCCTGCTCGATCGCCAGCAGGCGTTCGGCTACAGCCAGGAAGACACCAAGCTGCTGATGTCGCCGATGGCGACCACCGGCCAGGAAGCGGTGGGTTCGATGGGCACGGACACGCCGATCTCGGCGATGTCGGACAAGTCGAAGCTGCTCTACACCTACTTCAAGCAGAATTTCGCCCAGGTCACCAACCCGCCGATCGACCCGATCCGCGAGGAGCTGGTGATGAGCCTGGTGTCGTTCATCGGGCCGCGGCCGAACATCTTCGACCTGGTCGGCAATTCGCGCCGCAAGCGGCTCGAAGTGCGCCAGCCGATCCTGACCAATGGCGATCTGGAAAAGATCCGCTCGATCGGCCACACCGAGGACCGTTTCGACACCAAGACCATCGACATCACCTACGGGTCGAGCGAGGGCGCGGCCGGCATGCAGGGCGCCGTCGAGCGTCTGTGCGAGCGGGCGGAAGCCGCTGTCGCCGGCGGCTACAACATCATCATCCTGTCCGACCGCCAGGTCGGTCCCGACCGTATCGCCATTCCGGCACTGCTGGCGACGGCTGCCGTGCACCACCATCTGATCCGCAAGGGTCTGCGCACCGCGGTCGGCCTGGTCGTCGAATCCGGCGAGCCACGCGAAGTGCATCATTTCTGCTGTCTCGCCGGCTACGGCGCCGAGGCGATCAACCCCTACCTTGCCTTCGACACGCTGCTCGACATGCACAAGCGTGGCGAACTGCCGGCTGAGGTTGACGCCTACGAGGTGGTCTCGCGCTACATCAAGTCGATCGGCAAGGGCATCCTCAAGGTGATGTCGAAGATGGGCATCTCCACCTATCAGTCCTATTGCGGCGCGCAGATATTCGACGCCATCGGGCTGAAGTCGGATTTCGTCGAGAAGTACTTCACCGGCACAGCGACGCTGATCGAAGGTGTCGGCCTGGACGAGGTCGCGGCCGAGACGCTCAGCCGCCACACCGACGGTTTCGGCAACGATCCGGTGCTGCGCAACAGCCTCGAGGTCGGCGGTGAGTACATGTACCGCATGCGCGGCGAAGCCCATATGTGGTCGCCCGACGCCGTCGCCACCTTGCAGCACGCCGTGCGTCAGGGCTCGTGGGAGACGTTCAAGGAGTATTCCGCGCAGATCAACAGCGAGACGGCCCGTGCCCAGACCATACGCGGCCTGTTCAGGATCAAGCTTGCGGAAGAGACCGGCCGCAAGAAGGTGGCGATAGAGGACGTGATGTCGGCGGCCGATATCGTCAAGCGCTTCTCGACCGGGGCGATGTCGTTCGGCTCGATCTCGCGCGAGGCACACACGACGCTGGCGCGCGCCATGAACCAGATCGGCGGCAAGTCGAACACCGGCGAGGGCGGCGAAGAGGCCGACCGCTATCTGCCGCTGCCCGGCGGCGGCAAGAACCCCGAACGTTCGGCGATCAAGCAGGTCGCCTCGGGGCGGTTTGGCGTCACCGCCGAGTATCTCGTCAATTCCGATGTCATGCAGATCAAGGTCGCGCAGGGCGCCAAGCCCGGTGAGGGCGGCCAGCTGCCCGGCCACAAGGTCGACGCCACCATCGCCAAGGTCCGGCACTCGACGCCTGGCGTCGGCCTGATCTCGCCGCCGCCGCATCACGACATCTATTCGATCGAGGATCTGGCGCAGCTGATCTATGATCTGAAGAACGTCAACCCGGCGGCCGACGTATCGGTCAAGCTGGTGTCGGAAGTCGGTGTCGGTACGGTTGCGGCGGGCGTCGCCAAGGCGCGCGCCGACCACATCACCATCTCCGGCTATGATGGCGGCACCGGCGCGTCGCCGCTGACCTCGCTCAAGCATGCCGGCAGTCCATGGGAAATGGGCCTTGCCGAGACGCACCAGACGCTGGTGCTGAACGGGCTGCGCTCGCGCGTTGCACTGCAGGTCGATGGTGGCTTGCGCACGGGGCGCGACGTCATCATCGGTGCGCTGCTCGGTGCCGACGAGTTCGGCTTCTCGACCGCGCCGCTGATCGCGGCCGGCTGCATCATGATGCGCAAGTGCCACTTGAACACCTGCCCGGTCGGCGTCGCGACGCAAGACCCGGTTCTGCGCAAGCGTTTCAAGGGCACGCCCGAGCATGTCGTCAACTTCTTCTTCTATGTTGCGGAAGAGGTGAGGGGGCTGCTGGCCGAGATGGGCTACACCCATATCGACCAGATCATCGGCGACAGCGACCTGCTGGAGAAGCGCGAGATGATCCAGCATTGGAAGGCGCGTGGGCTCGATTTCGGCAAGATGTTCTTCAAGCCGGACGCGCCGCATGAGGCGGTGCACTGGACCGAACGGCAGAAACACCCGATCGACGATGTACTCGATCGCAAGCTGATCGAACTGGCGAAGCCCGCGCTCGAAAGCAAGCAGCCGGTCAAGATCGAGGTCGACATCCGCAATGTCGATCGCTCCACGGGCGCCATGCTGTCGGGCGAAGTCGCCAAGCGCTTCAGGCACAAGGGCCTGCGCGAGGACACGATCCAGGTGAAGCTGACCGGCACCGCCGGCCAGTCGTTCGGCGCCTTCCTGGCGCGCGGCATCTCGTTCGATCTCGTCGGTGCGGCCAACGACTATGTCGGCAAGGGCCTGTCGGGCGGACGCATCGTCATCCGGCCGCCGGAGGAGTCCAGGATCGTCGCGGCGGAATCGATCATCGTCGGCAACACCGTCCTCTATGGCGCGACCGAGGGCGAGGCCTATTTCGCAGGTGTCGCCGGCGAGCGCTTCGCGGTGCGCAATTCGGGCGTCGCCGCCGTCGTTGAAGGCGTCGGCGATCATGGCTGCGAATACATGACCGGCGGCATCGTCGTCGTCATCGGCCAGACCGGTCGCAACTTCGCTGCCGGCATGTCGGGCGGCGTGGCCTATGTTCTGGATGAGGCCGGCGATTTCGCCGCGCGCTGCAACATGGCGATGGTCGAGCTGGAGCCGGTTCCGGAAGAAGACGATCTGATGGAAAGGCTGCTGCATCATGGCGGTGACCTCGACCACAAGGGTCGCGTCGACGTCTCGGGCGACATGACCACCCATGACGAGGAACGGCTCTACCAGCTTATCTCGAACCACGTCCATTTCACCGGTTCGGTGCGCGGCCGCGAGATACTCGACGACTGGACGACCTTCCGGCCGAAATTCCGCAAGATCATGCCGGTCGAATACCGCCGCGCGCTGATCGAGATGGAACGCATGCGCATGGGCGTGGCGGCGGAATAGGTTTTTCGACTTGCCGGGAGGCGCAGGCTTCCCGGCGGAACTTTCAGCGACAGTTTGACCTCGGATGCAAGGTTGCCACGGCTGCCTCAAGGGGTTAACGGGTGCGAAAACCGCACCATCTGGACAGCAGGAACTGGACTATGGGCAAGGTAACAGGCTTTCTCGAAATCGACCGGCAGGTGCACAAGTACCAGCCGGCCTCCGACCGCATCCGGCATTTTCGTGAATTCACGCTGCCGATGTCGGACAAGGAGGTCGAGAAACAGGCCGCGCGCTGCATGGATTGCGGCATCCCGTTCTGCCACGGGCCGACCGGTTGCCCGATCCACAACCAGATCCCGGACTGGAACGACCTCGTCTACAATGGCGACTGGGACAATGCGATCCGCAACCTGCATTCGACCAACAATTTCCCCGAGTTCACCGGCCGCATCTGCCCCGCGCCCTGCGAGGAAGCCTGCACGCTGAACCTCGAGGACATTCCGGTTGCCATCAAGACTGTCGAACAGGCAATCGCCGACAAGGCTTATGAAACCGGCCATATCCGGCCTTATCCGCCAGAGAAGAAGACGGGCAAGCGGGTCGCTGTCATCGGCTCCGGCCCGGCAGGGATGGCGGCGGCGCAGCAGCTTGGCCGCGCCGGCCACGAGGTCAGCGTTTATGAGCGTGAGAGCCGTCCCGGCGGGCTGATGCGCTACGGCATTCCCGACTTCAAGATCGAGAAGCACTATATCGACCGCCGCATCGAGCAGATGCAGGGCGAGGGCGTGACCTTCCATTGCGGCGTCAATGTCGGCGTCGACAAGCCGGTGGCAGAGTTGCTCGCCGGATACGATGCGGTGCTCTATTGCGGCGGTTCGGAATCGCCGCGTCCGGCCAATATTCCGGGCGACGATCTCGGCGGCGTCTATGACGCCATGCCCTATCTGGTGCAGCAGAACCGTCGCGTCGGCGGCGAGCCGATCCAGTCGGTGGCCTGGCCGTCGCATCCGATCATCGCCGGCGGCCAGCATGTCGTCGTCGTCGGCGGCGGCGATACCGCGTCCGACTGCGTCGGCACCGCCTTCCGCCAGGGCGCGGTGCGCGTCACCCAGCTCGACATCCGCCCGCAGCCGCCGGAGAAGGAAGACAAGCTTTCGGTCTGGCCTTACTGGGCGACCAAGATGCGCACCTCGTCCTCACAGGCCGAAGGTGCGGAGCGCGAATTCCAGGTGGCGACGCTCGAATTCATCGGCGAGGACGGCCAGCTGACCGGCGTCAAATGCTGCGAAGTCGACGAGAAGCGCAAGCCTATCCCCGGCACCGAATTCGTCATCCGTGCAGACCTCGCCTTCATCGCCATCGGCTTTGCCGGACCGGCTGCCGCCGGCGTCGCGAAAGAGCTGGACGGTGAGATGAAAATCACCACCGACAGCCGCCGTTCCCGCAATGTCGAAGCCAACGATCGCGACTACAAGACCAGCGTCGACAAGCTCTACGCCGCAGGTGATGTGCGCCGCGGCCAGTCGCTGGTTGTGTGGGCGATCCGCGAAGGCCGCCAGGCCGCGCGCTCGATCGATGAAGCGCTGATGGGGTCGACGGTACTCCCCCGTTAACGGTTGATCGCCGTCGTCGTATCCGTCGCGGCAGCGGCCTTGGGCGGCCACGAGAAGTCGTCGGCGCGGCCGGGCGAGGCCTCGGGCGCCTTGCCTTCGAGGATTAGTTTTTCGCCGGGCAGATCCGGATTGGCTTTCGGCGCCGCCGCCGCACCGAGAAGTTCGGTACCGCCGTCGAGCGCCGGATCGTTGAGCAGCATCGGAACGGTGCGGTCGACCACGATCGGGGCGGCGGGCAGCGACGGCGCCTCGACCGGGGCGCCGGCCGGTGCGGCAGCCGTCACCACGCTTCCCGGCGCTGCCAGGCCGAGGATCTTGGCCAGCGGCTTTTCGGTGTAGAAGGCGAGCTTTCGCTTGCCGGCTTTCGAGACGTTGATGCCGTCGTCGGAGCGCAGCCGCACGGCCTGGCCGTTAATGTCGGGGCCGGTCGAGACAAAGGCGCCGTTCTCGTCGACGAACCCATCCCAGACATCGACGAATTCGCCGCCGTTCTTCTCGGCAGCCGAGTGGTAGATGTCGTTGAATGCCAGCATGTCGGAGGTCATCTTCGGCGTCTTGAAGGCTGGCATGCCGACCCACAGATAAGGCACCTTGGTCGCCGCCAGTGCCTTTCCCAAGGCTTCGGTCCGGCGTTCGTATTCCTTGGTCCAGTTCTCGGAGCGCGGCTGCTCGCGCACATCGTTGACGCGCATCTGCTGGCGGTCGTTGGAGCCGAGCATGACGACGACCACGGAGGGTTTTTCGGTCTCGACCAGCGATTTGACCTGTTCGGGCCAGTTGTAGACATCATCGCGCACGAAACCCGAAGAACCGTTGACGCGCTCGACGATCCTGACGTTGGCATTATCGGCAAAGGCTGTTTCGAGGCCTTCGGCCAGGCCGTTGGCCATGAAATCGCCGATCACCAGAACGACGTGGGCATCCGGTGTCTTCTCGACAATCGGAGCGGAAGGTTCAACGGGTGCACGGGGCTTCTTCTTGACCTTCGGCTTTGCCTTGCGGACGTCGAGCGGCGGCTCGATGCGTTCGCTGCGGCGCGGGAACAGAAGGTCGCGCAGCGACCAGCCGCGGTTCTGCGGTTGTTCCTGCGCCAAAGCCGGTGTGTGGAAAGTGCCGGCGAGTCCCGTCGCCAGGACAACGATGGCCAGAACGAGGATCGGCAAGCGGAAAACGATCACACGGATACGCGTTGCCGAAACCAAGCACCCTCTCCATCCCTTGGTGCATGGCCCTCGCAGGGGATCATGCACAGACCGATGCTACGGCATCCCTTGCGCGTCACAGATGCGCGCTGCCGTCGCCGGCTCTATTTCTTTCTGAGCCATTTGAGCACTTCCATGCTCGGATACCCGTCCTGGGTCAAGCCGACCGTTGCCTGATAGGTCATGATGGCGGTTTTCGTGCCGTCACCGATCTTGCCGTCGAACTTGCCGTCGTAAAGTCCGTGCTGCGAAAGCCGCTTCTGCAACTCCTGCCTTTCCTCGAAGGACAGTTTGGTGAAGGGCCGCTTCCAGTCCTGCACCAGACCATTAGAGCCGGCGATTTCGTCGGCAAGAAGGCCGACGGCCAGGGCATATTTGTCGGCGTTGTTGTAGGCCTTTATGACGGAGAAGTTCTTGATCATCAGGAAGGCCGGTCCGCCGCGGCCGTCCGGCACTTTCAGGGTCGCCTTGTCGGTTGCGTTCTTGAACGGCTTGCCATTGGCCCTGGCGACGCCGAGCGCCTGCCACTGCGCCAATGTCTTCGAGCCGGCCGGCAGTTTGCCCGCCGGAATGGTGACCTCGTAGCCCCAGGTCTTGCCGCCCTGCCAGCCATTCTTCTTCAGCAGATTGGCTGATGTCGCCAACGCATCGGGGATCGAATTCCAGATGTCGCGCTTGCCGTTGCCGTCCATGTCGACGGCATAATGCTGGTAGCTGGTCGGGATGAACTGGGTCTGGCCCATGGCGCCGGCCCAGGAGCCCATCAGGTGGCTTTCGTCGATGTCGCCGGTCTGCAGGATTTTCAGCGCGGCGACCAATTGGGTGCGGGCGAATTTCGAACGCTTCGGGTCGCCATAGGCGAGGGTTGCCAGCGAGCGGATGACATTGCGCATGATGTCGTCGCGCTTGAGGATCTCGCCATAATTCGATTCCATCGACCAGATGGCGAGCAGGATGTAGCGGTCGACGCCGAACCTCGCCTCGATCCGTTCCAGCCACGGCTTCCATTTCCTGGCCATCTGCTGGCCGACGGCAACGGACTGGTCGTGGACGCGGTTGTCGAAATAGTCCCAGGCAGGTGCGGTGAATTCGGGCTGGGTGCGTGCCTTTTCCAGCACCACCGGGTCGGGTTCATTGATGCCCCGGAACGCCCGGTCGTAGACCGCGCCGGAAACGCCGCCCGCCACGGCGGTGGCGCGGAAGCCGGCGACCCATTGCCGAAACCCGGCATCGGCGAAGGCCGGTCCGGCCGGCATCAGCAAGGCGAGCGAGAGGCTGGCCGCCGTCAGCACGCTGGTAAAGAGTTTTGCGGCACTGCGAACGGACATATTTTCCCCTTTCTTTATCTCAGGAAAGACCATTCATCGCCGAACCGGGTTAGCAATTGGTTTACCATAGGCGGCGCCTGGAACGAAAAGACACCTGGATGCTTTACCGGTTGATGTTTCCCTCAATGGCCCGATAATCCACAATTCCGGCGCGAAAATGTCGCGAGGCGGGATTGCCGGGCACGCCCTCAAACGGATAATTGACGCATGAAGCGAGTTCGCAAGGCAGTTTTCCCGGTCGCCGGTCTCGGCACACGGTTTCTCCCGGCCACAAAGGCCATCCCCAAGGAGATGCTGACCGTCGTCGACCGGCCCGTCATCCAGTATGTCGTTGATGAGGCGCGCGAGGCCGGCATCGAACATTTCATCTTTGTCACCGGCCGCAACAAGGCGGTCATAGAAGACCATTTCGATATCCAGTTCGAGCTCTATGATACGCTGGCACAGCGCGGCAAGGACGAGCAGTTGGCCCGCCTGCAGCGGCTGCAGCCGGCGCCTGGGCAGACCTCCTTCACCCGCCAGCAGGTGCCGATGGGGCTTGGCCATGCCGTCTGGTGCGCCCGTGAACTGGTCGGCGACGAACCCTTCGCGCTGTTGCTGCCCGACATGATCATGCAGTCGGAGAAGAGCTGCACGAAGGCCATGGTCGAGCTCTACGAGGAGACGGGCAACAACATCATCGCCGTGCAGGAATGCGATCCGGCCGAGACCCACAAATATGGCATTGTCGGCCGCGGCGAGGACACGCATCACGGCTTCCGCATCACCGAGATGGTCGAAAAGCCGAAGACCGGCACCGCGCCGTCCAATCTCTACATCAACGGCCGCTACATCCTGCAGCCCGAGATTTTCAAGATCCTCGAAAGCCAGGAAAAGGGCGCCGGCAACGAGATCCAGCTCACCGACGCGATGCTGAAGCTGGAAAAGCAGCAGCCCTTCTTTGGCTACCACTTTCAGGGCCGCACCTTCGATTGCGGCTCGCCGGAAGGCTTCGTCGAGGCCAATGTCGCCTTCGCGCTGTGGCGCAGCGACATGAACGAGAACATGGCCGGCGTCATCCGCACGCTGCTCGATGAGATGAAGCCGTCCGAGCGTCGCGGCGCTGCTTTTTAGCTACCGCTGCAGCTTCAGCCCCAAATAGATGCTGTTGGCGGTGTAGTTGCGCCCGGGCAGATTGCTGGTCAGCTTTTCGGTGCGGGCGCGGCTGGTGAGGCCGACATAGCGGTTCAGCCACCAGGTCAGCCCGGCCTCTGCACTCAGTGTCATGTCATGGCCGTCGGAGCCGGTGTAATTGCGCCAGTCGAGCCCAAGGGCTGCGTTGCCGGTCAGGTCGGCGCGGATCTGCCGCTCGCCGGTGAGGCGGCCGGAATAGAGGATGTCGCCGCTCTCACCGGCATTCGTCGTGCCTTCGACCGTGGTTCGCCCGGTGAGGCCGATGATGGTGCCGCGCTCGGGCGACCATTTGAGGTCGGCATTGATGGTGGCTCCCGAAATCGCCTCCAGGTTCTTGTCGTCGATCGCCTCCCTCAGCCAGCCGGCCGAGAACTCACCCTTGAGCTTCTCGCCCATGTCGACTTCGATACCGGCGCGCGCGCCAAGCCGGGTCGAAGAGCGCTCGAAGCCCTTGTTGTCGATCCGTTGGTCATATACCCGGCGGCCGAGCTCAATCTCGGCAAAGGGCGTCAGAGCCGGGGAAATTTCATAGCCGGTCCGCAACGTTGCGGTGTAGAGCGTGTTGTCCTGGTCCTTCTGCGACAGCGAGGTGCCATCGGTAAGTTCGGCATCGCCATAGATGTCGTGGGAGACGGCGCCGGTCAGCGCAAAGCGCATCTTGCCGACGTCCTTCTCGACGCCGAGGCTGCCGTCGACCGTCTGGCGGATCGGCTGCGATTTGACGCCGGCAATGGCGTCGGGCGCGGAGGCCGATTCCGGTGCAATCTCGTAGCCGAGCTTGGCGATGGCGCGCAGTTCATTGTCGAGGTCGACATTGTACGTGCCTTGGATACGGCCGCGTGCCTCATTGATCTTCTGGCCCGAAATGGTGTTGCGGAAATTACCGTAGCCGTCGATGACCGCCGAATTCTCGCGCCAATCGGAGGCGGCGGAGAAACGCAGCGCCGTTTCGGACAGCACCGCCGACTTGCCGCCAGCGCTGGAATCGGCGTTCGACGTGACGGCAACGCCCTGCTCGAGCGCCGGCCGCAGCAGGAACGAGCCGACCTTGATGCCGGTTGCCGCGTACGGGTCGTCCTCGAGCTTCTTCTTCAGGCCCTCGATGGCGTCGGTGCGCTCGGCGCCGGGGTCGAGCTTTCGTCGGTCGACGCCGTCGACGGTGAGGACACGGCGGTTGGCTATGTCCTGATCGGCGTCGCCTGCCGCAGTGCCGTCCGGGGTCGCGGCGGTGGTGGTCTGGTCCGTGGCTTTGCCAGGCTTCTTCTTGTCGGCAGCCTTGGTTTTGTCCTTGGCCTTGTCTGCATCCGCGGCGGCGCGTTGCTTTGCCGTCGACGGACGGCGTGGCTGGACGGTTGGCGGCTTGTCGGCGAACGAATCGTCGATGGTCGCCGGCGGGTCGAAAATGCTGTTTGCGCCGGCCTGTGACGGGTCGGTGTCGTCAGGCAAGGCGCCATCGCTGGCCGGCACATAGGCGGTTGGCGTGTTTCCCGTGGGGGCGGTGTCGGCAGGGGCGGGCTTGACCTGCGTGTTGGCCTTGCTCAATTGCCTGGCCCGGCGCTGCTGGTCGGACAGGATCGCCGATTCCGAAACTTCGCCGCGCAGCTCGGTCTCCTGGGCATGAAGCGCAGTTGGCCGCAGCAAAGCGAGCACGCTCGTCGCCAGAAGCAGAGCGCAAAAGGCTCTGCCCGTTCGACCTTTTTTCTCTTGAGGCTGGGCCCGCGACATCGTCACCACTGCTTGCGCGGCGCAAGCGCGCCATACTTACCGAACCGTAAACGGGGATGGTTAACGGAGGGTTGAAGGTGTGCCTGTACGACATGGCTGGACGGCAATTCTGTTGGACAGGCGAACGGCAAAGCGCTAATCGCATCAGCCATGCATGCGGGATCCCCAGAAAAGAAGCCTTTGGAGGCTTCGGTCGCCTCGGCGCTGAGAACGGTAGCCACGGAACAGGCCGGCGTGGCGGCATTGGCCGCCGCGCTGGAGAACGAATTGGCCGAACCTTTCGCCAGCGCCGTCGACATCGTGTCGCGCATTGATGGCCGGGTCATCGTCACCGGCGTCGGCAAGAGTGGTCATATAGGCTCCAAGATCGCGGCCACGCTGGCCTCGACCGGTACGCCCGCCTTCTTCGTCCATCCGGCGGAAGCAAACCATGGCGACCTCGGCATGATCGCCAGAGACGATGCCATCATCGCCATGTCATGGTCCGGCGAGAGCAAAGAATTGATGGGCATCGTCGCCTATTCCAGGCGCTTCTCGATCCCGCTGATTGCGATTACCGCGGGCGCGGCCTCGGCGCTGGCGCGCGCGGCCGACGTGGTGCTGCTCCTGCCGTCCGTGCCGGAAGCCTGTCCGCACGGTCTGGCGCCGACGACATCGACCCTGCTGCAACTGGTGGTCGGCGATGCGCTGGCCATCGCGCTGCTCGAAGCGCGCGGCTTCACACCCGACCATTTCCGCACGTTCCACCCCGGCGGCCAGCTCGGCGCCAATCTGACTCTCGTCTCCGAGATCATGCGGGTCGGCGATCAGATTCCGCTAGCGGCGCTCGGTACCAAGATGCCGGAAGCGGTGATGACGTTGTCGAACAAGAAAGTCGGTTGTGTCTGTGTCGTCGACGGGAAGGGCGAGCTGGTCGGGATCATCACTGACGGTGATGTCGCGCGCAATCTGCATCGAAACCTGGCCGATATCGCCGTGGACGACATCATGACCCGCACGCCGAAGACGGTCGATCCGCAGACGCTGGCTGGTACGGCGATCGCGCTTCTCAACGAATACAATATCGGTGCCCTGGTGGTGACCGAAAACAGGATGCCCGTTGGGGTGATTCACTTCCACGATTTGCTGCGTATCGGCGCGGCCTGAGGAAACTAAAACCGCGTCGCGTTGGGGTGACCTACGCGACGCGCTTCGATTTCTGCCAAAATGCGCTGCGGGCTTTCGGGCGCTCAGACGGCTTCGACCGTCAGTTCCAGATCGGTGTCGGCCGAACTGACGACGCGCACCTGCGTGCCGGCCGGCAGGTCGGGACCGGAGACGCGCCACAGCGTGTCGCCGAGCTTGATGCGGCCGCGACCGTCCTTGATCGGCTCGGCCAGCGTTGCCATCCTGCCGACCAACTGCGCGCCGCGCCGGTTGAGCAGCGGCTGGTCGCTAGGGGTATTACGCCCACCAACCAGCTTCTTTCCGGCAAGGGCCGAGACCAGCGACAGGGCCAGGAAGGCGAGGACCTGGACTTCCCAGGCCCAGAAGCTTGCGTCCCAGATCAGCAGGGAAATCACACCGATCACCAATGCGGCGATGCCGATCCACAGCATGAATATTCCTGGCGCGATGACCTCCATCACCAGGAGGACGAAGCCCAGAACCATCCAGTTCCACGGACCAAGTTCGGAAATGATGCGGTCGAACATGGGAGTGCGCTCCTACTTCCTGTGGAGCATGATCTTTTCCGAAAACCGGTTCCCACTTTTCGGGATCATGCTCGCGACCTCAGTTCTCGCCGGGTCTCAGTTCTCATTCGGGCGAACCACCGGAGGGCGGGCGGCCTGCCTGGCGGCGCCGGCGGTGCCTTCGCTGCGGAATACCTCCCTGGCGATCTCGCTTATGCCGCCGAGCGTGCCGATCAGCGCCGAGGCTTCCATCGGCATCAGCACGACCTTGCTGTTGTTGGCGGTGCCGATCTTGCCCATCGCTTCGGTGTATTTGAGCGCCACGAAGTAGTTGAGTGCCTGCACGTCGCCCTTGGAGATGGCTTCCGATACAACCTGGGTGGCTCGCGCTTCGGCCTCGGCCGAGCGTTCGCGCGCCTCGGCGTCGCGGAAGGCGGCTTCCTTGCGGCCCTCGGCCTCGAGGATCTGCGACTGCTTGAGGCCTTCGGCGGCGAGGATCTGCGCACGCTTGTTGCGTTCGGCGGTCATCTGACGGCCCATCGATTCGATGAGGTTGGCCGGCGGATTGATGTCCTTGATCTCGACGCGGGTGATCTTGATGCCCCACGGATGCGCCGCTTCGTCGACGACGCGCAGCAGCCGTTCGTTGATGGCGTCGCGGTTCGACAGCAATTCGTCGAGGTCCATCGAACCCATGACGGTACGGATGTTGGTCATCGTCAAATTGAGGATGGCGTTCTCCAGGCCGGCGACCTGGTAGGCGGCCTGCGCCGCATTGAGGATCTGGTAGAAGGCGATGCCGTCGACGCCGACAATGGCGTTGTCGCGCGTTATGATTTCCTGGCTCGGAACGTCGAGCACCTGCTCCATCATGTTCATCTTGGCGCCGATACGGTCGACGAACGGCACGATGAGGTTGAGGCCGGGGCTTAGTGTTTTGGTGTAACGACCGAAGCGCTCCACCGTATAATTATAGCCTTGCGGGATTGTCCGGATGCCTTTGATAAGAAGCACCAACACCAGAAAGGCAAGCGCACCAATCGCAATACCGAAACCACTGAAGTCCATTTGAATCTCCCTCAGATGCCGGCCATGGCGTTGATTCCATGCAACCGACTTCACCAAACACTTAGGTGTGTTTCAATAATGTTACAATCAGGTGATCGCTGATTATTAGTGCATGGAATAGCGCAACTGCGGCGATCGATCGCCGCAACGTGGCGGCCTCAGACCCAGCCCGACAGCTCGCGCCGCACCATCGCCTCGATCACCGCCATGCCTTCTGCACTGTCGTTGAGGCACGGGATGTGCGCGAATTTCTCGCCGCCGGCGTGATGGAAGGTCTCGGCCGCCTCGCGGCCGATTTCGTCCAACGTCTCGATGCAGTCGACGGAAAAGCCTGGATTGACGATGGCGATCGATTTGACGCCGTCCTTCGCCAGTTTCTCGACCGTCTTGTCGGTGTAGGGCTGCAGCCATTCCTGGGCGCCGAAGCGCGACTGGAAGGTGATGATCAGCTTCTTTTCATCCCACCCCAGTCGTTCACGCAACAGTCGGGTCGTCTTCTGGCAGTGGCAGTGATAGGGATCACCCTTTTCGAAATAGGGCTTCGGGATGCCGTGATAGGAGGTGATGACCACCTCCGGCTCGAAGTCGAGCGTTGCCAGATGCCGTTCGATCGAATGGGCGAGCGCCTCGATGTAGACCGGCTCGTCATAGTAGGGCGGAACACTGCGCACGGCAGGCGCGCGGCGCATCTTCATCAGCGCGCGAAAAAGCTGGTCATTGGCGGTGGCGGTCGTGGTCGCGGAGTATTGCGGGTAGAGTGGGAACGACAGGATGCGGTCGCAGCCTTGCTCGACCAACCTTTGAGCGACGCTCGCGGTCGAGGGGTTGCCGTAGCGCATCGCCCAGTCGACCACGACATTGGGTAGGTCGATGAGCGCTGCGGCCAGCTTTTCGCCCTGCGCGCGGGTGTAGGTGCGCAGCGGCGACTCGTTCCTCTCGCGGTTCCATATCCTGGCGTAATTGGCGCCGGACTTGTTCGGCCTCGTGGTCAGCACCAAGCCGTAGAGGATCGGATACCAGATCGCCTTGTTGAGCTCGATAACGCGCGGATCGGACAGGAATTCGCGGAGATAGCGCCACATCGGCTTGAAATCAGTACCGTCCGGCGTGCCGAGATTGACCAACATGACGCCGATCTTGCCTGCCTTTACCGGCGGATGTCCGGCCGGCAGCGGGTCGAGCGCTTTCGCGGATTTGGGGTCGACAGGCGTGGAAAGCGTCATGAAGGTCTCCCGACACCGCGAAACCGACGATGTCGGGCGAAACTAGCGATGTGGCGCGAGTTTTCAATGCCGCGTCTGGCCGCACCTTACCCTGGTCGCAAGCGCGAAGCGAGGTTACTTCGCTGGAATGGTCAGGGTCGCGCCGACCGGAAGCCGGCGTGGCTCGTAGCCTTTGTTGGCCTCCGAGATCACCTTCCACTTGGCGCCGTCGCCGTAGGCCTTCTTGGCGAGATCCCAAAAGGTATCGCCGGCGACGATGACATGGCTGGCTTCGGCCGGGGCGGCGTCAGCCGGCTTTGCCGGAGCAGGTGCGGCTTCGGCCGGTTTTGCCGGTTCGGCCGGAGCCGGCGTTGCCGGGGCGGTTTCCGCCGGGACAGTCGGCGGCGTGGTGGTGATGTCGCCGGAGCCTGCCGGCAATGCGGGCATCGCCGGCTCCGCCGGTGCAGCCTCGGCCGGTTTTGCCGGTTCGGCTGGAGCAGGTGCCGGTTCGGCTGGTTTTGCCGGCTCGGCGGCCGGGGCAGCCGCTACGGTTGCGGCAACCTCGGTGATGCGGCCGTCGAGCTTGGGCGTGTAGGGCCGGTGCGCGGCGAGATAGTCGGCGACCACCTGTTCGAGGCCCGGGCCGTAATCATAGGCGTTCTTGGCCTTCTCGGCGAAGACCTTGTAGCCGTCGCCGCCCTGGCGGACGTAATTGTTGGTGGCGACCAGATAGTCCTTGTCCGGATTGATTGGCGCCCAGGCACCGTTCTGCATCACCTCGACCGACTTGACTCGGCCGGCATTGGGCGCGACCGACTTGTCGAAGGAGTATTTGAGACCTGCCACTTGCGGGAAGCGGCCGCCGCCGTCCTCGACCTGGCTGACGCCGTTTTCCAGCCCGGCAACCAGATCCTTTCCGGAAATCTGGAAGGTCGCCAGCGTGTTCTGGAACGGCAGCACGGTCAGCACCTCGCCCATGGTGACGGTGCCCTTGTCGATCGAAGCACGCAGGCCGCCGCCATTCGAGACGACGATCTCGACGCCCTGTCCCTTGACGCGGTCGAGGATGGCGTCGGAGACGAGGTTGCCCATCGCGCATTCCTTGGTGCGGCAGCTTTCGCGGCTGCCGTCGATGGCCTCGGTGGTCTCGGCCACTTCCTTGTTCTTCAGCGCCTCGATCGGCGCGCCAAGCTCCTTGATGCGGGCAAGAACGGCCGGATCGGGGATGATCGACTTGTCGAGGAAGATCGGGTCGCCGCTGGCTTCCTTGACGTTGCCATTGTCGTCGAACACGACCTTGAATTCGCCGAGATATTTCGAATAGGACGCGGCCTGCACCACAGGCACCCTGGAGCCGTCGGGGTTGTCGACCATCGTCGGGTAGGGGCCTTCAGCCTTCGGGTCGGTGTTGGACAGAAGCGAATGGCTGTGGCCGCCGACCACCACATCGATGCCCGGGATCTTGGCGATGACATCGCGCTCGCGCCTGTAGCCGATATGGGTGACGGCAATGATCTTGTTGACGCCTTGCGCCTTCAGCTTCTCGACCTCGGCGGTGATCGACTTGACGTCGTCGGCGATGGTGATGTTGGGGCCGGGAGAGGCGAGTTCCGGCGTGTCGTTGGTCACGGCGCCGACAATGCCGATCTTCTGGCCGCCGACCTCAAGCACAATCGACGGCTTGATCTTGCCTGCGGCGCCGGACTTGTCGTTGGGCACGACATTGGCGCTGACGATCGGGAACTTCGCCTTGTCGAGATAAGGCACCAGCGCGCTCTCGCCATCGTCGAATTCGTGGTTGCCGAGCGTCACCGCGTCGGGCTTGATCTGATTGAGGAATTCCTCCTCCGCCGTGCCCTTGTAGGTGATGTAGAACAGCGATCCCTGAAAGCTGTCGCCGGCATTGAGCAGCAGCACGTTCTGGCCTTCGAGCTTCTTGCGCTCCTGTGCGATCGCGGTGACCAGCCGGCCGGCGCCGCCGATGCACTCACCCTTGGTCTCTTCCTCGGCCGAGCAGGTCGACTCGTATTTGTTGTTGCCTTCGATGCGGCTGTGCCAATCGTTGAAATGCAGGATGTTCAACGTGTAGTCGGCAAAGGATGGTGCGGCCGACAGGCCGAGTGTCGAGGCAGAGAGGGCGGCAATGGCGGCGAGCTTCTTCATCTTCGTCTCCCGGATATGATCAAAGGCGTTTAACGCTCTTGCCCGACTGCAGGATAACAGCCAGCATTTCGGGTATGTTCACATCGCGGTTGTGGCGATGCAAGAAGAATCAGGGCGGATAACCGGCATCGGTTTGCCGGCATAAAAAAGGCGGCGGCATCGCGCCGCCGCCATCCGCAAAGCCGCATGGGAAAGGTTCAGCCGCGCCTGGTCAGCACGAAGTTCTGCCCGGCGGAGCTGGTGCAATTCAGCTGGTTTATGGACACCAGCAGGCAGTTGAAAGCGATTGGCTGCTGCCGGATCAGCGAGGTTCCGTTGATCTCGACCGAGGTGGCGCCGGTCTTGGTGTAGCTGCCGTCAGCGAATTTCTCACCGGTCTCCGCCGAAACGGTGGTGAAGACGCCGCCGTTCAATGTCGAGACCGCCTTGCCCTCGGCGTTCAGCCAGGAGCCTTCGACGCCTCGCGCCTGCGATGAGATCGGTGGCCCGTCGGAACCGCCGGTGGTGCAGGCGGCAAGCATCGTCGCAAGAACGCCCGCCGCGCCCGCAGAAAGAATTTTGCGCGCAATCGTCATATCAAATCCTCTCCTGGCGCATCGGCCCAATCGCCAAACGACGTTTGGGGAACCGATGTGCGTGGCCTCAAGTTTCCAGAGCCGTCCCTCGTGCGTCCAAACGGATGCACACTGCTCTCGTCCGCATCCCTTCAATCGCCCGATTTCCGGGCGATTGCAAGGCAGTGGGGCAGGGGTATGGAACCGCTATCGAACGAGGATGTTGCGGAATTGCCACGGGTCGCTTTTGTCGAGGTCCTCGGGAAACAGGCCCGGACGGTTATCGAGCGGCGTCCAGTCGGTGTAGTAGCCCTTGACCGGTCCGAGATACTGGGACTGCACTTCCAGGCAGCGCTTGTAGTCCATCTCGTCGGCCTCGACGATGCCGGCTTCCGGGTTTTCCAGCGCCCAGACCATGCCGGCGAGCACGGCCGAGGTGACCTGCATGCCGGTAGCGTTCTGGTAGGGCGCCAGCTTGCGGGCTTCGGCCAGCGACAGCTGCGAACCGTACCAGTAGGCGTTCTTGGCATGGCCGTAGAGCAGCACGCCAAGCTCGTCGACGCCGTCGACCAGCTCGTTTTCGTCCAGCACATGGTGCACGGGTTGCGCCTTGCCGGCGGCGCCGAACATTTCGTGCAGCGACAGCACGGCGTCGTTGCAGGGGTGATAGGCATAATGGCAGGTCGGGCGGTATTGGACCTTGCCCTTCTTACCGCGCACGGTGAAGAAGTCGGCGATCGAGATCGCCTCATTGTGCGTCACCAGGAAACCGTATTGCGCGCCCGGCGTCGGGCACCAGGAGCGCACGCGGGTGTTGGCGCCGGGCTGTTCGAGATAGATCGCAGCCTTGGAGCCATGCTTGTGCTCCTTGCCGTTCTTCGGCATCCATCTCTCATGCGTGCCCCAGCCGAGCTCGGCCGGCTGCAGCCCTTCCGAGATGAAACCCTCGACCGACCAGGTGTTCCAGAACACGTTCATCGGCTTCGGCTTCTTGGTGCGCTGGGTGTCGCGCTCGGCGATGTGGATGCCCTTGACGCCGGCCTTCTTCATCAGCTTCGCCCAGCCGTCACGGTCGTCCTGCGCCGGTTCGGAAAACTCGAGGCCGAGGTCGCCGGCAAGGTTCAGCAGCGCCTGCTTGACGAACCACGAGACCATGCCCGGATTGGCGCCACAGGTCGAAACCGCGGTAGCGCCGCCGGGCTTGTCGTGCTTCTCCTTGATCAAGGCTTCGCGCAGCGCGTAGTTGGTGCGGCTGGCATTGTCGGCCTTGGCGTCGAAATAGAAGCCGCGCCACGGCTCGACGACGGTGTCGATGTAGAGCACGCCGAGCTTGCGGCAGAGCCGCATCAGGTCGACCGAGCCGGTATCGACCGACAGATTGATGCAAAAGCCCTGGCCGCCGCCATTGGTCAAAAGCGGCGTCAACAGTTTCTTGTAGTTTTTCTCGGTCACGTGCTCCTGGACGAAGGCGATGCCGCGCTCGTCGAGCAGCTTGCGGTCGGTGTCGAGCGGGTCGATGACCGTCATGCGCGACTTGTCGAATTTGAAATGGCGCTCGATCAGAGGCAGCGTTCCCCGTCCGATCGAACCAAAGCCGATCATCACGACAGGGCCGGTGATTTCACCGTAAACGGGCCAGTTTTCATTCGCCATTTTATCGAGCACTCCTTCAAGCAACGCGCCAAACGGCCGTTCGACCGCCGCGCGACAAACCATAGATCATTGTCACAATAAAGCGAAAAGCAGGGATAAGGTTAGTTCCCGGCCGTGCAGATACGCCTACGGTTCGAGCAGTTTCGCGAATTCCGGTGTGAACAGCGCTTGTGCTTCGGAGACCGGCATTTCAACGAGATCGTCGCCGCAAGCCTGGATGACGTTGGGCAAACCTTGCAGCCCGAAGACCAGAACCTGCCTGTCGCCATCGCGTTTCAGGCTGGCGCCGAGATAGTCGCCGATCAAATCGTCGATGCCGCATTCGGCCTCGTAATCCACCTCGGTCTGGTCGCTTGGCTTCTTGCGCTTCTCCTTGACGAAGGTGGCCAGCGAGGGGCCTGGCTTGCCGTCGACCGTATCGGAAAACATGTCGTGAAGGGTAAGCAAGGCGCCACGGCGCACGTCCATGACATAGGCGTCGGAATAGTTGTTCGGATGCGCACCGCCGCAATAGAGGCTGCCGGATTCCGACCAGCTCATCAGCTTCGGCGTCAATGACGTCACTTTGGACGTCGTGTCTTCATAGCCGCCAAGCGAATCGTCATCCATGCCCTCCATCGGCGGCCCGTCGTGGAAACCGGCATATTGCAGCGCCGCGCACGTCAAGGCGCTGAGGCTGTCATGCCAATGGCGGTTCTGCAGCAAGGCATTGGCGGCTTCGATCGGCGCCCTGCCGGCGAGATCGACGATGCGCGGCCTGGCGAATTTGGTGCGCGGATCGGTGACATAGTTGTAGGCTGCATCCGGCCAACCTTCCTTGGCGTCTGCCTTGGGCGCAAAATCCAGCTTGAGATAGTCGTAGGGCGATGCCGCCATGGTGATCGGCGCATCGTCGCCCGAGAATGTCATGTCGGTGAAATCATAGAGATCGCGTGGCGTCGTCGCCGGCGTCTCCGTCTGGGCACGGCTGGCGATCCTTGTCAGCTTCAGCGGCAGGGTCTTTTTGGCCGTCCAGGTGCCTTCCAGCGTCTTGCCCTTGTCGGCGGAACTCAACCGCCAGACGGCGCCGATGGGTGGAGCCTGGCCGTCGCCGCACTTCTTGGCATCGCAGGCTTCTTCCTCGGCCAATTGAAAGGTGGCGCCCTTGCTCGACTTCGCCTGCAGAGGAATATCGACGCCCTTGGAGCGGTAGAAATAGCGCGCCGCCAGTGCCTCTCCAGCCGTCGCCGGATCACCGGTAAACTCGACGACGATGTCGATGTTGCCGAGCTTGCCGGCATAGGTGACGGGGTCGGCGAGCGCCGTTGCCGGCAACGCCAGCAATGCACCGAGCAATACGGCTTGCTCCAGGATTTTTCGGATCATCGTCACTCCAGCGTCATGGCTTGCAGGCGTTGCACCAGCCTGTCACGGTCTGACGTCATCCCCTTATAGTCGAGTTGAGCCTCATCCAGCGCCTGCAATTGCGCCGCGAAAGAGGCGGCAAGCGTTGCCCGGTCGGGATGCCGCGCCAGCACTTTCAGCGGGTCGAGGTGGATGCGGATGGTGAACAGGATGTCGCGCGACAGAGGCAGTTTGCGCAGCGTCTGGCGCTCGACGCGGATGAAGGCGTGGGTGTTGACGTCGCCGTCGGGAAATCGCGAGGGGCGCCTGGTGGCGCGGTCGATGCGCTCGACATTGGAGAGCGGATGATAGAGCGCGTCGTCGGCCTGGATCGACCAGTTGAAGCGTTCGACAGCCTGACCCTGCAGGCCGTCGAACATGCGGTTGATGAGCTCGGCCGGCCTGGTGCCCGGACCGAAGCCCGGCACCGGTGCGTGGATCTGCTGCAGCGGCCGGCCGAATTTTTCGACCAGCGACCAGGATGACGGGAAGCACAGCGAGCCGGCGGCGAGTCGCCAGCCGGTGTCGTCACGGCGCATCAGGATCAGGTCTTCCTGGACGAGCAGCGACGCTGCGACCAGCGGGGCATCGGGGAAGGTGGCGTCAGAGTCGGCTTTGGCGCCAATGACCTCAACCCCGGCATTGGTGCGCCGGTACATCCCGGGAAATGTCGACAGCAGATGTGCTTCGATGAGGCCGCGCACTTCGCGCTGGGCGTCGCGCGTGCCGTCTTCCTCGACAAACACCTTGTCGGGGATTTCGGCATACAGCCGGCGCTTTTCGGCGAGATGGTCGAAGAGATACCGGTCGACCTCGATCCACTTGTCGAGTTCGAGCGGCTTCAGCCCGATGGTGAAGAGCTTTGAGGAGCCATCATAGGGCGTGTGCGTGGGCTGACGAGAATTCATGCTTCGCTAGAAAGTGTCCAATGCCGGCGGTTATTCTCGCAGCCGCTTCGTATCAGGCCAATGTTGCCGGGATCAAGCCGCGCAGAGAATTGCCGACGAACAGTGTTTTGGCGGATTTCAACTCGTCATAGCTGTAGATCGCCTCCTGGGCGCGGCCTTCGTCCAGCAGCTCGGCGCGCAATACGCCAGGCAGCAGGCCGCAGTCGAGCCTGGGTGTCATCAGCATGCCATCACCGAAATCGGCGAAGACGTTGGTGATGGTGCCTTCGCAGATTTCGCTGCGCTCATTTGCGAGCAACACTTCGTCGGCCTGGGTGATCAGATATTCGGAGCGGGCGTGAGTGTAGACTTGCCGCCGGCCGGTCTTGTGGCGCAGCAGCGTGTCGGTGGAGGAGAGCCGCACCCGTGCAAGCTGCAGCCGCCAGACCTTGTCGGCGGCGAACGGCTCATAGGGCTGGACCGAGGCGGTCACTTCGCCATCGCGCTGCAGGACGAGCCGGGTGCGCAGCGCCTTTTGCTGCGGCCCGATAGTATTCGCCAGCACCTCGCCGATCCGCTGCGGATCGCAGGCAAAGCCGAGTTCTTCCGCCGAGCCATAAAGGCGCGCGAGATGGCGTTCGAAGCGCAGAAAGCCCTGGCCGGGCTCCCAGCGCATGGTCTCGATCAGCTCGAAATCGGCGGTGTCCCCGTCGCGAAGCGCGCCTTCAGCAGACACTCCTGGTACTCCTCTTGCGCCGTCGAATCGAAGACGACGCCGCCGCCGACATTGTAAACGGCCTCGCCACTGGAAAAGAGCGATATGGTGCGGATCGCCACCGAAAAGCGCATCATGCCGCCAGGCGCGATCCAGCCGATGGCGCCGCAATAGACGTCGCGCGGTGTCTCTTCCAGCTCGTGCAGGATTTCCATGGCGCGGATTTTCGGTGCGCCGGTAATCGAGCCACAGGGAAACAGCGCGCCAAAGATTTGGCGGATGCCGAGATCAGGCAGAAGCTTCGCCCGCACACGGCTCACCATCTGATGGACGGTCGGGTAGCTCTCGATGCGGAACAGTTCCGGCACTTCGAGCGTGCCGATCTCGCTGATCAGGGAGATGTCGTTGCGCAGGAGATCGACGATCATCCGGTTCTCGGCCTGGTTCTTTTCGTCGCTGCGCAAGAAGGACTTCAACCGCGCGTCCTCGGCCTTGGTCGCGCCGCGCGGTGCGGTGCCCTTCATCGGATGGGTTTCGATCATGCCTAAGGCATTGATCTCGAAGAACAGCTCGGGCGAACGCGACAAGACGATGGGATCGCCGAGCGAAATCAGTGCGCCATACTTGACCGGCTGGCGTCCTGTCAGTGCGTCGAAGGCAGCAACCGGATCGCCCGACCATTGGGCACGGACCGGAAAGGTCAGGTTGCCTTGGTAGCAGTCGCCCTTGCGGATGTGGTCGTGAAGGCGCGCGAAGCGTCTGGCGTAGTCCTGAGCGGACCAACTGGCCCTGGCGTCGAAGATGGGGCCATTGGTGGCCGGCGCATCGTTGCGCGGCACGGCCTCTTCGGCCGGAGCATCGAAGACACCCAGACAAACCAATGGCGCGCGCCGGCCTTCAGGCAGCAGCGGCACGAGTTTCGGTTCGAGCAGATAGCCCGCTTCGTAGGAGAAATAGCCGGCCAGCCATTTGCCGGCATCGCTCGCCGCCTGCGCAGCCGCCAGCGCCGGCAGAAAATCCTTGGCATCATAGGCAATGATGATGTCGGCCGGGTGGTCGAAGACCAACTGACGGCCGCTTTCATCGTTGCGGAAAATGGCAGAGGGCAGGGGCATGGGGCTCGGGTACTGCGGTCGATGACGCCAGAACCGCTCTATATGGGGGCCGGGCGGCGTGCAATCGAGGGAGCGGCGTCGCAGGGCGCAAAGACAGTGGCGAATGCAAAAACAAAGACGGCGCCCGAGAGCGCCGCCTTCTGGTTATGTTGCCGATGACGGATCAGCTGTTGTTGGCGGTCCCGGCGCTCGGGAATTGGCGTGCGAACTCCTTTTCGTCGCCGGCGGCAAGCAGCTTGGCCTGCTCGACCCACTTTTCGCGAGCGATGCGGCCGTCGAAATTCAGCGTGTCCTCGATGCGCTTGACGTCGGCCGCGGTCCAGCCGGCGATCTGCGCGTAGGTCGTGACGCCAAGGCCCTTGAGCAGTTTGTCGTTGACCGGGCCGATACCGATCAGGCGGCGCAGATTATCGGCCTTCCCAGCTGCCGGGGCGGCCTTCTTCGGGACGGCGGCGGGCTTTGAAGCAGCGGCTTTGGGCGCGGCCTTGGCGGCGGCAGGTTTGCTGGCCGCTGGTTTTGCGGCCGCGGATTTGGCCGCAGCTGGTTTGGCCGCGGCGGGTTTGGCGGGGGCCGGTTTCGCGGCCGGGGCGGACTTGGCCTTTGCCGCTGTCGATACCAGCGCGGCCGGCGCCGAACTTGAAGGCTTGGCGGATGGAGCTGATGTTTCACGCAGCCGGCGTTCGAGATCGGCGCGGGTCTTGCCGCAGGCGTCGAGTTCGCCAGTCAGGCGATCGGCGTCGGCGCGCAGTCTGTCACGCTCGCTGCGGGTGCGGTCGAGATCGCCGCGCAGGCTGTCGAGTTCGCCGCGCAGCCGGCCCCAGATAAACCAGCCAACCAACACACCTACAAGGAACGCCAGGACAATGTAAAAGAAGGTCATCGTCTCTCTCCAGTCGGATCCGTCCGCCGCCGTCCCAAGTCATGACCTTGGCAGATCGGATCATCCAATGTGGTTCGGCGGCTCAGGGAACAGCCGGTCTGTCGTCGAGTGTCGGCGTTCGGCTTTCCGCCCATTGCCAACCGTCGCTGTCGCATTCGTCAGACCGCTGCCATGGGCCGGGATACTGTCCGGCCTTAAGCCGCGCGCCCGGCTGAGCTTCAGTCGGAAAGCTATCATACGGCTTCGGGAAAGCTAACGGAATTTTCGCCGGAGAGTTATTCAAGAACAGATATTTAGAACAAGAACAGAGCTGCCGTCACATGCATTCCGGCTAAACTGTTCTGCGATTCTGCAAAGTCGAGGCCGCTGCTGAACCTGCCACTCTGCGCCATCGGTCCAATGGGTGCGCGCATTAACTGTCGAGCGCTTCCAACTCGTCGATCAGGCCGCCGATCACGCCAAGCCCGATCTGCCAGAAGGCGGGGTCGGTGGCGTCGAGGCCGAAGGGCGCGAGAAGCTCCGAGTGATGCTTGGTGCCGCCGGCGCGCAACATCTCGAAATACTTATCCTGGAAGCCATGCTCAGCGTTCTGGTAGACCGCGTAGAGCGAGTTCACCAGGCAGTCGCCAAAGGCATAGGCGTAGACGTAGAAGGGGGAGTGGACGAAGTGCGGGATGTAGGTCCAGAAGACCTCATAGCCCTCGCGCAGCTTGATCGCCGGCCCCAGGCTTTCTGCCTGCACCTCGAGCCAGAACTGGCCGAGCTTGTCGGAGGTCAGTTCGCCGTTCTTACGCTCTGCATGCACTTTGCGCTCGAACTCGTAGAAGGCGATCTGGCGCACGACCGTGTTGATCATGTCCTCGACCTTCTGGGCGAGCATCGCCTTGCGCTCGCGCTTGTCGGTGGTCTGGTCGAGCAGCGAACGGAAGGTCAGCATCTCGCCGAATACTGAGGCCGTCTCGGCCAAAGTCAGCGGCGTCGAAGCCATCAGGGCGCCCTGGCCGCCGGCCAGCACCTGATGCACGCCGTGGCCGAGTTCATGCGCCAGCGTCATCACATCGCGCGGCTTGCCCATGTAGTTGAGCAGCACGTAAGGGTGCGCCGAAGGCACGGTCGGATGGGCGAAGGCGCCGGGCGACTTGCCGGGCCTGACCGGCGCGTCGATCCAGTTGCGGTCGAAGAAGACGCGGGCGATCTCCGCCATATCGGGGGAAAAGCGCTGATAGGCCGACAGCACGGTGTTCCTGGCGTCGTCCCAAGGGATCACGGCCTGCGGCGTTTCGGGCAAGGGGGCGTTGCGGTCCCAGTGGTTCATCACCTCCATGCCGAGCCAGCGCGCCTTCAGCGCGTAGTAGCGATGAGACAGGCGCGGATAGGCCTCGCGCACGGCCGACGCCAGCGCATCGACCACGCTGCGCTCGACGCGGTTGGCGAGATGGCGTGAATCGGCGATGTCCTCGAAGCCGCGCCAGCGGTCGGAAATCTCCTTGTCCTTGGCCAGCGTGTTGGTGATCAGCGTGAAGGTGCGCAGGCTCTTGCGGAAGGTTGCGGCCAGCGCTTCGGAGGCGCGGCGGCGGACCTCCCCATCGGCGTCCTGGAGGCGGTTCAGCGCCGGCTCCAGCGTCAGTTCCTCGCCGTCTATGTCGAAGCGCAGATCGGTCATCGTCTCGTCGAACAGCCGGTTCCAGGCACCGCGTCCGGTGATCGATTTCTCATGGAACAGCTGCTCGACCCGGTCCTCGAGCTGGTAGGGCTTGTCCATTCTGAGGTCGAGCACCCAGGGGCGGTAATGGGCAAGGCCGGCGTCGGCGGCGAGGGCTGCTTCGAGCGCCTTGTCGTCGATCAGGTTCAGCTCCAGCGCGAAGAACAAAAGATGCGCGCTGGCGTCGGTCATCTTCTCCTGGATGTCGCCATAGAGCTTTGCGCGCTGCGGATCGGCGGTGTTGCCGGCATAGATCAGGCCGGCATAGGAGACGATGCGGCCGATCAGTTCCTCCAGCGCCTCATAGGCTGTCAGCGCCTCGCCAAGCCTGCCGGCGCTGCCGCGCCCGGCCTCCGCAGCCAGCGTGCCCTTCCAGCGGTTCTCGAAGGCGACGGCATCGGCCGCCGCCTTGGCAAGGTCGCGCTTCAGTTCGGGTGCTTCCATGCCGGAATAGAGGTCGGCGAGATTCCATTCCGGCAGGTCGCCGAGTTCCGCCGCGCCCTGACCGGACGCTACCGCCGCAAGCTGCCGACCGAGAATCCTGCGCATCAACAATTACCTTCTGGAATCAAGGGGAAAGGACAAGCCGGTCAAATCCTAAGGAATTCATTCACCGGGTTTTTTGAAACCTTGTTTAGAACCCTGTGCCAAGATGATCCATGGGAATTTCCCAGGCGGGCAACTCAAATCAGTCATGACAGGTTCCATTCTTATAGTCGATGACGATCCCGTGCAGCGCCGGCTGCTCGAGGCGGCGGTGACGAAATTCGGCCACAGCGCCATCGTTGCCGATGGTGGCGAGGCCGGTCTGAGCGCACTTGACGGACCCAATGCGAGGGATATTTCGGCAGTCATCCTCGACCTTGTCATGCCGGGCCTCGACGGCATCGGCGTGCTGAAGGCGATGCGCGAGCGCGGCATCACTGTTCCCGTCATCGTGCAGACTGCGCAGGGCGGCATCGAAACGGTGGTTTCGGCGATGCGCCACGGCGCTTTCGATTTTGTCGTCAAGCCGGCGTCTCCCGACCGGCTGCAGACCGCGGTCGGCAACGCGCTCAAGGTCGAGGCGGTCGAGGACGAGGTCAAGCGCACGTCGCGGCGTCGCGGCGGCCACCTGACCTTCAAGGACATGATCACGCACAGCCCGGCGATGGACCGGGTGATCCGCCTCGGCCAGAAGGCTGCGGCCTCCAACATCCCGATCCTGATCGAGGGCGAATCGGGCGTCGGCAAGGAATTGGTGGCGCGCGCCATCCAGGGCAGCGGCGAACGCCGCACAAAGCCGTTCGTCACCGTCAATTGCGGCGCCATCCCCGACAATCTGGTCGAATCGATCCTGTTCGGTCACGAAAAAGGTTCGTTCACCGGCGCCACCGAAAAGCACACCGGCAAGTTCGTCGAGGCGCATTCGGGCACCCTGTTCCTGGATGAGATCGGCGACCTGCCGCTCGACGTGCAGGTCAAGCTGTTGCGCGCCGTGCAGGATGGCGAGGTCGATCCGGTCGGCGGCCGTTCCACCGTCAGGGTCGACATCAGGCTGATCTCGGCCACGCACCGCAACCTTCTGCAGCAGGTCAAGGACGGCAAGTTTCGCGAGGACCTGTTCTACCGGCTCAACGTTTACCCGATCGTCGTGCCGCCGCTGCGCGACCGCCGCGACGACATCCCCTATCTGGTCAAGCATTTCATGGACAAGGTGGCGCCGGCGGGCAATCGCCTGCACGGCATCTCGGATGCCGCACTGGCCATGCTGCAGGCCTATGATTGGCCGGGAAACATCAGGCAGCTGGAAAACGCCGTGTTCAGGGCCTCGGTGCTTGCCGAAGGCGATGTGCTCACGACTGACGAATTTCCGCAGATCCGGGCGCAGGTCGACGGCACCGTCAATCTCCACGCCGATGCGTCCTTGTCGGACCCCGGCATGGCCTTGAGCACCGGATCGCAAGGCGGTGGCGCGCAGACTGACGACGCCGGTACTGCAGCTGCCGAGCCCGCCCCTCCGGCGAGGCTGCTTCAGCGTTTCGGCACGCTGCGGGCGCTGGACGAGCGTGGCAATGTGCGTGCGCTGGCCGATGTCGAACTCGAAATGATCAAGCTCGCCATCGACCATTATAACGGCCAGATGAGCGAGGTCGCACGGCGTCTCGGCATCGGCCGCTCGACGCTCTACCGCAAGCTCAAGGAATACGGCATCGACCCGGAAACCGGCCGCCTCGACCGCCTTGCCTCCTGAACGCCGAATTCCACAGCTTGCCAACGCAAGGCCGGGACCAGCTTGCCATGCCACATCCGGCGCTGCATAAGGGTTGGGGCGGGAATATGGCTGATGCGGACAGCGTTGTTCACGCATTAAGGCCAGCGGTAACAGATCGTGTAGCGGGAAAAGGCTGAATCTTGATCTAAACCAGCAGTTTACCAAGAAATCCTGTGTATTATTTTGACGGGATATCGCCACGGTGTTACCGCATTTCGGCTTCAATAAGCGATGATTAACCATTAGGATCGATATTCGGATGTGAGAACCACGCATCCGTTTGGACAAATCCGGGGACAAACGGCAGCCTGCAAGGCCTTTTGATTTGAACAAAGTCGAACGACACAGAAACGGGCGGCGCGATCACATGGGCGTCTGGCCGAGATGGCTGGCAGCGTTGATCGTTGCGTTCGCTTTCCTCGCCGCAACTGCTGCCGGCGCCAGCGCTGAAACGCGCTCGCTCAAGCTCTATCACCTCCACACGCACGAAAAGGCCGAGATCGTCTACAAGCGCAATGGCCGCTACGATCCGGCAGGCCTCAGGAAGATCAACATCATCCTGCGCGACTGGCGTCGCAACGAACCGACCAAGATGGATCCGCGCCTGCTCGATCTGGTGTGGGAAGCTTACCGGCAGGCCGGCGCCACCGACTACATCCAGGTCGTTTGCGGCTATCGCTCGCCGTCGACTAATTCGATGCTGCGCAGCCGCAGCCGCGGTGTCGCCAAGGAAAGCCAGCATATGCTGGGCAAGGCGATGGACTTCTACATTCCGGGTGTGCCGCTGAAAAAGCTGCGCAACATCGGCCTGAAGATGCAGGGCGGCGGCGTCGGCTACTATCCGTCGTCGGGTTCGCCCTTCGTCCACATGGACGTCGGCAATGTGCGGCATTGGCCAGGCATCAGCCGCCAGGAACTGGTCAGCCTGTTCCCCAATGGCAAGACGCTGCATGTGCCGAGCGACGGCAGGCCGTTGCCGGGTTATGACCAAGCGCTCGCCTCCTACAAGGCGCGCAAGGGCGCCGGTTCTCCTGCCATCATGATGGCCAGCGCAGGCGGCAGCACCAAGAAATCCGGTGGCTTCCTGTCCGCGTTCTTTGGCGGTGGCGGTGAAGACGAAGCCGACGACAGCGCCGATGTTGCTACCGCCGCGCCGCCGCCGAGAAGCGTGAAGCCGGTGCTGGCTGCCACGAGCAACAACAACAGCAATCTGCCTGGCATCGCGATCGTGTCGCCGCAGAACGCCAAGCGCGCCAACATTCCGCAGCTTGCCGACGACAGCGCTGACGATTCGGAGCCGCAGGACACGCCGGAGACGATCATCGCCGCGCTGCCCGCCAAGGAAGTGCCGCTGCCCGCTTTCGCACCGCGGCCGAAGGCCGATGTCGGCGCGCAACAACCTGAGACCGTGCCGTTCGGCGTGGCCGATGCCACCACCGAACAGACGGTGGCGACGGCGCAGGCGCCGGCCAATGTGCCGTTCGGCACGGCCGATGCGAGCAATGCCGACCAGGGGGCCGATCAAGCTGCCGCTCCGGCGCAGGTCGCGGTCAACGTCCCGTTGCCGACCTGGCGTCCCGACCGCTCTTCGCCGCCGGCTGAGCTTGCGCCGCAGGACAAGGGCGTTCTGCTGGCGCTGGCCGATACGGCTGCCCACAAGCAGACCGCAACCGACGCGTTCTCGGTGCTGCCGTCGCAGCGTCCGGACGAGGTCAAGGCGGTTCTCGAACAGGCCAGCGCCGCCGATACAGCCGGTGCTACCGACGACTATCAGGTTGCGTCGCTTGAGCCGCGCTCGGCGTTCAACGATCCGTCAGGTGTCGATGCCGCATCGCCGCGCGGCGCTATTGCTGCCCGTCCCGCCGGTACCGATCCAGCCTCGGTGATCGGCGCCGGCGTCAAGACGACACGCAAGGAAGCCAGGGCTTCGGCCCGCGACCTGAAGCCAGGACCGAAGGCAGTGGTGGTGGCGGCCGAACCGCAGGCGGCCCGCTGGGCGCTGAGCAGCGGCGACAACATCGCCACCGTTTCCAGCCCGACGACAGCGCCGCGCTATGCCTACAACATCGTGCATACGCCGCCGAGCGAGGTCTACACCGCAGGCTTCCAGGCGGACAACCAGATGGCCGATGCCAACCGCTTCACCGGCAATGCCGTAAAATTCCTTTCGGTCGCCCGCTTCCAGACGAAGTAGGGCGTGACCCGGTCAATATCGAAATCGAAGCCGCGCTGGGCAAGCCGTGCGGCTTTTGCTTCTAGCGAGATATCGAGCACTGGCTTCCATCGCCACAGAATGCTAACCACCAAACTGCATTCCCGCTTCGTCTAATGGTAGGACAGCGCCCTTTGAAGGCGTGAATCGTGGTTCGAGCCCATGAGCGGGAACCAAAATCTCAACGCGTAGCAAACCCGGCGGCGCAGCTGGCGGGTTTTTGTGCCGAGTGCAGTTCCGGGAACACTGTGATTTTCCCGGGAAAGCGCGGAGCGCTTCCCTTGGGATTGCGCAAAGATAAAGTAGCGGAGGTTATTTTCCGAGCTTGCTCGCGGTCTGTGCGAGCGCCTCGATCTCATCCCACTTGCCGGCCTTGACCAACTCGTCCGGCGCCACCCACGAGCCGCCGACGCAGATAACGTTGGACAGGCTGAGATAGTCGGCCGCGTTCTTGGCCGAGATGCCGCCGGTCGGGCAGAATTTCACGTCGGCCAGCGGCGAGGCAAAGGCCTTCAGCGAGGCGATGCCGCCGGATTGTTCGGCCGGGAAGAATTTCAGGAACCGCAGGCCGGCCTCGCGGGCAGCCATGATCTCGCCGGGCGTGATGGCACCGGGCAGCAAGGGAACGTCGCTGTCCTTGGCCGCCGCCAGCAACTCTCGCGTGATGCCGGGGCTGACGATGAATTTCGAGCCAGCGGCCGCTGCCTCGTCGAACTGCTTGGCATCGAGAATTGTGCCGGCGCCGACAATGGCGCCCTCGACCTCACCGGCGACGCGGCGGATCGCTTCCAGCGCATCGGCGGTTCTCAACGTGATCTCGATTGCCGGCAGGCCGCCGGCGGCCAGCGCCCGGGCGAGCGGGACGGCGTCCGCGACATTGGCGATCTTCAGCACCGGAATGACCGGCTGGCCATTGAGCAGCGACAGGAGCGTTTCGGTCTTGCTGAGCATTGGCTTGTCTCTCCCTAGGTGATTTCAACCGATTAGCAGAAGGCCGATTCCGAGTCCACGAAACCCGGCCTGCCGCGATGTCACATGTCGGCCAACGAGCCTGCGGGCGAATACCGACGAAGTGTCTTTAGCTCTGCCTTGAATCCGCTTTGACCACGGTCTAGTGGCTTGGCGATGACCAACCATGAACCCGTGCGCGTCGCCGCGCTCTACAAATTTGCGAGGCTGGGCGACTTCGACGCGCTGCGGGTCTTGCGCACGCCGCTTGCCGCCTTCTCCTGCGGGCGCGGCATCAAGGGCACGCTGCTTCTGGCGCAGGAGGGCATTAACGGCACGGTCGCCGGCAGCGAAACCGACATAGCCGACCTGATCGCTTATCTCGAGGCCATCGAGGGTCTTGCCGATCTCGAGGTCAAATACAGCACTGCCGCCGAAATGCCGTTCCATCGCATGAAAGTGCGGCTGAAGCGCGAGATCGTCACCATGGGCGTCGAAGACCTCGACCCGGCGACGGGTGCGGGGACCTATGTCGCGCCGGCCGACTGGAACGCGCTGATCTCGGACCCCGGCACCATCGTCATCGACACACGCAACGCGTACGAAGTGTCGATCGGCACGTTCGAGGGCGCGGTGGACCCGCGCACGTCGAGCTTTCGCGAATTCCCGGCCTGGGTGGAAAAACACCGCGACCAACTCGACGGCCGCAAGGTTGCGATGTTCTGCACCGGCGGCATCCGCTGCGAAAAGGCGACGGCCTATGTGAAGTCGCTAGGCTTCGAGGATGTGTTCCATCTCAAGGGCGGCATCCTCAGATATCTTGAAGAGGTGCCGGCCGAAGACAGCCTGTGGCAGGGCGAGTGTTTCGTCTTCGACGAGCGGGTCTCGGTGTCGCATGGGTTGACCGAAGGCGAGGCCGAACTCTGCCGCGCCTGCCGGCATCCGCTGACGCCGGAGAACCGGCTGTCGCCGCATTTTTCCACCGGCGTGTCATGCCCGCATTGCTACGAGGCACGCTCGGATGAGGATCGCACCCGCTATGCCGAGCGCCAGCGCCAGGTCGAACTTGCGCAGGCGCAGGGCAGGGGACATATCGGCAGTTAAGTGCCGCCGACGCCCTGACTGGATCACCACACGACAGAATAGCGGTCGATCACCCACAGCCATGTGCCGTCGGCCTGCCGGCGCGCGACCTCTGAGGTTATCGAGCCGTCGGCAAGCCTGGTCGACGTCAACGCGAGGTCGCCGTTAATGGCCGCCGGGCGCTGCTCGCCGCGCTGGAATTTTCGCCAGCTCGCGGCAAAGGCTTCGAACAAAGCGCGGATCGCCTCATGGCCACGCGTCAATTCGGCTGCTCCGGTGTCGATGACGGCATCGGGTTCGAACAGCGCTACCATGCCCTCAATGTCTCCCGCCCATTGCCGGTCGATCAACAAACGTTCCAGATCCTGCGGATCGCGCGCCGGTTCCCGGCCAGGTTGATCGGTCACAGCAAGGTTCCTCCCTCGGCAATGCGGCGGCGACATTAGCGCAAGCCGAGACCGGTATCGACACACGGATCACCGATTTGCGGCATTGCCGGCGCCGATAGCAAAGCGCGCCTCCGTCATTGTAATGTCAGTGTGCGGGACCTACGTCTGCAACGTCCAAAACCTGCCCGTCCACGTTGGTGCGGGCCCTTTCTGGAGGCACCATGTTCGACCCCAAGAAGCTTCTCGACGATCTGCTCGGCTCGCAAGTTCCCGGCACAACCGGCACCGTTCGCGACAAGGCCGGGCAGGCTGTGCAGATGGCCAAGGACAATCCGCTGGCCGCCGGTGCGCTGGCCGCGGTGCTGCTTGGAACCGGCACGGGACGGCAGGTCACCGGCACGGCCGTGAAGCTCGGCGGACTGGCTGCGATCGGCGGTCTCGCCTACAAGGCCTACCAGAATTACAAGGCCGGCAATGCACCCGAGCAGGCGCCGGCGGCCGGCCAGCCGGAATTGCTGCCGCCGCCCGCCGACACCGGCTTTCATCCTTCACAGGCGCCACAGGGGGAGGACGAGTTCACGCTGACCCTGGTGCGGGCGATGATCTCGGCGGCCAAGGCCGATGGCCATGTCGATGACGCGGAACGCCAAAAGATCGCCGGCAAGCTCAGTCTGGCCGGCATCGGCACGGAAGCGGAAAAGTTTCTGATGGCCGAGCTGGATAGCCCGCTCGACCTCGATACGCTGGTCGCAGGCGCCAAGACCGATGAGCAGAGGCTCGAGCTCTACACGGCGTCGCGACTGACGATCGACCCCGATACGCGCGCCGAACGCGGCTATCTCGACCTGCTCGCCGGCCGGCTCGGCCTGCCGGATGCGCTCGTCGATCATGTCGAGGCGACGGTGTCGGCGGCCAAGGTGCCGGTTCCGTCAGGCACGGCGCCGAACCCGCGCTGGTAGACAACGCAGCCGCGGCGGGAAAAGCGTTAACTGCTCGTTTACCGAGGAAGCGCATGATTTTAGTCAGTCGGATCGGCTTTTCCTCCTCCCAAGCCCGGTTCAGATCAGGGGGCGGTCGCCAATGACCGCCCTTTTTGTCGGACCGATCACATAAAGCGCGTGGCGCTTCATGTTTTTGTCCTGATGCATGTCGTTCTCTCAGAACCGGGGCCACTTTTGAGCGACATGCATTAGTGTCCGACTTGCCATGATCGCCTTCATTTGCGATGGGTCGGTGCATTCGGATGCACCCCGATCTGTGCCGGGATGCGCGGCGCGCAGGAGCAAAATCCATGACAGCCTTCCCAGAGAAAACCGCCATCGTCACCGGCGCCGGCACCGGCATCGGCAAGAGCGTCGCCACGGCACTGGTGAAGGCGGGCTGGAACACGGTGTTTTGCGGCCGCCGCAAAGCGGTGCTCGATGCCGCCATTACCGAAGCCGGGAAAACGGACGCCAAGGCGCTGGCGGTTGCCTGCGACATCAGCAAGGCCGGCGAAGTCGATGATCTGTTCGAGACGGTGGCCGCAGCCTTCGGCCGCGTCGACCTGCTCTTCAACAATGCCGGCATGAGCTACAAGTCGACGCCGATTGACGAGATACCGGTCGAGGTTTGGAACGATATTGTCGGCGTCAATCTCACCGGATCCTTCCTGTGCGCCCGCGCCGCCTTCGGCGCCATGCGCAAGCAAAAGCCGATGGGCGGCCGCATCATCAACAACGGTTCGGTCTCGGCCTATGCGCCGCGGCCGGGCTCGGTGCCCTATACCGCGACCAAGCACGCCATATCGGGGCTGACCAAGACGCTGGCGCTCGACGGCCGGCCCTATGATATCGCCTGCGGCCAGATCGACATAGGCAACGCGCTGACCGATATGGCGCATGCCATGACGGTCGGCGTGCCGCAGGCCAATGGCACCATCGCCGCCGAGGCGGTGATGGACGTCCAGCGCGTCGCCGACGCCGTCGTCCACATGGCCAGCCTGCCGCTCGACGCCAACGTGCTGTTCATGACGGTGATGGCGACCAAGATGCCGTTCGTGGGGCGTGGGTGAACAGCCGAAGGCCTACTTCTTCAAAAACGCCTCGATCCGCTCCAGCGCGTGCAAGATGTTCTCTTCGGAATTGGCGTAGGAAAGCCTGATGTAGCCTTCGCCGAGAATGCCGAAATCGGGGCCGCCGATCAGCGCCACGCCGGCCTCCTCGAGCAGTGCCGAGGCGAGCTTCTTGGCCTTCCAGCCGGTCTTCGAAACATTCGGGAAGGCATAGAATGCGCCCTTGGGCGTAATGCAGGAGACGCCGGGCAGCGCGTTCAGCCCCTCGACCACGATCTTCCTGCGGTTGTCGAAGGCGCGCATCATCTTGTCGACATCGTCCTGCGGGCCGTCGATGGCGGCGATGCCGGCGAACTGGCTCGGCGCGTTGACGCAGGACCAGCAATTGACCGCCAGCTTGCGGACCTTGTCGTAGAGATGCCCGCCCTTGTCGCCATTCGGCCAGATCGACCAGCCCATGCGCCAGCCGGTCATCGCCCATGTCTTCGACCAGCCGTTGAGTACGATCAGCCGGTCGCGAATTTCCGGAAAATTGAGCAGCGAAAAATGCGTCTCGCCGTCATAGGTCATGACGTCGTAGATTTCGTCGGAGAGGATAGCGACCTGCGGATGCGCTTGCAGTCCCTTCACCAGCTTCTCGATCTCGGCGCGCGGCGTGACGCCGCCGGTCGGGTTGGCCGGTGAGTTGAGGATTAGCAGTCTGGTCTTCGACGTGATCAGCGCCAGCGTCTCTTCTGCCGAGAAGGCAAAGCCGTTCTCCTCGCGGCTCGGCACCGGAATGGGCGCGGCGCCGGTGAACTCGATCATCGAGCGGTAGATCGGAAAGCCTGGGTCTGGATAGAGGATCTCGGCGCCGGGTTCGCCGAACATCAAGATGGCCGCGAACATGGTCGGCTTGCCGCCGGGCAGGATCATTACATTCTCGGGCGAGACCTCGACGCCGGTGGTGGTCAGCGTGCGCCGCACCACCGCTTCGCGCGTCGCCAGCAGGCCATTGGCCGGGGTGTAGCCATGGTGGCCGTCGCGCAGCGCCTTGATCGCGGCCTCGACAATGTGCTGCGGCGTTTTGAAGTCGGGCTGGCCGATGCCGAGATTGACGATGTCGCGGCCCTGTTGAGCCAGTGCGGTCGCCCGCGCCAGCACGGCAAAGGCGTTTTCCTCGCCGAGACGGTCGAAGGCCGAAATCGTGTGGAGCATTTTTCCCGTCCGTGTGGTTCTTGCTGTTAGGTCGCGTTTTTGTGAGCGTCTGCTCACAAAAGTCAAACGGATTGGAGTTTTGCGTGTCGGAAAATCTCAAAGATTGGCAAGCGCGTCCGCGGCCCGAGCGCAAGCCCATTGACGGCCGCTATGTCCGGCTCGAACCGCTGAGCGCCGAAAAGCACGGCGATGGGTTGTACGAGGCGTCGTCCGTGCCCGACATCGATGGACGCTTTGCCTGGCTGCCCGACTACCCGCCGCAAACCCGCGCCGATTTCCAGCCATGGCTGGACAAGGTCGAGGCGAGCGAGGATCCGCTGTTCTTCACCGTCATCGACAAGGCCAGCGGCAAGGTCGCCGGGCGACAGACGCTGATGCGCATCGATCCCACCTATGGCGTCATCGAGATCGGCAACATCTATTGGGGGCCGCTGATCTCGCGCAAGCCGGCAGCGACCGAGGCGCAGTTCCTGTTCATGAAGTACATTTTCGACGGGCTCGGCTATCGCCGCTACGAGTGGAAATGCAACAACCGCAACGAGCCGTCAAAGCGCGCGGCGGAACGGTTCGGCTTCAAGTTCGAGGGCATTTTCCGCCAGCATCTTGTGGTCAAGGGTGAAAACCGCGATACCGCATGGTACTCGATCATCGACAAGGAATGGCCGGCGCTGCGCAAAGCCTATGAGGCATGGCTCGATCCCGCCAATTTCGATGGCGAAGGCCGGCAGAAGCGGCGGCTCGAGGATTTCCGCGCCGAGTTCGGCGCGTAACAGGAGTTTTTTCCGATGGCGCACAGCCATGATCATGGTTCGCATGCTGGGCATGGCGCCGGCCACGTGCATGGCTCGACCGACAAGAAGCGTGTGCTGATCGCAGCCTGCCTGACCGCCGGCTTCATGGTGGCCGAAGTGCTTGGCGGCCTTTTGACGGGATCACTGGCGCTGCTGGCCGACGCCGGCCACATGCTCGCCGACTCGATCGCGCTTGGCCTTGCCTGGTACGCCTTCCATCTTGGCGGACGGCCGGCGACAGTGCGCCTGACCTATGGTTTCGGCCGGGTCAAGACGCTGGTCGCCTACACCAACGGCATCGCCATCTTCGCCATTGCTTTGTGGATCGTCTACGAAGCCTGGGGCCGGCTGATGACGCCGGCGCCGGTGCTGGGCGGGCCGATGCTGGTGGTGGCGATCGCCGGCCTTCTGGTAAACTTCGCCTCGTTCTTCGTGCTGCATGGCGGCGACCACGACAGCCTCAACATGCGCGGCGCCATCCTGCATGTGCTGGGCGACCTGCTCGGTTCGGCGGCGGCGATCGTGGCGGCGCTGGTCATCCTGGCCACCGGCTGGACGCCGATCGACCCGATTCTGTCGGTGCTGGTCTCGGTGCTGATCCTGTCCACCGCATGGTCGTTGATGCGCGAAGCCGCCCACGTCCTTCTCGAAGGCGTACCGGCAAGCCTCGACCGCGACCTCATCGCCAAGGACATTGCCGGCACCGTCAACGGCGTGCGCGAAGTGCATCACATGCATGTCTGGTCGCTCGACGGGTCCAGCAACATGGCGACGCTGCATGCCTGCCTCAACGATGGCGTCGATCCGCACCAGGCGGTCAGCGCCATCAAGAAGCGGCTCGCCGCCGAACACGGCATCAGCCACGCCACGGTTGAACCGGAATTCGGCCAGTGCGCCGACAGCCGTGACGAGCACGATCATGACCACGACCATGGTGCGCCACCGCATCACGGCCATTATCACTGACAGGGAATTTCATGGCATTGGCATCCGAGTTGACGAGTTCCCGCTGTGGTGGGACGGCATGATGGACCGCGACACGCGAAACGCGCTGATTGCCGCAGCCTGGATCATGCTGCTGTTCGGCATCGCGGCGTTCTATCTGCCGACCGTGATGCTGGCCGTCGGCAATGTCTCGACCGTACTTGCCGGCATCGTCGGCATCGCCTTCGTGCTGGCATTCTTTCTGGTGTTCTGGTTGCGGGGTCGCAGCCAGAACAAGGGCAAATAAGAGGCTTTGAAATGCGCATCCTGATTACTGGCGCCGCCGGCATGGTCGGCCGCAAACTTGTCGATCGGCTGGCTAAGGACGGCACGCTCAACGGCCGCAAGATCACCGGGCTCGACCTGCACGACATCGTGCCGCCGCAGGCGCCGGCGATGGACGGCGTCAGCATCGCCACGCATACCGGCGACCTTGCCGACGCCGGTGCTGCCGAGAGCCTGGTCGCCTCACGCCCTGATGTCATGTTCCATCTCGCCGGCATCGTGTCGGGTGAGGCGGAAGCCAATTTCGATCTCGGCTACCGCGTCAATCTCGACGGCACACGAGCGCTGTTCGACGCGGTGCGGCTGGCAGGCTTTGCGCCGCGTCTGGTCTTCACCTCGTCGATTGCGGTGTTCGGCGCGCCGTTCCCGGATGTGATCCCGGACGATTTCCACCCGACGCCGCTGACCTCCTACGGCACCCAGAAGCAGATGAGCGAGGCGCTGCTGGCCGACTATTCCAGGCGCGGCTTCTTCGACGGCATCGGCATAAGGCTGCCGACCATCTGTGTGCGGCCGGGCAAGCCGAACAAGGCGGCTTCGGGCTTTTTCTCCGGCATCATCCGCGAGCCGCTCGCCGGGCAGGAGGCGATCCTGCCGGTGCCTCGCTCGGTGCTACACACCCATGCCAGTCCGCGCTCGGCGGTCGGTTTCCTGATCCATGCCGCCGGGATCGACAGTGCCGCCGTCGGGCCACGCCGCAACCTCACCATGCCGGGCGTTGCCGTCACCGTCGGCGAGCAGATCGAGGCGCTGGAACGCATTGCGGGCACCAAGGTGGCGAGCCTGATCCGTGAGGAGCCCGACGAGACGATCTGGGCGATCGTCAAGGGTTGGCCGACGCGCTTCGAGGCGCGACGGTCAAGAGACCTCGGCTTCAGCGCCGAAAAAAGTTTCGATGAAATCATCCGCGCGCATATCGAGGATGAGCTGGGCGGAAAGATCGCGGGTCAGGCCTGACCCGCCGAGGTCATACAGTTCCGGACAGGCTCGCCGACAACAGCAACAGTCCGAACAGGAAGACGAAGGCGGCGCCGCCGATCTCGACGAATGTGTGAATGCGGTTGCCCATGCGGCCATCGCCGGCGAAATAGACCGCCCAGTTCTTGGCGGTGACTGCGATCGTTGCCAGCGCCGAGACTGTGATGGCGGTTCCAATCGACATCGCCAGCACCGAGAGCAGGCCGCCGAGCCACAGGCCGTTGAGCAAAGCGAAGCTCAGCACAATCAGCGCGCCGGAGCAGGGGCGGATGCCGACGGCGGCTACTGCCGACCAGGCCGTGCGCCAGTCGAAGCGGTCGCCCGACAGCAGCGCCGGATCGGGCGCATGTGAGTGGCCGCACGTACCACAGACTTCGCCGGCTGGGTGATCGTGAGCGGCGTGATCGTGATGAGCGTGGTCGTGATGGGAATGATCGTGTGTGTCGTGGTCGTGCGCAGCGTGATCGTGATGATCATGCGAATGGTCGTGATGCACATGCAAGGCATGCGAATGCGCATGCGCCGCGTGGCTGTGAGCGGCATGCGAATGGCCGCCATGGGAATGACCGGCGTGGGCTGCCGACAGGCTGTAGGCGGGCGCCCTGCCGAACCAGCGCTGGACCGTGGGCCCAAGCTTGCGCCACAGCAGCCAGGCGCCGAACAAAGTGACGAAGACATAGCTCATGATCTCCATGAACCAGGCTGCGTCGGTCATCGAGATCGCGGTGCCGCGCAGGACGAAATAGGCAAGCAGCATCACCAGGATCGCGGTCAGGCCCTGCAGCAGCGCCGAGACGAAGGACAGCAGGATACCGCGCCTGAGCGCCACTTCATTGGCCACCATGTAGGACGAGATCACCGCCTTGCCGTGGCCGGGGCCGGCGGCGTGGAAAATGCCGTAGGCGAAGGACAGGCCGATCAGCAGCCACATCTTGCTGCCGTCCTCGCGCATTGCTTTCATCGCCGTGGCCAATGCGCGGTAGAATTCCTGCTGGCGCAGATTGATCCACATCAGGATGTGGGCGAACGGGCCGGTGGTGGGCGCCATGCCGTCATTGACGCCGATGCCGAGTGAGCTCTGGGCATGGGCCTGCCCGAGAAAGTGCGTCATCAGCAGGGCAGCGGCCACGAGGCCGAATGCCAAACGCAGGGACGGTTTCATCACCGGATCTATCCTTCTGGCGGGCAATTCAGTTCGAGCTTGGTGGCGAAGATCTTGCTCATGTCGGTGCCTGTCGGGTCGTTGAAGAACGCGTCCGTCAGGGTCTTCTGGTTTTCCTTGATCGCCTCGTCTGGATCAGGCCGGATGACGCTCTTGGTGCAGTTCGAGGGCAGGCCTTCCACCGTGATGTTGCTATCCTCGGTGAAGTCGATCGCTGTGTAGAAGGTTGGATCGTAGACGCCGAAATCGATCTTGCCGGCGAGCTTGATCGGCACCTTGGGTTCGGATTCGAACAGGATGATCAACTGGTCGTTGTCGAAATTGGCCATCAGATGCGGTGGCGGCGTCATAGGCACGTCCTTGCCGTCGACGGTGACGAGCTGGAAATAGTTGAATTCGGCCAGCGAGGCATGAACTGTGTCGGCGACATCCTTCAGCTCCTTGTCGTCAAGCTTCAGGTCGGAGTTCTTGTCGAACTCCATCATCACCGTACTCGAAAACAGATCATCGAAACGCCAGAGGTGACGCAGCGCTTTCACACTTTGGTGATCCGGCGAGAGGATCACGTCGAGGCGGGCCTCGGCGAAGACATGAGGATGCGCGCCAGCCGCTCCGACGGAGGCAAAAGTCGTCGCCAGGGCCGAAGCCAGCATGATTGCGTGCCGTTTCAGATGCATTCTCGGTCGCTGTTCCATCGGCCTCGGAGAGATTTCGAGAGGTTACCAGAAACGGGGCGAAATTGGGACCGCGGCACGGCAGGACCGGCTCAAGCGCTCTCGCGGTTCTTGAACCATTGCACCAGGAAATCGACGAAAACACGGACCTTGGCCGGCAGATAGCGACGGTGCGGGTAGACGGCGAAAATGCCGCTGCCCGACTGGATGCGGTCGTCGAGCAACGACACCAGAAGCCCGGATGCGAGGTCGGGCGCGGCGATGAAATCCGGCAGGATGGTGAAGCCCAGACCGGACACGGCGGCGGCTCGCGCGGCCATCGGGCTGTTGACCTCGATCGGACCCGATACGTTGACACTGACTGACTCCTCGCCATCGCCCCTGAAGCGCCAGTTGGCGAGCGAGCGGCCATTGGTGTCCACGATGCAGGGCAAGTTGGCGAGATCCTGCGGGCGCGTCGGCTTGCCGTGCTTGGCGATCAGCTCCGGCGAGGCGCAAAGCTTGATCGAAAACGGCCCCAGGCGGCGGGCGATCAGCGATGAGTTCTCCAGGCGCGAGATGCGCACGGCAAGATCGAAACCTTCCTCGACCAGATCGACAAAACGGTCGTCGAGATGGATGTCGAGCACGATGTCGGGATGCTGCTTGGCGAAGTCGATCAGCGACTGGCCGATCGGTGCGTCGGCGAAGGTGCGCGCCGCGGAGAGCTTGATCCTGCCGCGCACGTCACCGGAGGATTCGCGCACGGCGTCGGCCAGGCTGTCGACCTCGCGCACGATTTCCGAAGCGCGGCTGTAATAGGTATGGCCGGCCTCGGTCAACGAGAACTGCCGCGTGGTGCGGTTGAGCAGCAGCGCGCCGAGTTCGTCCTCGAGTTCGCGCACATATTTCGACAGCAGCGCCTTGGAGCGACCGATCTTGCGCGCGGCCGCCGAAAAGCCTTCGGCCTCGACGACGTCGATGAAGGCGCGCATGCGGGTCAGTGTATCCATCATCAAGCCTTTCGTGCCGCATCGAGAATTCGCCGGCCGAGCCGTGTCAGGGCAATGTCGCTGCCGGGAGGGCCGAGCAGCGAGAGGCCGAAAGGGGCACCGTCAACCGAGCCCAGCGGCAGGGTGATTTGCGGAAAGCCTGAAAGACCCGAAAGGCACAAAAGATGCAAGGCCCTTTCGCGGTAGGCCTGGAGCTGCTGCGGCTCGCTTTTGACCAGAGGTGCGGGGCCTGGAACGGTGGGCAGGACAAGAAACCCGTCCTGGCCAAGCAGCGCGGCTAGCTCGGAGCGGAACGTCAGGCGGCGCACCGCCTCGGCCCGCGCGGTCTTTTCGTCGATCGTGCGGCCAAAACCAAAGCGCTCCTCGACGCCCGGCCCGAGATCGCGCTCGCCAGAAATGATCCAGGCGCCATGCTGCTGCCAGGCCTCGGCGGCCTGGAGGCGGCGAAAGCACCAGTAGAGCTCGTCGGGGAAGGAGGCGAAGCTGTACTCTACCGGCGCCGGCTCACCGATAAGACTGGCGGCCAGCGCTCTCATCCTGGCATATTCGGCTGCCTCAGCGGGGCCGGCCACGAAAGCGTCCAGCCAGCGGATCGAAAGCGGCCGGGTGAGCGGATATGGATGCGGGTCGCGGCCGAGCAGCAATTTGCCGATCGTCTCATAGGTCTCGATGTCGTCGGCGAACCAGCCGAATGTGTCGAAGCTCGGCGCCAGCTTCATCGTGCCTTCGAGCGAAATGCGGCCATGTGTGGTGCGCAGCCCGATCAATCCGCAAAAGCTCGCCGGGGCGCGGATCGAGCCGCCGGTGTCCGAGCCGGTAGCGATGTCGGCGAGCTTGCCGGCCACCGCCGCGGCCGATCCGGAGGACGAGCCGCCGGTGACGCGATCGGGAGCGGCCGGGTTCACCGGAAACGGAAAATGCGCGTTCTGGCCCATCAGCGAGAAAGCGAACTCGTCGGTCTGCGTCTTGCCGATGAAGCGCGCGCCGGCGTCGAGAATCATCTGCACGGCCGGTGCCGTGGTGGACGCGGCATGCGCCTCGTCGAACTTCACCGGATTGCCGCAACCGGTGCGGTAGCCGGCGACGTCGTAAATGTCCTTCACAGCCAGCCTGAGCCCGGCCAGCGGCCCCAGTTCCGCATTGGCGACCGGCATGCGGCGCAGGTCAAGAAAGGCGTTGAGTGGGCCGTGCGTGCCTGGCATCGTTCGATATCCGTATACAGTAGGCCCAGCATTGTTCGATGCCGGAAATTTTACAACCTGGGATACGATTTTTATTGATTGTGAAATCTTTCGATCTTATATCGCGCTTGCCCAAAGTCGCACGTGCCTGTGGGTGTCCGCCGATCCTCGAATGGTGAGGGAAATCGGTAAGGTAACTGGAGCTAACCCCTCCAGTCGGTCTAGCGGCCAACCGCCAGCCCGAGGACACCTTGAAGCAACGACGGTGCGGGCCTTTCTGGTGTTCTGCCGGTCGTCCAAAGACCGGGGTTACTGAAGAGGCACACCTTCATTGCCGGCAGTGCGGACGGGTCTCCCATCCAAGCCAAGGCAGACAAAGCGAACCGAGGCCGGGCAAGGCCAAGGTTCACCGCTGCGAGACGGCGTTTCATGGTTCCGGGGTCTCCACCGGCTGGTTCCATGAATTTCCGTCCCGCCTTTGTTTGACCGCGCGTCGCGAGGCCGAGAGCCCGCGTCCGCAGCTTATTGCGCGCCGCAAGGCGTTGATGGAGAGACCCCGATGGCCACCCAGCGCATCCTCGACTTCCTCGCCACCCGACGTCCGTCCGGCCCCTGCCTCGTCGTCGACCTCGATGTCGTGCGCGACAATTTCCGCGCCTTCGAAAAGGCGCTGCCCGATTCCCGGATCTACTATGCGGTGAAAGCAAATCCGGCGCCGGAAATCCTGCGCCTGCTTGCTGCGATGGGCTCGTCCTTCGACACCGCTTCCGTTGCCGAGGTCGAGATGGCGATGGACGCCGGTGCGCCGGCGGACCGTATCTCCTTCGGCAACACTATCAAGAAGGAGCGTGACATTGCACGCGCCTACCAGCTCGGCATCAGGCTGTTTGCGGTGGACTGCGTCGAGGAGGTCGACAAGATCGCCCGCGTCGCTCCCGGCGCCCGCGTGTTCTGCCGCGTGCTGACCGACGGCGAAGGCGCCGAGTGGCCGCTGTCGCGCAAGTTCGGCTGCGTGCCGGCGATGGCCGTCGACGTGCTGCGCCATGCCAGGACGCTCGGCCTCGACCCCTATGGCGTGTCGTTCCATGTCGGCTCGCAGCAGACCGACCTGACGGCGTGGGACCGTGCGCTGGCCGACGCCAAGAAGGTGTTCGCCACGCTCGCCGACGAAGGCATCGTCCTCAAGATGGTCAATATGGGCGGCGGTTTCCCGACGCGCTATCTGCGTGACGTGCCGGCGGCCCAGGCCTATGGCCAGGCGATCTTCTCGGCGCTGCGCAAGCATTTCGGCAATGCGATCCCTGAGACCATCATCGAGCCGGGTCGCGGCATGGTCGGCAATGCCGGCGTCATCAAGTCGGAAGTCGTGCTGATCTCGAAGAAGGCCGAAAACGACAATGTGCGCTGGGTGTTCCTCGACATCGGCAAGTTCGGCGGTCTGGCCGAGACGATGGACGAGGCGATCCGCTATCCGATCGTCACCCGCCATGACGGTTCGGAGACCGCACCTTGCGTGCTCGCCGGCCCGACCTGCGATTCGGCCGACGTGATGTACGAGAAGACGCCGTATCCGCTGCCTCTGTCGCTGACCATCGGCGACGATGTGCTGATCGAAGGCACCGGCGCCTACACGACCACCTACTCGGCGGTCGCCTTCAACGGCTTCGAGCCTCTCCGATCCTACGTGATCTGACGGCTTCGGCCTTCAGATCACCCCAGGCGGACGTTTGCGTCCGCCCGGTTCGCCTGTGGAACAAGCTCCGCTCGTGAAGGATCGCGGAAATGGACATTGTAAATTACATTGACGGCATTGGATTCTCCCCCCTCGAGGGGGAGATGGCCGGCGCCATTCCCATCGTCGCCGAAACTGCGGCAGACATTGCATCGCGTGAAGCGTTGCTCGATCGCGCTATGGGGCCGATGCGGCGCAAGAAATCGTCGGAGAAGCTGCGGCGCGGCCGCCGGCCTTCCGAAGGCCTCGCTTTTGTCGTGCGCGATGCAACCGGCGCGGTTGCTGGTACGGTGCGGCTGTGGGACGTGCGTCTGGGCGAGGGTGGCCCGGGAGCACTTCTGCTCGGACCGCTCGCCGTCGATCCGGCGCTGAAGAACGCCGGCATCGGCTCGGCGCTGATGCGCCATGCTTTGGCCGAGGCCGCGCGTCTCGGCCATGCCGCGGTGCTGCTGGTCGGCGATGCGCCTTACTATGGCCGCTTCGGCTTTTCGGCGGAGAAGACCGGCGCGCTCGCCATGCCTGGACCTTACGAGCGGTGCCGCTTGCTGGCGTTGGAGCTGATCGAGGGTGCGCTCGACGGCGCGCATGGCACGCTGAGGGCTGCAGGTCGCAAGCTCAAGGCACAGAGGCTGTCGCTGGCCGCCTGATTGTCCAAAAAACAAACGCCGCCGGTCCTTTGCATTTCAACGAGGGCGGCGTTTTGTTTTTGCGAAGGGCTCAGCCGATCAGCTGGCTGAGCGCCATGGCGACCGACATATCGCCTTCGACCTTTATCTTGCCGGACATGAACGCCATGGTCGGGTTGAGGTCGCCGGCGATCAGCGAATCGAGATCGTCGAGCGACAGCTTGATGGTGCAGTCGGTCGGCGCATCGGTGTTTGAGACGGTCGCGCCGTCGATGACGATGACGCCGTTGCTGCCGGTATCGAACTTCACGGAATGTTCGAACCCGGCGCTCGCCACGCGCGACCTCATCTTCTCGGCAATGTCCTGAACGCTCATGACTGTTCTCCTGGTCTCGTTGCGTTTTGCCGCGCTTCAGTGACCGGCCTCCGCCGAAGTCACTGTCTCGCGCGTACCGCGATCCTGGTCGCTTGGCGCATATAGCTTCGAGTTGACGTAAACGTCAACGCGCGATGCGTCATCTCGTTTCAGTCGGAAGGAATGCGGCAGAGAACATTCGCCGTGCGACGAAGGTTAGTGTTCAGCAGCGGGCTTCGCCGCCTCGGCCTGGGCCGATTCCGCCGGGGCCGGTTCGGTCGGCGTGGCCGGATCCTTGCGGCGGCGCATGGCGTTGTCGCGGATTTCGTCCTTGGTCAGGAAGTTGACCTGGTCGATCAGCACTTCATGCACCAGGTCGGCGCCGACGCGGGCGTTGACGGTGTCGCGTATGGCCTTGCGGAAGGCATCGAGATCGATGGTTTCCTTCTTGGTGAAGTCGATCTGAGGATTGGAGTAGAGATAGGAATAGACCTGATCGGTCATCAGCGCTTCGGCCGGAATCGACATCTTCTTTATCTCGGCCGGCTCGACCGTGTAGACGAGCTTGGTGAGGAAATACCCGTCGATCTTGGAATCGCGGATCAGCGGCACCGAGATGATGTCGGTCTTGACGTAGTCGAGGCCACCCAGCATCGGTTTCGGCGTCTCGCCGACGCCGCGCTCACCGGCCGCCTGGAATGAATAGAACACCGCGCCGAGCGTGGCGGCGCAGATCCAGATCGCGGCGGCGATGAATTTGATCACCGGTTGTTCCCGCCTGTTGCCGAGATCATCAGCTCGCCCAACCGAATTCGCCGGCCGAATAGGTGCCGTCGGCTTCGGCGCGCTGAATGGCGTTCTTCAACAGCGTGGCGACTTCGTTGACCGCGTTGAGGTGGGCGAGGATCGCAGCCTCGTTTTTCGCGAGCTTCTGGCGCAGCCGCGCCAGACTGTCGCGGTGCTGTTCCAGGAATTCGATCTCGTTGGCGCCCTTCATGGCGCGGGTCAGCTCATAGAGGTAGCGGCTCTTGCGGGCGTTGGAGGCCTTGAGGTCATAGCTGGTGTCGTTCTTCAAACCGGCCGTCTCTTCCTCGACCGCTTCCTCGATGCGGCCGATGATGGCGGCAAGGTTGCCCGGCCGTGCAAACGGGATCGGCGCTTCGGACGTACGCGCCGGCAGGTTGGAAGAGTATTTTGAAAAATCGGCCATTGAAAATCCTGGTCTAGATCTTGATTTCGGTTTTGATGGTCGTCTCGTCGCCGGTCATCGACCGTGCGGCCTTGCGCTGCAATTCCTCGACCAGCGAGGTGGACAGCCGGGTCTGCTGGTCGATCTCGGTCTTGTGCGGCCCGGTTGACACCGGGCCGATCGGCACGGTGCGCTTGCCGTCCTTGTAGTGGTCGGCGAGCAGCGATTTGGCGATGCCGATCCCGCCGCGCTCGGCCATGACGTCGGCGACACGCTCGGCAAGCTGCGATTTCCACATGTCGCCGGCCAGCCCCTTGCCGTAGACGCCCTCGGTGTCCTTGGGCAGCATGTTTTGGATGAAGGTCTGCAAGACCATCGCCTCGAACTTCTTGAACTTGCTGGCGGGATCGGCATTTGCGGCGGCCTTGTCGGCGGTAGCGCGCGACAGGATCGAGCCGGCATCGACCGAAGCAGCCATGTCGACAGAAAAATTACCGCCAACGCCGTTGGCCCGCTTGGCCAGCGCGGCACGGGCAGCCTCGATATCCGCCGGGTCGACGGCTCGGGCAACATCGAGAACGATGTCACTGGGTGGAGAAATCGCCAAGAAAGTCCGCCTCTTTGCCGGGTTTCCTGAGCGACCATGCCGCAACAAGCTTGTGGCAGGCTTGCCGGTTTGAAATCCTTCGCCGGATGCTGGGCCATTGCTATCAGCAGCGGCAAGTCCGGCTGGGTCGATGCGATCTGGTCGTTTGCGGTGGGCGCTGCCGGCGTCGCCATGGTCAGATCGTAGGTGGCGTAGGCGCAGAGGCCGAACACGGCGCCGTACACCCAATACAGCCCGCCGCACGGAACGAAACCGAACGCCGTCCGCAAGTGACGCGGCTTTAACTTTCGATTATTCCTGCCCGCGCTTCTGCGCGATCAGATCGAGCCGGTCGCGGTCGGAGCGTTCGCGTTCGTCGCGGCTTCGCACATCCTTGTAGGCGCGCTCGACCATGTTGGTGCGCGCCGTCGCAGTGGCGATGAGCGTGACCTCCTGCCTGGCGCTTTCCAGGCTCGCTTCCTGCCGGACCAGCGCATTGGCGATGCGGCGATGGTAGAGGTCAGGGAACAGCACCGCCATCGACTGGTCGGCGTCGAAATGCTGGACAAGTTCCCTGGCCTCGGTTTTGGCGGTTGCCGCTGCCGCCAGGAAGGCCGCATGGCGCGTCTCGTGCAGGGCCTTCAACTGCTCCTGCACCTTGACCAGTTTCTTCAGCCGTTCCTTGCGCGTGCTCATCTCACCTCGCCAGCGTCAGGTCGACAAAGCCGTCGACGAACAGCGACAGCATGGTGCCGATGGCGAAGTAGAAGATGATCATGCCGCCGGCGATGACGAAAGGCAGCGAGATAAAATAGACCGGGATCTGCGGCGTCAGCTTGTTGACGAAGCCGATCGTCAAATTGACGAGAATGGCATAGGCGATGAACGGGCTGCCGAGCCGGATGACCAGGAAGAAGGCGTCCGACACCGTGTCGGTGAGATCGACCAGGGCGGCCTGGGGATTGAAGAAGACGTTGACCGGCGCCACCGTGTAGGAGGCGACCAGAGCGCGGATGATCTCGTGGTCGAAATCGAAGACGAAGAGCAGCAGCAACGCTGAAAACGAGATGATGGCGGCGAGAGCCGCCTGCGGTTCTGGCTCCTCGATGGCGGGGCCGCCGGTGCCGCCATAGCCGATCAGCATGGCGATGGCCGAACCCATGAAGCGCAGAGCCTCCATGTAGAGCCTCGTCATCGCGCCGATCAGCCCGCCGACCAAAAGTTCGGAGATGATCATCGGCGCCAGCACCTGCGGACGCGCATCGACGAAGGGAAAGATCTTGTCCCACAGGAAGGCGAGCAGGCCACCGGTGGCGGCGATCGACACGAACAGCCGGACCTGGACCGGCACGCGGGCGCTGGACAGGCCCGGCATCAGCATGAAGCAGGCGCCGATGCGACAGAAGGCGAGGAAGGCGGCGATGACGACGCCTTGCGACAGTATGTTCACGAGATCGTCCCGAGCACCTTGATCTCGACGCCCTTGGCGATTTCGACATGGGAGAGAACGGGAAGCGTCGTGAACAGGCGCTCGATGATCATGCGCACATAGGGGCGAGCATCGGGCGCGGTGACGAGGACAAAACGCTCGCCGGCCTCGAGATGCTTGCGGATCGCCTTGGTCGCGTCCTGGCCGAATTCCTCCAGCTGGCGCGGGTCGATGTCGAATTCGCGCACCTCGCCCTTGGCGTCGCGCTTGAGGCTCTGGTGGAAGGCGAGGTCCCAGCGGTTGCCGAGGCGCAGCACCTTGAGCATGCCGCCCTCGGAGAGATCGCCGCAGATCTGCTGGGCCATGCGGATGCGGACATGCTCGACGATCTGCTCGGTGCGGCGCACATGCGGCGCGATCTCGGCGATAGCCTCGATGATCAAATGCAGGTTGCGGATCGATACGCGTTCGGCCAGCAGCAATTTCAGCACCGCCTGCAGGCCGGGATAGGAGATGTGCGAGGTGCAGATCTCGTCGGCGAGCTTGCGGTATTCCGGATCCTGGCGCTCGAGCAGCGCCTTCATGTCCTTGTAGGACAGAAGCTGCGGCAGGTTGTTGCGGATCACCTCGGACAAATGGGTGAGCAGCACCGACATGTTGTCGGCAAAGGTATAGTTCTCGCGCTTCAGATCCTCGGCGAAGGTTTCGAGCACCGAGAAGGCGCGCATGCCGAAGGCCGGCTCGCGGATTTCCTCGCCGGGAACGTCGGGCAAATCCCGGTTCCCCAGCAGCACCATGATCTCGCCGACGCGCATCTGGTATTCGGCGACGACGGTGCCGTGGACCTTGATCTGATAGCTTTTCGGCGGGATGCCGAAATCGTCGGCGACGCGCACTTCCGGCACGACGAAGCCGTATTGCGTGGCAAATTTCTTGCGCATCTTGGCCATGCGGAACACCAGTTCCTGATGCGACACCAGCAGCCGCGTCGACAGCTGCTTGCCGATCAGAAGCTCGATCTCGGCGGTGGTCAGCGAAGCCTTGACCGAGTTCTTCTCTTCCTCGACTTTGTTCGCCTTCTCCAGATCCTTGATCGCTTCGGCGGCGGCAGCCTCGCGGTTGGCGCGCATCGGGATGACGTAGCCAAGGCCGGCCATGCCGGCGGCTAGCGTGAAGAACGGGAAGAACGGCAGGCCGGGCATCAGGCCGAGCAGGACGAGCAGCGAGGCCGCGACATAGAGCGCGCGCGGATGCGCACCGAGCTGGCCGAACACCGCCTGGTTGGTCGAGCCGCGCGTGCCGCCCTTGGACACAAGCAGGCCGGCGGCGAGCGAAACGATAAGCGCCGGGATCTGGGTGACGAGGCCGTCGCCGACCGACAGTTTGATGAAGACATCGGCGGCTTCGCCCATGCCCATGCCGTGCCTGATGTAACCGATGGCGATGCCGCCGACGATGTTGATGGCGGTGATGATGAGGCCGGCAATGGCGTCGCCGCGGACGAATTTCGAGGCGCCGTCCATCGAGCCGAAGAAGGAGGATTCCTCTTCCAGCTCGCGGCGGCGCAGTTGCGCTGTCTTGTCGTCGATCATGCCGGCGGACAGGTCGGCGTCGATCGACATCTGCTTGCCGGGGATCGCGTCGAGGGTGAAGCGGGCGCCGACTTCGGCAATACGGGTGGCGCCTTTGGTGATGACGATGAAGTTGACCACAATCAGGATCATGAAGACGATCAGGCCGATGACGAAATCGCTGGCCATCACAAGTTTGGAGAAGCCGGCGATGACATAGCCGGCGGCGTGCGTGCCCTCATTGCCGTGCGACAGGATCATGCGCGTGGTGGCGATGTTGAGCGATAGCCGTAGCATGGTGGCGATCAGCAGCACGGTCGGGAAGGACGAGAAATCGAGCGGCCGCTGGATCCACAGCGCCACCATCAGGATCAGCACCGACAGTGCGATCGAGAAGGCGAGGCCGATGTCGATGAGGAAGGCCGGGATCGGGAGGAACAGCACGGCCAGGATGATGACGATGCCGATGGCGAAGAAGACATCGCGGCCGTTCTTGGCCACTGTTCCTGTCGCTAAGCTTTCGCTGACGGCCATATCGTCCCCAATCACAAGCCTGCCGAGCACGCGACAGCCCTTCGAGCCTAACCGGTCAAGCTTGCGCGAGGGTGGGAGGACTGGTTAGTTGCCAGGACGACAGAGGCCTTGAGGAGAGAGATCATGCTGGTGATCATCGGCACCATTCGCCTGCCTGCGCAACTGCTCGACGAGGCAAGGCCGGCCATGCGGCGCATGATACTGGGCAGCCGTGCGGAGCCCGGCTGCATCGAATACTCCTACGCGCAGGACGTGCTCGACGTCGGGCTCATCCATGTAACCGAGGTGTGGAGCGACAGGGCCGCGCTCGACGCGCATTTCCGCTCGCCTCACATCGCCGATTGGCGGGCGAGCTGGGCATCGCTCGGCATAGGCGAGCGCAACCTCATGCTCTATGAGGCCGGCGAGCCGAAGCCGATCTGAGGACCGGGCACAGTCAAGAAGGCGTGGGCCCAAGAAAATCTAGCAGGCGTTGACCTGTCTGCAGGACCATCCGCCGCCATCGGTATCGTGGCAGTCTTCATAGCTGCCGTAGCAGGTGTTCGTCGAATTGCGATACCAAGGGTAGCCGCCGGGACAGCAAACATCTTGTTGTGCAGTCTGGATAAATTCCTTTGCCGGCCGGCTTTGGTTTTCCGGATTGCCTCCCGCCAAAAAAAGAGACATCGGGTGTGACACAACAGACCTAACCGGCATATCCATGCTTGAATTGCTCACCGCAGACGAGCTCAAAAAAATCATGCCAACAGCTAATGAAAAAAATCCCCGCGCACTCATCTTCTCCTCCTTGAGGGAAATAGAGACGGCCAAAAATAACACAGCTGCGTCGATTGCGTAAGCGATCGCTCATATACCTCGACACGCTCGCGGGGAATTGAAGCGGGGCGGCAAGCCTGACTGCGCCTCAGCGCCAGAATGGCGCCGCAAGCAGCCGGCATTATGTCGGCGTGCTGATCGTCGCCGAACTGCACAGCGATCCGTCCGATGGTGAGACGCCGGTGCTGGCGCCGGCCAAATTCCGGCATGCGGTGCTGGTGCCGACCATGAACGTCCGGTCCACCGCCGAAACCATCCAGCGCGCCGTCGCCGAGGAACTGGCGGTGGTCGAGAATTTCGACAACCGGGCCGTTGTCGGGCTTTTGACCGAGGGCCATCTGATGCGGCGCTACGCGGAGGAACTCGACAAGGCGCGGCGCGACCGGGCGAAGACTAGGCCTCGGCCGGCATCTTAAATGTCCCTACTCGGCGCTTGCCACGTGTACAGTGTCACTGTACAAATTGTTCAGTGGGAGAAAAAGACGGGATGAGCACCGACCAGGCTCCGGTCAAGAATGGCGTCGCCTCGACGGCGACGCATGCCCATCAGATGCTGGGCCAGCGGCTGAAGAGCCTGCGTCTCGGCCGGCGGCTTTCGCTGCGCGAACTCGCCGAGCTGACCGGGACCAGCGCCAGCTTCATCAGCCAGCTCGAGCGCGGCCTGACCGGCGCCAGCACCGCCTCGCTCAACCAGATGGCCTCGGCGCTGGGTGTAAGCGTGGCGATGCTGTTCGAGGATAGTGCCGCCGGGCAGCGCGGGGTCTTGCTGCGCAGCGAGCGGCCGAGCCTGCCGCCCAGCGACGGCTGCCGCAAGATGCTGCTCTCGCGTCCCCCTTTAAGCGACATGGAAGTCTATGTCGGCGAGTTCGAAATCGGCGGCTCGACCGGCCCAGCGCTCTACACCCATGGCGACGCGCACGAGATGCTCGTCGTGCTGCGCGGCATCGTCGAGGTTTCGCTCGGCGATGTCAGGCATGTGCTGGAAGAGGGCGACAGCATCGAATACGCGACATCGACAGCACATCGCTCAGAGAACATCGGCAGTGGCCGAGCCGAGGTGATGTGGATCATTGCGCCACCGACTTCGGTGCGCGCCGAACTCGATCAATACAGGGCCTGGAAACCGCTCGCAGCCAGGTAGGTTCAATCCATGCGGGTCAAATGGGAGAACAATAATCATGCTGAAAACAAGACATCTTGGCCTTGGCGCCGTGCTGGCGCTCGGCGTTCTGGCAACCGCAGCGTTCGCGCAGGAAAAGCCTGTCGCGGGTGAGGTCAAGGAAGGCTCGCTCAAGGGCAAGACGCTGACGCTCGTCTCTTATGGCGGCATCTACCAGGACGGCCAGGCCGCCGCGCTCAAGGAGTTCGTCGAAAAGTCCGGCGCCACGCTGCTCAATGACGGGCCGACAGAGATCGCCAAGCTGCAGGCGCAGGTCGAATCCGGCAACGTCACCTGGGACGTCGTCGACACCGCCGACCTGCCGCCTTACGTCTATTGCGGCAAGCTGTTCCAGAAGCTTGATTTCAGCAAGCTCGACGTCTCCAAGGTGCCCGAGGGCCAGGTCGGCGAATGCTCGGTGCCGGCCATGAACTACGGCGTCGTGCTGATGTACAACAAGGAGAAGTATGGGGATAACCCGCCCAAGAACTGGGCCGATTTCTTCGACACGGCAAAATTCCCCGGCACGCGCGCGCTCGACGGTTCGGGCGACCCGACGGGCGGCCTGCTGGAGCAGGCGTTGAAGGCCTCTGGCGGCGACCCGAAGGCGATGACGGTGGCCGACATCGACAAGGCCATCGATGTCATCCGCAAGCTCGGTCCCGACACGATCTATTGGAAGACCGGCGCTGAATCGCAGCAGCTTGCCGAATCTGGCGAAGCCGACATGCTGATGATGTGGACCGGACGTGCCATGACGGCGGTGAAGAACGGCGCCAAATATGCGCCGGCCTGGCAGGACTGGCTGGTGGTGATGGACCAGATGACCATTCCGGTCGGCGTCAAGGATACGGATGCGGCTTATGCGCTGCTCAATGCCTATCTCGGCAAGGGGGCGCAGGAGATCCTGGCGCAGCAGACCTCCTATACGCCGATCAACAATGACGCGCAGCCCAAGGTCGATGCGTCGGTCGCCGCCTTCCTGACCAACACGCCCGAGCGCCAGAAGCAGGGTTACAAGCAGAACATCAAGTTCTGGGTCGAGAACTTCCCGGTGGCGCAGGAGAAGTGGTCGGCGCTGATGGCCGGCAACTGAACAGCCAAGTGAGAGCCAGGCCGTGAGCGCGTCCGAACCCATCGCCCAACCCGCCGCCCATGCGCGGTCGGGTCGGGCATGGCGGCCGTTCGCGCTCACGGCGCCGGCGCTCATCCTGCTCGTCGCGGTGATCGGGTATCCGCTGCTCACCATCGTGCTGCGCAGCCTGTCGGAACCTGAGTGGGGGCTGCAGAACTATGCCTGGTTCTTCGGCGCGCCGGTCAACCTGACAGTGCTGCAGCGGACTTTCGTCATTTCGGCCTGGGTGACGCTGGTCTGCGTCATCGCGGCCTATCCCTATGCCTATCTGATGACCGCGGTCGGGCCGCGCGTCCGGCTGGTGCTTGTGCTTTGCGTGCTGATCCCGTTCTGGGTGAGTGGTGTGGTGCGAACGCTGTCATGGGTGATCCTGCTGCAGGATTCGGGCGTCATCAATTCGTTGCTGCGCTCGGTCGGGTTCGGCGGCGTCAAGCTGATCCGCACCCAGACCGGCGTGGTCATCGGCATGGCGCAGGTGCTGTTGCCGTTCATGATCCTGCCGCTCTATTCCGTGATGCAAGGCATCGACCTCAGGCTGATGCGTGCGGCGCAAAGCCTCGGTGCGCGGCCGTCGCGCGCGTTCTTCACCGTCTATCTGCCGCTGTCGCTGCCCGGCGTCTATGCCGGCGCGGTCATCGTCTTCATCCTGTCGCTCGGCTTCTACATCACGCCGGCTTTGCTCGGCGGCCCGCGCTCGACCATGCTGTCGACGCTGGTGCAGACGCAGGTGCTGAGCCTGCTGCAATGGGGCAGGGGCGGCGCCATGGGCGTCGTTCTGCTGGTCACCACCTTCGTGCTGCTGGCGCTGGCAGCACCTGTGATGCGGTCCAGGCATCGGGAAGCGGGGCGGCGCTGATGGAGATGAAGCCGCTCACCCGCGTTCTTCTCGGGCTCGTCTGCCTGCTGGTGGCGATATGGCTGGTGGCGCCGACGCTGGTCGTGGTGCCGATGTCGTTCAACGAAAACAAATCGCTGGCGTTTCCGCCGCAAGGCTTTTCCTGGCAGTGGTACCAGAATTTCGCCACCAATCCGGACTGGTCGAACAGCTTCCTGAATTCGCTGAAGGTCGCCTCGATCGTGGCGGTGCTGGCGACGGTGCTCGGCACGCTTGCCACCTTCGGCCTCGACCGCATGAAGGCGCGGCCGGCGAACCTTTTGCGTATGCTGATGCTGACGCCGATGGTGGTGCCGGGCGTGGTGCTGGCGATCGGCATCTATGCCGTCTATCTCGACACGCAGCTCGTCGGGACGCTGCTCGGCTTCGTGCTGGCCCACACCATCCTTGCGCTGCCCTTCGTGCTGATCGCGGTCTCGGCCAGTCTCGAAGTGTTCGACCGCCGGCTGGAGACAGCCGCAGCCAGCCTGGGCGCCGGCGCACTGACCACGTTTCGCACGGTGACGCTGCCGCTGATCGCGCCGGGCGTGCTCTCGGGCCTGCTGTTCGCCTTCGCCACCTCGTTCGACGAGATTGTCGTGTCGCTGTTCATCACGAACCCCTATCTCAAGACATTGCCGGTGCAGATCTTCGCCTCGATTACGCGCGATGCCGACCCGACGGTGGCGGCCGTCGGCACGATCCTGCTTTTCGCGACCACGATCCTGATCGCCGGCGGCATGCTCCTTCTTGGCCGCGAGCGGAAAGGACGCCAATGAATCCGAAGCCGACAAGCAAGGGCGCCTCGATCGATCTCGAAGCGATCAGCAAGGCCTATGGCGGCTTCAAGGCGCTGGACGGCGTGTCGCTGCGCATCGAGCCCGGCGAGTTCATGACGCTGCTTGGCCCCAGTGGTTCGGGCAAGACGACGACGCTCAACGTGATCGCCGGTTTTACCGACGTCACCAGCGGCAAGCTTTTGGTTGGGGAAAAGAGCGTCGTCGGCGTGCCGGCGCACAAGCGCAACATCGGCGTCGTCTTCCAGCACTACGCGCTGTTCCCGCATATGAGCGTCGGCCGCAACGTCGCCTATCCGCTGACGCTGCGCGGCGTCGACCAGGCGACGCGGCAGACACGCGTGGCAAGGGCGCTCGACATGGTCAAGATGGGCGATTTTGCGCATCGCTATCCCAGCGAATTGTCGGGAGGCCAGCAGCAGCGCGTGGCGTTGGCACGCGCCATCGTCTTCGACCCGCCGCTGCTCTTGATGGACGAGCCGCTCGGCGCGCTCGACAAGAAGCTGCGCGAATGGCTGCAGCTCGAGATCAAGCGCATCCACCGCGAGCTCGGCACCACCTTCGTCTATGTCACGCATGATCAGGAAGAGGCGCTGGTGCTGTCCGACCGCATCGCCGTGTTCAACCGCGGGCGCATCGAGCAGGTCGGCACCGGCCGCCAGCTCTATGACGAGCCGGCAACGCTGTTCGTCGGCCGCTTCATCGGCGATTCCACCGTGCTGCGCGGCAAGGCGCGCAGCGATGGCAACAGCACCGCGCTGAGCATCGCCGGCGAGACGGTGACGGTACCGCGTAAGCTGTCGGGGGAAGCCAGCCCGGTGATGCTGCTGCGTCCCGAAAAGCTCGCGATCCGAAGAGCCGGCCAAAGTCCTGCCAATGGCGCCAACCGCCTGTCGGGGACGATCGCGGAAGCCATCTATCTCGGCTCGGAATCGAAATACGAAGTCAAGCTCGCCGACGGCTCGGCCGCGATCGTGCGCTCACCGCTGACCGGCGAAAGTTTTGGCCTCGGCGACAAGGTCGAGCTCTGCTTCGACGGCACCGACGCCCAGCTGCTGGCGGACGACGCAAGCGCCGACACCACACTCACCTGATTCCATCTGGCCTGATCCCATCTGGCCTGATCCCATCTGAAAGTCATTCCATGCAAGCCAAGCGCAACGGCGACATATCGTTCTGGTATGCGGATCTGGGGGCGGTTCCCGTTCCGCGCCCGCCCTTGCCTGGAAACATCGAGGCCGATGTCGCCATTGTCGGCGCCGGCTATACCGGCCTGTGGACGGCCTACTATCTGAAAAAGGCGAAGCCATTGCTGCGCGTCGTGATCGTCGAGCGCGAATTTGCCGGCTTCGGCGCTTCAGGGCGCAATGGCGGCTGGCTGTCGGGCGGCTTCAGCTGGTCGCGCGAAAAATATCTCAAGACATCGAGCCGGCAAGGCGTGATGGCGATGCAGGCTGCGATGGCAGGCTGCGTTGATGAAGTGATCCGGGTCGCGACCGAGGAAGGCATCGACGCCGACATTCGCCGCGTCGACAACCTGACGGTGGCCACCAACCCAGCGCAGTTGGAGCGCGTGCGCGAAGAATGCGAGACGATCCGTTCCTGGGATGTCGACCCGAACCGCGTCGAGATGCTGGACGCCGCCTCAACGCGCACGCGCATCAACATCCGTAACGTCATGGGCGGCTTCGTCGTCCATGGCCAGGCGCGGGTGCAGCCGGCCAAGCTGGTGCGTGGGCTTGCCGATGCCGTCGAGCGGCTGGGCGTGCCGATCTATGAGAAGACGACGGTGACAAGCATCGCCAAGGGCAGCGTGACGACAGACCGCGGTACGGTGCAGGCGGAGACGATCATCCGCGCGACCGAGGGCTTTACATCAGGCATCCCCGGCGAGGAGCGGACCTGGCTGGCGCTCAACAGCGCGCAGATCGTGACTGAGCCGCTGCCTGCCGACCTGTGGCGCGACATCGGTTGGGAAGGGCACGAACTGCTCGGCAATGCGGCGCATGCCTATTGCTATGCCCAGCGCACGCGTGAGGGACGCATCACGATGGGCGGACGCGGCGTGCCTTATCGCTACGGCTCGCGCACCGACGTCAACGGCCAGACGCAGCAGGCCACGATCGACCAGCTGCACACGATCCTGACGACGCTCTTGCCGCAGACCAAGGGATGCCGCATCGATCACGCCTGGTGCGGCGTGCTCGGCGTGCCGCGCGACTGGTGCACCACGGTCGGCCTCGATCCCGCGACCCGCATCGGCTGGGCCGGCGGCTATGTCGGCCTCGGCGTGTCCAGCTCCAACCTTTCGGGGCGCACGCTGGCTGACCTTGTTCTCGGGGCAAACACCGAGCTGACGAAGCTGCCCTGGGTCAACCGCAAGGTCAGGCCATGGGAACCGGAGCCCTTCCGCTGGCTGGGCGTGCATTCGATGTACCAGCTTTATCGCATTGCCGATGGCCGCGAGGCGGCAGGGCTTGCGCGCACCTCGAAGCTGGCCGCGTTGGCCGACAGCATCACCGGCCACTAAAGCCATTTGTTCTCACGCAATTCCGGGGCAGACCCCTTTCCTGGAATTGCTCTTATCCATGGAGCTAGACTTGATCGATCTTTCGACCTTCCACGATCTCGCCAAGGCCGAGATCGGCGCGTTCTCTCCTAAGCCAAGCTCGATTGAAGGCGATCAGGTCGAGGCCGTGCGCTCGTTCTTTCAATCGCCTGACGGGACTGTCGATGTCGGCATCTGGGAATGCACGCCCGGCCGCTTCACCGCCGATCGTTCGGACTCGTCGGAGATCTGCCACATCATTTCGGGGCGCGTGGAACTGAGCCGCATCGATGGCGAGGTGCGGGAACTCGGTCCGGGCGATCTCCTCGTCCTGCCGCAGGGCTGGAAGGGCGAGTGGCTGATACGCGAGACCACGCGCAAGCTCTACATGATCCAGAGCGCCGGCTGACCGGCGCTACGGCTATGGCGAGCTCAGTGATCGATCGGCCCCTTCGGCGAGACCAGCGCGGTGCCGGCGGTCGTCGGGCGCTCGATCAGGCGGCGCACGCGCGGCGGTTCGTCGCCGCTGTGCAGCGCCCGCACCCGCTCGCCGACGACGGCGTCGGCATGGGTGGCGCGCCGGTTGTGGCGGATGTATTCCAGCCAGGTCGGCGTGTGGTAGTGTTCGATCCAGACTGCGGGATTTTCTAGGTCCCGAGCCAGCGTCCAGTTGCGGGCGCCGTCGCGGCGGCGGATGCGCCCGCGCTCGGCCATGGTGGCGAGGAATTCGGGTACATCTTCGTCGCGGATAATGTACTCTATCATGATGGCGATGGGGCCGCTGCGCGGCTTCAGGTCGAGGCCGAGATGCGGCTCCTTGAAGCGGTTGAGCGGGTCGAGGTTGAGAGTCGTCTGCTGCGGCAGCGGCAGGAACAGGCCGATGGCGCCGCCAACAAGCATCGCGATGGCCGCCGCAATCAGCGCGGTTTCGGCGCCATGCGCATCGGCAACGACGCCCCAGATCCAGCTGCCCAGCGCAATGCCGCCGAAGGTCGCCGTCTGGTAGACCGACAGCACCCGGCCGACGACCCAGCGCGGCGTCGACATCTGCACCGTGACGTTGAAATGCGACAGCGCGATCACCCAGCAGGCGCCGCCGATGAGCAAACCCGCCGCAGTCTGCCAGGCATTGAGGCTGATGGCGGCATTGAAGGCGCAGACGGCAAAGCCGGCGAAGGCCATCCGCACCATCGTCTCGCTGGACAGCAATTGTCTGAGACGCACGCTTATCAGCGCGCCGCCGACGGCGCCGATGCCGAAGGCGCCGAGCATGATGCCGTAGGTCAAGGCATCGCCCTTGACGACGTCGCGCGCCACCAGCGGCAGCAGCGCCAAAACCGCGCCGGCGCTGAAGCCGAAGGCGGAGCCCCTGACCAGCACCTTGCCGATGTTGGGCGACATGGCGACATAGCGCAGGCCGGCGCCCATGGCGGCGCCCAGCGTCTCGCGCGGCAGCGTCGAGACCGGCAGCTCCGGCTTCCAGCGGAAGAGCACGATGATGAGACCTATATAGCTCAGCGCATTGGCGGCGAACGCAGCAGCCGCACCAGCGGCGGCAACGATGATGCCGCCGATCGCCGGGCCGACGCTGCGTGTCAGGTTGAAGCCCAGTGAATTGAGTGCAACCGCGGCCGGCAGCTTGTTGCGCGGCACCATGTCGCCGACCGATGCCTGCCAGGACGGGTTGTTGAGCGCCGTGCCGCTGTCGATCAGGAAGGTGAAGGCAAGCAGCGTCCACGGCGTCATCCAGCCGTTCCAGGTGAACAGCGTTAGAAGTGCAGAGACGACCAGCATGAAGATTTGGGCGATCAGCATCACCTTGCGCCGGTTGAAGCTGTCGGCGATGGCGCCGGCGACGAGTGCAAACAGCATGATCGGCAGAGTGGCCGAGGCCTGGACCAGCGCCACCTGATAGGGCGACGTGGCGATGGTGGTCATCATCCAGGCGGCGCCGACGCCCTGGATCAGGCCACCGAAATTCGACACCAGGCTGGCCGACCAGACGGCGCGGAAGATGCCGTGCCGGAACGGCGCCAGCGCCGAAACGCGTTCGCTGTCCGGCTCGTCATCGATCATCAGACCTGTCCCACCTTAACGTGCTGGTTTCGTCCGCGGGGACGACAATCATGGCATCCGTTTGAAATAGAGCACGACATCCAAAAGGGCGAACGCGTCTTCGAAAAAGATCATGGTCCAACAACAGGATAGCAAGGCGAAAATACGTCAGCCGGGAATGGTCCGCTACCCAGAGCGATGTTCTCATTGGTCCACTGCGCGGGGCTGTCGGCCGCGCGCGAAGTCAGCTTCTGTCCCGGGCAGCGGTATGCAAGGCTTCGGTCAGCGTGCCTGTCGTCTCGCCGCCGGCGTGAAGGCGCAGGAAAAGCTCCATGCCGACAAGCCGCAGCCTGGACGGTTGCTCGCGCCGCGCCAACTGGACCATGTCCTCCAAATTCGCGGCGGGCCATTTCAAGGCATCGCGCAGGAAACCGCCGCGTAGCAAAGTCTCCGTGCCGGCCGAAAATTGCGACGACATCTCGAAGCCGATCTTGCGCGCCTGGACGTTCTGGCGCGGAATATGCTTTTCAGCGACCTTTCGCAAAAGCCATTTTCCTGTTTTGTCGCGGTATTTCTGCCGCCTCGGCAAATGGATGGCGAAGTCGATCAGGCGGTTTTCCAGGAACGGGACCCGCAGTTCCACGGACGCCGCCATGCTCAGCCGGTCGTGCCGGTGCAGGATGTCCTGCAGATGCGAATAGAGGTCGTAGAGGCAACTACCGAGAAAGGCGCGATCCGCGGGCGGCATAACCGGCTCCAGGCGGTCGAAGATCTCGGATTGCAGAAAATTCAGCTCCGGCGACAAAGCACGCAGGACCATGCTGCGATCCATTTGTGAGTGGCTTCCAGCCGAGACCTTGTAGGGGGCATGACGCTGTTGCTCGAATCTCCGGTCGAGCGAGCGCTTCGAATGGACCAGGCGCCGGGGCCACGACCAGGAACGCCACTTCTTCATGCTCAAGGCCTGCAAGGGGTAGCCGCCAAACAATTCGTCTGCGCCTTCGCCGGTGAGCAGCACCTTGACGCCATCGGCCCGGCATCGTTCGGCAAGCGCCAGCAGTGCGACATGGCTGGCGTGCCAGCCATCGCTTTCAAGATGCCAGATTACCCTTGGCCAAAGTTCGAAAAACCGGTTCCTGTCGACCGGCACCCGGCGCAAGGGCACGCCAACATGGCGGCCGGTGCGTTCGGCGTCTTCGGCCTCGCTGTTGCCGAGCTGCGGGTCGACGACATAACCGTGGACTTCCGGCCTGAACCGCTTTGCCAGCGCCGTTATCAGGCCGGAATCGACACCGCTGCTGCAGGCGGTGGCAACGCTGGTATCGGCGATGCAGTGAAGTCCGACGCTGTCCTTGAGCAACGCCTCGAGCGTCGCCATGTGTTCAGCATCAGCGGATGCATCGCCGGTAATGCGCGCGGTCTCCAGCACGTCCAGCACATGCCAGAAGCGGCGCTTCTCGATAACGCCATCGGTGATCTTCCACAGGCCGGCGGGCGGCAGGCGCTCGATGCGGTCGAACAGGCTGTAGCTGGAATCGCGGCTCTGCCAGGCAAGCCGCAAGGTGATCTCGCGGCTGTCGATGTCGCGCGGAAAACCGTCGCAGGCGAGGATCGCCTTGTCCTCCGAGGCGAACAGGATTCGCTCCGGCGTGTCGGCCACCGACATCGGCTTGATTCCAAGACGGTCACGCGCAAGCCACAGCGCACTGCTGCGAGCGTCGAAATAGGCGAAGGAAAACATCCCGTCGAACAGCGGCACGGCTTTTTCGGGGCCCCAGTGATGCAAGGCTTCGAGAACCACTTCGGCATCGCAGATGGTTCGAAAGACGACGCCTTGCGCCTGCAGCGTTTCGCGCAGCGAGCGGTAATTGTAGACCTCGCCATTGTAGACGAGAACGCCATCGCCGGAAGAAGTCAGCATCGGCTCACGGGCGGCGGGCGAGGGATCGATGATGGTAAGTCGGCGGTGACCGAGCGCCAGCCGATTGTTGTGCCAGCTGTCATGATCGTCGGGGCCGCGATGTACCAACGCCTGCATCATGCTGGCGACATCCGACAGGTCGTTGGCGTCGATCGGGTTTCGTTTGCGCCAGACGCCGGCTATTCCGCACATGGCCTGCCGGTGAGTTCTGCCTGAGTCATGGCCTGCAATCTAGCCGGAACACAGCCGCCTGCAAGCGCTGCCTAGAACCCGTTTTCAATGCGCTCGAAAATGACGTTGGTGAAGGCCGAGATCTGGCTGCCGATGAACGGACCGGTCAGCGCCACGACCAGCATGATGGCGACGATCTTGGGCACGAAGGTCAGGGTGATTTCCTGGATCTGGGTCAGGGCCTGGATCAGGGCAATGCCGATGCCGACCACCATGGCGACCAGCACCACCGGCGCGGAAGCAACAAGCACCGTCCATACCGCGTACTGGACGATGTCGAGTGCGTCGGCCTCGTTCATGTGAGCGCGCCTCTATGGAACTGTCTAGCTGGCCGGCTTTATCGAAACGCCCGCGCCGACCGGCACTTCGGTGCCGTTCTGCAACACGGCGATCACGCCGTTGCTTGCAAGCTTGACCGAGGCCACGACGCCGGTCGTCTTGCCGTCGGCCGAGGTGATCGAGCGGCCGATCAAGGCATCGGCCTGCGACAGCGCCGAGGACTGCATGATCTGGTCGAGCTTGGTGTTGGTCTGCACCGATTGCTCTACCTGCGAGAAGGTGGCGAGCTGGGCGACATACTGCGTCGAATCCATCGGTTTCGTCGGATCCTGGTTCTTCATCTCGGCGATCAACAGCTTCAGGAACGACTGGTAGTCGACCGCTGTCTTCGACGTCTGCTGGGTGCCCTGGTTGGCGCCCATGGGGATCGTCGTCGTCATGTCCACATTCATCAGTATTGTGCTCCCACGGCCAGCGGGCGCTTCGCACCCTGAACATCGTCATTGCCGCCAAGTGCGCGGCGTTCGAGCGGATAAAGCGCACGGATAGCCTTCAGCGCTTCATAGATATGGTCTTCGCCGACCATGCGGTCGATCTGCTTCAGCGCGCCACTGATCTGCTCATCCTCGAAGCTTGCCAAAAGCAAGGGCAGCGAGCGGCGGAACATGGCGCGCGCCTCGATGGCGCCGGCCGGGTTCATCAGCATCACCTGCAGGATGAAATAGAGCTGCTTGAGCGGCGTCAAGGCATCGTCGGCCTGGATGACATGGTTCTCGAGCAGGAACTGTACGTCGTTCATCAGCTCGACGGTGACCTTGCGGTCGACGCGGATGACGGCGCCGTTGATGTAGATCTTCTCGTTCGGCTTCAGCGATATCTTCAGCGTGTTGGTCATTGAATGCCGTCCCGGATGATCTGGGACACTTCGATCAGCCCTTCGAAATTGTCGGTGCGGCCCTGGCGGATGTCCTCGGCCTCGCGCAGCAGCCACAGGCCGATGGAGATGAGGTTGGCGCGCAGTTCCTTGGGCAGGACATTGTCGCTGGAACCGAGATCCTCGACGAAGGTGGTCCAGACCCGGTTGGTGAAGTGCAGCGCTTCGACCGCCTCCATCGAGGTGTGGCCGACCGCCGCCGCCGCCGCCAGCATTTCGATCGAGCGGGTCAAAAGCTGCCGCTCGCGATCTTTCGCATCGGCAACGGAGTCGGTCTGGATGTCGGCGTAGGAGAATTGGTACATCGTTTGGCTCTACCGTTGCGGTTGAGATTGTCAGGTCAGGTAGTTCAGCAGGCTCATCTGCTGCAGGCGCGCGGTCAGCGCGAAGGACGTCTCGATATGCTGCGTCAGATCCGCGACGCGGGTGGCTGCCTCGGCGGGGTCGACGCCTTCCAGATCAAGGATATGGCGCTCGAACAGGTCGACCTGCGTCTTCATGCGGTCGCTGGCGTCGGAGACCCGCTTCTCGGCAAGGCCGGTCTCGGCCTGCAGTTGCCCTAGCCCGCCCAGCGCCTCGCCGACCATCGCCTGGGCGCGGCCGACAACGGTGGTCTTCGCCGCCTGGCTGATATTGCCGGACAGCAGGCCGGTGATCAGGGCGGAAGCCATGGCGAGCTTGCGGATGCTGTCGTCATTGGCGCTGGCCGAGGTTTGGGTGGTTTCGCCCAGCGAAATGCGGCTGACGATCTGCTGGTCGGTGGCGTTCGACCAGTTGGCCTGCCAGCCGGAGCCCATGAACTGCGGCAAGACATTGCTGGTGATGAAGCCGTCCATCTGGGCGGCGGTGATGTTGGCAGCGAGCGGATCGGCCTGCGTGAAGCCGAAATACGACGAGAAGGAAGCGTCGAACGCCGCCTTGGCCGGCGAGCCCGCGGCGGTGAAATCGTCGATCGGCTTGACGTCGGTGTTGGTGCCGGCAAACAGATATTCGCCGTTGACGCTGGCGTTGAGGATAGAGGTCATCTGCTGCACGGCGGCCTTGCCGGCTTGCTGCGTGATGGTGCTCGAGGAATTGCCGGCGGCGGTCAGCGCGGTCAGCAAATTCTGCGCAGTGTCGGAAAGCTGGCCAAGCGCAGCCTGCGTCGAGGACAGCCGCGCGGTGACCAGCGAATTGGAATCGATGATGACGTTCAACCGGTCGAGGTCGCGCGAGAAGGTGACCGCCTGCGAGGTGCGCGCGCCGAGCGCCAGACCGACATCGGCGACGGTGCCGGTCGTCGATTCCTTGGTGGCTTTGACCAGTTCGGCCTGCATGCGCATCTGCTGATAGCGCGCGGCGTTGGAGAGGGCGGCTGATGAGACGGATGTGGCTTTCATGGCTTATCCTACGGCATCGAGCAGGGCCGACAGCATGTCGTCGACGGTTTTCATCATGCGCGCCGAGGCCTGATAGGTGTGTTCGAGGTCGAGCAGCAGCGACATCTCCTGGTCGACATTGACGCCGGTGTCGTTGGACAGCGCCTCGGCGGTGCGCGATGCCAGCGCTTCCTTGGCGTCGGCGTTGCTCGAGGCCTGCTGGCGCTGGCCTTCGAACCAGCCAATGGCATTGGCGGCGTAGTCGGACACGCTGGACGTGACGGTGATGCCGGCCGCAGCGTCGAAAGGCATCGGCTTGTCGAGCTTGTCGCCATAGCCGATCAAGAGCTGCGAATAGGAGGCGTTGCCGGCAGTGTTGGCGATATAGGCCGCACCATTGGCGCCGCCGTCGCGCAGCAGCACCGGATTGCCGCCGACGCTCGAGTCCATTGCGGCGTTGACCTTGATCGAGCCGGCAAGCCCGTCGATCAGCGTGCCGGCGGCCGGAATGGCGGGCGCACCCGACCAGGTGAACAGGCCGGTTCGGTCGGGCTGCGAAGGTGCTGTTTCGGCAAAGGCGGTGATGAGGCCGCGCGCCACTTCGTCGAGCTGGCTCTGCATCGTCGCCGCGACGCCGTCGCGCAAGGTGATGAGCCCGGCGAGCTTGCCGTCGGCGCTGGTGTTGCCGCCAGCCCCGGCGCTGACCGGCACATTGTCGATGTAGATGGTGTTGCCTGGTGTGCCGGCCGTGTAGCCCGCCGACGGGGTGAAACTTACCGAGCGCGGAATGGTCTCGAACAGTGTCGTGCCATCCTTGGTGGTGATGACCATGTCGTTGTCGCCACGCGTGAAGGTCGACACCGGCACATAGTCCGCGATCTTCTTCAGCAAAGCGTCGCGCTGGTCGAGCGCGTCGGATGCGTCGGTACCCGAACGGGTTGCGGAGATGACCGCCTTGTTGGCGTCCTGGAACTGACTAAGCAGCGAGTTGAGATCGTTAACCGCCGTTGATATCTCGCCATCGGCCTGGGTGCGGAAATCCTGGATCGCGTTGGTGCCGTCGTTCAGAGCGCGCACCACCTGCTGGGCCGCGTCGATGACGCTGGAGCCGAGGTTCTGGTTGGATGGCGTAGCGGCGTAAAGCTGCAGCGCGTTCTGCAGCTTGCCGATCGCGGTCGAGGCAGAGGAGGCGTTGTCGACGCCGTTGACGGCAACGGCGAGGCGGTCAATTCCGCTGTAAAGCGTGCTCTGGCCGCTCCATGCCGATTGCGCGCTAAGGTTCTGGCGAAACAGCAGGGCGTTGGTGGCGCGCTGGATCTCGACCGAGCGGGCGCCGGGCGCGCTGCTGACGACGACCGCCGTGCGGCGGGCATAGTCGGGGTTGCTGGCGTCGGCAATATTGCGGGAAAGGACGCTGGTCTGCTTCGATGTGGTCTGAAGCGACTGTTGGGCTATGGTCAATGCGGAAGTCAGCGACATGCGGGTCTTTCACGAGGCCAGTGGGGAGGGGATGACGTCTCTGCCCTGTCGGCGGCGTCGGCGTTCGGAAACCTGCAATTCCAGACCACCCCGGCCGGTTTGCCGGTGTGGCCTTGAATTCGAAATCCGCGCACCGCGCTGCTCTGGTTTGGGTTCATTCCCCTGGCGCCCGTCGTTTATCTCTTCAGGTTGACAAGGACATCCATGAGGTCGGAACCGGTCTGGAACACTTTCGAGTTAGCGGTGTAGCTGCGCTGCGCCGCGATCATGTTGGTCAATTCCTCGGCGATATCGACGTTGGAATTTTCCAACGCGCCGGAGATGATGCTGCCGAGCTTGCCTTCATTGGCGAAGCCGATGCGCACGGTGCCGGAGTCGGTGGACTGCGCATAGACATTGCCAGGCAGTGCGGTGAGGTTGTCGGCGCTCTGGACGTCGGCCAGTGGGATCTTGAACAGCGGCTTGGTCGAGCCGTCCTGATACTGGGCGTAAATGACTCCGTCCTCGCCGATCTGGATCTTTTCGATCGTGCTGGGCGCGTTGCCGTTGACCTTGGCTTCGGAGACCGTGAAGCCGGTGCCGAGCTGAGTCAGCTTGGACAAATCGAGGTCGAGCGACGCACCGCCCGGTACGGGGATGGTAATCGAATCGACGGCGCCGGTGAGTTTGCCGGTGGTGGTGTCGAAGGTCAGGTTGGCCGTGGCCAGCGCGCCGCCCGTATAGGGAAAGGATGTGCCCGGCGTCGCCTGGGACTGGTCGAACACAGAGACCGACCAGGTGCCGGTCCCGGTGTTGGTGAAATAGAGGTCGAGCAGCTTCTTGTTGCCGAGATTGTCGTAGGTGACCATCGAGGATTTCGACGTGTATTCCGCCGTCGGGCTGTTGGTGGACGGCAGCGGACCGGCGGGCGGCGTGGCGCCGGCCGGCAGATTGGCGTTGAAGTTGCCCGCGGTGCTGGGCGTCGCGGTCATTTCCTGGTCGGAGATCTGGACCGGCACCAGCCCTTCGAAACCGTTGGCGGTGGCAGCCGGTGTGCCGTTGGCGTAGCTGTAGGCCATCAGCTGGTAGCCGGCGGCGTTGACCAGTCTGCCCTGAGCGTCGGGAACGAATGCGCCGGCGCGGGTGAGGAAAGGCGTTCCGCTGGGGTCCTGGACGACGAAGAAACCGTTGCCGTTGACCGCAAGGTCGGAAACCGAGGTCGTGTACTGCAGCACGCCCTGGGCGCTGATGGCCGAGCGGATGGTGGTGTTGACGCCGCCGGAATTATAGGCGCCGCCGACCTGCGGCATGATCAGCGTCGAAAACTCGGCCGAGGATCGCTTGTAGCCGGTGGTGTCGGAATTGGCGATGTTGTCGGCTGTGGCCGAAAGGCGGTTGGCCTGCGCGTTCATGCCGGAAACGCCGGTCCGCATCATTCCGTAAAGGCTCATCGAACGTCTCCTCAATGCCCAACATCGTTGGGCCCATCTGTGGTCGCGAGGATATAATTTCTGTCTTGCGCGAGGCTGGCGCAGACCGCCATCAGAACACCAGCCGGTAGCCAAGGAAGCGCTTGGAATCTATCGGGTCCTGGCCGAGCTTTTCGCGCAGCTTCTTGCGCAATTTGGAGATGTGGCTCTCGACGACGTTCTCCTCGACCTCTTCGTCGAAGATGCCGTAGATGGCGTTGAAGACCTGGGTCTTGGTGACGCGGCGTCCGCGGTTGCTCGCCAGATATTCGAGGATGCGGCGTTCGCGGCGCGGCAGAGGCAACGGCTGGCCATCGATCTCGGGATCGCGGCCGTCCATGAAGATGCGCATGGCGCCGATCTCGGTGTAGCTGACGTCCTCATGGGCGCGGCGGCGGATGGCGGTGATGCGGGCCAGGATCTCCCGGATATGGACCGGCTTGCGTATGACGTCGTCGACACCGCTCTCGAACAGCCGCAGCGTATTCTCGAGCGAGTGCTGTTCGCTCAGCGCAATGACCGGAGCGCCGGTGCGGTCGCGGATCTGGCGTGGCGAGATGGCGCCTTCGCGGCAGTCGCCAATGAGGAAGGCTCGGACCGATCGCAAATCCGTGTCGGCGGCCGATGTCACCCACTCGCCGAATTCACCGGACGCGAAGCCTGCACAGGCAACGCCCTCACGATCGAAAAGTGAATTGTAGCCTTCAGTTACGAGCTCTCGCTCGTCAACGATTACAATCATCGGCCCCGCCCCCGAATCAGATCATCTGCCCCGTGGGAAGAGCCGTAACCGGTGCCGGGAATCCTGAACAACCATCATTTCTTGTAGCTATTTTCTTGGGAGTTATTTCGAGTTTCGAAATAACCGCAATCAGGAGGTTGTATCGTTGGTTGCCGAACGGGTGACGTGGCACGTCACCCGCCGGGCGTGGATTTGCAGCCGTTCGCAAGAGATGATTCACCTAAGGGTTGCAAAAGTTGCGGGCGTTCGGGGTCCATTTGCCGAAGCCGGTGGCGACCATATTGGCGATGACGCGGCAGACATAGAATTTCTGCGCGGGGTCATTGTCGGGGCCGGCGTGGTAGCGGGCGACGGCCATCGACCAGCTGACATGACGCGCATGCAGGCTGGCCAGGAAGCGCGCGGCATAGTCGACATTCTGGCGCGGGTCGAGCATGTCGTCGACGCTGCGGAAATGCGCGGCGTGATAGTGATGGTTGATCTGCATGCAGCCGAGGTCGATCAGCGTCTTGCCCTCACGTCGGGCTGCTTCGAAGGCGGCCAGGGCCTCGGTTCGGTTCCTTGGAAATACCGCTTTTCCCTCTATATTCATGGCGTTAGGTTGCAAGCTACCCTTCTTGCCGGTCTCGGTCAGCCCGACCGCATAGAGGATGCCGGCGGGCACGCCATAGCGGTCGGCGGCACGCAAGATCTCGGGCTCGCAAGGGTTGGTGGCGGCGGTGGCCGGCTTGGTGGCGAGGCTAGATAAACATATCGTCGCCAGCGCGCTCGCGAGCAGGCGCGCCAGCGCGGCCGAATTCCTGGGCATCATCATTGCGGCTTCTTCCCGACTGCTGGCCGCCCGAACCCGTATTGTTGCCGCTCGAGTTTCCGGGCTGAAAAGCGGACTGGTCGCGGCCTTGCGGCATATGCGAGTTCGCTGCATCGCTGCGGGCCGCTGCGTGGATCGCTATCGAGGGTTGCAGGATGGTGACCTTGTCGACATCGAAGCCGAGCCCGCGCAACGACTTCACGATGGCGTCGCTGTCGGTGGCGAGACGGCGGTAAGCCTCATGGGTTTCGGGCTTCAATTCTATCGAAAGTTGTTCTCCGGAAAGCCTGAGACTGGCGGTGACCATGCCGAGCTCTGCCGGGTGAAGCTCGATCTTCAATATATGTGTCGGAACGGCAACAGAACCGGCCGTCTGGGCGGTCGTCGACGGCGTCGAAACCGCTTGCCGCAGGCCGCTATCCGAAGCCAGCGCGTCGATAAGCGCCGAAGTCGTCTGGTTCATCGGGCTTTGCGCCGGGGCCGGGAAACTCTGCTCGGCGACAATGTCGACGCGCGCAGCGAATGGCGGCTGTTTTCCCTGTGTGGACGATGCCGCGGAATGGGCTCCATCGACGGACTTCGCCGACGGCGCGGACCGTTTTGCCTCGGGTGCCGAAACGTCGCTTGCCGTCTGGTCCGCCGGTAGAGGAGGCGTCGGACCATCCTGATGCGGCAGTTTGCCGGACTGGAGCCCGATCGCGGGCAGCTTTTGCCCCTGATCCCGTGCTGATACGCTGGTACCGGTCTTGGCCCGTTCGGATCGCGTCGTCGTGTCGAGTCTGTCGTCAATGCCGGAAGCTGCGCGGTGTCTCTTCAGAGGCGACGTCTGTGCAGAAATGGCCTCGCCAGCGGGCGCCGGTTGCCCAGTCTGTCCATTCGTCGCGATGCCGTTCCCGCTTGTCCGGACCGTTGAGAAATGCCTGATATCGTGCAACGCCAGCACCAATGGCAAATGATCCTGCAGCGGTCCTGCATCCGCGTCTCGTCCGGCCACCTCAGCGTCGTTGGATGGTTTGTCCGGGCGACTATCGGCATGTTCTTTTGCGGCCTTGCCGGCAGCGGATTTCGTCCCCGTCTTGCCAGACTGGGTGTGTGGGATTTCGCTTTTGCCGGGACCGGCAGGGCTGCGTTTGGCCCAATGCAGCTCGTGCGACGCGGCCTCAATTGCTCCCTGGCCTATCGGTGTCGGCGCATCGTCGTCGCCGCGCACCATGTCGCCGAAGCTTTTGTCGCCACCTTTGGCGTTTGAGGCCGACTGCTTCGATCCGGCGTGCGCGGGAGCCGGCAGGGCCTGGCCAACATTGGTGGTCATTTCGGGGCTGCTCCAAGCATCTGGTCGATCAAATCGAGCTGGTGACGCGTCCTCGCCATGGCGGCGTCGGTGGGATCGGTAGGCTCTACTGCGGCGGGGGCCGGCACCGATGCCGGCACGACCGGAGCCGCATCGCTGGCCGAGGCGACTGCAGGCGTTTCCGCCGCCTTTGCCTCTGGCGTGCTCGGTGCCTGCGCGGCCGGCTCACTTGCCGCCTTCGGTTGGTCGGTTGCGGGCTGTTCACTCGACGTTGTGGCGGCTGGCTGTTCCGGCATCGCGCCTTCGACCGGCGGCAGCTCTGGCTCGTCGGGTCTTTCCACGGCCGCGGTCTTGACCGGCTCCTGCCTGGCCGCGGCAGGTGCGGGCTTTTCGGCAGGCAGCGGCGCCGGCGGGGCGATGACTTCACCCGCCACGGCCTGCGCGGCATCGAGCAGGTCGCGGTCGCTTTGCGAAAGCTGGTTGCGATCGATCTTGTCCAGCTTGGCGCGGACCTCGCCGATGGTGCCGGACGTTACCGTGGACAGGCTGGAATAGAGCTGGGCGCGCGGATCGTCCTGATTGTGGATGCCGTCGCGGCCCCGTTCAGCCCTGGCCGAGGCAAAGGCGGAGAGATCGGCAAAGCCGTCGATCGCGGCGCGGCGGGCGATGCGCAGATAGATCACCTTCTCGCGTTCTGGATCCATCATTGCGGTGATGTCGGCGAGCTTGTCCTGGCTGATCGCCATGTGCAGCGTGATGACGCCGGAGACGAAGGCGTCGGCGAACTGGCTGGCATAGGGCGAATAGAGGTAGTCTTCGACGTATTGGGTTGAGGCAAGCGCGAAACGCGCACCGTCGCCTTGCGCGGCGGCGATGCCGACCGAGCGGCGCAGCGCTGCTTCCTCGACCAGCGTGCCGGGGCTGAGCAGGCGAGCATCGTCGAGCAGCGCAAGCGCGCTGACCGGTTGCTCGGTGGCGAGAAGCGAGCCCTTGACCAGCGCCAGAAAGGCACCGACATCGGGGGGCAGGGTCATCGGATCGATCGGCTTCAGCGCCTCGATCGCAGCCGCCTGCCGGCCGTTCAGATAATCGACAATGCCCTTGGCGATGGTCAGGCTTTGCGGGTCGGTCTTGGCGCGCGACACCGCCGCCTCGACGGTGACGGGGTTGCCGCCACTCATGCCATAGACCAGCAAGGCGCGAAAATTCTTCGGGTCGCTGAAATCATCTGCGTCCGCCGCGCGCAGCCTTGTGTCGGCCATTTCGAGCAGCTTGGCCTGCATCGGCAGCGCGGCGTGATCGCCGGCGGCGATGCGGTCCTGCACAAGCTGCAGCGAGCGCACCAGCTGATAGGGCTGCAAGCCGTCCTCGGCGAAGGCCGATGGCGGATGGACAGCGCTCAGCAGCAGCCCGACGGCGCGGCCGATGATCGCGGCGCGCCTCATCCGTCGGTCGCCATCAGGATTTCGATGCGGCGGTTCGCGGCCGCCATCGGGTCGGCTGCAATTTTCGGCTCGCGATCGGCGAAGCCGGCGACCTCGGTGATGCGGCGCTCGTCGACGCCGCCGCGCACCAGCATGTAATAGGCGGAATGGGCGCGCGCCGTGGACAGCCGCCAATTGTCGTAAGTGTCGCTGCGGAACGGCCGCGCGTCGGTGTGGCCGTTGATGCTGATCGTGCCTTTCTGCTCGTTGACGATGCGGCCGATCTTTTCCATCGCCAGCACCAGTTCACGCCTAGGCACAGCCGATCCGATCTCGAACATGCCGAAATCGAACTGGTCCGTGATCGAAATGACGACACCCTTGTCGGTGGCTTCGACGGAGACGCCATCATGCAATTTGTCGCCTGGCTTGAAGGCCTCGGCCAGTTCCTGCTTGACCTGCGCCGCGGCTCTAACAGTGGCGGCCGTCGGCGCTTTTTCTGCGGCTTCGGGTTTGGGTGCGGGTTGTGCTTCGGCGGCTTCGGCCTTTGCAATTTCGGCCTTCGCTGCTTCAGCCTTGGCCTCTGCTTTGGCTTCAGCCTTGGTCAGCGGCTTATCGGAAACGGATTTCGCCAGCGGCTCGAGCGGCGCCGCGGCCACTGGCGGCGCGGCCGGCACGGCCTTCACCTCCGCCACTTGCGTCTGTGCCGCCTTGTCACCCGGCTTCAGGGGATCGCCTTCGATCTTGGTGCGTTCGGCGGTGGCTTCGGCGCCTGGTGCAGCCACCTGCTGCGACCAGAAATCCGGCGCGAACGGGTCGCGGTAGGATTGGCCGCCGGATGCGCCGGTAGCCGGGCCGGACGCCTGCGCGCCGCCATCGCCCTTCTCGCTGACATTTTGCATGACGCCGGTGTCGGTGGCGATTTCCGACAGCACAGCATAGGGATCGGCAAACAGATGCTCGTCGGAAAGATCGGTCTTCGGCGCCGATTCCTTCGATTGCTTCTTGTCCGAGGTGCCGGCGCCGCCGATGCCGTCCTGTCCGGCCTTGCTGGTCTTGTCCCGCGGGTCGTCGGCCGTCAGCCCGACCTTGCTCGGGCCATCGCCGAGGTCTTCGAGGCCCTTGCGGCTGGCGTTGCGATCGACCAGCTTGACCGGATTGAAGTAGCTGGCAACGGCCGCCTTGGTCTGCTCGTTGGCGGCGTTGATCAGCCACATGACGAGGAAGAAGCACATCATGGCGGTCATGAAATCGGCAAAGGCAATCTTCCAGACGCCGCCATGGTGGGCGTCGTCGTGGTCGTCGTGATTGCGCCGCACGATGATGATCTCGTGCCTGGCGTCTGCGGCCTCGACAACGCTCATGACGTCCACTCGTTCGTAAGAGGGCCCTCGCTCATGACAGGGCCTCCGACAAGGCGGCCGACCATTCGGCAATGCGGGTTTCGAACACCGCCTCGTCAATGGCGACGGTAAGGTCGAAGCCGGGCGCCTCGACGAAATCGAGATTGGCCGCGCGTGGGCCGAGCGAAGCCTTCAGCGTCTCGAACAATGACAGCGGTCCGCGCACGGCGATGCGCACCGCCTCGCTGTCGCCGACGGCTTCGCGGATCGTGCCGGCAAGGGTTTCCAGCGAACGCTTCTGCAGATCGTCGCTGACAAGGCCGCCAATGATGCGCGCAATGGTGGCGCCGACGAGGTCGCTGACCTTGGCCTCCATGATCTCGATGCGGGCAGTGACGACCGCGCCGAGATCGCCGCCGAAACTTTCCAGAAAGGCCTTTGCTTCATCGGCGTTGGCCTGTCTCTGCGCCTCGAGCGCTGCCTGGTGGGCGATGGCAAGGCGGGCTTCAAGGGCGGCTTCGGCATCGATGACCGCTTCGGCGATCAGCGCGCCGATGTCGGCCTGCGGCGCCGACGTCTCCGGCCTTGGCTCGGCCATGGCGGCGAGCGAGGGCTGGCCGGCACGCTGGCTGCGTGCGCCGAAATCCGGCAAAAGGTCGAAAAGCGCTGCCGAGGCCATGGTCTATACCGCTGCTTCCTGGGCCGCCCATTTGCGCAGGATCTGCGCGGTGCGCTCCTCATTGATGTCGACCATGCGGGCAAGCCGCTCCTGCGGCGCCGGCCTGATCTTCTGACGAAGATCGTCGAGTGGAGTCGGGCCTGGGCGGCTGCCGGGCAAGGCAGCCGGCGCCTGTTCGGCGCTGGCGGCTTCGGGTGTCGGCAGTGAACGCTGGACGTCGTCGAAGCTCGGACCGGCAAGTGCCGGCGTCGGCCGCGCGCTCAGCGCGGTGGCCATCGGCCTCAGGCCGAAGAAGGCGACCAGGAACACCACGACGATGAAAGCGCCGGCGTTGATCATCGTACCGGCATGGGTTCCGATCGACGCCATTATGCCCGGCTGTTCGACCGCCTCGCCGTCGAGCCCGTCGATGAACTCGACGGCCGAGACATCGATGATGTCGCCGCGCTTGTCGTCGAAGCCAGTGGCCGAAGCCACCATCTTCTGGATGTCGGCAACGCGCTTGGCGATCTGCTCGGGCGTTGCGTCCTTGCCGAGGATGGTCATCAGCCGCTGCTGATTGACGACGACGGCGATCGACATCTTGGTGACGGAATAGCCGTTCGAGACTGTGGCGATCTTCTTGGAGTTGATCTCGTAATTGGTGATCTCCTCCTTGCGATCATTCTCCGATGACGTCTGCGGACCATCGGTGCTGGTCGCCTGGGTCTCGGGCAGGTTCTGCTCGACGGTGGCCGGGGTCGAGGCCTGCCTCTGATTGCTGTTTTCGTTGGCGCGCACCGACTGTACGGAACGCTCCACGCGTGACTCCGGATCGAAGATCGTCTCTTCGGTCTGGCGGGTGTCGGTGTTGACATCGGCCTTGACGCTGGCGCGGAAATTGTCGGGGCCGAGATAAGGCGTCAGCGCGCGGCGGATGTTGTCGCCGATCTGCGCCTCGACGGTCTGCTCGACGCCGAGCGTGCGGGCAGCACTTGTGTTGGAGGGATCGTCGCCGGCGGCGAGAAGGTTGCCGTTGGAATCGAGCACGGTAACCTTGTCGGCCGACAGGCCCGGCACGGCGGCGGCGACGAGATGGCGGATCGACATGGCGCTCTTTTCGGCGTCGATGCCGGAATAGCGGATGACCACCGAGGCGGAGGGTTGCTGTTCGTCGCGGCGGAAATTGGCGCGCTCGGACATGACGATGTGAACGCGGGCGGCCTTGATGCCGGATATCGACTGGATGGTGCGGGCGATCTCGCCTTCCAGCGCGCGCACGCGGGTGATCTGCTGCATGAAGGAGGTCAGGCCAAGAGAACCGACATTGTCGAACAGTTCGTAGCCGGCATTGGCGCTGGTCGGCAGGCCCTTTTCGGCGAGCAGCATGCGCGCCTGCGCGGTGGTGCCGGCCGGCACCAGCACGGAGGTGCCGTCGGAGCCGACGTCGAAGCCGATGCCGGCTTCGCCGAGCACCAGGCCGATCTGGTTCACGTCGGAGCGATCGAGCCCGACATAGAGCGTCTCATAGGCCGGGCGGTTGAGATAGACCGAGCCGATGCCGATGACGGCCATCACCAATGCGGCAATGCCGGCCAGCATGGCAAGGCGCCTGACGCCAAATGCCCTGAGATTCGAGATGATGCTCTGGATCTGTTGCGGCACGATTCAAGCGCTCCCAGCATGATATTCCGTGGGAACACTAGACCGCGAAGCTTGTGCGAAGATGATAGAGCATGTCGCCCGGAAGTGTGCAGCGGTTCCGGGTCAACGACATGCGTCAAAACACACCCATACAGGAAAGGGCCGCGCTGTTGGCGCGGCCTATTCAAGGAAGAGAAAGCCGGGTCAGGCTTACTGCTTGAACAGCGCCAGGATCGACTGCGAGTTGCCGTTGGCGATCGACAGCGACTGGATGCCGAGCTGCTGCTGGACCTGGAGGGCCTGCAGCCGCGTGGATTCCTTGTTCATGTCGGCGTCGACCAGCGCGCCGACGCCCTTGTCGATGGAGTCCGAGAGGTTCGACAGGAAGCTCTTCTGGGTGTCGATGCGCGACTTGGCGGCGCCGAGATAGGCGGCACCCGTGGACAGCTTGGCAAGCGCCGTTTCAACGGCGCCGAGTGCGGTGTCGATGGCCGCCGGGAGGACCTGGGTGGTGCTGGGATCGAAGAAGGTCGTCGCCAGCAGAGCGCCGACGATGCCGCCAGTGCCAGGAAGATCGAGAACCTGCGTGTCGGCCGCCTTGACGTCGATGGTGTCGATGGCGACGGTCGTGCCGGTGCGGTTATAGGACGCGACGATCTTCAGGTCGGAGGTCGCAGCAGCGTCGTTCTGCAGCAGGTTCGAGCCGGCATAGGAGGCGTTGGTGACCGACGACTTGATCTGGTCCTGGATGGCCTTGATTTCGGTCGCGATCTTCTGCTGGTCGTCCTTGCTGGCGCTGCGTGCAGTGACCAGCTTGGCCTTGATCAGGTCGACCTGGTCCTTGATGTCGGTGATGGCGGTGTAGGCGGTATCGACCTTGCCGGCGCCGAGGCCAAGCGCGTCCTGAACGGCCGAAAGCGCCTTGTTGTCGGACTTCATCGTGGTGGCGATCGACCAGTAGGCGGCGTTGTCGCTGGCGGTGGCGACGCGGTAGCCGGTCGAAATGCGTGACTGGGTGGTTTCAAGCTGCTTGTTGGTGTTGTTCAGGCTCTGCAGCGCGGTCAGAGCCGAAGCGTTCGTCATGATGCTAGCCAAGATATTTACCCCTTTTCAAACACTGGCGTGTCCCGAACACGCCGGATCAACTTCATCAAGGGGGTAGGCATAAGCCCATCGACCGTATGGTCTGCCCGCCATGGAATGGTTAACCATGACTACCGGGATATGGTTAACGGCCTGTTAAACCAAGCCATTCAGGGCGCTGGCCAAGAGCAAAAATCGGCAGCCATTCAGCAAGACAATCAACAGCCGCAAAAGAAATCGGGCCGCGCTGTTGGCGCGGCCCGACGGATGGTGTCAGTCGTAATGTCGAGAGATCAGCCGCGGAAGAGCGACAGGATCGACTGCGAGTTGCCGTTGGCGATCGACAGCGCCTGGATGCCGAGCTGCTGCTGGACCTGCAGGGCCTGCAGCCGCGTCGATTCCTTGTTCATGTCGGCGTCGACCAGCGCGCCGACGCCCTTGTCGATCGAGTCCGACAGGTTCGACAGGAAGCTCTTCTGGGTGTCAATGCGCGACTTGGCGGCGCCGAGCGAGGCAGCGCCGGTGGACAGCTTGGCAAGCGCGGTTTCAACAGTGCCGAGCGCGGTGTCGATGGCGGCGGGGGTAACCGCCGTGGTGCTCGGGTCGAAGAAGGCAGCGGCGAGCAGGCCGCCGACGATGCCGCCCGTGCCGGCGACATCGAGAACCTGCGTATCGGCTGCCTTGACGTCGATGGTGTCGATGGTGACGGTCGCGCCGGTACGGTTGTAAGCCGCAACGATCTTCAGGTCGGACGCAGCGGCAGCGTCGTTCTGCAGCAGGTTCGAGCCGGCGAAGTTGGCGTTGGCGACCGAGGACTTGATCTGCGCCTGGATGGCGTTGATTTCGGTCGCGATCTTCTGCTGGTCTTCCTTCGAGGCGCTACGGGCAGTGACCAGCTTGGTCTTGATCAGGTCGACCTGGTCCTTGACGTCGTTGATGGCGGTGTAGGCGGTGTCAACCTTGCCGGCGCCGAGGCCGAGGGCGTCCTGCACGGCCGAGTTGGCCTTGTTGTCGGACTTCATCGAGGTCGCGATCGACCAGTAAGCGGCGTTGTCGGAAGCGGTGGCAACGCGGTAGCCGGTCGAGATGCGGGCCTGCGTCTGCTCGAGGGATTTGTTGGTGTTGTTCAGGCTCTGCAGCGCGGTCAGCGCCGAGGCGTTCGTCATGATACTGGACATGGCTACTCGTACCTTGATTTTTACAGGGTGTTTTTGACATACCGGCTTTTCCGGTATGACGGAGCGGCATCATGCCAATGATCGTGAGACCCGATCACCCGCCATCTGCGAGCAATATGCGGGCAAGTCCCTACCAAAGGGCTAAACGGGACGGTTAACCGGAAATATATTGCATAAAACTTTAGCAAGGCGCCAACGGCGCGCGGACGGTCAGGTGAAGGAGCGCACCAGGCTGCCGACAAGCAGGTTCCAGCCGTCGATGAGGACGAAGAACAGGATTTTGAAGGGCAGCGAAACGACGGTCGGCGGCAGCATCATCATGCCCATGGCCATGGTGATGGTGGCGACGATCAGGTCGATGACGAGGAACGGCAGCACGATCAGGAAGCCGATCTCGAAGCCGCGGCGGATTTCGGAGATCATGAAGGCCGGCACCAGGATGCGCAGGTCGACGGTGTCCCTGGCAACGACCTGGCCGCGTTCGCGGGCGAGATCGGCGAACAGGTCGAAGTCCTTGTCGCGGACATTGTGCAGCATGAAGGTGCGGAACGGGTCCGAAATCTTTTCGAACGCCTCGGTCTGGCTGATCTGGTTGTCCATCAGCGGCTTGACGCCGGTGTTCCAGGCCTGGTCGAAGGTCGGCGCCATGACGTAGAAGGTCATGAACAGCGACAGCGAGATCAGGATCAGATTGGCCGGCGTCGACTGCAGGCCGATGCCGGCGCGCAGGATCGAGAAGGCGATGACGAAGCGGGTGAAGCTCGTCACCATGATCAACAGGCCCGGCGCCACCGACAGCACGGTGATCAGACCGAACATCTGGATGATATAGCCGACGGTGGCGCCGTCGGCCTTGCCGATGCCGCCGAGATCGAGCTGCTGGGCGGCGGCGACAGAGGTGGCGGCGACGACGATCGCGGCGGCGAGGACGAGTTTTCTCATTCGAGCAGCAATGTCCTGATCAGAACCTGTTTGGCATGGCCACCGCTGCGGATTGCGGCGCGCTCCTCGAGGTCGGCTTTCAAATGCTGGTAGCCGCTGGCGCCTTCGATCTGATGCATCTTCAGGGTGCGGACCATGGCAAGCAGGTCCTGGTGAATGCTTTCGGTAAGTTCCGGCGGCTGCGGCGCATCGTAGACCACCGACGCTTCCAGCCTTATCCAGGTGTCGGCAGGCGAAGCCAGATTGGTGGTGATCGGCGCCAGCTGGACAAGCGTCGGCCCGGTGCCGGGCGCATGTTCGGCCGCCTTGCTCGGTTGCTCGGCGTTGGACTGGTTCTCGGGCGCGGCGGGCACCGGCACCGGTCCCCCGACGCCCTTCAGATAGCCGCCGGACATCCAGCCCATGCCGATCGCGGCGCCCGTCATCGCCAGCAGCATCGCAAGCTGGATGACAAGCGACGGGCCCTTTTTTTGCTGAACCTGTTCGACATTTGCCACGGCGCCGTTCTCCAGTCCTAAAAGGGGAGGACTTGGTCGAGGATCTGCTGACCGTAAGCGGGCTGCTGGATTTCGCTGACGCGGCCGCGGCCGCCATAGGAGATGCGCGCCTCGGCGATGCGTTCATAAGAGATGGTGTTTTCAGCGCCGATATCGGATGGACGCACCATGCCGGCGATGGTCAGCACCCTGAGCTCGTAATTGACGCGCACCTCCTGTGAGCCCCGGATCATCAGATTGCCGTTGGGCAGGACTTCGGTGACGACGGCGGCGACGTTGAGCTCGAGGTTCTCCGAGCGCTTGATTTCGCCGTCCGCATTGGTTTCGGTGGTGGAGCTCAGCCCCGCGTCGCCCTTGCCGCTGGTGGTGGCACCTTCCCATCCGAGGTTGACGTCATAGCCGAGCTTGCGCCCGGCGGTGCGGCTGCGGTCGTTCTGGTTCTTGAAGTTGGCCTTGTCGTTGAGCTTGATCCTGACGGTGAGGATGTCGCCATCGCGCAGCGCGCGTGGGTCGGTGAACAACCGGCTCTGGCGATCATCCCACAGCGAGAATTTCTTCACTGGCGCGGGTGGCGTTTCGGGATAGGAGTAGGGCGCATTGACGCTGCCGGTAATGCCGGCGCCAACCGGCGACAGCGCCGGCTCCCTGCCGATCTCCCTGGGGTCGGAGGCGCAGCCGGCAAGTGAAGCGGTGGCGACCAGGGCGAGTATATGCGACTTCATGACGGGTCTACCCTTCGCGCCGCGCTGGCCATAATGCCGGTGAGCGTGGCTGCCGCCTTCTGGTCCATTTCGTTGAGAATGACGCCGGCCTTGCGCGAATCGAGTTTCATCAGGATGGCGGCGGCGAGATCAGTGTTGACCATGGCCAGGCGCTCGGCCGCGGCATCCGGTTTCATGCCGGCATAGATCTTGACGACGCCATCCTCGGCGCGGGCCAGGAAAACTTCACGCCGCTTCAGCCATTGCTCGTATTCGGCGCGCTTGTCGTCCAGCGCCTTCATGCGCTGGTCGATGCCAGCCTGCAACTGCTTCAACTCTTCGGCCTGCAGCGCGTAACGGCGGTCGCGGGCGGCGTCGGCGATGTTGGAGCAGAAGCGCTGGATCTCGCTTTCATCGGGCACCTTCTCGCGGACCAGCTGCTGCATTGCCGCCGGCTGTTGCCCGCCAGGCAGAACCTGCCGCACCGCTTCTTCCGCGCGGACAGTGCCGCCGGCAAGGACGGTGGCGGCGATGACGCAAGCTGCCAAGGCCGCGCTTCGGCGGTGCTGCTTTTGGGAAAAGAAATCGATCATCGGCATGGCCTATTGGAGAACCAGATCGGCCTGCAAAGCGCCGGCCGACTTGATGCCTTGCAAAATGGCAATGATGCCGTCCGGCTTGACGCCGAGACGGTTGAGGCCCGACACCAGCGTTTCGAGGTTCGGTCCGTCGAGCACATTGACGCGGGCGTCAGGCCGCGTGGCATCGATGGTGGTGAAGGGTTCCTCCGCTGTCACGCCCTTGGAGAACGGTTCCGGCTGGACGATCTTCGGCTGTTCGGTGATGCGCACGGTGAGCGTGCCGTGGCTGATCGCCACCCGCGAGATCTTGACCTCGTTGCCGATGACGATGGTGCCGGTGCGTTCGTCGATGACGACGCGTGCCGGCGTGTCGGTCTCGACCACCAAATTCTCGATCTCGGCGTAGAAGCGCGCCGCCGAAACATTCTTCGGCCGCCTGATCTGCACGGTACGTGCATCGCGCTCCGCCGCCACGCGCATGCCGAAGCGTTGCGAGGTGTAGCCGTTGATGGCGTCGGCGATGCGAACGGCAGTGGAGAAATCGGGGTTGCGCAATTGCAAGGTGAGCAGCGCCTGGTCCTCGAATTCGGCGCGCACCGTGCGCTCGACGATGGCGCCGTTGGGCACGCGGCCGGCCGTCGGCACGCCCTGCGTCAGCTTTTCGGCATCGCCCTGGGCAGTGAAGCCGGAAACGATGACCGAGCCTTGCCCGACAGCATAGATTTCGCCATCGGCCGCCTTCAGTGGCGTCATTATCAGCGTGCCGCCGGCAAGCGATGTGGCGTCGCCCATCGAGGAGACGTCGATGTCGATGCGGGCGCCCGACTGCACGTAAGGCGGCATGTTGGCGGTGACGATGACGGCGGCGACGTTCTTGGCCCGCGCGCTGCCGCCTTCGGTGGCGATGCCGAGATTTTCGAGCATGGCGCGGATCGACTGTTCGGTGAAGGGCGAATTGCGCAGGCTGTCGCCCGATCCGGCGAGGCCGATGACGAGGCCGTAGCCGACGAGCTGGTTGTCGCGCGAAGCCTGCAGCTGCGCAATGTCCTTGATGCGCGATGCGACCTGGCCGGGTGGCAGAGAGCTTGGGCCGTTGGAGACCCTGAACATGCGGTTGGTGGTGGCCGGATCATATTCGGGATCGACAAAGGCGCCGCCATTCTGGCCGGCAAGATCGCGCTTTTGCTTCGGCGTAAGACCGTCGGCCAGCGCCGGCTGCAGGCCGACAACGGTCGCGAGCAGAAGGGCAGCTCCGCGTCTCATGACGCGCTGACCCGGACGGTGCCGTCCGCCATCACCGTGCCGGAAAAGATCTTGCCGCTGTCTGTGTTGCGGACCTTGATCAAATCGCCGGCGGCACCCGGCTGCAGCGACACCGCCGTAGCCGAAATGGTGAGGTCGCCGGCGATGAAATAGACCTGCACGGCGGCGCCCTGTTCGACCAGCCAGGCGTCGCGGATGGCGGCGGCCGGGATGTAGCGGCCGGGCAGCAGCGTGCGCTTGGCGACCTTGCCCTGGAGTTCCATGGCCTGCGTGGCGACCGCATCCGGCCTGTGCTTTCCGGGGAGCAGCGTCACCGGTTTCAGCACGCCGGTGTCGATCATCTCGCCGGGATAAATGACCCGGTTGGGGATCAGAACGATCTCGCCGGTTGCCTGACTGCTCGCGACGTGGGTGCTGGTCTGCTGGTCTGCGCTCTCCTGGGCAAACGCCGGCACACCGCCGGCTACCAGCGCGAGCATCAGCGCGGTGCGGCAAAGCGCGGAGCGGGAGGCCGGAGAGAGCATCAAACCTTACCTGATGTTCTTGGACACGACGGAGGCCATGTCGTCGGCGGCCTGGATGACCTTGGAGTTCATCTCATAGGCGCGCTGCGCCGAGATCAGCTCGGTGATTTCCTTGACAGGATCGACGTTGGAGGCCTCGAGATAACCCTGCTCGACCGAGGCGAAGCCGGGATCGCCGGGCACGCCGACATTGGCCGGGCCCGAGGCCGGCGTTTCCTGGAACAGATTATCGCCGAGCGGCGCCAGGCCGGCTTCATTGGCGAAGTTGGCGAGTTGCAGCTGGCCGAGCAGCTGGAGGTCGGTCTGGCCGTCGATGCGGGCAAAGACCTGGCCGGTCTTGTTGACCACGACTTCGATGGCATCGGTCGGCACGGTGATGGCCGGGATGACATTGGCGCCGTCGACGGTCACCAGCTGGCCGGTGGCGTTGGTGTTGAAGGCGCCGGCGCGGCTGTAGAGTGTGCCGCCGTCGGCGCCCTCGATCTGGAACCAGCCTCGGCCGGTCAGCGCCATGTCGAAACTGTTGCCGGTCGAGGTCAGTTCGCCCTGGGTATGGACGTTGCGCACCGCCGTCGTCTTGACGCCAAGGCCAATCGACACGCCTTCCGGCACCAGCGATGAATTGGAGCGGTTGGGCACGCCCTGCGTGCGGTCGACCTGGTAGAGCAGGTCGGAGAATTCGGCGCGCGCGCGCTTGTAGCCGGTGGTGTTGATGTTGGCGATGTTGTTGGCGATCACTTCCAGATTGGTCTGCTGGGCATTCATGCCGGTCGCTGCGATGGCGAGTGCTTTCACGGCAAGTCTCCTCAGATGCCCATACGGCTGATTTCGAGATAGGCGGAGACGACCTTGTCGCGGATGGCGATCGTGGTCTGCAGGGCCTGCTGGGCGCTCATGACGGCGTCGACGACCTGACGGGTATCGGCGTCGCCCTTGAGCGCCTGGATCGAGACCTGCTCGGCGTTGTGCAAGGTGTTGACGGTCTTTGAAGCAGCCTGGCTCAGCGCTTCGGCGAAGGTGGCGCCGATTTCGCTGCCGGCCATCGGCGCCCTGGTGCCCTGGAACAGGTCGGTCGGGGTATCGGCGCCACCGATCTCCGGCTTGAGGGGAAGCGATCCGATACCGCCAATGCCGCTGATCATTACTGGTTCCTCATCAGGTCGATGGTCATGGAGATCAGATCACGCGCCTGCTTGATGACCTGAAGGTTGGCTTCGTAGGAGCGGTTGGCCTCGCTCATGTCGGCCATCTCGACCAGCACGTTGACATTGGGCATCTTGACGTAGCCCTTGTCGTCGGCGGCCTCGTTGCCGGGCTGGAATTCGACGGGAAAGTCGCTGGGGTCGCGGTCGATGGAGTTGACCTCAACTGTCGTGCCACCGGAGGCACGGTCGAGTTCCGAGACGAAACTGATGGTCTTGCGGCGATAGGGGTCAGCGCCCGGGGTGTTGCCGGTCGACTGCGCGTTGGCGAGATTTTCCGAGACGACGCGCAAGCGGTCCGACTGGGCGCTGAGGCCGGACGCGGCGATCTTGAGGGCTGAGGTCAAGGCGTCCATGGTCAGCTCTTCACCGCCATCATCATCATCGAATGGAAGGCCTTGACGATCGCGGTGTTGAGTTCAAACGAGCGGCGGACCTCGCCGGCCTTCATCAGTTCGTTCTCGACCACGACCGTGTTCTTCGAGGGCATGATGGCGCCGGTCGTCTCTTCTGGCTTGACCGTGAAGCCGGCATTAGTGGCGGCAGTGCCGAGGTGGCCTGCCTGGGTGGCGGTCAGCGACACTGCCGTGCGGTCGAGCACCTTCTCAAACGGCTCGACATCGCCGGCGGTGTAGCCCGGCGTGTTGACGTTGGCGATGTTGCCGGCAATGGCCGACTGGCGCACCGACAGCCATTGCGACTGCTTGGCGGCGAGATCGAAAAGATTGACGGGCTCCATGGGGATCTCCGGGCTGGTACGTACAAGACTAGGCTGCCAGTCTTGCGCGGACCTTGCGCGGCTCGGGGGTAAATCCGGTGTGCCGCTATTTGGAGAGTTCGATCACCTGGTCGGTGCTGGTGACCATGACCCACTTGCCGCCCCGTTGCTCGATCGACGAGACGACGCTGGTATCGGGCAGCTTCGAGCCGCGCTGGACGATCCACAGGCCGGCATCGTCCTCGATCATGGCGCGGCCATTGGCGACATGAACCATGCGAAATTTGGCGTCCGCCGGGAAGGGCTGCTCGTCGACGCCGGGAGGCTGGGTCTTGTCCTCGGGGTCCTGCAGCGTGCCGGTGGCGAACAGGTCGACATCGGGAACATCGTTTGCCGTCAGCGGCTGACCGCTGTTCTCCATCTGCGAGCCGCCGCTGACCCGCCCTGCATTGGTGCCGCTGCCGCCGAACTTGATCGCCTGCACGCCGAACTGGTCCTGATTGAAGAAGATATACCAGGGAAACAGCGCGCAGATCAGGCCAAGCGTGATGCCGAGCGCGGCAAAGACGATATCGCTGCGGCGGTCGGATTTCTTGTCGAGCCTGGGATATTGCGGCCTTGGCGGCTGCGGCCATTCGGTGACCGGGAACAGCCCGTCGAGAAGCGAGTCACGACTGGTCTCGATCGCTTCTTTGGGGCCGGCGCGAGGGGTCCTTGGCAATTCAGGCTTGACGACGCTGGGCAAGGCAGGCTCGGCCAAGCGAGGCACAGTGGACTCGACTACGCTGGCTACCCTGGGCAAGAATGGCCTGGCGGCCCTGGCCAGAATGGCCTCAGCCTTGGCGGCCTTGTCGAGATCGGCCTTTGCCCTGACAGCTCTCGCTTCGTTGGCCCGGGCTTCCTCGGCGGCACTGGCCTCTGCGATCATCTCGCGCAAAAGCCGCTCGGTGTACTGAAGCTCAGTCTCCTGCATCGACACTTTGCTTGCCTTTCAGATGACGGGCGAGGTCGGAGAATGCGTCGCTCGAGGCGCGATCCCTGGGCGACTGCGTCAGCGCCTCGTAGATCAGCGGCACCTGGCGCACGGCAATATCGAGCTCGGCATCGGCGCCGCCCTGATAGGCGCCGAGCAGGCGGATGTCGCGCGTGTCCTCGAAGCGCGAGATCATCGACTTCAGCCTGGTCACCAGCATGCGTTGCTCGGGGCTCCATGCCTTGTCGGCGAGGCGCGAGATCGACGACAGCGGATTGACCGGGGGGTAGCGGCCCTGTTCGGCAATGGCGCGGTCGAGCACGACATGGCCGTCGAGAATGCCGCGTACCGAATCGGCGACCGGGTCGTTGTGGTCGTCGCCGTCGACCAGCACCGAGATGATGGCAGTGATTGATCCCTGTCCTTTGATACCGGGGCCTTCAGCGCCCGGGCCAGCGCGTTCGAGCAGCTTGGGCAGGTCGGTGAAAACCGAAGCGGGATAGCCGCGGGCGACCGGCGGCTCGCCGGTGCCGGTCGCTACCTCGCGCAGCGCATGGGCAAAGCGGGTAATCGAATCCAGCACCAGCAGCACGCGATGGCCCTGGTCGCGAAAATGTTCGGCAACGCGCATGGCGGTATCCGGCGCGCGCCGGCGCATCATGGCGCTCTCGTCGCTGGTAGCGACGACGGCGACCGTCTTGGCCATGCTCTCTGCGCCGATCGTGTCTTCGAGGAATTCGCGTACCTCGCGGCCGCGCTCGCCGATCAGCGCCACGACCACGGTGTCGAAGGCGTCGGCGCCGGCCAGCATGGCGAGCAGCGTCGACTTGCCGACGCCGGAACCGGCAAAGACGCCGAGGCGCTGGCCGAGGCAGAGCGGCGTGAAGATGTCGATGACCTTGACCCCGGTCGTGAAGGCGGTGCCGACGCGCTGCCGCGCCATGGCGCCGGGCGTTGTGCCGTCGCCGCTCGCAGCCTCGCCGATCCTGATCAGCGGCGGGCCGCCGTCGATGACGCGGGTCAGCGCGTCGATGGCGCGCCCACGCCACGAAGCATGCGGCGTTACCGTCAGCGGGCCGCGGCGAAACACGGCGTCGCCGATGCCGGCGTCGGCGCTGCGTTCGAAAGGGGCGATGACGACTTCGTCGCGGCCGATCCTGACGATCTCGCCGCGGCGCGTGCCGGCATTGCCGCGCTGTTCGACGAGGTCGCCAAGCCTGGCGACTTCAGACAGGCCGCGCACCTTGTAATGCGTTGTCGAAACCTCCGAAACACGGCCGCCGCGCCGCAGCAACGTCTCGGTGTCATCGAAGCGGCGCCAGATCCGCTCCAGCGCAGCCAGCCGGTTTTCCGGTGCTGTCTCCGGTTGCCGTTCAAGCGCGCGTATCGATGATTTGCTGCTCGACATGCTGCTACGACTTGGAGCCGAGCGTCTTGATGGCGTCGTCGGTCGAGGCATCGGTCTGGCGCATCAGCGCCGCCGTGTTCTCGAAGGCGCGCTGGACCATGATCAGGCGCGTCATCTCCAGCACCGGATTGACGTTGGATTCCTCGACATAGCCCTGCGCGACGCCGAGATCGGAACGGTCGGTGACCGGCTCCGGCGCACGCGCGGGCACGATGCCAGAATTGCCGTAGCGGACGAAATTCGGGCCGGGATCGAAATTGAACAGGCCGATGGCGCCGACGAGCTTGTCGCCCTGGCGCAGCGAGCCGTCGGCGCCCGCCTTGGGTGGGCCGTCGCGCGGGTCGAGCTGGATCGGCGCACCGCCGGCGTCGAGCACCGGATGGCCTTCGAGCGACATCAACTCGCCGTTCTCGTTCATCGAAAAGCGTCCGTCGCGCGTCATCACGGTGCCGGCCGGGGTGTCGATGCCGAACCAGGCATCGCCCTGGACGGCGAAGTCGAACGGGTTGCCGGTCTGCGTCATCGCGCCATGCGCGCCGGACAAATAGGTCTTGCCGGAGGAGGCGAAGGACACCGATTTGGGGCCGCTGCCGGAGACGACATCCTCGAACTTCACGCCGGTGGCGCGAAAGCCGATGGTCGAGGCGTTGGCGACATTATCGGCGATGGTGTCGAGACGGCGCTCAAGCGCGATCTGCGAGGAAAGGGCGACGTAAAGGCTGTCCTGCATGGTGTTCTCAGAATCTCAGTTTCTGCATGGCCATCATCAGATCGGTCGAGATGCCGACGGTGGTCGGCTGCGCAAACAGCACACCGATCGATGTCTGGGCGGTCGAGGTCGGATGATTGATTTCCCAAAGGCTGGTGAAGCGGGTGAGGAATTTCTCGAGCTTGGCCGGGTCGGTGAAATCGGTGAGGTCGAGCTTTGCGTCGAAGGCCTGCGCCTGCTTGTCGATATCTGCGGCAGCGAAGGAATCGGGCAGGCCGATGGCGGTGCGTACCACGCTGGCCAGGGCCGTGTCGGCCAGCACGTCGTACCAGTTGGTGATGGTCGAGGCCTTGCGCTCGAAATAGAGCGCCAACCGCACGCCCTCATTGGCCTTGCCGGCGTCTTCTTCCAGGGTCTGGCGCATGTATTTGTCGACCACCGGCTGCTGCGACGGGCTGCGGGTCGTTGCCGCTTCGCCGTAGGCCTCGAAATTCAACGAGGTGGCGAGCCTGGCATAGGCCTTGTTGGAGAGCTTGTTGGCGACACTGGCGGGATCGCGGACACCGCCCTCAAGGACATCACGGACGAGATCCTTGTTGGTGGTCGCCGGATCGAGCCCGCTTGCGGACAGAGCATAGTTATAAAGGCGGCTGTCGGCCATCAGGTCGTCGACCGATTTCACCTTGGTGATGTTGGCGAGGTAGTAGCTGGTCTCGGCCTGGACGGCGTCCGCATTCGGCTTGATGAGGCCAAGACTGGACTCGGTCGTGTAGAGCTTCGGCGTGGTCTTCAGCACCGCGTCGCGCGTGATCGTCTGATCGCCATACTGGGCAAAATCAAAGGCGCTGACGAAGTTGGCGTAGCTCTTGTCGGTCAACAGGTTGGCGGGACTCAACGGATCGGTGACGCCGCCATTGACCATGGTGCGGATCTGCTTCGTCGTCTGGGTCGATGCATCAAGCCCATAGGCAGCCATGGCGAAGGTCAGCAGGCGCTTGTCCTTCAGCAGGTCTTCGATGGACTTCACCTTGGAGATGTTGGCTGCGTAGTAGTCGGCCTCGCCCTTGATGTATTGCGCGGTCGGCTTGACGAGCAACAGTCCGGTTCCGCCGATCACAGCCTTCGGCACCGCCTGCTGGACGGCGTCGCGCGCCGTAGCCTGGTCGCCATATTGGGCAAAGTCGAAAGCCGCGACGAAAGCCGCATAGCCCTTGTTTGTCGACGTGTTTGCGGGGCTGTTCGGGTCGGTGACGCCGCCTTCCAGCATGGCCCGCACGGTCGCAGCCGGCTCGGCGTCGGCGTCCAGGCCGAACGCGGCCATCGCATAGGTGAGCAGGCGATCGTTGCCCATCAGGTCGTCGATCGATTTTACGTTGGAAATGTTGCTCAGGTAGTACGAGGTTTCGCCCTTGTAGTAGGTGAAGCCGTTCTGCGAAGGGCCGACCGAGACCTGGAGACCATAATTGTTGGTCACGCCCTGCTGTGCCGAATTGTAGCTCGTGGCATTAGCGCCAAGTGCGGCGAAATTGAAGGCCGACACGAACTCGGCATAACGCTTGTCGCTCAGTTTGTTGGCGAAGCTGTCGGAATCCGACACCCCTTCCTTCAGGGCTTTGACCATGAAGGCCTTGGCGTAAGCCATGTCGCCGAGACCGAAGGCTTTCATGGCATATTTGAACAGCCGGTCGTTCTTGACGAAATCGTCGATCGATTTCACGCTGCCGATGTTCGCGAGATAGTAGTCGGTGTCGCGCTTGGTGATCGGCTCCGCCTCGATGCGGTCGATCGCCTTGGGGATGTCCCTGGCGATGAGCTGGTAGCTGGTAAAAGTGCTCAACACGACATGCCTCCGGTCGCAGCTTCAAAAGCAAGACTATGCGGACTTGCTTGCGCGAGGCTGAATCGCCTCACCTTGCATGATTCAAGCCTCACACAAGGCACGGGGGCTATCGGTTAGGCCTGACGTGATGCGGAAGGATCTGGCGTGGGCATTCTGATCGGACTTGTGGTGACGCTCGGCTGTGTTCTCGGCGGCTTCATGGCGATGGGCGGCCATCTGCATGTGCTGATGCAGCCTTGGGAAGCGGTGGTCATCTGTGGCGCCGCACTTGGAACCTTTCTCGTCGCCAACCCGATGAAGACGGTCAAGGACACCGGCAGGGGTATCCTCGAAGCGTTCAAGCAGGCGGTGCCGAAAGAGCGCGACTATCTGGAGACGCTGGGCGTGCTGCACAGCCTGATGCGCGAACTGCGCTCGAAGTCGCGCAGCGAGGTCGAGGCGCATATCGACAATCCGGAGGAGTCGGCAATCTTCCAGGCGTTCCCGACCGTGCTCAAGAACCACGACCTGACGAATTTCATCTGCGACTACTGCCGCATCATCATCATCGGCAATGCCCGCTCGCATGAGATCGAGGCGCTGATGGACGAGGAAATCCAGACCATCAAGTCCGACAAGATGAAGGCTTACCATGCGCTGGTGGCGGTGGGCGATGGTCTGCCGGCGCTCGGCATCGTCGCCGCCGTGCTCGGCGTGGTCAAGGCGATGGGCGCGCTCGACCAGTCGCCCGAAATCCTCGGCGGCCTGATCGGCGCTGCCCTTGTCGGAACCTTCCTCGGCATCTTCCTGTCCTATGCGGTGGTCGGGCCGGTCGCCACCAAGATCAAGACGGTGCGCGAGAAGAAGAACCGCCTCTATATCATCGTCAAGCAGACGCTGCTTGCCTACATGAACGGCGCCCTGCCGCAGGTGGCGATCGAGTTCGGTCGCAAGACCATCTCGTCCTATGAGCGGCCGACGATCGATGCCGTCGAGCAAAGCACGATGAACACAGCTTCCGCCGAGAAGAAAGCGGCTTGAGCCATGCATGACGACAGACAGGACCGCACGCCGTCATGACAAGTCCTGGCAGCCCCTCGCAAGCCCGCTCGCTGATCATTGAGCGTCTGGTCGGTGACAGCGGTGAGGCCGCTCATGTCATCGGCACCGGGCGCTCGATGGGCGAGCGCGCCCTGCCGCTGCTGCAGAAGAGCCTGGCCGGCGAACTCGGCGCACCGGTCACCGTCGACCTGCGCGCGGTCGAGATCAGCCGTGTTCCCGATGCCCGCACGAATGCCGGCGATGCCTTTGCCATGGCCATCATAGCATCGCCGACGTCTTCGGATGCGATGACGCTGGTGGCTGATGCGCCGGCCATCGCCGTGATGGTGTGCGCGCTGTTCGGCGGCGATCCGGATCAGCCGGTTTCGCCGATCGAGCGCGCTCTGTCGCAGATCGAGACCGATGTCGCGACCACGGTCTTCCAGGAAGTTGCGCAGGCGTTGAACGGATCGGGCCGGCGCTCGCTCGAGCTGCGGCTGCCGGTGCCGCGGGCGCTTTCGGGCAGCGAAGCCAAGCGTCGCGTGCTGCGCGATGGCGCGGCGGTGCGCATCGTCTTCGGCATCTCGACGCCGACCGACAGCGGAACGGTCACGGTGATGATCCCGCAGCGCATTCTGCTTGCCACACGCGGTATCGCCGATGTCCACGACAGCGAAGGCACGACCTCCGACTGGCGGGCACGTTTTTCCGAAGAAGTGATGCGCTCGACGGTGACGCTCGAAGCGACCATGCCGCTGGCCCGCCTGACGCTCGGCGATCTCGCCGGTTTCGAGCCAGGCCAGGTCATCGAGTTCGAGGAAACCGCGCAGTCGCAGGCCAAGCTGAGCGCGCGCGACAAGACGCTGTTTGTCTGCGAGTTCGGTAAACTCGGGCAGAACTACACCGTCCGGATCAGGCATCCTTACGATGCCGGTCAGGATTTTATCGATGGGCTCATGCCGGGCTGACGCCGGGCAAGCCCAAGCATTTGGAGACGACTGATGGCCAAGACCAAGGTGGAAGCCAATATCGACCAGCCGGACGAACAGCTCGACCGCGCCATCGAGGAATTGCGCGGCGTCCTCCAGGAGGAGGAAAAGCGCCCCGACGCCGCCTTGCGGGCTGCCACGTCCGGCGCCAATTCCAACATCATCATGAGCATCCCGGTCGATGTGCAGATCATCCTCGGCAGTACGGAAATGCCGGTGTCGGACCTGATGGCGCTGCAGAAGGGCTCGACGGTGGCGCTCAACCGGCGCATCGGCGAACCGGTCGATGTCGTGGTCAACGGCCGCAAGATCGCGCGCGGCGAGATCACCGTGCTGGAAAGCGATCCGTCGCGCTTTGGCATCAGGCTGACCGAAATTATCGCGGCGACCAAGGGCGCTTGAGCAATGAATGACATGCGGTCTCAGCAGGAGCGGATGCCATGACGACGCCGGTGACGCTCACGCGCCCGCAAAAGGCCGCCGCCATCCTGGTGGCGATGGGCAAACCTTCGGCCAGCCGGCTGCTGAAATTCTTCAAGCAAGAAGAACTGAAGGCACTGATCGAAGGGGCGCGGCTGCTGCGCACCATTCCGCAAAGCGACCTCGAACGCATCGTTGCCGAATTCGAGGCCGAGTTCACCGAAGGTGCGGGCCTGCTCGATTCCGCCGACCGGATGGACACGATCCTCAATGAATCGCTGTCGCCCGAAGAGATGAGCGCCATCATGGGCGACAAGCGCTTCGAGGTTGCGCCGGAAGGGCCACCGCCGATCTGGCCGGAGCTGGAAAAGCTCGAACCGACGCGTCTGGGCACATTCCTTGCCGCCGAGCATCCCCAGACCGCGGCCATGGTGCTGTCGAAGCTTGCGCCGCAAGCCGCCGCCAACATTTTGCTGACCATGGAAAAGCCGATGCGCAGCGAGATCATCAAGCGCATGGTGACGATGGCGACCATTCCGGACGCGGCCACCAGGATCATCGAGAACCAGCTGCGCGCCAGCGTGCTGGCGCAGACCGCGACCAAGGATATCTCGGCGGGACAGGCGCGCGTCGCCAGTATGCTCAACGAGATGGACAAGCCTCAGTTGGAAGAGGTCATGCAGGATCTGGAAGAGGCCGGCACGCCGGACCTCGGCGGTGTTCGCTCCAGGTTGTTTGCCTTCGACGATCTGCCGCTTTTGACGCAGAAGGCGAGGGTACTCCTTTTCGACGGGCTGTCGACCGAACTGATCACGCTGGCGCTGCGCGGTGCGGCGCCCGCATTGACGGAATCGGTGCTGTCGGCGATCGGCGCACGGTCGCGGCGCATGATCGAGTCCGAGCTCGGCCAGGGCTCGGAAGGCATTCAGCTTGCCGACATCATGACGGCGCGCAAGAACATCGCGGTGGCGACAATCCGGCTTTCGCGCGAGGGGGCTTTCGAACTGCCCTCATCGCAGCAGAGCGAAGCGGCTTAACGCCGAGCGCTGAATGGCTGAAGCGGCGGACAAAGACTCCAAAACCGAAGACGCGACCGAAAAGAAGATCCGCGACACCGTCGAACAGGGCAAGCTGCCCCATTCGCGAGAGGCCGCACTTCTGGCGTCCTTCATCGCCATACTGGTGTTCACCGTCTTCTACGCCAAGGACGCGGTCGTTGATCTCGGCATGTTCCTGTCGATGTTCCTGGAAAAGCCCGAGGCGTGGCCGATGGACACCGAGACCGACGTCATCGCGCTCTACAAGACCGTGATGATGGAAATAGGCAACGCCGTCGTCAGCCTGCTGGTGCTGCTGGTGGTGGCCGGCATCGGCGCCTCGGTGCTGCAGAACATGCCGCAAGTCGTCGGCGAGCGGATCCGGCCGCAACTGTCGCGCATCTCGATAGCCAAAGGCTGGACCAGGATGTTCGGCATTCAGGGCTGGGTCGAGTTCCTGAAATCGCTGGGCAAGCTCGGCTTCGCCAGCATCGTGCTCTACTTCACGCTATCGCAGGACTACCGCCAGCTCCTGGCCGGCATGATCACCAACCCCGTCGCTTTCGGCCTCGTCATCAAAAGCATCACCGTCGACATATTGGTGGCGATCGTCTTCGTCATGGGGCTGATCGCGGCGGTCGACGTCGTCTGGTCGCGCTTCCACTGGAAGCAGGATCTGCGGATGACCAAGCAGGAGGTCAAGGACGAGTTCAAGCAGTCCGAGGGCGACCCGATCATCAAGTCGCGGCTGCGCTCGCTGGCGCGCGACCGGGCGCGCAAGCGGATGATGACGGCGGTGCCGCGCGCGACGCTGATCATCGCCAATCCGACGCACTTTTCCATCGCGCTCAGATATGTCCGCGACGAGGATTCAGCACCCATGGTGCTGGCCAAGGGCCAGGACCTTGTGGCGCTCAAGATTCGCGAGATTGCCAAGGAGCACAACATCCCGATCTTCGAGGACGTGGCGCTCGCCCGCTCCATGTACAAGCAAGTTTCGGTTGATAGCGTGATCCCGTCGCAATTCTACCAGGCCGTCGCCGAACTGGTGCGGATCGTCTACTCCAAAAAGGCTGAGCGGAGACAAATTTCATGAACCGCCAACCGCACGCAAAATCCCGCGAACTCATCGTCGCCAAGGCCATCGAGCAGGTGGTCGACGAGTTGCGGCTGATCGACGTCGCCGACTACATCGCCTTCATCCGGCTCGAGCATTTCGCTTGCCTGTCGGATCTGGTGGATTCGGCTGTGGAGCTTTTTTTCCTCCCAGGCACGCTCAGGCTCGGCCATGGCGGAGAGGCACATGTCGACTGGAGCGGCAGCCCGCGCATCGTGCTCGATCTCGAGCTTCGGCCGCCGGGCGTCACCGTCTATTTCCAGCTGACGCTGAGCGAGGAGAGGTCTTCGGTCGCGGTCAACTATGTGTCGTTCGAAAAGCCCGGGGAAGACCCCGAGCACAACACCGCTTTGCTGGAGACGGTGATCGAAGAGGCGCGAATCCGCAGGACCGAGCCGCTCGCCTATCGCTGATCTTTTGTCTTACTCCAACTGCCAGACGCGATCACTCGATCAGCCCCAGCCGCAGCGCCTTGGCCACCGCCTGGTTGCGGTTGACCGCGTTGAGCTTCTGCGTCGACTGGGTGAGATACTGGTTGGCGGTGTGGACCGACAGCTTCAACAGCCTGGCGATCTCTTCGCTGGTGTTGCCGTTGGCGGTCAGCTTCAGGCACTCCAGTTCACGCTTGGAGATCGACCGCATCCGGCCGGCATCGTTCGGACGAATGCGGGCGACGGCGGCGAACAGCGAAAAACAGCGGGCGTGGATTTCGTAGAGCGTGTCCTCCGGCAAAGCGATCGTCGAGCCGAGGAACACCACCAGCCCGCAATGGCCGCGATCGGCATGGACGGGAAAGCCAATGCCGTTGGTGCCCGGCGCCAGCGGCTCCGTCCGCTCCGCCCAGGCGAGGTTCTTGAAGACGGCGTCCGAGCCGGCGATGCCGTCATCGGCCCACCAGCGCGGCGCTGTCGAGGCGCCGCTGTGGCGAACCATCTCCTCACCGTTGGCGCCGGCAATGAATTTGGTTGTCACCGCGGTGGCGGGATAGTCGGAATCGAAGCTCGGCACCAGGCGCGCCCGTTCCGGCGAGGGGCTGACGAAGTAGAGGCCAAACGCCGACGCGTTGATGTCGACGGCGATCCAGCGGCAGCGGCGCACCGCGTCCGGGATGGTAACGGCATGGTGCGTCTCGGAACCGATGGAGAAGGCGCCGAACGGATTGCGCTGCTCGTTGAAAAGGGCTTCGGCCGCCGCCTTGATGTCAGCATGTTTCAAATGATGCCGCTCCTGATCGCCGTGGCGATGGCCATCGCGCGGTTCGACGCCGCGAATTTCTGGATGGCGTGGGTGATGTAGCTGTTGACGGTGTTGGACGAGACCCCGAGGATCACTGCGACCTCATCGGTGGTTTTGCCTTCAGACACCCAGAACAGGCATTCGCGCTCGCGGTCGGACAGCGGGTCCTGCATGGCGACGGCGGCGATCAATTGCGGGATGGCGGACAGCGCGTAACAGCACTTCAACTGAGCCTTCATCAGCGCCGGCTGGTCGATACTGCCGGCCTCGGCCGCCGAGAAAAGCGCAAACAGCCGCTGGCGGCCGACATTGAGCCGCAGTGAATAGACTTCGGCATGTCCAAGCACGTCGAGCAGGCGCGCCTCTTCGCCTGTGAGCAGTCCGCCGGCGTCGGGTGCCGCGGCGGCGACCAGGGGCCTCGGGCGGATGCCAGGTGCAACGGTCAGCGGTCCCTGGGCAAGGCCGGCGATCAGCCGCTTGCCGATCAGTTCAATGGCGTCGAAGATCCAGTTGGATGAGACGATGCGGGCGTCGTTGCGGTCCTGGTCGTGGACGATGGCGACGAGCATGTAGCTGTCGGCGCCGATCTCGGCGGCAAGCTGCATGAAAAAGGAGGTGAGATCGCCGCGCGATTCGAGGCGCGAGCCTAACGTATCGGATTGGAGAAGCGCGGCGGAACTGCTCATTGGATGCTTTGGTTGTATGTCATGGCCGGAGTCTTTTCTTGAGCCCGGACGCTGGGGTTAGCAGCGGCCGAACTTGAAGACGCATCACGTTTACGAAGCACTCACACGGCGCGGCGGTCGCGCTGATCGCCGAATCCATTCAGGGAACGCGAAGCCGTCCGCGTCTGGTGCCGGTCATTGGCCGGAACTTGAGACTTTGGGTGGTCGCCGCGCCCCCCAAGGACCGGCTGATTCGGGTCTAATCTACCCGCAGATGAATCCGACATCAAACGCGATTTGACAAAATCAATATTATTGGACTCAAGCGACTCAGGGGCTGCTTTCGCGGCCTTTTCCGCCGCAAAAGGCCTGAAACGCCGACACGAAAAAGCCAGAGGGTGTTGCGATACTGCCGTATCGAGGGCCGATCGATTCCGATAGGGTCTCGGCAGCCGGCAGGGGTGGGCATCCCTTCGGTCATACGGCGGATTTGGCGGCGCTTGCTCGCGGCCATCAGCATCGGGGGTCATGATGAAGCAGGTTTTCCTGGCGTTCACGGTGGTGCTTGCGGCTCTTGCCGGCATGGCAGCGCCCGCCAAGGCTGAGCCGACCGTTACCTATGCGCTCGACAACGGGCTGCAGGTGGTGCTGGTGCCCGACCATCGCGTGCCGAAGGTGGTGATGAACCTGCGCTACCGCGTCGGGTCGATGAATGAACCCGCGGGACGCTCGGGCTTTGCGCATCTGTTCGAACATCTGATGTTTTCCGGCATGCCGGCCTGGCCGAACGTGTTCGGCGCGCACGCCGCGCTCGGCAACGAGATCAATGCCTGGACCACCGAAGACGGCACGGTTTATTACGTCGACGGGCTGTCGTCGTCACTGCCGATGATCTTGTCGCTGGAGGCCGACCGCATGGCCAATCTCGGCCGCTCGGTGACTCAGGCCAAGCTCGATCTGCAGCGCTCGGTGGTCAAGAACGAGATGCGCCAGAACGTGCTCGACAAGGCCGGCGCATCCGGCTGGGAAGCTTTCTGGTCCGGGCTGTTCCCGAAGCCGCATCCCTATAGCCGCATGGTCATCGGCTCGGTCGCCGATCTCGATGCGGCGACGCTCGACGATGTCAGGGGTTTCTTCAACAGCTACTATCTGCCCAACAATGCGGTGTTGGTGCTGGTCGGCGACTTGGAGATCGACGACACCAAGGCGCTGATTGCCGACACGTTCGGCCGCGTGGCGCGCGGCGCCGATGTGGCGCGGCCCGCCGTGCCGGAACCGACGCAGGCCCGGCTCAAGCTGGTGCTCGAGGATCGCGTGCCAAGCCCCATCGTTGTGGTCGGCTTCAGTGGCCCGGTGGCGCAGTCGCCCGACAATGGTGCGCTCAGCATTGCCGCCGAACTGCTCGGCAACGGCGAATATGGTTTTTTGCGCAACCGGCTGGTTTCGCAGTTGGGCATTGCCACCTATGCCAGCGCGAGCTGGACCGGCGGTCTGCTCGGTGGCCGCTTTACCTTCGAGGCGGGTGCCGCCGAAGATGTGGCGCCGGAAGCGCTGGAAAGCGCGATGAAAACGGCGTTTGCGGATTTCCTGAAGACCCCGCTCGATCCGGTCGATGTCGAGCGTGCGCGCACCGGCATCTTGCAGGCAGCGCGGCTCGGCAGCGAAGCATTGAAGGATCGCGCCGGCGTCGTCTCCTACAATGCCGACGTGCTCGGCGATGCGCAGAGCGCGCTGGTCGACGACCCGCGGGTGAAGGACGCCAGCGTGGCGGATCTCGAGGCAACGATGAAGCGGCTGTTGAAACCGGAAGACGCCAGCGTGCTGGTGCTGAAGCCCGGCCCGCGCGGCGGCTATCCCGATGCACTGATCGGCTCGTCCGGCACACCGCAGCCGTTCACCGCGCCGGAGCGAGCGGCGATCGACATTCCGAAGCATGCGGCCGGGCAAGCGCCTTCGGCAACACTGCCCGCCATGGAAACGGCGACGCTCTCGAATGGCATCAAACTCGTCCACTACACAATGCCGGAAGCGCCGATGGTCTATGTCGCGGCCAGTGCCGCCGGCGGCTGGAACAGCGTGCCGGAAGGCAAGGAGGGATTGCTGGAACTTGCAGCAAGCATGGCGACACGCGGGGCCGCCGATCGCGGCTCGGCTGATTTCGCCAAGGCGGCCAGCGACATCGGCGCCGGCGTCAGCCACCAGGCCGGAACGCTGGCCACGATGATGACGCTTGGCGTGCCGCCGGAAAAGCTCGACCAGGGTATTGGGCTGCTCGCCGACGCGGTACTGAAGCCTCGTTTCGACAAGACCGAATGGACGGTGCTGATGGCGCAGACGGTCGACTGGCTAAACGGCCGCGAGGCGGATCTGCCCGGCGTTGCCGGCCGCATGGCAAAGGCGACGCTGATCCCGCAGGTGCCGGGCAAGGCAGCGGTGGACTGGTCGGCAAAGGCGCTGGCCTCGATCTCGCTCGACGAGGCGAGGGACGCATTCAAGGCGGAGTTCACGCCGAAGGCGGTGACCTTCTACAGCGTCGGCCCGATGCCGGTCGCGACCGTCGCCGCCAGCCTTGAAAAAGCATTTGGCGCGTGGACAAGCGACACCGCCGGCTATGCCGTCGAGCCGTCGCCGGCGGCGCATTTCAACGGGGGACAGAAAGTGCTGCTGGTGCCCGAACCCGGCGCCAGCCAGTCGGCGCTGTTCGTGGCGCGGCCGGCGCCCGGCACCGACGAGAGCGAGCGCGCTGAATCGACCGCGGTCTCCAACCTGCTTGGCGCCGATTTCTCCAGCCGGCTGAATTCGGTGATCCGCGAGGAGAAGGGCTACTCCTATGGCGTGTCGAGCTATCTGATGAGCCCGATGAAGGCCGGCTCGGGATTGGTCGTGGCAACCACCGTCGAGCGCGCCAACACCGGGCCGGCGATTACCGAAATCCTGAAAGGATTTGCCGGCCTGACAACCTTGCCGGTAGCGCAGGACGAGGTCGACCGCACGGTGACCGTCTATCGCCGGGCGCTGGCTGGATCGGCCGAGACGTCGGCTGGTCTGTTCTCCTCGCTGATTGGCGCGGTCGGCAGCGGATCGACGCTGGAGGACCAGCAAACCCGCATGGCGGCGCGCACAAAGCTGACGCTCGATGCGGTTCAGAAACAGGCGCTGGCCCTGGCGTCGCTCGATCCGTCGCTGATCGTGGTGGCGGGCGACCCCGATGTGGTGATGCCGCAGCTTGCCGCGATCGGCCTCAAGGACGTCGAGATCGTCAAGCGTGACGAGGCTGGCGAAGACACGGCGATGCGGGCGCTCGATCTTCTCGGGGGCAATCGCCAGGCGCCGCTGTCTGCCTCGCCGTGGCGGGTTGGCGATGGCGGCACGACACGCGCGGTGCACGCCTGCGCCGGCGACAGGGATTGCGGCGCGCAGATCCACGCCGACTGATCGATACGAGGCGGCCGCCGGCCGCGTTTAAATCTTGGGCAACTTTGTTTCGGGGAAACGATGAGCGATTCATTTCGGGAAGTCACATCCGTCTCGTGGTTCGGGCGGATCAAGCGCGCGGTCGGCGGGGTCATCTTCGGCCTTATCCTGATCGTGCTGATGGTGATCGGGCTGTTCTGGAACGAAGGCCGCGCCGTGCAGACGGCGCGCTCGCTGGCCGAAGGTTCTGGAGCGGTGGTTTCGGTCGGCGCCGACAGCGTCGATACCGCCAATGACGGCAAGCTGGTTCATGTCAGCGGACTGGTGACGGCGGACAGCGGCCTGGCGGATCCGGATTTCGGCATTGCGGCGCAAGGGCTGCGGCTGTCGCGCAGCGTCGAGATGTATCAGTGGAAGGAAGAGTCCAAGTCGGAGACGACGAAGAAGCTCGGCGGTGGCGAAGAGACGGTGACCACCTACAGCTATTCCAAGGTGTGGGACGACAGCCAGATCGACTCCTCCGATTTCAAGAAGCCGGACGGCCACCAGACTCCGCCGATGGAAATCCACGGCCGGACCTTCCAGATTCCTGAGGGCAAGCTTGTCGCCTTCGATCTCGATACGCCGGTGCTGGACCGCATCGAGGGTGACAAGGACTATTCCCTGTCAGCCGACCAGTCGGCGGCGATAAAGGCTGCCTATACCGGAACGAAACCGCTCAGCATCGTCGATGGCAAGATTTTTCTCGGCAATGACAACACGACGCCCGCTTTGGGCGACTATCGCATCGGCTACGAACTGGCGCCGCTGGGCGTGATCAGCATCATCGCGCGCCAGGCCGGCAGCCGCTTCGAGCCCTACCAGACGCAAGCCGGCGATGCGCTGCTGATGGTCGATACCGGCAACGTCCCGGCCGAAAAGATGTTCGCCGACGCGGTCAGCGCCAACACGCTGATCACCTGGCTGCTGCGCGGCGCCGGCTTGCTGTTGCTGACCATAGGCTTTGCGCTGTTCCTCAGCCCGATCGGGGTGATCCTCGACGTCATACCCTTCCTCGGCAGCATGGCGCGGATGGGCACCGGCATCATCGCCTTCGTTCTGGCGATCCTGGTCGGCACGGTGACGATTGCGATTGCCTGGTTCTGGTACCGGCCGTTGCTGGCGCTCGCCATCCTGGCGGCAGGCGTGATTGCGGCGGTGATTGTCTACCGCATCGGCCGGTCGCGAAGGCCAGCCGTTCCGGTGGTTGCACCCAACCCGGCTGCGGCCGCCTAGATGGTCGGGGCGGCCGGAGCCGCCCCATATCTCCTTGGCGCAATTCCGGCCGGAAAACCGCCTCACACTTATCCTGGAATTGCTTTCCTACTTGTCCTCGAAGCCGGTCAGCACGCCGACGGCGTTGATGCCGATCTCCTCGACGGCATAGCCACCTTCCATCACGAACAGCGTCGGCAGGCCGAGCTTTGCGATGCGCCGGCCGATCTTCGGATAGTCCGGGCTTTTCAGCTTGAACTGGCTGATCGGATCCTTCTCGAAGGTGTCGACGCCGAGCGAGACGATGACGATATCGGGGGCGTAGGCGGCGAGCTTGACGCAGGCATCCTCCAGCGAGGCGTTCCAGGCGTCCCAATTGGTGCCGAAGGGCATGGGATAATTGACGTTGAAACCTTCGCCGGCGCCAGCGCCGCGTTCGCCGGCATGGCCGAGGAAGAACGGATACTCCACCATGGGATCGCCATGCAGGTTGAGAACCTGCACGTCGGCCCGTTCATAGAAGATCTCCTGCGTGCCATTGCCGTGGTGATAGTCGACGTCAAGGATCGAGACGCGTTTTGCGCCCTGATCGAGGAACCATTGCGCGGCGACCGCAGCATTGTTGATGTAGCAGTAGCCGCCCATGAACCCGGCACCGGCGTGATGGCCGGGCGGGCGGCAAAGCGCGAAGGCCGACCGCTCACCACCCTTGACCAAGGCCGCCGCCGTCAGCGCCACGTCATAGGACGATTTGATCGCGGTCCATGTGCCTTCGACGAAGGTGGCGCCGGCGTCGAAGGAATAGTAGCCGAGCAAGGCGTCGACGCGCTTGGGTGGCACGTCGCCGCGCAGGCCGCGCGTCGGCCAGGTGAAGGGCATCGCCGTGCCATCGAGGCCGGCGGCCTTCCACGCCGGCCAGACGGTTGGCAGGAAGTCGATATAGTCGGCCTTGTGGATGCGCTTGGCGGCTGTGAGATCGTGCTCGACCGGTCCGATGATCGGCCCCAGCTTCTCGCTCTCGACCCGCGCCTTGATGAACTCGGCCCGCGACGGCTTTTCGAAACCCGGCACGATTGCCGACGTGACCAGTTCCATCTGGCCGGCATGGCCGGCATGAAGCGGCGAATAGACAGTCTTCATGAATTTCCTCTCGAAATAGCGAAATCAGTCAAGGTTGAGATAGGGGGTGACCAGAGCGAGCCACATTCTTTCCACATCGTCCTCGATGAGGTCGTATGTCTTGCGATCCCGCTTCAACCCCACAAGCCGGCAGGCGTGCCCGACATCCATCATCAGCACGCCGAGTCGGCTGGCGATCTTGTCTTCAAGGGCCGGGTTCACATGCTGCAGCCACGCGGCGTAAAGCGCGATGATCTGCTCGTCATATTCGTCCTGGATCGGCCTGAGGTCGGCATTGCCGGATATCGCCTCGATCACCGGCATCAGGGTGGCGTTTTCGAGATATATTCTGGAGGTATCGATGAAGAGCTTGCGCACCTCCTGCCGAAACTCGTCGCGGTTGGTGGGTGGGGTGACCTCGATGCGCCTGGCGATCACCTCGGGAAACGACGACAGCCAGCGCCGGGCGAGGTCGAGGAGAATGGCTTCCTTGTTGGGAAAGTACTGGTAGACCGAACCGACCGACAGGCCCGCGCGCCGGGCAATGGCGAGCGTCGTCGGCGTCTTGGTTCCCTGCTCCCGCGTCAGGATCAAAGCCGCGTCGAGTATCCGGTCGACCACCTTGCTCGACCGTTCCTGCCGCGGCTGCTTGCGCGGTTCGAGCGCCATCCTGGTTTCGCGGCTGAGACTGCGCTTCACGGATTGATGCCTTCGTTCCCTGCCGGTTTCAACACAGGTCCCGGTCTCAACATTGGCGTGGTGTGTTGTCCACAATACATTCGAAATTCGGCACGTTGACAAACGCGAATAATTAGTCGCATTCTTTTATCCACGCTGTTTTGAGAGATCACAAGGGGAATTTCGAAAGAGCGCACTGGCATCAGTTTTCGTCCGATAACGCCGCTCCAGCGGAGTGGCAGCTTGTCGGACAAGAGGGTTGTCGGTCTCAGCCAGTCGTCAAAACCGCGGAGTCGCGATGTCTGTCACGGGTGCGGGTCAAAATGCTGATCTGATCGTCATCAATGGTCGCGTGCGGACCATGGACGATGACAATCCCGCCGCCGAGGCGATTGCCGTCAAGGACGGCGCCATCATCGCCATCGGCAACCACGCCGCCATCGAAAAACTCAAGGGAACGACCACAGAGGTGATCGACGCCAAGGGCGGTTCGGTCCTGCCCGGTTTCATCGAAGCCCACATGCATCTGTTCTCGGGAGGGGCCGAGCTCGCGCATCTTCAACTCGGCGGTATCCATGGCTTCGAGGCGCTTCAAAGTGCCATCCGCGACTACGCAACGACGCGGCCCGAGGCGAAAATGCTTGTGGGACAGGGCGCCGACTACACCGTGCTCGGCGACGAGCGGGTGACACGCCATCATCTCGACGCCATCCTGCCCGACCGCCCCTTCTGCATGGCGGCGCCCGACCACCATACGATGTGGGCCAACACCAAGGCGTTGGAGATGGCCGGCATCCTGAAGGGACGCACGCTCGGTCCGGGCAACGAGATCGTGATGGGTGACGACGGCCTGGCCGCGGGCGAATTGCGCGAGGGCGAGGCCTTCGGTCCGGTGCTCGACCTTGCCGGCGAAAGCCGGGTGCGGCTGGGGCTGTCGACCGGCGGCGAGCCCGACCCAATGCCGTCGGCCGCCGAGCGGGCCGCTGACCGTGACATCATGCGGCGCGGACTTGCCTGGTGCGCGCGCCATGGCATCACCTCGATCCAGAACATGGACGGCAATCTCTACCAGCTCGAATTGCTTTCCGAGATCGAGGCCGAGGAGGGATTGCCCTGCCGCGTCAAGATCCCGTTCCACTACAAGAATTTCATGACACTCGCCATGCTCGAGAAGGCGTCCGTCATGGCCGAGCGCTACCACAGCGAGTGGCTGTCATCGGGCATGGTCAAGGTGTTCTATGACGGCGTGCTCGATTCCTGGACCGCTGTTATGGTCGAACCCTATGCGGATCGTCCCGACTGGGTCGGCGAGCCGCTGTTCACGCCGCAGCAATTTATCGATCTCGCCGTGGCTATCGACAAACGCGGGCTGCAGATCGCGGTGCACTCGATCGGTGACGGCGCGGTGCGCGCAGTGCTCGACGGTTACGAGGCGGCGCAGAAGGTCAATGGCAAGCGCGACAGCCGGCACAGGGTTGAGCACATCGAGGTCACCACAGCAGCCGACGTGCCGCGTTTTGCCGAACTCGGCGTCATCGCCTCGATGCAGCCGTCGCATCCGCCCGGCGCCATGGATTTTCCACTGGAGCCGACGGTGTCACGCATCGGACCGGCCCGCTGGCCGCTGAGCTATCCCTGGCGCACCCTGAAAAGCGCCGGCGCCCATGTCGTGTTCGCCTCGGACTGGCCGGTGGCGGCGATCGACCCGATCCTGAGCATTCAGGCGGCAGTGCAGCGCAAACCATGGGCAGAAGGCGATCCTGACCAGAGTTTCTCGCTGCAGGAAGCGATTGCCGCCTACACGGTCGAGGGCGCCTATGCCGAATTCGCCGAGCATCGCAAAGGCGTTCTGAAACCCCGCTATATGGCGGATCTGGTGGTTTTGTCGGCCGATATCGAGAAGACGGCGCCGGCCGATCTACACAAGCTGCGGCCGGTGACGACGGTCTGCGGTGGCAAGGTCACCTACCAGGCCTGACAATGGCATGCGGCTTGCACAGCTTGCCGCTTGCAAGACGAAATGACCGACTGAACTGTGATTCAATGCCGGACTTGCCAACCAACCGGCCGTGTGGTCACATCGAACAGGGGAAAAACTCCGCCAGCAAGAGCGGGGTCAACAGTGAGGCGTATCGTGCCGGAAAAACCGGATCGGAATGCAATTGAAGTCGTAAACGTCAGTAAAATTTTCGGATCGGGTGAGGGGCAGGTCGCTGCCCTCGATACGGTCTCGGTATCCATCCGCGAGAATGAGTTTTTTACACTGCTGGGACCATCCGGCTGCGGCAAGACCACGTTGCTGCGGCTGATTGCCGGCTTCGACTTTCCAACCGCCGGCGAAATCCTCCTCTACGGTCAGGACATCGCGCCGTTGCCGCCCTTCAAGCGGCCGGTCAACACCGTCTTCCAATCCTACGCGCTGTTCCCGCATATGACGGTTGCCGACAATATCGGCTTTGGCCTGGAAATGCTGGGCAAGCCGAAGGCCGAGATCAAGGCGCGCGTCGCCGAGATGCTGAAACTGGTGAAGATGGAGGCGCTGGCGGGTCGCCGCACCAGCCAGATCTCCGGCGGCCAGCAGCAGCGCGTGGCGCTCGCCCGGGCGCTTGCGCCGCAGCCCAAGGTGCTCCTGCTCGACGAACCGCTCTCGGCGCTCGACTACAAGCTGCGCAAGGAAATGCAGATCGAATTGAAGCGGCTGCAGCACGAGACGGGCATCACCTTCATCTTCGTCACCCACGACCAGGAGGAAGCGCTGACCATGTCGGACCGCATCGCGGTGATGTCGTCGGGCAAGATCCTGCAGGTCGGCTCGCCGCGCGACATCTACGACCGGCCGGCCGAGCGTTTCGTCGCCGACTTCATCGGCGAGTCGAACTTCCTCAAGGCGGATGTGGTTAGCGCGACTGGTGGCCGGGCGACGGTGAAGCTGCCGTCTGGTGTGGAAATCCCAGCCTCGCTGCCGGAAGGCTTCAGCCCCAGCGGCAAGGTCACCATCGTCGTGCGTCCAGAGCATGCGCAGTTGGGCACGGCCAGCCCGAGCGCTTCGCTGTCCGGTACCGTCGAAAACATCGTCTATCTCGGCACCGACACGCACTTCCATCTGCGCCTTGCCGGTGGCGAGCCGTTCATCGTGCGGCGTCAGAACAGCCGCGGCGCCGGTGACGGCTTCGTGCAGGGCGGCCAGATCGGTATCACGATCGGCAACGACGCCGCGCAAGTGCTGAAGGACTGATCATGGCGACCGCGGAACAAGTCGCCAAGGCAGCGGAGCGACGCGATGTGCGCGACCGGTGGCTGCTGTCAGCGCCAGCCTTGCTGGTGATCTTCCTCGCCGCGACCGGCCCCTTGCTGATCGTGCTGATCTACTCGTTCCTGACGCCTGGCCCCTATGGCGATGTGAAGTGGCAGTTTTCGCCCGATGCCTGGCTGTCGGTGTTCATGGAACGCGACATTTTCGACGATACGCTTTCGCTTGCGGCAGCGCATGTCACCATCTTCTGGCGCTCGATCAAGCTGGCGGTGATAACGACGATCGCCACTTTGGCATTGGGGTTTCCAACCGCCTATTTCATGGCGACGCGGAGCGAGAAAACCAGGGATCTCTGGCTGTTCCTGATCACCATTCCGTTCTGGACCAACCTTCTGATCCGCACCTTCGCCGTGCTGCAGATCATCCGCAACGAAGGCATCATCAACACCATCCTTATCAAGCTTGGTATCGTCTCAGCGCCGGTGCAGATCCTCTTCACCGACACGGCGATTCTGATCGGCATGGCCTATGTCTATCTGCCGCTGATGGTGCTGCCGATCTATGCCAGCATGGAGAAGCTTGATTTTCGCCTCGTCGAGGCGGGCTACGACCTCTACGCGACCCGATTCAAGGTATTGCGGAAGATCATTTTCCCGCTGGTCAAACCCGGCGTCATTGCCGGCTCCATCCTGGTCTTCATTCCAGCCCTTGGCGCCTATGTGACGCCGAGCGTGCTTGGCGGCGGCAAGAATATGATGCTGTCCAACCTGATCGAATTGCAGTTCGGCCAAGGCCGCAACTGGCCGCTCGGCTCGGCGCTGTCGATCACGGTGATGATCATCGTCATGGTGGCGCTGCTTGCCTATGTGCGCAATGCCGGCAAGTCGGGGGCGCGGCATGACTAAGAACTTTTCCATCAAGCACCAGACCGGCTTCACGGTGATCGCTGCGACCTGTTTTATCGTGCTCTATCTGCCGATCATCGTGCTGGTCGCCTATGCCTTCAACGCGGCGAACTCGACGTCCGAATGGGGCGGCTTTTCGATGCGCTGGTTCCAGTCGGCTTGGCAGAACGTGCAAGTTATCGACGCGACGCTACGCTCGTTCCAGATCGGCGCCGTCGCTGCGGTGCTGTCGACAATCTTTGCCACCATGGCCGCGCTCGCCACCACGCGCACCGCGTCCTATCCGGGCCTCACCTTCAAATATGCGGCGATCAACCAGCCGCTGATGGTGCCCGAGATCGTCACCGGCGTGGCGCTGCTGATCTTCTTCTCGCGCATCAAGATCTTCACCGGCTATTCCGGCATTGGATATCTGATCGCCGCGCACACGGCGTTCTGCATCCCGTTCGCCTATCTGCCGATCCGGGCGCGGCTGGAAAACATGGACCTGACGCTGGAGCGCGCGGCCGCCGATCTGTACGCGACGCCTTGGAAGACCTTCCGCCGCATCACGCTGCCGCTTTTGTGGCCCGGCATACTGGCCGGACTGATGCTGGCATTCGTCATCTCGCTCGATGACGTCGTCATCACCGAGTTTGTCAAATCGGGCGGCCAGGATACGCTGCCCACCTACATGCTCGGCCAGATCCGCCGCGGCATCACGCCTGAGATCAACGCGATATCGACCGCCTTCCTGCTGCTTTCGGTCGCGATCGTCACGTTGTTTTTCTTCGTCAGCAGGAAAAGAGACTGAACCGACAAATGGGAGCTAAAACCATGAACTGGAAAACAACGACAGCCGCCATGGGGTTGGCGCTGCTCGCAACGACGAGCCTGGCCAGCGCCGATGGCGAGCTGAACATCTACAATTGGGGCAACTATACCAGCCCCGACGTGATCAAAAAGTTCGAAGCCAAATACAACGTCAAGGTGACCATCACCGATTACGATTCCAACGATACGGCGCTCGCCAAGGTACGCCAGGGCGGCACCGGCTTCGACATCGCCGTTCCGTCGCAAACCTACGTGCCGATCTGGATCAAGGAGGGCCTCGTGCAGGAGACCGATCCGGGCAAGATGGAGAACTTCAAGAACGTGGCGCCGGAATGGGCCAATCCAGACTTCGACCCCGGCCGCAAATATTCCGTGCCGTGGGCGCTGGGCACCGTCGGCGTCGTCGTCAACACCGATGCCTACAAGGGACCAGCCGACAGCTGGGGCATCATCTTCAACACGCCGGACGAGCTGAAGGGCAAGACCAATGTCGTTCCCGAGATGAATGACGTTATCTTCGCGGCGATCAAATATGTCGGCGGCCAGCAGTGCACCGACGACAAGACGGTGCTGAAGAAGGTGCGCGACACGCTTGTCGCGGCCAAGCCGAACTGGATCGCCATGGAATACAACACCATCGAAAAGATGGGCGCCGGCGACTTCAAGGCGACCAGCGACTGGAACGGTTCGGCGCTGCGTCAGCGGCTGGCCAATCCGGCCATCCATTACAATTATCCGAAGGAAGGCTACGGCCTGTGGAGCGATAACGTCGTCGTTCTCAAGGAAGCCAAAAATGTCGAGAACGCCAAGCTGTTCCAGAACTTCATCATGGATCCGGAAAACGCGGCCGGCCTCTCGGCCTTCCATCGCTACGCAAACGCCATTACCGGCTCGGACAAGTACATGCCGGCCGATATGAAGGATGCCCCGGAAGTCGTCATTCCGGAGGCTGCGAAGGCACAAGGCGAATTCCAGAAGATGTGCGCGCCTGAGATCCAGGACATCTACACCAAGATCTGGACCGAACTGCAGAAATAACCGCAGTCTGACAGACCCGGCGGCATGCGCCGCCGGGTCTTTTCTTTTCCGGAATGGCTTTCATGGACTCCTATCGCAACAGCGATCCGCGGCCGTCGATCATGCAGGGCTCGCCGCCTCAAATGGTGCTGCCGAAGCTCGACTGGGACCGGCCGCCATGGAATCGCTGGGCCTTCCAACACATCCGCGAATTCCTGCCGACCATCGAGGTCTGGCGCGGCAATGGCCATCGCCATCGTCTTGAGCGCGCAGAGACCGATCTCGACGCGCTGCCGGTGGAAGACAGCAAGGGCCGTCCGACGACGCTCGTTGGCGTGCTCGACGAGACCTACACGGACGGCTTCCTGGTGCTCAAAGACGGCAAGGTCGCCTATGAGCGCTATTTCAACGGCATGGCCGAGCGCACGCTGCATCTGTCGCAGTCGATGGCGAAGTCGGTAACAGGCACCGTGTTCGGTATTCTGGTTGGGCGCGGCTTGATCGACCCGGCCAAACCGGTGACCGCCTATCTGCCGGAGCTCGGCGCGACCGGCTGGGACGGCGCCAGCGTGCAGCATGTGCTGGATATGACCACCGGCGTGCGGTTTTCCGAGGAATACACCGACCGTTACTCCGACATCGGCCAGGTTGATGTCGCCACGGGCTGGAAGCCGGTGCCGCCGGACAGCGATCCGGATTTCCAATGGCCGCCGCATCTGTTCGAGTTGATCCAGCAGCTGAAGGACAAGGTGCGGCCGCATGGCGTCGCGTTCGAGTACCGCTCGATCGAGACCGACGTGCTTGCCTTCATCATGGAGCGGGTCACCGGTAAACGGCTGGCGCAGCTGGTGTCCGAGGAGCTGTGGCAAAAGCTCGGCGCCGACGAAAGCGCTTGCTTCACGGTCGACAGCGCCGGCTATGCGCTGGCCGATGGCGGCTTCAACGCGACGCTGCGCGATTACGCCCGCTTCGGCCAGCTGATCCTCGACAAGGGCCGCGGCATCGTGCCGGCCGACTGGATCGAGGCGACGCGCAACGGCAGGCATGGGCCGGACTTCAATCCGAGCCTGCCCGAAGGCAGCTATCGCAACCAGTTCTGGATCGAAAACCCGCGCTCACGCGCGCTGATGTGCCGGGGCGTGTTCGGGCAGATGATCCATATCGACTGGGACACCGGCATGGTCGTGGTCAAGCTTTCGACCTATCCGGATTTCAGCAATGTCGCCTATTCGGTGGCAACGCTGAAGGCGGTGCACACCATCGCCATGGCGCTTGGTTGACCCACAACAAATCACCCTCTGAGGAAACGTTCATGACCGGCAAGACCGCGTTCGAGACCCGCTACGGCTTCGCCCGCAATGAGGTGCTGCTCTCCAACTGGCGCGAAAGCCCGTTCAACCGCTGGTCGTTCCAGAACCTTGGCGAGCTGGTGCCTACCGCCCCCGTGGCGGCGACGCCGGGAAGCGTCGAGGCACCGGTGCGGGACCTGAGCGGCCTGCTCGGCGAAAACGTCCCCGTCGCCGGCGCGCCGGAGACGGTGGCCGAATTCCTCACACGTTCGAGCAGCGACGCGCTGACGGTGATGAAGGCTGGCAAGGTCATCGGCGACTGGTTCGCGCCCAATATGGATTTCGGTGCCCGTCACATCATCTTTTCGATCAGCAAATCGGTCACCGCGATCATCGCCGGAATACTGGAAGGCGAGGGCGTGTTCGACCCGGAAGCGCCGGTGACCCAGTACATTCCGGAAGCCGCCGGCTCGGCCTATGCCGATGCAAGCTGCCGGCATGTGCTCGATATGAGCGTCAGCCTCGATTTCGAGGAGGCCTATCTCGATCCCGAAAGCGCCTTTGCCCGTTACCGCCGCGCGACGCTGTGGAATCCGGGCGGCGGCACTGAAAGCTTGCGCGAATTCATTCTGACCTTGCAGCGGCTCGAAGAACCGCACGGCAAAACCTTCCGCTACCGTTCGCCCAATTCCGATCTGCTCGGCCTGCTGCTCGAACGAGCTTCCGGCCAGCGCTTCCCGGACCTGATGCGCGAGAAACTGTGGCTACCGCTGGGTGCAGTCAGCGAGGCTTCGATCGGCGTCGACATGGAAGGTACGGCGCGCACCGCCGGCGGCATTTCGGTGACGCCGCGCGACCTGGCGCGTATCGGCGAGATGATGCGGCAGGGCGGCACGGCCAATGGCCGCGGCATCGTGCCGGAAGGCTGGGTGCGCGATACGACCGTTGCCGGCGGCAGCGCGGAGGCCTGGCAGCGCGGCACAATGGTGCATCTGTTCCCGAAGGGCCGTTACCGTAACAAATGGTACCAGACGGGGGCGGCAAACGGCGCCTTCTGCGGCATCGGCATCCACGGCCAATGGCTCTACGTCAACCCGAAGACGGAAGTGGTGATTGCAAAAATGGGGTCGCAGCCGGTGCCTGAAGATTATCCGCTCGAACGCGAGATCGTTGCCTTTTTCGAGGCGCTGAGCGGGATGGTCTGAGGACGAGCCAAAGCAAGGCGCTTTCCTGTGGACCTCTTTGACGCTTGAGAACACTGCGGTTGGCGTGACGGACATCAGCGCCTATGGTCGCCGCTCTTTGCGACAGGGACCAGCATGGCAGCAGACAGCAAACGCATCGCATCCATCATCGCGGCAGAGATCGGGGCGCGGCCGGAGCAGGCATCAGCAGCTATAGGGCTGCTCGATGAGGGCGCGACGGTGCCGTTCGTGGCGCGCTACCGCAAGGAGGTCACCGGCGGGCTCGACGACACCCAATTGCGCGACCTTGCCGAGCGATTGGCCTATCTGCGCGAACTCGATGCGCGCCGCGATACCATTCTCAGTTCGATCCGCGAGCAGGGCAAGCTGACCGAAGAACTTGAGGCCAAAATTGTGGCTGCCGCCACCAAGGCTGAACTGGAAGACATCTACCTGCCCTACAAGCCCAAGCGGCGCACCAAGGCCGAGATCGCCCGGGAGCGCGGGCTGGCGCCATTGGCGGAGGCTATTTTGGCCAACCGGTCGTTGGTGCCCGCCGAGGCGGCGCTGGCTTATGTGACCGAGGATGTGACCGACGCCAAGGCCGCACTGGAAGGCGCACGCGACATCCTGTCGGAACAGTTCGCGGAAAATGCCGATCTGGTCGGCAAGCTTCGCACCTACATGAAGGAGCGCGCTTTCATGCGTGCCCGTGTCGTCGACGGTAAGCAGGAGGCCGGGGCGAAATTCTCCGACTATTTCGAGCATGTCGAGCGTTGGGCAAATGTTCCGAGCCACCGCGCGCTGGCCATGCTGCGCGGCCGCAACGAAGAGGTGTTGTCGCTAGACATCGAGGTCGATGCCGACGATGCCTCGCCGGTGAAGCCGGTCGAGCGGATGATCGCCAATGCCTACGCCATCGGCGGCAGCCTGCCGGGCGACCGCTGGCTGATGGAAGTCGCCGGCTGGACCTGGCGGATCAAGCTTTCGCTGCACCTGACGCTCGATTTGATGCGCGACCTGCGCGAGCGGGCGGAGGAAGAGGCGATCCATGTCTTTGCACGCAACCTCAAGGATTTGCTTCTGGCGGCACCCGCCGGCTCGCGGCCGACCATGGGGCTCGATCCCGGCATCCGCACCGGCGTCAAGGTCGCGGTGGTAGATGGCACCGGCAAGGTGCTGGCGACGACGACGGTCTATCCATTTCCGCCGCGGAACGATGTGCGCGGCACACAGGCGGAGCTCGCCAAGCTCATCCGCCTGCACAAGGTCGAGCTGATCTCGATTGGCAACGGCACCGGCAGCCGCGAGACTGAAAAGCTGGTCGCCGACATGCTGTCCGACATGCCTTCAGATGGTGGGCCAAAGCCGCTCAAGGTGATCGTCAGCGAAGCCGGCGCCTCGGTCTATTCGGCCTCCGCGACAGCGGCGGCTGAGTTTCCCGGGCTCGACGTGTCGCTGCGCGGTGCGGTGTCGATCGCCAGGCGCCTGCAGGACCCGCTCGCCGAACTGGTCAAGATCGAGCCGAAATCGATCGGCGTTGGCCAGTACCAGCATGATGTCGACCAGTACCGGCTTGGCCGCTCGCTGGAGGCGGTGGTGGAGGACGCGGTGAATGCTGTCGGCGTCGATCTCAACACCGCCTCGGCGCCGCTCTTGGCCCGCGTGTCAGGCCTGGGCGCGTCGCTTGCCGATGCCATTGTCGCGCATCGCGATGCGACCGGGCCGTTCGCCAGCCGCAAGGAACTGCTCAAGGTAGCGCGGCTCGGCCCGCGCGCGTTCGAACAGTCCGCAGGCTTCCTCCGCATTGCCAATGGCAGCGAGCCGCTCGACGCCTCGTCCGTCCATCCGGAAGCCTATGGCGTGGCCAAGAAGATCGTCGCTGCCTGCGGTCGCGATGTGCGCTCGCTGATGGGAGACAGTGCCGCGCTCAAGGCGCTCGATCCGCGCGTCTTCGTTGACGAACGGTTCGGCCTGCCGACGGTGCGCGACATCATTGCGGAGCTGGAAAAGCCCGGCCGCGACCCGCGCCCCGGCTTCAAGACGGCGACCTTTGCCGACGGCGTCGACGATATCAAGGATCTGAAGCCCGGCATGCTTCTCGAAGGCACCGTCACCAATGTCGCGGCCTTCGGCGCCTTCGTCGATATCGGCGTGCACCAGGACGGGCTGGTGCATGTCTCGCAACTGGCCGATCGTTTCATCAAGGACGCGCATGAGGTGGTGAAGGCGGGCGATGTGGTGAAGGTGCGGGTCGTCGATGTCGACATCAAGCGCAAGCGCATCGCGCTGTCCATGCGCAAGGACGGCGGCGAGGGCGGGACGCCGAAGGGGCCGCGCGACAATGGCGGCGGCAAGCCAGCGCAACCTTCGCCGATGCCGCAGCGTCAGCCGGAAGGACCGGCACAGCAAGGCGCGTTTGGTGCGGCGCTGGCCGATGCCTTGAAGCGGAAGTAGCCTCGAATGGTTCCTTGCAATCGCTAGAGCGTTATCTACCATCCTTGTGTGGAGATACGCGCGATATGGCAAGTTTCGAGAAAGTGAGTGTCCAAGAGTTGGGGCGTCTTTGGGACGGGGGCATGGCGAGTGGCAGTTCGGTCGATGGAGACCAGGCTTTCGCCCGGATCAAAAGCAAGCTCGATGCGAAAGTTGCCGAACGCAAGTCGCAAAAACGCTGCGCTTCCAGCCGGAAACCGAGCCGATGAAGCGGAAGTAGCTACCAGGCCAGAACGGCCGGTTCCTTCTCAACCTGGCCCAGCAGCCAGTCGCGAAAGCTGACGACGGGCGGGTGGCCGCGCTTGTCGTTCGGGACGACGAGGTAGTAGGCGCTGCGGCTTTGCATCGGCTGTCCCGGCGCCTGCACGAGCTGACCGCGCTGCAATTCGCCGGCGATAAGAACTTGCGGCAGGAGCGCGACGCCAAGCCCCGCCATGCAGGCTTGGGCAACGGTGCCGAATTGCTCGAACTGCATGCCGGGTCCGATCGGTGCGCTCAAGCCCTGTTCCTCGAACCATTCGCCCCAGGCCCCGGGACGCGTCGCCATGTGCAGCAGCGGCAGGCGGGTGATGTCGGCCGCCGTGGTGATATCGCGGCTGGCAAGGAAGTCTGGCGAGACCACCGGCATTACGGTCTCGCGCATCAGAAGCGTGGAGTCGGCGTCCGGCCAGTCGGGCTGGCCATGATGGATGGCGGCGTCGAGCCGCTCGCGGGCGAAGTCGAAGCGGCCGATGCGGGTGACAAAGTTGATGGTGATGTCAGGGTTTTCTGCGACGAAATCCGGGATCAGCGGCATCAGCCAGCGCGTGCCGAAGGTCGGCAGTATGGCGAGGTTCAGCATGCCGCTATGCCGATTGCTCATCAATCCGAGCGCGGCGTCGCGCAATTGCCCGAGTGCCGCCCGCACGGCTTCGGCATAGATTTCGCCCGCCGTGGACAGCCGAACATTGCGGCTGTCGCGCTCGAACAGCCGGCGGCCGAACTGTTCCTCCAGAAGTGCTATCTGGCGGCTGACGGCCCCTTGGGTCAAATCGAGTTCCTGGGCGGCAGCGGTGAAGGAGCCAAGGCGGGCCACGGCCTCGAAGGCGGCAAGGGCGCTGGTGCTGGGTAAAAGCCGGCGTTGGACGTTCATGATCCATTACTAAACCTCATTGATCTGTGATGCAATTTTGTTTGATTTTTCCGAAGCGGAGGTGGATAAGCCCGAGCACTTCAAGATTTTGGGAGAGAGCGAAGCCATGGCCGCCGACAAGAACGCGTTCGTCTGGGAAGACCCCTTCCTGATCGAGAACCAGCTTTCCGAGGATGAGCGCATGGTGCGCGATGGCGCGGCCGCCTTTGCCGCCGACAAGCTCGCGCCGCGCATCGAGGAGGCCTATCTCGAGGAAAAGACCGACGCCGGCATTTTTCGTGAGATGGGCGAGGCCGGCCTGCTCGGCATCACCATTCCCGAGGAATATGGCGGGCTCGGCGCCAATTACGTCACCTACGGGTTGGTGGCGCGCGAGGTCGAGCGGGTCGATTCCGGCTACCGCTCGATGATGTCCGTGCAGTCGTCGCTGGTGATGTATCCGATCCATGCCTATGGCTCGGAAGAACAGCGCAAGAAATTTCTACCTAAGCTGGCCTCCGGCGAATGGATCGGCTGCTTCGGCCTGACCGAACCGGATGCGGGTTCCGATCCCGGCGGTATGAAGACGCGGGCCGAGAAGACCGCGAACGGGTACAGGATTTCCGGCTCGAAAATGTGGATCTCCAACGCGCCGATCGCCGATGTGTTCGTCGTCTGGGCGAAGCTCAAGGGCGACAACGGCAAGGACGAAATCCGCGGCTTCGTGCTGGAAAAGGGCATGAAGGGGCTTTCGGCACCGAAGATCGGCGGCAAGCTCAGCCTTCGCGCGTCGATCACCGGCGAAGTGGTGATGGAAGGCGTCGAGGTTGGCGAAGATGCGCTGCTGCCCAACGCCAAGGGCCTCGGCGGTCCGTTCGGCTGCCTCAACCGCGCGCGCTACGGCATTTCCTGGGGCGCGATGGGCGCGGCCGACGATTGCTGGCGCCGGGCGCGGCAATATGGCCTCGACCGCAAGCAGTTCGGCAAGCCGCTCGCCGGCACGCAGCTGTTCCAGAAGAAGCTCGCCGACATGCAGACCGAGATCGCGCTGGGCCTGCAGGCCAGCTTGCGGGTCGGAAGGCTGATGGACGAGGGCAAGATGGCACCGGAGATGATCTCGATCGTCAAGCGCAACAATTGCGGCAAGGCGCTCGACATCGCCCGCCAGGCCCGCGACATGCATGGCGGCAACGGCATCCAGATCGGCTACCACGTCATGCGCCACGCGCAGAACCTGGAGACGGTCAACACCTATGAAGGCACGCATGACGTGCATGCGCTGATCCTTGGCAGGGCTCAGACGGGGATACAGGCGTTTTTCTAAGCTGTGCCGAATTCAAGTGAGGCCGGCCTGCAAATGGCCGATACCTGCGCTTCCGGTGCTCGCGTACCAAAAGTACGCTCTGCTCCGGTTCTCGGTATCAGCCATTTTCGACTCGGCCTGACCTGAATCTCGACACAGCGTAGCCGGCTTCGGCTGCTTAATTTAGGTGCATCGCAACATCTCTGCTTGGAGAATGGCCAATAGATGTGTCAGGGTTCGGCTGAAGAAACGCCGATCTCCGGGGCCCCATGGCAATACTGGCAGCCGTCTACCACCTGACCCATTACAAATATGACCGGCCGGTGGTTCTCGGGCCCCAGGTCATCAGGCTGCAGCCGGCACCGCATTCCCGCACCAAGGTGCTCAGCCATTCGCTGAAGGTCGGGCCGGCGAACCACTTCGTCAATCTGCAGCAGGACCCCTACGGCAATTTCCTGGCCCGCTTCGTCTTCCCGGAACCGGTGACGGAATTGAAGATCGAGGTCGACCTCGTCGCCGACATGACGATCTACAATCCGTTCGATTTCTTCGTCGAGCCATCGGCCGAGACCTTCCCGTTCGAGTACCCCGAAGACATCAGGGACGATCTCGCCATCTACCGCACGCCGGAGCCGGCGGGGCCGCTGCTGTCTGCTTTCCTCGCAACCATCGACCGTAGCGCCACCAACACCGTCAATTTCGTCGTCGACCTCAATGCGCGGCTGCAGCGGGAGATCGCTTATATCGTGCGGATGGAAACCGGCGTGTTCTCGCCGGAGGAAACGCTGGCCGCGAAAAAGGGATCGTGCCGGGATTCGAGCTGGCTGCTGGTGCAAATCCTCAGGAATCTCGGCCTCGCCGCGCGTTTCGTCTCCGGCTATCTGATCCAGCTGAAGCCCGATCTGGTCGCGCTCGATGGCCCAGCCGGAACCGCCGTCGATTTCACCGACCTGCACGCCTGGTGCGAGGTCTATCTGCCGGGCGCCGGCTGGATCGGCTTCGATCCGACGTCCGGCCTGCTCACCGGCGAAAGCCATGTGCCGCTGGCGGCCACGCCGCATTTCCGCAACGCCGCGCCCATTTCCGGCATGGCGAGCTTTGCCAATGTCGAGTTCGGCTTCGACATGCGTGTCGACCGCATTGCCGAACATCCGCGCATCACCAAGCCATTCTCGGACGAAAGCTGGCAGGCGCTGGATGCGCTGGGCAACAAGGTCGACGCCGCACTTCAAGCGGGTGATGTCAGGCTGACCATGGGCGGCGAGCCGACCTTTGTGTCGATCGACGATTTCGAGTCCGCCGAGTGGAACACCGCCGCCGTCGGCCCGACCAAGCGCGAAAAGGCCGATGCGCTGATCCGTAAATTGCGCGAACGCTTCGCGCCGGGCGGCTTCCTCCATTACGGCCAGGGCAAGTGGTATCCGGGCGAAAGCCTGCCGCGTTGGACCTTTTCGCTCTATTGGCGCACCGATGGCCAGCCGGTATGGAGCGATCCGTCGCTGATCGCGCGCGAAAAGAGCGATGCGAAGGTCGGGCCGCAGCAGGCGGAAAACCTGCTGACGGCAATCGCCGGCGAACTCGGCATCGACAAGGCGATGGTCAGCGAGGCCTATGAGGACCCGGCCGAATGGCTGCTGAAGGAAGGTAAGCTGCCCGACAATGTCGATCCGTCCAACTCCAAACTGGAAGACCCCGAAGAGCGCAGCCGCATGGCGAAAGTGTTCGAGCGCGGGCTGACCAAGCCGTCCGGCTATGTGCTGCCGGTCCAGCGCTGGAACAGCCAGGCATCGGACCCGCGCTGGCGCTCGGAGAAATGGAAGACGCGGCGCGGGCGGCTGTTCCTGGTGCCGGGCGATTCCCCGGTCGGCTACCGCCTGCCGCTGGGCACGCTGCCTTATGTGCCGCCGGCACAGTTCCCCTATATCGTGCCGGTCGATCCGTCGCTGCCGCGTGGACCGCTGCCGGCGCGGGAAGCCATACTGCCAGAACCGGCTCCGGCCGAACTGGAAGGCGCCGACGAGATGGCGCGGCGCCAGCAGGCGGTATCGTTCACTGCGACGACCGGCCAGCAAGACCGGGTGGAGCAGGAGATCACCGAGATCGGCGGCGCGGTGCGTACAGCACTTTCGGTCGAGCCGCGCGACGGGCGGCTTTGCGTGTTCATGCCGCCGGTCGAGGCGCTGGAAGATTATCTCGAACTGGTCGCAGCCGCAGAAAACGCGGCCAAGTCGATCCGCCTTCCCGTGCATATCGAAGGCTATGGACCGCCGCACGATCCGCGCCTCAACGTTATCAGGGTGGCACCCGATCCCGGCGTCATCGAGGTCAACATCCATCCGGCTGCCAACTGGCAGGACTGCGTGGCGACGACGACGGCGATCTACGAGGAAGCACGGCAGACGCGGCTTGGCGCCGACAAGTTCATGATCGACGGCCGCCACACCGGTACCGGCGGCGGCAACCATGTCGTCGTCGGCGGCGCAACGCCCAATGACAGCCCGTTCCTGCGCCGGCCCGATCTGTTGAAGAGCCTGGTGCTGCAATGGCAGCGGCGCCCGTCGCTGTCCTATCTATTCTCCGGCCTGTTCATCGGCCCGACCAGCCAGGCGCCGCGCTTCGACGAGGCGCGGCACGACTCGCTTTACGAACTCGAGATCGCGATGGCGCAGGTGCCGCACCCGGGCCAGGGCAACCCACCGCTGCCTTGGCTGGTCGACCGACTGTTTCGCAACCTGTTGACCGATGTCACCGGCAATACGCACCGGTCGGAAATCTGCATCGATAAGCTGTTTTCGCCCGATGGCCCGACCGGCCGGCTTGGGCTTGTCGAGTTCCGCGGTTTCGAGATGCCGCCCAATGCGCGCATGTCGCTGGCGCAGCAATTGCTGGTACGAGCCATCATCGCCCGTGCGTGGAACAACCCGCTTGATGGCCGCTTCGTGCGCTGGGGCACCTCGCTCCATGACCGTTTCATGCTGCCGCATTATGTCTGGGCGGATTTCCTCGACATGCTCGACGACCTCAAGCTCAACGGTTTCGAATTCCGGCCGGAATGGTTCGATGCCCAGCTGGAGTTCCGCTTTCCGTTCTGCGGCGAAGTCCAGCATGCCGGCATCAAGCTGGAACTGCGGCAGGCGCTGGAGCCGTGGCATGTCATGGGCGAGCAAGGCGCAATCGGCGGCACCGTGCGCTTCGTCGATTCCTCGGTCGAACGGCTGCAGGTCAGGACCGAAGGCCTCAACCCGGAACGTCATGCCATTGTCTGCAATGGCCGAATCGTGCCGATGAAGGTCACCGACAATCGCGAGGTCGCGGTGGCCGGTGTGCGCTTCAAGGCCTGGCAGCCTTCGTCGGGCCTGCATCCGGCGCTGCCGGTCAACACGCCTTTGGTCTTCGACATTTACGACCGTTGGACGGGGCGGGCGGTGGGCGGCTGCGTCTACCATGTCGCGCATCCAGGTGGGCGCAGCTACGACACGTTCCCGGTCAACGGCAATGAGGCCGAGGCGAGGCGTCTCGCCCGCTTCGAGCCGCGCGGCCATACGCCGTCGGCCTATGTGCTGCGCAATGAAGAAGCCTCTGAAGACTTCCCCATGACCCTTGACCTCAGGCGGCCAGCAAGACTCTGATCAGCGATGGCAAAGGGGAATCAGAAAAAGGTCCGCGGCAAGCCGCTGAGGCACAGTCTGCTGGAGCACTACCAGCCGATTGACGGCGTCGTCGACGAGATGGTCGATGCTTCGGGCCATCCGCGTCCGGCCTGGGCGCCCTTCATCGAGGCGCTGGAGGAGCTGGGTCCCGAAAAGCTGGGCCAGCGCTTTGCCCGCGCCGACCAGTATCTGCGCGACGCCGGCGTTTATTATCGCGTCTACGACAAGGCCGGCGCCAACGAGCGCGAATGGCCACTGGCGCATATCCCGCTGCTGATCGAAGACAAGGAATGGGCCGGGATCAGCGCCGGTCTCGTCCAGCGCGCCGAGCTTTTCGAGGAGATAGTCGCTGATATTTACGGGCCGAACCGGCTGATCGAGAAGGGAATCCTGCCGGCAGGCCTGATTGCGGCGAGCCCCGAATATTTGCGCCCCGTCGTCGGCACCATGCCGGCCAGCGGTCATTTCCTGCATTTTTGCGCCTTCGAGCTCGGCCGTGGACCGGATGGAAGCTGGTGGGTGCTGGGCGACCGCACGCAGGCACCGTCGGGCGCCGGCTTTGCGCTGGAAAACCGCGTCGCCACGACGCGGGCTTTGTCCGACATCTATGGCGAGATGCATGTGCATCGCCTGGCCGGTTTCTTCCGTCGCTTTCGCGATGCTCTGATCGGCATGGCGAAGGAGAATGACGGCCGCGTCGCCATTCTGACGCCGGGGCCGCTCAACGAGACCTATTATGAGCACGCCTATATCGCCCGCTATCTCGGCATCATGCTGCTCGAGGGCGAGGATCTGACCGTCGCCGGCGGCAAGCTGATGGTGCGCACGGTTTCGGGGCTGATGCCGATCAGCGTGCTGTGGCGGCGGCTCGATGCCGCCTTCGCCGATCCGCTGGAACTGCGGCCAGACTCGCATATCGGCACCCCGGGGCTGGTCGAGGCGATCCGCCGCGGCACGGTTTCGACGGTCAATGCGCTGGGTTCGGGCTTGATGGAAACCCGGGCGCTGCTCGCTTTCCTGCCGAAGATTTCGCGCGCATTGCGCGGCGAAGAACTTCTGTTGCCAAGCGTGGCGACCTGGTGGTGCGGGCAAGCAACCGAACGGGCCCATGTGCTTGCCAATATCGATCGCATGGTGATCGGTCCGGCGCTGTCGACGCGGCTGGCCTTTGAGGATGACGGCCAGACCAGGCTCGGTTCGGCACTGACGCCGGAGGAACGCATCGCGCTGATCGCGCGCATCGAGAGCGATGGCAGCGGTTTCGTCGGCCAGGAAGCGGTGACGCTGTCGACGACGCCGGTCTATGTCGGCGGCTGGCTGGAGCCACGGCCGGCAAGCCTGCGCGTTTATCTCGCGCGCACGCCCGATGGCTGGACGGTAATGCCCGGCGGTTTCGCCCGTGTCGGCCTTTCGCTCGACCCGACGGCCATCGCCATGCAGCGCGGCGGCCAGGCGGCCGACGTCTGGGTGGTCAGCGACCGGTCGGTCGAGCGCGAGACGCTGCTGCCGCAGGAGCATGACAGCTTCGTCCGCACCATGCCGGGCAGCCTGCCCAGCCGCGCGGCGGAAAACCTGACCTGGCTCGGCCGCTATATCGAGCGTTCGGAAGATACGGTGCGTATCCTGCGCGCCTATCATGTGCGGCTGGCCGAGACGTCCGATCCTGACATGCTGCTGCTCGCCGATATCAGGGACTATCTCGAACCCTTCGGCATCGATCTCGAAGCGGCCATTCCGCCCGGATTGATCGGCACGCTGGACAGCGCCGTCTACAGCGCCGGACAGATCCGCGACCGCTTTTCGCCCGATGGCTGGCTGGCGCTGAAGGACCTGTCGAAGACCATTCATCAGTTCGCCACCACGGTGGCGCCGGGTGACGACGCGACACGGGCGATGACGGTCATGCTGCGCAAGCTCGCCGGTTTCTCTGGCCTGTTGCACGAGAATATGTACCGTTTCACCGGCTGGCGTTTCCTCGAGATCGGCCGGCGGATCGAGCGCGGCATCCAGATCGCCCGTACGCTAGCCCGACTGACAAGGTCCGGTGCGCCGGACGGCTCGCTCGACATGATGCTGGAGATCGGCGACAGCGTCATGACCCACCGCCGGCAATATCCGGTGCGGGCCGGACGGCGCACGGTGATCGACCTCTTGGCGCTCGACCCACTCAACCCGCGCTCGATCCTGTTCCAGCTCGAACGGCTGAAGGCGGAGATCGGCCTGTTGCCATCGGTTGGGCCGGAGGGGCATATGTCGGTCGCGGCCAAGGAAATCCTGCAGCTCAACACGGCAATTGCCGTCATGGAGCCATCGGAGATGTCGGCGGAGGTGCTGGACGATCTCGCAACTGAGATCGGCAACCTCTATAGCAGCCTGGCTAAAGCGTATTTCGGTTAACATGCTGTACGATATCAGGCTTCATCTCAGCTACGATTATGACGCCGCGGCCGGTGGCAGCCGGCATCAGGTGCGTGTATTGCCGCCGACCATTGCCGGCGTGCAGCGCGTGATCGCGGCCTCGCTTTCGTTTGTGCCGACCCCATCGGAGCGCACGGATTTTGCCGATTTCTTCGGCAACAATGTCACCGCGATCGCCTTTCGCGACGTCCATGACGGGCTCGACATCAGAATGAGCGCGCGCGTGTCGGTGTCACGGCCGGAGCCTGGGCTCGACGTGTCGCCCGATCTGCAGCGCCTGCGGGAAGAACTCGGCGCCGTACGGTCACTGGCGCCGGATGCACCGCATCACTTTCTCGCCGCCAGCGATCATGCCGGCATCGATGCGGCGATCACCGCCTATGCCCGCGACAGCGCCGGCGGCTCGACGGTCGGCATGGCCATCGATCTGTGCAACCGCATCCACCGCGACTTCACCTATGACGGGGAAGCGACCACGGTGCGTACCGGGGCCAGCGATGCCTTCCGTTTGAAGCGGGGCGTGTGCCAGGACTTCTCCCACATCATGATCGCCGGCCTGCGCGGGCTAGGTATTCCTGCGGGTTATGTCAGCGGCTTCCTGCGCACCATTCCCCCGAAAGGGAAGCCGCGGCTCGAAGGCGCCGATGCCATGCATGCCTGGGTCAAGGTGTGGTGTGGGCGCGATGCCGGCTGGCAGGAATTCGACCCGACCAATGGCATGCGGGCCAGCAACGACCACATCACCGTTGGCTATGGCCGCGACTATTCCGACGTGGCTCCGATCGTCGGCGTGCTGAAAACCACCGGCGGCCAGGTCGGCGACCAGGCCGTCGACGTCATCCCGGTCGCGCTCGAGAAGGCCTGACAGCCTCGAAGCACAGCTTCTCAACAACGGCCATGCCCGTTATGCTCGGTCGAAACTTCGGGGAGGATCGGTCGGCAGGCATGCTGATGCGGAGTTCGGTATTGACGGCAATCAGTGTCATCATCCCGGCGCACAATGCGGCGGCAACCATTGCGGCCACGCTGGCCTCGCTTCGTTCCGAAGCCGAGGTTATCGGCGAGGTGCTGCTGGTCGACGATTCCTCCTCGGACGGGACGGCAGAAGCCGCGCTGAATGCCGCCACGCAATTCTCGTTGCCGTTGCGCGTGCTCAAGAGCAGCTGCCGGGACGCGGGCGGCTCCCGCAATGTGGCGCTGGCGCAGGCGCAATGCTCCTGGATCTACCTGATCGACGCCGACGACTTGCATCTGGAGGGCGGGCTGCGGTCGATGCTGGTCCGGGCGGGGGAGCAACCGGCCGCCGACATGGTGATCGGCGCCTACCGTCGGCGCACCGATGGCGAGAACCGGAACCTCAAGCTTCCAGCCGGCTACATAGAAGACGGTATAGCCAATGCCTCGGCCTATCTGGAAGGTCACATTCGCTCGATCGCCGTGGGCAGTGCGCTGGTTTCCCGGCGCGTCGTCGGCGACACGCGCTTCCCGACCGGGCTTGCCTATGACGAGGACACGCTGTTCTGGTCCAGGCTGATGGGCAGGGCGTCGCTTGCCCTGATCGTGCATCCCGTCATGATCTACCACGTTTCGGCAGTGCGTTCCGATGATCGCTTCATCACCAGGCCGGTGCGCCGCTTTCTCGACTGGCGGCTGGCGCTGCGCGAGCTGACTGACTGTGGCATCCCACTGTCGTCGCTAAAGACCAGGGAGGGGCTGGTCGCCCTCAAGATCGCCCGGGTTCACTATGCGCGCGGCGATCTGGAGACGGCGGCGCGGTTCCTGAGGATCGCGGCGGCGGCGCCGAAGGTGCGGTCGAACACCTGGCGTTGCAGGCGCTACCAGCTGAAGCTGGCGCTGCGGCGCTGGTTTTCCTCTCCGCGCGTCCAGTTGCAACGTGCCTGAATCAGCCCCGCCGCAGCTTGCCGTCATTGTCATCGGCTATCGCGCGCCGGCTCAAATCGTCGAGGCGGTGACATCCCTGCTGGATCAGAATGCGCCGCTCGAGATCATGGTGGTCAACTCGGGCGGAGGCGAGGTCCTGGCGCTGCTGACCGGCGCCGGGGTCAAGGTGCCAGTGATCGAGGTCGGTCGAAGGCTGTTTGTAGGCGCAGCCCGCAATCTCGGCATTGCGGCCACCAAAGCGCCTTTCGTTGCCTTTCTTGCCGATGATTGCCTCGCCTGTTCGGGCTGGGCCGAGGCACGGATGCAACGGCATCTGGCTGGCGACCGCGCCGTGGCGAGCGCGATGGTGAATAGCCATCCGCGCAATCTGATCGCCTGTGCGGCTCATCTGATCATGTTCATGCGACGGCTTCCCGGTCTGCCGTCGGATCGTGCGCTGCGTTACGGCGTGTCGTTCGATCGGCGGCTGTTCGATGAATTTGGCTTGTTCGATGAAACCATGCCTGCTGCCGAAGACACCGAATTCCTGGGGCGGCTGCCGCAGGAACTGCAGCCGGTGTGGGAGCCTAAGGTGCAAACCGTTCATCGCAACGAAACCCGGCTGTCCAGATTGCTTGCCGATCAGTACAGGCGCGGCTGTCGCCGCGGCGATTACCTCGCAGCGTCTGCCCTGAACACTCCGTTTCGGTGTTTTCGCGACACGTTTCGCGATCGGCGGAATGCCCGCAAGCTGGCGAAGATCGGGCTTTCCGATCGGGATCGAACTTTCGCGATGATGTCGATGCCAATTGTCTGGCTTGCCCTGCTGGTCAAATCCGTGGGTGTCTATATTGGCGTGCGAAATCGCGTGAAAGCGGCAACAAGAAAATGATAACGAGCCAAATCAAGCCTCGACGCTGGCGACGGAGCCGACTGTTCTGGACGCGCCAGAGAACGGTCGCAGTTTTCAGCTATCGTTATGACGCGCATCTGGTTGCCGATCTGATCACCAATATCGATCCGGTCGTTGACGGCTGGATTGCCTATGACGATCGCGGGGCGACCGGCGTGTTCAGCAGCGAGCCGCAGCGGCGGCGGATCTTACTCGACGCAGCGCATGAAGCTGCCGCCGACTGGATCCTGGCTATTGATCCCGATGAGCGGCTGGAACGCGGTACCGCGGAGCGGATCGGACAGCTGACGGGGGATTACAGGCGCATGGCCTGGGGGTTCCGGCTCCGCGAATTGTATTCGCCGACCGAGTACCGGGTCGACGGGCTGTGGGCCGAAAAGTTCCAGTATCGTCTGTTCAGAGCCTACGATCCGGCGAAGTACCGACCAGAGGACCTGCACGGGCTCTGGTATCCTCCCGATCTTGGTTTCAAGGCCCGCAACAGCGGGCTCAACCTCTATCATTTAAAGATGATGGAGCCGAAGCGGCGGATCGCCCGCCGCAATCTCTACCACCACCTTGATCCAAAGGGGCTCCTGCAGGATGTGGGCTATGACTACCTTGCCGATGAGGCAGGGGCCGTGTTCGAACAGATTCCGCCCGGGCGCGACTACCATCCGCCTCACGTCGACGATGGCGGCCTCTGGATGGCCGTGCCGGCTGATGCCACCATTGGTGGACCCGACCACATTCCATAGCAACGGGGTGGAACCAGCAGTCGGCTTGGCGCTTATCTACGAGAAAAATTTCGTGGAGCGGGCATGCTTGACAAATCTGGGACGCCATCCGGCCGGTCGGCTGCCGGACGGGGGGACGATGGAGCGCCGAAGAACGGCGCGCAGACCGCTGCCGAACAGGCCTCGCTCACCTATATCAGCGACAGCGAGCCGGGGATCCGGCGCCTGAAGGCGGGCGAAGGCTTTTCCTACAAGGGCGCGAAAGGACAGGCCCTCGGCGCGGCAGCCATTGCCCGCATCAAGGCGCTGGCCATTCCGCCGGCATGGACGGATGTGTGGATCTCGCCCGATCCCGCCGGCCACATCCAGGCGACCGGCCGCGACCAGCGCGGGCGCAAACAGTACCGCTACCATCCGCTGTGGGCCGCCGAGCGCGACGGCGCCAAATACTCCAGCCTTGTCGCCTTTGCCGAAAGCCTGCCGGAGCTGCGCCGCCGGATCGATGCCGATCTGCGCCGCCGTGGCCTGCCGGCCGAGCGCGTCGTGGCGGCAATTGTCTGGCTGCTCGACAACACGATGATCCGGGTCGGCAATGCCGCCTATGCCCGCGACAACAAGAGCTTTGGGCTGACGACGCTACGCGACCGCCACGTCGACATCAAGGGATCGAGCCTGCGCTTTGCCTTCAAGGGCAAGTCCGGCAAGGAATGGAAATTGAAGCTGGTCGACCGCCGCATCGCCCGGGTCGTGCGCGGCGCGCAGGATATTCCGGGGCAGCAACTGTTCCAATATCTCGACGAGGATGGCGAGAGGCATGGAGTGCGCTCCGACGATGTCAACCGCTATATCCGCGACGCGATCGGCGCCAATTTCAGCTCCAAGCATTTCCGCACCTGGGGCGGCACCATCCATGCCGCGTCGCTGTTTGCGCGGACGGAGCTTCCCGAAAGCCAGGCGCAGACCAAGCGTGTAATGAACGCCGTCATCGACAAGGTGGCCGAGCGGCTCGGCAACACACGCGCCGTCTGCCGCAAATGCTACATCCATCCACAGGTTTTCGAAGCCTGGGTGGAAGGGCGGCTGCTTAGCGAAATGACCGAGGCCAACAAGCGCAAGCGATCGATAGACGGTCTCGATGATGAAGAGGCTCTTGTGCTGAGATGGTTGAAGGCAAGCGAAGGCTGACAAAAATGGCGTAACTTTTTTGTCGACGCCATGTCGGCATAGGCCCTACTGTTTCGTCCTTTGAGACAGAAAAGGACGTCCCATGCTCTACGCTATCCTCTGCTATGCCTCCGAAGATGTCGTCTCCTCCTGGAGCAAGGCACAGGATGACGAGGTCATGGCAAAGCTCATGCATGTGCAGGAAAAATACGCTCAAGCCGGCCGGCTTGGGCCGGTGGCGCGGCTTTTGCCCACCACCGCCGCGACGACGCTGCGCAAGGTCAAGGGCGAATCGGTCGTCATCGACGGCCCGTTTGCCGAGACCAAGGAACAGTTCCTCGGCTTCTACACGCTGGAATGCGCCGATCTCGACGAGGCCGTCGACTTCGCGCGCGAGCTTTCCGAGGTCAATCCCAGCGGCGGATCCTATGAGATCCGACCGGTTTCCGTCTTCAACCCAACCAGAGTAGCCACATGACAGACCTCGCCTGGATAAGCTCGGCGATCAGCGCTGCCCGCCCGCAGGCTATGGGTGCGCTGCTGCGCTATTTCCGCAATCTCGATACGGCGGAGGAAGCTTTCCAGGACGCGTGCCTGAGGGCACTCAAGAACTGGCCGCAGAACGGGCCGCCGCGCGATCCTGCGGCCTGGCTGATCTTTGTCGGCCGCAACACCGGCATCGACGCGGTGCGCAAGCGCGCCAAGCAGGCGCCGATGCCGGAAGAGGACCAGATCTCGGACTTGGAAGATGCCGAGAGCGATATCGCCGAACGGCTGGACGGCGCGCACTACCGCGATGACATATTGCGGCTCTTGTTCATCTGCTGCCATCCGGATCTGCCGCCTACGCAGCAGATCGCGGTGGCGCTGCGCATCGTCTCCGGTCTCACCGTCAAGCAGATCGCGCGTGCGTTCCTGGTCGGCGAAAGCGCCATGGAACAGCGCATCACGCGCGCCAAGGCGCGCATTGCCGATGCCGGCGTGCCGTTCGAGACGCCCGGCGCGGTCGAGCGCTCGGAGCGGCTCGCCGCCGTTGCCGCCATGGTCTATCTGATCTTCAACGAAGGTTATTCCACCAACAGCGGCGAGGCGCCGGCGCGTGCGCCGCTTTGCGAGGAGGCGATCCGGCTGGCGCGCCTGTTGCTGCGGCTGTTCCAGACCGAACCGGAGATCATGGGCCTGACGGCATTGCTTTTGCTGCAGCATGCGCGCGCGCCGGCCCGCTTCGACGAGAATGGCGAGATCGTGCTGCTCGACGACCAGGACCGCTCGCTGTGGAGCCGCAAGATGATCGACGAAGGCCTGGCGCTGGTCGACAAGGCCCTGCGCCACCAGAAGCCCGGACCCTACCAGGTGCAGGCGGCGATCGCCGCCCTTCATGCGCGGGCGGCAACCCCCGAGGAGACCGACTGGACAGAGATCGACCTGCTCTACAGCCTGCTGGAGGCGATGCAACCTTCGCCGGTGGTGACGCTGAACCGTGCCGTTGCGGTCGCCAAGGTGCGCGGGCCGGAAGCTGCCCTTGCCATGATAGAGCCGCTAGGCGAGAGGCTGTCCGGCTATTTCCACTTCTTCGGCCTCAAGGGCGGTCTGTTGATGCAGCTCGGCCGTGGCGAAGAGGCGCGTGTCGCCTTCGATCGCGCCATTGCGTTGGCCAACACGGCAGCGGAAGCCGCCCATATCCGCATGCATATCGACCGGCTGATGCGAGACGGAGCCGTGAAGGCGCCGGCGAAGACAGCGCACTAAGCCTGTTTCTCCTCTGGCTCAATCGTGCAATCCCGGCTTGGACCATGCCGGGGTGGCGATTTTCCCCTGAACCGAGTAATGGCACGCCATGACAGCGCCTGCGGCATGCGGGCGATAATGGCGCCAAGGCTCGACCGCCGCCCTATGATGGCGAGCGGATCTGAAAGGGATGAAAATGACGATAGCGAAGGAAACGGCCGAACTTCTGGCGAAACTGGGTGTGGCCAAGGACGCGCTGACCGGCGGCGACCTCGTCGTGCGCAGTCCGGTGACGGGTGAACAGATCGCGGCGCTGAAGACGATTTCGCCGGCCGATGCGGCCAAGACCATCGATGCCGCGCACACGGCGTTCCAGGTTTGGCGGATGGTGCCGGGTCCCCGGCGCGGCGAACTGGTGCGGCTGCTCGGCGAGGAGTTGCGCGCGCACAAAACCGAGCTTGGCCGGCTGGTGTCGGTCGAGGTCGGCAAGATCCCGTCGGAAGGCCTCGGCGAAGTCCAGGAAATGATCGACATCTGCGATTTCGCCGTCGGCCTTTCCCGCCAGCTCTACGGTCTGACTATCGCCACCGAGCGTCCGGGACATCGCATGATGGAGACCTGGCATCCGCTCGGCGTCGTCGGCGTCATTTCGGCCTTCAACTTCCCGGTCGCGGTGTGGTCGTGGAACGCGGCGCTGGCGCTGGTCTGCGGCGATGCCGTGGTGTGGAAGCCCTCGGAAAAGACGCCGCTGACGGCGCTCGCCTGCGAGGCGATTTTTGCCGGCGCGGTCAAGCGCTTCGGCGCGGATGCGCCGCAGGGCCTGGCACCGGTGCTGATTGGCGACCGCTCCGTCGGCGAGATCCTGGTCGACCACCCGAAGGTGGCGCTGGTTTCTGCCACCGGCTCGACCCGCATGGGCCGGGATGTCGGCCCGCGGCTGGCCAAGCGCTTTGCGCGCGCCGTGCTCGAGCTCGGCGGCAACAATGCCGGCATCGTCTGCCCGACCGCCGATCTCGACATGGCGCTGCGCGCCATCGCCTTTGGCGCCATGGGCACCGCGGGCCAGCGCTGCACGACGCTGCGGCGCCTGTTCGTGCATGACAGCGTCTATGACGCGCTGCTGCCGCGGCTGAAGAAGGCCTATGAGAGCGTCTCGGTGGGCAATCCGCTGGAGACGTCTTCGCTCGTCGGGCCGCTGATCGACAAGGCGGCCTTCGACGCCATGCAGAAGGCGCTCAAGGAAGCCACCGCTCACGGCGGCAAGCTGACCGGCGGTTCGCGGGTCGAGAATGGCCATCCCGATGCCTATTACGTGCATCCGGCGCTGGTCGAAATGCCGAAGCAGGTGGCTCCTGTCACCGAAGAAACCTTCGCGCCGATCCTCTACGTGATGAAATATTCCGATTTCGATGCCGTGCTCGACGAGCACAATGCGGTCGGCGCCGGACTGTCGTCGTCGATCTTCACCCGCGACCTGCAGGAATCCGAGCGCTTCCTCGGCGTCGATGGTTCGGATTGCGGCATCGCCAACGTCAACATCGGCACGTCGGGCGCCGAGATCGGCGGCGCCTTCGGCGGCGAGAAGGAAACCGGCGGCGGGCGCGAGAGCGGCTCCGATGCCTGGAAGGCCTATATGCGCCGCGCCACCAACACGGTGAACTATTCCAAGGCGCTGCCGCTGGCGCAGGGCGTGTCATTCGACATCGATTGAGATGCTGCGCCCGGCTTTTGACCAGTTGATCCACCCGAACCCGTCGGGCGGATCGCTGCCGCTCGCGCGGATCGTTCCGCTTTCAGGCTTCGCCCCCGCTGTCCAGATGTCCGTATCCCGACGGCGGAAAGGCCACCTCGGCCATGCGCCCGGACGGGTCCTCGCGGTCGGCACGATCGGCTGCGCAACAGCGTCTGCGCCGAACGTTCAGCCAGCGTGCGGCGACGCCGGTCGGCAGGCCTCGAACGCGGCATCGATGACGGCAAGCTTGGCGGCCTGCACGGTCATGTATTCCTGGTAGAAGCTGTTGGACACCCACATCACCGAATGCCCGCGCCGGCCCAGCCAGCCGACGCTGCCGAGCTTTTCGGCGTCGCGCAATTTGCGCGCAAGATGGGTGCGCGAGAGTTTTAGCCAACTGGCGAATTCGCCGATCGAAACCACGCTGGTCGGGATCCGGTCGAGGGCGGCATTGTCGGGATCGATGCCGGACATCAGCCAATCCATGACGATGCCGCCATTGTTGAGCCAGATGAACAGCGAAAACGTCTGCTTGGGCTCACGCACTGGGTTGGAGGAGAGCAGGCCTTCCGCCACCAGCGGCTGCAGCCTGGAAATCATGCCGTGCTGCTCGAGAAAGGCGGCGAGGCGGCTGCCGCTGTCGAGACCGTCGAGCGTGCGCAGATGCGCAACCACCCAGCCGTCGAATTCCTTCAGCGTCGCTGCCGTCACCTGAAAGGGATGGGCTCGTCCATCACCGGTGTGCGGCAGGTATTCGATGATGTGATAGTATAGCATCTCCTTGATGAAGGCTTCGGCCGTGTTGCGGCTAGCGACGGAATAGTGAAGCACGGCATCGATGAAGCGGGCCAGTGTCAGTTCCGTGCGGGGATCGCGCGGGTCGCGGGCGAAATGCAGGGCTAGGCCGGTGTGAGCCAGCAACCAGCGCTGTTGCGTGGCGAACACGGCGGCCAGGCGTGGGCTCGTTTCATAGATATGCAGCAACGCCTTCGACTGCGCCTCGACATGACGGTGCAGCGCCGGATGGCCGGCAATATATTCGAAATTCAGCGCCATCCTCCTCGTCCTCCGGCCAGCCCCCCGGCAGCGAAGACGTGCAATCACATTTCCAGCCTTAGCCGCCCGTGTCAGGCCATGCCAACCCGGACAAAAGGCCTAGAGCGATCAACCGTTCTACAGACACGTTGAAACCCCCGTCATCTCTTGATTTCGAGGCAAATTGCTTGAGAAGCGCCGCGCGCTTCTGCAGAGAAAACCGTGTCACACTTTTTTGGAAACGCTCTGGTCCGTTCGCGCCTAGGGCGTGTCGGAAAACGCTAAGCCATCGCAACCGTTGAAAAACCTACCGCAATAATAGTCAGCCCGGCAGCCTGCGGTTGAATTTGCCTTAAGATCGCCAGCACGTTGCGCGCGGTCCGTTTGTATCCAGGCGGTTCGCCACGTCGGAGCGCCTGGGCTATCGTTCCGGCTATTACGGCCGCAAGCGCGAGGTGATGGAGAGCCATCGCGTCCTAGCCACGAAGACCACATCGTGGCAAACTTCTTGTTAACCACATGCTCGGTGAAATTATCGGATTAACCCCAGATGCCACTATCGAGGTTATGTTCCGTACCTTAGCGTTCAATATGAGTTCAAGGGATGTGTGGATTCGGGGGTTATTTCGGGTCAATCCGGGATGCGGAAGCTTTGCTCACGCACATGGTAGCCGCAATTGCCCATCGTGGGCCGGATGAGCAAGGGAAATTCGTAGCACCCGATGCCGGGCTCGGGCATGCGCGGCTGTCGGTGATCGGCATCGGCGATGGCCAGCAACCGATGTCCGACGAGGCCGGCAATTTGACGATTGCGTTCAACGGCGAGATTTTCAACTACATAGAACTGCGCGAAGGGCTGATCGCCAAGGGCCGGCACTTTCGGACGTCGAGCGACACAGAGGTCATCCTTCAGCTCTATGAGGAGATGGGCGAAGACTGCTTGTCTCTCCTGAACGGTGATTTCGCCTTGGCGATATGGGACAATCGGCAGCGACGAATGGTGCTTGCACGAGACCGCATGGGTGTCCGGCCGCTGTTCTACACAAGCAAGGACGGGGTGCTTTACTTTGCCTCGGAGATCAAAGCCCTGCTGAAGGTCCCGGGCGTCTCCGCTGAAATTGATCCGGTTGCGCTGGATCAGATCTTTACGCTGTGGGCGCCGATCGCTCCGCGCACGGCGTTCCGCAATATCCACGAGTTGGAACCGGCAAGTGTGATGATCGCGACGCAGGGGCAGGTCACGGTCAAACGGTACTGGCACCTGGACTATCCGCATCGTGATGAGCCGTCGAAGATCACGAACGAGGACCACGCGGCAGAGGAATTGCAAGCCCTTCTGACCGATGCGGTGAGGCTTCGCATGCGGGCCGACGTGCCGGTCGGTTCCTATCTTTCCGGAGGGCTCGATTCGTCGCTTGTTTCGGCGCTTGCCGCCGGCATGACTCCTCGGAGACTGGAGACATTTTCCGTAACCTTCGACAGCGCCGAGCATGACGAAAGCGCCTTTCAGACCGAAATGGCCTCGGCGCTCGGCACGCGCCACCACGCCATAGAATGCGGCGCCCGCGATATCGCCAGCGTCTTTCCTGAGGTCATCCGCTTTACCGAGCGGCCGATCATCCGCACGGCGCCAGCGCCACTCTACAAATTGTCCGCCCTGGTTCGCCAGGCCGGCCTGAAGGTGGTGCTGACGGGTGAAGGCGCCGACGAGGTCTTCGCCGGTTACGACGTCTTCAAGGAGGCGCGTGTCCGCCGGTTCTGCGGGCGGCAGCCCACATCGCGCATGAGGCCGCAGCTGTTCCGCCGGCTTTACCCGTATCTGCCGGGCCTGCAACAGCAATCGGTGGAGTATCTGGCTGCCTTCTTCGGCACCAGCAACGCTGCCCTCGACGATCCGCTGTTCTCGCATCGGCCACGCTTCAAGACCACGGCGGCGGCGAAAATCTTCTTTTCCGGCGACCTGCGCGCGACGTTGAAGGGTTATGACGCAGCTGAAGAGCTGACCAGCCGCCTACCCGAGGCGTTTTCCCTATGGCATCCGCTGCATCAGGCGCAATATCTCGAAACCCGCTTCCTCCTGCCCGGCTACATCCTCTCCAGCCAAGGCGATCGGATGGCCATGGCGCACGGCATCGAAGGGCGGTTTCCTTTCCTGGATCATCGCGTGGTAGAGTTCGCGGCAAGACTTCCGCCGGAGATGAAACTGAAAGGCTTGATGGAGAAGCACATATTGCGCAAGGTGGCCAGGCACCACCTTCCGGCGGCGATCGGTAAACGCACCAAGCAACCTTACCGCGCCCCGGAGGCCCGCTCCTTCGTCGGGGCGGAGGAACTAGACTATGTTCGTGACTGCCTGGGCGAGGCGAGCATTACCGCCGGCGGCCTGTTCAACGCCAAGGCGGTGGCCAAGCTCCACGAGAAATGCCGCATGGAGACCGCGACCGGATTTCGCGACAACGCCGCCTTCGTCGGCATTCTGTCGACGCAGCTGTGGCAGAAGAATTTCGCCGGCCAAGCGGTCGGCGCGGCAAGAGCGGCCTGAGACGGCGAGGAAAAGGAAAGACACGATGACGGCAATCAAGGACAGGGTCAGAAGCTTTATCGTCGACAACTTCCTGTTCGGCGACACCTCCTACAAACTGTCGGATTCAGCCTCGCTGATCGAGAACGACATTATCGACTCGACTGCGGTGCTTGAGCTGGTGGCCTTCATCGAGGACAATTTCGGCATCGCGATGGTGGATGCCGACATCGTTCCGACCAACCTGGACTCGCTTGACCGCATCTCGTCCTTCATCGAGGCGAGAGCACAAACGCTGGCAGCGTAAGCGCCAACGGCGAGGAACGTCCCGTGCGGATCGAGCATTTTCTGGTGGCGAAGGCTGCTGCCCACCCGGCCAAGACGGCATTGGTCACCAGGGGCAAAAGGCTGAGCTACGAAGAACTCGACGACCTTTCGAGCCGGCTGGCCACCGCTCTCTTCATGAATGGGATCAGGCGCGACGACCGCGTTCTGATCTTCATGGACAATTGCTGGGAGGCCGCCGTATCGATCTTTGCCGCACTCAAGGCAGGTGCGACCTTCAGTCCGATCAACCCCTCCACAAAGGCCGACAAGCTCGGTTACGTCATCGCCGATTGCGACGCCAGGGCGGTCCTGACGCAGGCGAAGCTGGTGCCCGTGGTCACCGAAGCCTGCGCATCGCAAGGCAAGACCGGCATCTTCGTGGCTTCCACCCCTGGGGCCGATGGGCAATGCCCGGCAGGGGCCGCGTCCCTGACTGACTGCCTGACGTTCGATGGCGCGGAGGTGAACCATCGCGGCATCGACGTCGACCTTGCGATGCTGATCTACACGTCAGGTTCGACCGGCCGGCCCAAGGGTGTGATGATGACGCATCGCAATTGCGACGCTGCCGCGGGGTCGATCGCCACCTATCTGCGCAACGCGCCGGACGACATCATCCTGAACGTCCTCCCGCTTGCCTTCGACTATGGCCTCTATCAGTTGCTGATGGCAGTCAGGCTCGGGGCCACGCTGGTGCTCGAGAAGTCCTTCGCCTTCCCGCACGAGATCTTCGAACGCATCCGCAAAGAGGGCGTCACCGGCCTTCCGCTGGTGCCTACCATGGCGGCGATGATCCTGCAGATGCGTGATCTGGCGCCGGGTTTCCTGCCCAGCCTCCGCTATATTTCCAACACCGCGGCCGCCTTGCCGCCAGCCCACATAGAACGCCTGCGCTCGCTGCTGCCCGGCGTCCGGATCTATTCGATGTATGGGCTGACCGAATGCAAGCGCTGCACCTATTTGCCACCCGAGGAACTTGACCGCCGGCCAGGGTCGGTCGGCATAGCCATCCCCAACACGGAAGCCTTTGTCGTCGACGACCTTGGACAACGCGTGCCGGCGGGCGTGGCAGGTGAGCTCGTTATCCGCGGTCCGCACGTCATGCAGGGCTATTGGCGCAACCAGGCCGCGACGGAACGAGCGCTCCGGCCGGGGCCTAACCCTTGGGAAAAGGTGCTCTATACGGGCGACCTGTTCCAGACCGACGAGGACGGCTTTCTCTATTTTGTCGGGCGTAAGGACGATATCATCAAGACGCGTGGCGAGAAGGTCGCCCCCAAGGAAGTGGAGGCAGTGCTCCACGCCCATCCAGGTATCGCGGAAGCGGTGGTCGTCGGCGTGCCGGATCCGGTGCTGGGGCATGCGATTGGCGCGCTCGTCGTGCGGTCCGATCCGGCGCTTGGCGGAAAGGACATCATTCGTCACTGCGCGCGGCACCTGGAGGATTTCATGGTCCCCAAAATCATAGAGTTCCGCAGCGAATTACCGAAGACGGAGTCGGGCAAGGTCAGCCGCCGGCTCGCGGCTGAGATGATGGAGGCCGAGCAATGAACATCGGCTCAACCCAGGATGCGCCGGCCTTCACGCAAGCCCTGGTCATCGATCCCGCCGCCGAAACGGACAGGATCGTGGCGGCCCTGCGCGAGCAGTTGCGCGGCATTCGCAAGCGCGGCCTCGTGCTCGGTCTTTCGGGCGGTATAGATTCCAGCGTTTCGGCTGCATTGGCCGCGCGTGCCGTCGGCCACCAGAATGTGCTGTGCGTGCTCATGCCGGAAAGCGATTCCGACCCCGAAAGCCTGCGACTCGGCCATCTGGTCGCCGACACTTTCGGCGTCGAGGCCGTTGTGGAGGATATCGGGCCGACCCTGCGGGCAATGGGCTGCTATGAACGCCGCGACGCCTTCATCCGCGAAATGGTCCCGGACTATGGCAAGGGCTGGGCCTCAAAGATCGTGATCGCGAACGTGCTCGAAGGCGAGGGCTACAACATCTCCTCGCTGGTGGTGCAGGACCCGCAAGGCAAGCAGACGAAACTGCGGATGCCGGTGACGGTCTATCTCGGCATCGTTGCCGCCACCAACATGAAGCAGCGCACCCGCAAGCAGATCGAATATTATCATGCCGACCGGCTGAACTTCGCCGTGCTCGGCACACCGAACCGGCTGGAATACGATCAGGGGTTCTTCGTCAAGAACGGCGACGGCGCCGCCGACGTCAAGCCGATCGCGCATCTCTACAAGACGCAGGTCTATGCGCTAGCCGCCTATCTCGGCATTCCGGAAGAGGTCCGCAACCGGCCGCCGACCACCGACACCTACTCGCTGGCGCAGACGCAGGAAGAATTCTACTTCTCCCTGCCTTACGATCGGATGGATCTGTGTCTCTACGGCCTCAACAACGGCGTGTCCGCCGAGGTGGTAGGGCAAGCGGCGGGATTGACCGCCTCACAGATCGAACGCGTCTGGGCCGACATCGCCGCCAAGCGAAAGGCAACGCGCTATCTGCACCTGCGCCCGCAGCTCGTTGACGGCGTGGACGAAGTCGGCTCCTGACCTATGCATATCGAGCAAAAGTGATCCGGTCTTGCGATACGACATGCATGAAAGAAATACTAAGCTCTTGTCTTTACGCAATTCCGGACGGAAAGCCGCGCACCCTTTCCTGGAATTGCTGTAGGCGGAACGCTTCAGGTGAAGCGGCCGCCGATCAACTGGCTCCACTGCTCGCCCGCAAGCCCGTTCAGAAAGACCTGCGCGTTCTTCATGGCATCGAGAAGCTCGGGATCGCGTGAATGCACGACGGTCGAGGCGACCGGTATGAAGGCTATGCGTCTTACAAGCATGGCGTCCAGAAGCGCGGGCTGGACGCGGCCGCGCAAGCCGGAGACACCGCGCCGGGCGGCATGCTCGACCAGGCAATCGATCACCGGCCCGGCCTGGCCGGGAAGAGCGAGGACCTGCAGCACGCGGCCGATCCCGTCCGGTCGCGCGTAATAGGCGAAAGCGCCGACATTGGCGCCGTTCGGCGATGCCACCGACACGTAGACAAGCTCTCCGAAATCCGGCTTTTGCGCCGCATCGCCCAGAATATGGTTGAGCTGACCTTCCGCCCACTGCGGACGTAGCGGAAATTGGGCGCAAAGCGGCTCCAGCAGCCCCGCAAAGCTGCCGCTGTCGATCTCGGAGGTCCGAAATGCCCCCCGGCTCGATGCGTTGGCGACGACGCCGGTCCAGCGTCGTTGACTGCCCTTCATTTTGCGAAGGTAGAGCCGGTCGACGATCCGGGCGAGCGGGTTGAACATCCAGGCAAGCTTCATGTGATTGGCAAAAAGGCTGAGCATGAAGGTCGCCGGCCGCATCACGCGAACCCAGTCAAGGCTGTATTGCGGCAGCACAACGCCGCGAAGCCGCGTCCACAGTTTCACGGACGTATCATTGGCGGTTTCGCTGAAGGAGATGTCCTGCGGACCATCGAGGAAGGCCTTCAACAGGCGGGCACCGGCCATCGGATCGGTCTCGTGATCCTCGACCATCAGCGAACTGCAGATGGCAGCGTAGAGCTGCCGGCCGTTGAATTTCATCGGCAGCGCATGAACGCCGACGAACCCGGAAACCTGGCCGGCGTCATTGACATGGACAAGCGAACGGAGCCCGCTGCCCCAGTCGGGTGCGTCCAGATAAAACCGCCTCATGTAATCGACGAGGGAGGCCGGCGCTGGCCCCCGCTTCTTGCGCAGCATGCGTTGAAACATGCCCGCGACGGCCGCAAGGTCGGCCTGATCGAGGGCGCGGACGACGCTCACGCCGGGCTCCCGGTTCCGGGAACCCGGCCACCATGTTTGCGCGCCATGGCGACACGGGGCTGGCCGTCGGCCGTCACGGCAAAGGTTGGGGTTTCGTAGGATTTCGTTCTCGATAAAAGGGTTGCTATCTGCCGATCTTGACCTTCGCCGAACTCAAACAGCAGCCATCCGCCTGGCTTGAGGAAAGCTGCGGCATCCCGGACCAGCCTTTGGAGGATCGAAATACCGTAAGGGCCGCCGTCGAAAGCTTCCCGAGGTTCGTTCTCCAACAGATGCGCGCTTTCGCTATCGAGACGGGACGACGAAATATAGGGCGGGTTGCACAAAACCATGTCGGCAGCGCCGTGGAGGCCGTCACCCTCGATCGCGGCAAATAGGTCGCCTTGCCGGACCTTGATCCTGTCCTGCAGGGCGAGGCGCACAACATTGCGGCGGGCAAGCGAAACCGTGCTGTCGGTCAGGTCCGCCGCCCATGCCCGAGCCCGAGGACATTCGCTGACGATGCCCACGGCAAGATTGCCGCTGCCGCAGCACATGTCGATCAGGATCGTTTCGTGCGCCTGTTCGCCAAGAATGGCCGCGGCCGTCCGGCCAAGCAGTTCCGTTTCGGCTCGCGGCACCAGGACGTCAGGCGCGAGTTCCAGCTCAACCCGCATGAAGCGGTGCAATCGCGGCCAATTGCGATCGTTTGCACGGCCGGCAGGAAGGCTGTGATGCTGCGGCAAGGAAAATCCCTATCCTGAGGATAAAACGCGGGTTCCCTGTTGTTACCAACTCCGGGTAAATTGATGTTAAAGATCATGATTGGATTGGGAGTAACCGGCCTATGTTGGCGGCGTCCTGTCCCATCAATGGCGGATTCCTGTGCCGCCGCAAGCCGATCCATGCGCTAATTCAGAGCAACGCCTCGTACCGGTCTCCGATCTTTTCAATTTCGAAATCCGCCGCCCTGCTTTTCAGGATCGCGGCGGTTGTCGGCTGGTCGAGCATTCCGGCCATCGCCACTGCCAGGGCCGCGGCATCGCCGACCGGCACCAGGGCGCCGAAGCGGCCGTCATCAAGTATTTCGCGCGGGCCGTGCGGCGCGTCCGTGGAGACCACCGGAATCCCCGCTGCCATGGCCTCGACCAGAACATTGCCGAAGCCCTCGCTGGTCGATGATAGGACGAACAAGTCAGCTACGGCGTAGCAGGCCGCCGGATCATTGACATAGCCCGCAAACAGAACGTCTGCGCCGATACCGGATTCTTCGGCATAGGCGCGCAACTCGTCGGCCAGCGGACCCTCGCCGAAGATGACAAGCCGGGCCCGGCGCCCGGCGCGCAGCACAGCGAAGGCCCGCAGCAACGTCCAATGATCCTTAACGGGCACCAGGCGTCCGGCGGTGATGATGATGGGGCCGTCGCCCATCGCCGCGAGCTCTGCCTGCCAGGCGTAGGCGCGTTGCTGGGATGCCGCAGCCGGCGGCAGCGGGTTGTTGATGACCACGACCTTGGATTTCGGGAAGCCTCGGGCCACAAGATCGCCGCCGACACCCTCAGAAACCGCGATGGCCCTGGTGGCGCGGGCCGCAACCAGGGCCGAAAGCCAGACCGCCATTTTCGCGCCAAGGCTGCCGGAAGGCAGTGAGGCGGCGGCGTGGAAACTCGGGAAGAACCGCGCCCTGCTTCGCGCGAGGGAAAGCGCCAGCGCCACGACCAGATTGGCGAATTCCGGGGCGCTGTAGATCGCGTCGGGAGAAAGGCGGCCAAGCAGGCCCGCGCTTCGCACGATGCCTTTCAATGTCGCCCACTTGCCATAACCCTCGCCGCGAATGGGGAGGCCGAAATCGACCAGATGCACGGCAGGCGAAAGCAGGGCGGCATTGGGCCCCTGCGCGTTCCAGGTAAAAAGCGTGACGTTGTGGCCGCGCGATGCCAGCTCGTTCGCTATCAGGACGAACACACGCTCGGCGCCGCCGCCCCTGAGGCTGGCAATGTGAAAGACAATCCGCTTCGCCATTTCAGGCGCGGCTGGCAATGACATCCGGGCGGTTCGGCGGAAGCCGCATGTCGCGCACGATACCCAGGGTAATGGCGAGCAACATGCCGAGGATCATGCCGCCAATGGCCCCCAGGCCGATCATCACGACGGTGCGCGGGGGCCATGAACGGCCCTTTGGCGGCACTGCGGTGGAAATCACCTGCACATTGGTGCTGTCGATCTGTTCGCGCTCGGTTATCTGGCGTGCCCGCGACAGGAAGCTCTCATAGATAGCCGTCTTCGACGCGGCGTCACGTTCAAGCTCACGCAAGGCGACCTCGGAATCGCTATCCGAGAACACGTTGCCCTTCAAGTCATTCATCTTGGCATTGAGGGAGGCCGACGAGGTTTTGGCGGCATCGAGATTGACCTTCGCCAGGCGCAGGGTGCGCGCGTATTCGGCGCTGAGTTGCGCGCTGACCGTGTTGTACTCCGTCTTCAGCCTGACGATCGACGGATGACGGGGGCCAAAGGTCATCGACTGCGAATCGATCTGCTGGCGCAGGCCGTTGGCCGTTGCGCGCAGCGCCACAAGCGCCTCCGACGTGGCGGGACCGGAATTGGTGCCGTTTGCGCCGGCGGCAAGCAGGGCGTCGTAACTTGCCTGCGCGGCGATGACGCGCGATTGCGTCTCCACGATCTGGCCGTTGAGCTGGGTCATGGTTTGCGAGGAAACAAGCTGCCCATTGCTGGTGGCCAGATTGTGGCTGCGCCTATAGGCTTCGACCTTCTCTTCGGCCGCCTGCACATCGCTCTTGAGCTGGCCCAGCCGCCCGTCCAGCGCCGCCGCGGCACGGCTGGCGCCGGAAGCCTCGGCGCTGGCCAGCTCTTCCTGGAAAGTCTTGACGATATCCTGCGAAATCAGGATCGCCTTGGCGGGGGTTTCCGCCGATACCATCAAGGTCGTGACAAACGACTTTTCATCCGCGATGCTGCCAACCCGTTCCGCCAGGTTCTTCAGGGCGGTAAGCTTTGGATCGGGTTTGGCGCCGTCCGTCCCTGTGCGGCTACGGTCCGCGTCGAAGAACTCCGGGTCACTGGCCAGGTCAAGATCGTCTACAACACGTGAAAGCACGCTGCCCGAGGTCAAGATGCGCTCTTTGCTGCGCGCGCTGAGCAGCTGTCCATCGACCTGGGCCGATTGCGGGTAAAGATCGTTCGGAACAACCTGAAGATTGGCGGGATTGATGAGGATGTCCGTGGTCACGGTGTAGCGCTGCTTGCTCAGCAGAGCGTAGGCACCGCCGATGATCCCGCCGGCTATTGCCAGCAGGCATACCAGAGCGAGGCCGGCGCGCAGCCAGACAAACAGACGCCCGAAATCGAGTTCGAGAAAGGTTCCGATCTTGTTGAGCGTCACCGTCGTGACGGGCTCGGCTACAGGCGGCGCCACGGGTGCAGGCGACACAGGGGCCGACGTTACAGGGGCCGACGTTACAGGGGCCGACGTTACAGCGGGTGCCGCCGCATGTGCCATGATCGGCGCGGTTTGTTGCGGCTGTGGCCTGCTGGCGCGCCGCGCATTTTCGATCCGTTCATAGGGGCTAATGCCGGCGGCGGCCGCGGCTGGAGGAGGACCGGAAGCGGCGGACATCATGCTAACCCTTTAATATTCAATACGCACAGCCTGCTTTACGGAAACATCGTTAACATTTCATTTTCCAGGCGTGTCAGGCGCGTTCCGGAACAGCGATCTATCCACCCTTGGTCGGTATTCTGCCACGCCCGTCGTAGCCTGGCAAAGCGTGCAGGCGTTTCAAATGGAAATGCAAGAGGTCGTCGCGAGGGCACCCGCAAGGAACGGGCTTTGGCGTCATGTCGCTGTTGATGCTGGTTGGCCTTGAAGGGGCGTGCCGGTTTGGCGCCCATCCGGCTTTCGATAAGCGAGCAACAAGATGACGAGCAGCATGATATCCGGCGCCTTCGAAGAGAGGGCATTGTTTGACAATGCCGCGAGAATGGACGCGGCCGCTGCGATATGGGCGGCCCGAGGCGTGTTGCGCAGGAGCTTGAAAAGGAACCGGAAGAAAGCAAACGCGAAGAGCAGGGCGATCGGCAGGCCAAACAAAAGCGTAAGGACGACCGGCGTGCTTTCGATGAAGGGGAGGTTGAGCTTTTCGTTGACGATCTTCAACAACTCGTTGGGATTCATGCCAAGCAGGATGTCCCTCCATTCAACGAACTTGAATACATCGTAGATCTTGACGCGCGCGTCGTAATTTTGATCAAAGAGCGTATTGCTGAAGCGGTTCAGCAGCCCCGCCGAAAAGAGTATCGCAATCAGTATGGCGCCACCGGCGAGCGTCAGCATCAGCACCAGGAGTTTGGCCTGGCGTTGATGTCTGGGTGACAAGTCCGGCCAAGGCAGGAACACGAGCAGGAACAGGATCTCGCCGCAAGCGAGCAGCAGGGCGGTGCGCGCGCCCGAAGCGGCCGTGCCGATGAAGAGAATGAAGATGCAAAGCGCGCACACCCAGATACGCCACCGCGTCAATGCAACGAAACCTATGGCGGTGGTGCAAAGCGCGCCCAGCGCCAGCGGATGGGCCGACAGTCCGATCGGCCGAAAGTCCAGCTCAACGAGGGGATAGGGCAGGAATCGATGCTGGGTGACGGCCTCGATCGTTCCGATGATGGCGCTGAGGACAATCATGCCGACGATGACATTGCCAAGCGCCCTGCGCACATGGTCACCCAGGGCAAGCATGATCATCGCCGCGGCACAAGAGACCAGATAGGAATCGATTATGAAGCCGGCCGAGCCGGCACGGCCTATCACGAAGAGATAAGGCACCAGCCACAACAGCAGCAGCGAATATAACAATGTCGCCTTGAACAGCCTGACTTCATCGCCTTCGAGCCGAATTGGCCGGGTCGTGGCGATGACGACAAGCAGCAGAAAGATGGCATAGGTCCCGATATGCAGCTTTTCGGGAAACGACCCCCCCTCCGTCGAATAGGACATCACCATGTTCATCAATTGCGGAGAGATGGTCGAGCGGAGCAGGAAAGCGAAGGCCGCGAGGAGAAAGAACAGGAGTGTGAGGGCGTCTTGGCGGCTGGCCTGCGCGGTCACGAACTGTTGCTCTGTGGGGGTGACACTCACGATTATCTGACCAGCGTTGCGGCTTGCGATTGAGATGGCAGGGGACGAACGCACCCCGGGTACATTTTCCTGCAAGAACGTAAAGGAATATGGATAACCCAATCTTAACAGTGGCGATGCCCGGCATGGGCCGCCACATGTCAGCTTTGTCGAAAAGCCGGACACCGCTCATTGAAATCTCACCAAAGTGCGCCGAGAGGGAACGAATGCACGCAATGCACTTGTTGCGCGACATGCATCGGCAGCCGGATTTACGCTATTTCATGAAGTCGGTAACCCACACTTAATTGGCCGGTCGTATTGATGGCGACGCTTTGCACGGCGCCCGACGCGCTGCCTGTGGACGGCACAATGGCATCAGGCGCCGGCAAAGCGCAGGAGATCAAGGTGAAGAAATTCTATTCCATTCAGTATCTTCGCGCCTGCGCCGCCTTGCTGGTTCTGTTCGCACACGCCTTTTCCTACCAGATTGGCGTGGACAATCTGATTATCGTGACGGCGGGCCGCCTGGGCGTCGTTCTGTTCTTTGTCATCAGCGGTTTCATAATGGTCCATATTACGGGAGATGGTCCGTTTTCCGCTGCCACCTTCCTGAAACGCCGCGCAATCCGGATCATCCCCCTTTACTGGCTTTTCACCAGCCTCGCCGCGGTTCTGGCGGCGCTCGCGCCAAGTCTCTTCCAGAAGACCGTCTTTACATGGCCCCACTATCTTCAGTCGCTCCTCTTCATTGTTCACGAAGCGCCTGGACGGGATAGCGCGAGTCCAATTCTCTCACTCGGCTGGACGCTCAATTACGAGGTATTTTTCTATATCGCTTTTGCGGTGTTCGCATTCCTGTCCGTGACCTCGCGCGTATTTGTGCTGACGGTCTTTTTCATTGCGATGTGGATAGCCGGGCTGTGGCTGGCTCCCACCAACCCTGTTATCCAGTTCTATCTCAACCCTTCTCCGGTGGCATTCGTCATCGGCATGTGGATAGGGCGGCGCTATTTGGACGGTGATTTCACTTCCGACATACGCCATGCCTGGATATTCGGCGTAATGACCGCTGCAGGCGTGGTGCTTTCATTCGTCGATGACGGTACGCCGCTCTTGGGTCAGATCAGCTTCGCGGGACAAGCAATGTGGGCGGCGGGCCTGCTTCATCTCAGCCTCATTCTGGAGCCGAAACTCAAGCACTGGAGCCTTCTCGAGCAGTTGGGCGACGCTTCCTACGCGCTTTATCTGTCGCATATCTTCGTGATCGGCGCTGTGGCGTACCTGGCCAGACGCACCGTCGGATACGAGCATCCGACAACGGTATTGTTGGTGTCGGTGGTCAGCATCGTGGCAGCCTGCCTCGTCAGTCTGGTGATTTACGAGATGATCGAGAAGCCGATTCTTCAGACCCTGAACGGCAAAAGGAAGACGAGAAACACACCGCTTCCTCATATTGCCACGGAGAACAAATAAGCAGGCCAAGCAACGGTACGGTCACGGCTTTCAGCGCTTCAGTCAGCCCGCGCTGTCCACGACCTCGACATTGCCGGCGCGGTTAAGCGTATGAATGCCCGTGCGTGCCCATGCCGGACCCGCGCCGATCGGCCGGGGCGAGGCAAAACGGACATCGGACGCGTCGAGTCGCTCAAGCCGCATCAGCCCCAGACCACCGCCATAGGCCCTCGATCCGTTCTGCACCGGCAGCACCAGGGCATCGTCGTGGCGGATAAAGGCGCCGCCCGGCCGGGTGGCCGAATGATCGACGGCAATGGGATTGAGCGGATGGGCGACCCATGGCCCGCGCAGCGAGGGTGCGCAATAGACCGCCATCGTGTCCGACGCGCTGCCGTAGCCGAACCGCTCCGTTCCAACCAGCCAGAAGCGACCGTCGGATTCGAGCAGCGTCGCGTCGTTGAAATCCCTGTCCGCCATCAGCACCGTGTCGCGGACCCAGCGGTCGGGAAACTGCGCGGCGCGATAGAGCACAAGTTCGCGAGCCGAACCACTTTCGGGGATCATGAAAATCTCGCCATCGTGTGCGAACACCTGCGGATAAGACAGGTGGTGCGCTTCCTCCAATACAACCCTTGGAACACCGAAAGTGCCATCGTCACCGAGCTCGGCGACGGAAATCACGCCGCGACTCGTCGCGTAGGGGAATTCCTCGACAAACAGATGATGGCGGCGGTCGGCCTCGAAGACGAACGGGTCGGCATAGAAGCGTTGGCCATCGTCCGGCAGGACTGTGAACGGTTTGCCGTCGAGTTGCCCGGTTTCGGCGATGCCTGGTCCGTCGATCACCCGATAGGCAACCTGCCAATAGAAGGGGCGTCGTCCCCGCCTGATTTTTTGCACGGCGCGATCGATCAAAGCCCTGCCGAAAAAGGGCACATAGTGTCGAACAAAACTGTCGTTCTTCAGGATCGGCACCGGGTTGTCGCTTACCGGCACAAGCTTGCCCGCAAAGAAGCGGGCGACGGTTTGCATGATCAGCGACATGGCGCCGGCGAGCAGGTCGTTGCAGCTTCGAGATAGCCAGAGCCTGTCTGCCAGCATCGGTCTAGCCTGGGCCACGACAACGCCATCGAGGCGAGCGCCAAGTTCAGGCAATTGTCCGCTCGCCAACATTGCGGCAACGCCGGCTGGAAAGCTGTTGCGACCGCAAAATTCGAGCCTCAGGACTGGCGCGTCTTGCCCCGTTGCGCTGGCAGTGAGATCTATGACGAGGTCCGGAGGGCCGCGATCGATGGGCGGCAACGGCTCGGACCGGCCCGCCAGCGAGGGACCGAAACGCCGGCTCTCGATCGCCAAGACAGTGTCCAGCCCCCGAGCGGTTGGCGCCGGCGCCGGCGCGTGGCAACTCGAGACCACATAACCTGCCGCACCCAACCGCATGAAAAGCTCATTTTCCCAGCGCCGGGATGCGACGGCGTGGCCGATGATTAAAATATTAGTCAACCCAAGTTATTCTCGTTAAAGCAAAAAATGGCTTTGCTCTGGTATCTTTCCCCACAGTTCCTGGCAAGGGTTGCCCAAGGGGGGCTGCGGACTCTAGCGTTAATCATACGTTAATTTTTTTGAATACGAAGGCGGTTCAGGGCGCTATTGTTAGGCTGAAAGCACATGTCAGCCGGGCGCCCACGCTTTCGGTGACCAGGGTCAACCATGAACGCCGTTTCACATCCGAACTTGCCCTCAAGGCGAAAACTGCTGATCGTGTTCGGCACGAGGCCGGAGGCGCTCAAATGTTTTCCGGTGGCGCGCGCCGCGCTCGCCCATCCAGGCTTTACCACGGAAATATGTGTGACGGGCCAGCATCGCGAGATGGTCGATCAGGTCATTGAATTGACGGGCCTGCCGGTGCACTACGATCTCAACATCATGCAGCCAGGTCAGACGTTGTTCGACGTGACCTCGCGCGTGCTCCTCGGAATGGCGGGGGTGCTGGAGAAGGCGAAGCCGGACATCGTCGTCGTCCAGGGCGACACAACCACCGCGATGACCGCGGCTCTAGCTGCCTTCTACAAGCACATTCCGGTTGCCCATATCGAGGCGGGATTGCGCAGCCACAACATCAACTCTCCCTTTCCGGAGGAACTGAACCGCAAGATTGCCGGCAACATCGCCACCTGGCATTTTGCGCCGACCACCGAGGCGCGCGACAATCTCATCGCCGAAGGAAAGGCTGCGAACACCATCTTCGTAACCGGCAATACCGTGATCGACACGCTGCTGCATTTCTCCAGCGAGATCGATGCCGACAAATTGATGAACGCCAAGCTCGCCGCTCGTTTCCCCTTCATCGATCCGACCAAGAAAATGATACTCGTCACCGGTCATCGCCGTGAGAATTTCGATGGCGGCATCCAGAGAATCTGCACCGCGCTGAAGGCATTGTCGGCGCGCAGGGATGTGCAGATCATCTACCCGGTCCATCCCAACCCGAATGTGCGCTCCGTGGTCGAGGCCGAAATCGGGACGGTGCCGAACATCCACCTGATCGACCCGCAGGACTATTTGCCGTTCCTGTACCTGCAGAAACAGAGCTACCTGGTGTTGACCGACAGCGGCGGCGTGCAGGAAGAGGCGCCTTCACTCGGCAAGCCGGTGCTGGTGATGCGGGAAAACACGGAGCGACCCGAAGGGATCGCCGCTGGTACTGCCCGGCTGGTCGGCACCGATATCGAAAAAATTCTGGCCAATGCCAATAGCCTGCTCGATGATGAGAGCGTCTATCGCGGCATGGCGGAGAGGCACAATCCATACGGCAATGGCCAAGCTGCGAGCCGGATCGTTGAGGAATTGCTGAATCATGGCTGAAATCAAAACCGTTTCCGTTATCGGCATGGGCTATATCGGCCTGCCGACCTGTGCCATTTTTGCCAGCCGCGGACTCGATGTCATCGGTGTCGATATCAACGAGGCGGTGGTCGCGAAGGTCAACCGCGGCGAAATCCACATCATCGAACCGGACCTGGATGGTTTGATCCAGAAAGTTGTCGCCAATGGCAAGCTCAAGGCATTCAGCACGCCTCAGCCGGCCGATGCCTATATTATCGCCGTTCCAACTCCGATCACCCCGGACCGCAAGCCGGATGTCAGCTACGTGCTTGCGGCAGCGCGAAGCATCGCTCCGGTGCTAAAACGGGACGACCTGGTGGTGCTGGAATCAACATCGCCGGTCGGTACGACGCGTGTCATGACAGCGCTGCTCGCGGAACTGCGACCCGATCTCAAATTTCCCGTTGCGCATGGCGAGGAAGCTGACGTCCTGGTCGCCTACTCTCCCGAGCGCGTGCTGCCGGGAAAGGTGCTGACCGAGCTGATCAACAATGATCGCTCGATCGGCGGACTGTCCCGAAAGTCTTCGGAGCGGACAGCGGCACTCTATTCAAGCTTCGTCGCCGGCGACCTGTTCATAACCCAGGCCGAAAGCGCGGAACTGGTTAAGCTGACTGAAAATGCGTTCCGCGATGTCAATATCGCCTTCGCCAATGAGCTTGCGGCGGTGTGCCAGGATCTGTCGCTCAACGTCTGGGAGGTAATCGATCTCGCCAACCGGCATCCTCGCGTGAACATCCTGCAGCCGAGCCCGGGCGTGGGCGGCCACTGCATTGCGATCGATCCGTATTTTATCATCGACGCCGCACCGAACAATACGCGGCTGATCAGTTCGGCACGGCGCATCAATTCCGAGCGACCCTTGTCGGTGGTCAGGGACATCGAGGCATTGCTCGACCCGACCCGCAAGCAGACGATCGCCTGTCTTGGCCTCAGCTTCAAACCCAATATCGACGATATGCGCGAGAGCCCGGCTGTCGAGGTTGTTAAGCTTCTGTCCAAGATTCCCAATATCAAGATCGTCGCTGCCGAGCCCAATGCGCGTCAGTTGCCACACGAGCTCGAGGGCAGCGGCGTCATGTTCACCGATGCACTTTCCGCTATTGACCAATCCGATATCGTCGTCCTGCTGGTCGACCATCGACAATTCAATCTGATCGATCCCGAAGCGCTCAAGGACAAGAAGCTCGTCGACACACGGGGCCTGTGGACCTGGCGCAAGGCGCGCAAGCCCGACGCCCGCATCGAAGGCAAGAAATCCGAAATGGAACGCTCGCAGTCTCTCGCTCGCACCGGAGAAGCGGCATGAACTCGCATGACCCGGCATGGGCGCAACACTCTCTATTGGCATCACGCCGCCGCGAGTTTCTCGGTGCGACCATCCATGCGCTGACCATGGCCGAGACGCTGGCCATCGCAGACGAGGCGATGGCGACGCGGCGACCGCTTCATCATGTTGTCGTGAACGTCGCCAAGCTTGTGAACATGCGCAAGAATGCCGAACTGCGCGAGGATGTCGTCGGGGCGGATATGGTCAATGTCGACGGCAAAGGCGTGCTTTGGGGCGCGCGGCTCTGCGGCGTCGAGTTGCCGGAGCGTGTGACCGGCGTCGACGTCATGATCAACCTGCTTGCGCTGTGCGCCAAGCGTGGCTATCGCCCCTACCTTTTGGGCGCTGAACAGCACATTCTCGACGCAGTTGAAAGCCGACTTGCCAGAGATCATCCGAGCCTGGCCATTGCCGGCCGGCGCAATGGGTATTTCAAGGCGGAGGAAGAGGCCGCGATCGTCGAGGCCATCAACGCTTCAGGTGCCGACTGCCTGTTTGTGGCGATGCCGACGCCGAGCAAGGAGCGCTTTCTCAAGCGCTATCGCGACGTACTCGCTCCGAGTTTCGTCATGGGCGTGGGCGGCAGCTTCGACGTCTATGGTGGAAAGGTCGCCCGGGCACCGAAACTGGTTCAGGCGGCCGGCCTGGAGTGGCTGTTCCGCGTGGCGCAGGAGCCGCGACGCTTGTGGCGCCGCTACTACGATACCAACACCGCCTATGCACTGCTGCTGTGGCGTGAGTTCTGGTCTCGCCGGGGACGCCGAAACGTCAATCCGTAAGCTCGCGACTTTCAGACAAGCATGCCTCATAGCGCGGGATTTATGCGATCCGGAGCCGTGCCCTTAGCTTGCCGATGAACTGCGTCACGGCCGCGGGGTGAAACAACCAGGTCAGTCCCAGGAAAGCCGCAGCGCCGGCGACGCCGCCCGCCGCGAGCGGAAAGATCGCCGGCATATAGCCCAGCGCAGTGCTGGCGAGGCTGGCGGCCAATCCGGTGCAGATAGAAATTATGATTGAGACAGCGATGTCGCGCCAGGGCACCGGCACCGGCGTGAGCCTCTCGGCGATGACGATGCAGGCTGCAAGACCTGCCAGCGATCCGCCCGCCAACGCCAACGCCGCGCCAACCTCCGCCATGGTGGGAATCAACAGAAAAGACAGTGAAATCGTTGCCACCGAGCCGAAGGAATTGGCGATGATCAGCAACCACGGCCGCTTATGTGCGTGCACCACGACGCCATAAACGAAGCTTGTGAGATTGGCACAAAGAACGCTGAAGGCGATGATCGGGAACAGCAGGCCGAAGCGACCATGATATTCCGCGGGCAGCAGGAGTCGCGTGATGTCGCCGCTGAGCGCGATAAGCATTGCTGCGACCGGCAGGCAAAGGCGTATCATCAAGGCCATGAGTTGCGACAACAACCGCCCGGACGCCTCGGATCCCTCTTCGTCGAAGCGGCTGACCACTTCTGGAAATGCGCCCATGTTGATTGCGTTGGCGACCATATCGATCGGCTGCCGAGCCAATGCGTAGGCGGCTGCGAAGACGGCCACCGCGCCGGCATCGTAGTAGAGCTTGAGGAAGACGCGTTCAGCGCTGTTGAGACCGAAACCGACCAGCGCCATGATGACCAGGGGCACGCCGAGGGCAAAAAACTCCTTGTGGGTGAAGCGCGGCGGGCCGCCAATAACGCGCCCGGATGCCACCACGCACGCCACGATGCCGGCAATCAGCACGGCGAGGCTCGAGCCGAGCGATACCGTCAGAAACGAGCGTTGGAAGATAAGGATGGCGGCGATCGGCAAGGCGAGTTGCAGCAGGCCGCGCAGATATTCAAGCATCGAATAGAGGGAATGACGCTGCTGCATTTGCAGCACCGTCAACGCGAACCGGCTGATGGAGCCGGCAATCAGATAGCTGCAGACGGCGATTGCAAATTCGATCCAGCGCTCCGGCACGATCACCGCCGAGGCGATCACGGATATGATCAGGGCCAGCACCGTGGTGACAAGCAATACCTGTCCGGCAAGCATCAGGCTGCCACGGCTGACGTCGCCTTTTCCGCCAAGCCGCAGCAAGGCAATGCGCAGCCAGTTGGTAACGGCAACATCCGTCATTTCGCCCACGGTGACCACCAGGGTCAGCAGGCCATACTCGGTCTGGTCGATCAGCCGCGTCATGACGACCAGCAGGAGCAGAGCGGAAACCCGCGTCAGCATAATAGCTGGGCCATAGATGAGTGTGGAACGGAGCAGCAAAGGGTTGTTCCCGGAAAATTTGCCGTCGATTAATCGTTGACCGACGGGAATTCCAGCATGATGACGGCAAAGGGTGAACGGATACAGTTTGAACCAAAAGATTTGTCGTAAATCTTTTTTGGAACCTTTGCTTTACGGTCACCCGGCATCCGCAATCCAAATGGTGTCATGTTGCAGCGTCTCGCCCACAATAGAAAAATACATGTCCTGGTCGCAACGCCCTCGGGCGTTTCGGGACAAGGCGGCATCGACCGGATCATGGGGGCGCTGAAGCAGGAGTTCGAACGGCAAGAGATCGCCGACATCGATCTGCGCTTTCTTTCCAGCCGTGGCCCGGGACATGTCGGGCTTTCGATCTTCTACATGCTTGGTTTTTGCGCGCGGATGCTTGCGGCCCGCCTCGACAGACGCGCCGACGTCATTCACATCAATATATCGGTCTCCGGCAGCACCTATCGCAAGATGATGATCGCCGCCTGCGCCAGGCTGTTGTCGATACCATATGTCCTTCATCTGCATGGGGCGCAGTATCAGACATTCTGGAAAGATGATCATAGTTTCATGAGCCGCCGTATCAGGGCTCTGTTCGAGCATGCCGGCCGGGTGATTGTCCTGGGGGGGCTTTGGCGCGATTTCGTCGCCAGCCGGGCACCGGCGAACGGCGGCAATATTGTCATCGTTCCCAACGCCACGGCAGTTCCTTCCCTGGCGCATGTCGGCGGAGGCGATCACGTGCACATCCTGTTCCTCGGCCGCATCGGCGAGCGAAAGGGCGTGCCGCAGTTGGGCGAGGCGCTGGAGCGGATGAAACATCTCAGGGGTTGGCGTGCCACGATCGCCGGCGATGGTGAGGTCGAGCCGGCACGAGCGAGGTCGGTCGCTCTAGGGATTGCCGACCGTATTGCTTTTCCGGGCTGGGTGGGACCTGACGAGGTCGCATCACTGATCGCTTCGGCCGATATTCTGGTGCTCCCCTCGTTCGCCGAAAATCTGCCAATGTCGGTGATCGAAGGCATGGCGGCCGGCCTGGCTGTCGTGGCCACCCCGGTTGGCGCGGTCGAGGACATCATCACCCACGAACAATCCGGTCTGTTGGTGCCGCCCGGCGATGTGGCGGCGTTGACCGAGGCGTTAACTCGGCTGGTCGAGGATACGGCGCTGCGCGCGCGGCTTGGCGCCGCCGCCATGGCGGTGCACCGGGAAAGGCTTGAGCTTGCACCGTTTGTCGACGCGATCTGCGATGTCTGGAGATCGGTCGCGTCCGAGGCGCGATCGGTCAAGCGCTGACGCTGTCCTTCATTGTCGTCACTGCGGCGGGCCAAGCGCGAATTCGCGGTGGAATATCTCCAGGTTCAAAAGCGCCCATATCAGTTTTTCGTGGTCCGCGGCGCGCTCGGCGTGCTCCGTGACAATCTGGTCCAGCTTCTTGGCGCTCAAATAGCTACGGATGACCGAATGGGACGAACACAGATGGTCTCGTACATAATCGCTCATCGACCCGCGGAACCATTCGGCGACGGGCACCTTGAAGCCGATCTTTGGCCGGTTGAGGGCCTCGTCGGGAACCATGCCGGCCATGCAGTCGCGCAGGATCTGTTTGCTGCCCAGGAGACCGAGCCTGTAACGATCGGGCAGCTGGCTGACGAAGGAAACCAGATCGCGATCAAGGAATGGCATTCGCCCCTCGATTGAACCGGCCATCATCATCCGGTCGCCCCGTTCCAAGAGGTTGTCGGGCAACCACGATGTCTGATCAAAAAACAACACACGGCGCAGATGGGATTCCGTCACACTCGAAGAGAACGGGAAATCGTTGCGGTCATGGCCGCAAGTGGCCAACCCACCGAGGAGCGAATCGCGTTCCCGCGCCGTCATGGCTCCAAACCAGGAGATCATCCGGGTTGCAAAGTCCCGTTCACCCGCGCTTCGGGCAAATATGTCGAACTTGGCCGATGCGCCGGGCAATGCGCGCATCAAAGGGGCGAGGAGATTGTTGTGAAGCGACGCTGGAACAAGTGACCGGTAGACACCTGCCAGAGACTCTGCGCGATGTTTGGGGTAGCCGCCGAGAATCTCGTCCGCCCCTTCGCCCGTAAGCACCATCTTGACGTCCCGCGAGGCTCGAACCGACATCAGGTAAATTGGAATGTCCGTACTTTGTGAAACAGGTGCCCCCCGATGGCGGACCATCTTAGGCAGATGATTCATCAGGTCATCCGCCTGGATGACGATTTCGCAATGATCGGTCTTGAAATGATCGGCGACGCGCCGGGCGAATGGAAGCTCGCTGTAAGCCTGTTCGCTGAAACCGACCGAAAACGTACGAATCGGGTTGTCGCTGTGCCTGGTCATCAGGGCAACGATTGCCGACGAGTCGAGCCCCCCGGATAGAAAGGCGCCAAACCGCGCATCACTGCGCATCCTGATCTCGACAGAACGGTCGAGCAATTCCAGAAATCGTCGCTTGGCGGTTCCTGGATCGATATCCGCTGTCAGATCGGTCTGATCCGGGGGCGCATAATAGCGCGTTTCCGTTACTTCCCCTTGCGACCACACAGCGTAGCTTCCCGGGTTGAGCTTGCGGATCTGTTTGAAAAGCGTCCGCGGTCCAGGCACGTAACGCCAGGTCAGATACTCGCGCACTCCATCCAGATCGAGCTGCTGGCCATCTGGCTGCGCAGACAACAACGCGCTGATCTCCGAGGCAAACGACAGCAAATTTCTGCCTTGCATGAGGTAAAGGGGTTTTTTTCCAAAGGGGTCGCGAGCGAGGATCAATTCGCGCCGTTGAGCGTCCCACAGCGCAAAAGCGAACATCCCGCTCAATCGGTCGAACATGGCCAGGCGCCACTGGTCATAAGCCCTGAGCAGCACTTCCGTGTCGGAGCGTGTGCGAAAACGGTGGCCGAGACCGATCAACTCCTCACGCAGCTCGATGTAGTTGTATATTTCGCCGTTGAAAATAATCCGGAGCCGTCCGTCCTCGGTCTGCATCGGCTGATTTGAATCGGCGTTTAAGTCAATAATCGCCAGGCGGCGATGCACCAATGCCAACTGGTCCTCGCCTGTGTTCAGGTCCAGGAGTTCGATGCCTTCGGCATCGGGACCACGATGCTGCAAGGCATTCGACATCCCGGCGGCCCGATCTTGTGGCTTCTCGACCCTGCGCCCAATCCAGCCGGCAATTCCGCACATTCTTTCCCTTGGCCCTCTTTCCCTTGTTTGCGTATGATCGAGGACACCAATCTACAGCGAATATATTAAATAGCTGCTCGGTGGAGTGATTTTAAAACTGAGCCTGATTTGGTTCGATCAGGCCCTCTCGGCTGCAACTGGAGACGACAGTCCTTGGGTTTCACGCGATTGATCGCCAGCAACCAGGCAGACCGCTCGAACCGATCCTGACCCGATGACGAGTTATGGCAGGCCCAGTGCCCGCAACATCTCCCGGTCCGGGATCGCAGGCCCCTTGGGTTGGATAACACTCATTCCGTAAGGATTGGAGAATTCCCAGGCCGACCACGGCATCGCGAAGCGTTCCGCCTCTCTGCGCACTGCCATGAGATAGCGCAGGCGATCAGCATCGAAAGCTCCCATGCGGCCATCCGCAGACATCAGGATAACGCCGAATTCGCCCACGAACAGGCGTCGGCTCGCTATGCCATGGGCTTCAGCCCAGTCGACCGCCTGACGGAAACCCGCTTCGAGCTGGCTCTGCCCCCAATTCTGCTCAAAGTATCGGGCGATCGTTTCACGCGCCGAGGCCATGTTCATCACCTCTTCGATCTGGCTCAAGCCGGCGGCGTCCATCTGCGCCTTGAGGGTTTCGGCGACCACTTCGGGCGTGCTGGCGTCGGCAGGCCAGGGAAGGCCGGAGGAGAAAGCGTTCTTGTCATCGGCCCGCTGGTGCGTGAAGCTGTGCGGATCATACATGTGGAAGCTGTAATAGACGTTGGGGTCGTCGAAGTTGGGGTCCAGGTTGACCAGTCCCGCGATGCTCCCGCCGCAGGCGCCGGTCGCGACGATGGTGAGTTCGCTGCTGACGGCGCGAATATCGCGAACCGTGCCTGCCATGATCCGCTGCCAGTCATCGCTGCCGCTTGAATCGCAAGGGTAGTAGGCGGGCTCGTTATAGGGCTCGAGGGCGACCTTGTCGGCGCCAATTTTGATCAGCATGGCAGCCACCGCCACTACCATTTTGCGATAGCGGGCAACACCCTCGCTGTCGGCCCCGCCATAGATCATTTCCATGCTGTAGGCCGGAACCTGGCTGACGCCATGCAGATCGAAAACCACCTTGAGCCCACTTGAAACGACCCGCTGCACCGCAGCGGCAAGCATGTCCAGCGCCTGTTGTCGTTTGGCGCCCTCGCTGGCAAGCAGAGGGCCAGGGTCGACACTCAGCCGGACAAAGTCGAAGCCCATGGATCGAATGCGATCAAACTGGTCGCCGTCCGGCCAATCGGTGAGCGGCCTGCCGCCCGCAAGCCATTCCTTCTCGCTGCGATAGGGCGGCCATTTGTAGGAACCATCTTTCTCCACCGGCGACCAGTTGAGCCATTCATGGACGCCAACGCCGCGCTCAAGCGGGATCGGCGCCGCCTGGGCTGACAAAGCCATGCCAAGCGCGCACGCTATGACGTAGACAACTTTTCTCATCGCAAAACTCCGCGTCATGGCCGAAGATATTAACCGCGGGAACGGAAAAGAGGATGCCGCCACACGCTTTTTCGACGGGATGGTGTATGAGGATCAAAATCTTGGCGGAGCGCGGATGAGGGTCGGGTGGTATTTCAACCGATTGCGCAGCATGGAGTTGGCCGAGATATTGCATCGGTTGGACGAGCAGCGCCGGAGGACCGTTTCGCGCCGCCGCGACAACGGCTGGCAGCGCTATGCGTCGCCGCAGTTGCACCCGGTGCTGCACGGATTGCGGAATGCTGTGCCGGCCGCTGCGACACCAGCCCAGCGGCAAGCTATCGAGGCGGCTGCGCAAAACACTCTTCGGGGCCAGTTTTCAGCACTTGGCCAGACCTGGCCACAGCGAGACCCCTATACTCTCTTTCCATCCGAGCTCTGGCGCCTTGATCCGGTGACCGGCCGGCTTTGGCCAGGCCCCAAGACCCATACTTTCGATATCGATTTTCGCCATGCCACCGGCCGTGGCGATGTAAAATATGTCTGGGAAATCAACCGGCTGCAGCAACTGCCGCCACTGGCTGCCCATCTGCTTCTCACCGGCGATGATCAATCCCGTGCGGCCATCGAGGCGGCGATCGAGAGCTGGCATTTCGCCAACCCACCATTTCGGGGCGTTGGCTGGGCCTCGGGCATCGAGGTCGCGCTACGAGCCATCAGCCTGATTGTCACGCTCGACCTCGTCGGCGACCGGCTTGGCGCGGCGACGCGAGAAAAAGTCGGTGAAATACTGGCGGCAAGCGCCTATTGGCTGCCGCGGTTTCCCTCCCGTTTTTCGTCCGCCAACAACCATCTCGTCGCGGAATTGGCTGGCGAATATTTGATCGGTCTGGCTTTCGGGGCCGAGGTGGCTCGCGAGTCGCTCCTGGCTGAGGTGCTCAAACAGATCCTGGCCGATGGCGCCGGGGCCGAGCAGACCCCGACCTACGCCGCCTTCAGTGCCGAACTTTTCCTGCTGTGCGCTGCGGCGGCGCGCCAGGCCGGACTGCCTTTTCCCCAGCCCGTCGAAGCGCGTTTGGCCGCTTTCGCCAATTTCGCAGGCTGGCTCCCGCCGAAAGCCAGCGGCTTCGGCGACAATGATGAAGGCCGCGTGATCACGCTGGGGGGCGAAACCGATTATGTCGGATCGGTCGCGGCCGCCATCCATGGTTTTCTACGGATGCCGGGCAGGGCACCGGAGCCCGGCGATTTTCGCGCGCTTTTCTTCGGCGCGCCACCGCGGCCGGCGCCGGTGCCGGATGGATTGCATACGTTCACGCAAGGCGGGCTCTCCGTCTGGCGCGGCGAGATGAATGGTCGCAACGTCCATCTGACATACGACCACGGCCCGCTGGGCTACCTTTCGATAGCGGCGCACGGTCATGCCGACGCGCTGTCGCTCACCCTGTGCATTGACGGCGATCCGGTGCTGGTCGACCCCGGCACATGGCTCTATGGTTCGGGGGGAGGCTGGCGCGACTGGTTCCGCTCGACGCCGGCGCACAACACGCTGAACCTAGAGGGTAAAAGCCAAAGCATCATCTCCGGGGCGTTCAACTGGTCGCACAAGGCGGTTGCGACATTGGTGGAGAGCGAGCCGGGGCCGCACTGGAGGCTGTGTGCCCGACATGACGGGTACAAAGGCCGCTTCGGCGTTGTGCATCAACGCGCCGTGACACGCGATGTCGACGGCATCCTCGTGACCGACCAACTGCTCGGCGGCAGCCGCGTCGCTGAGATCGTCTTCCAACTCGCCGCCGACCTCCACGCCAACAGGGATGGAAACATTGTCACGATATTGCGCGGCGCTGAACCTTTGATGACTATCCACTTTCCAGACGCAGCGATCCACATCCGTTCCGGCGGCGACACACCGGGCCAGGGCGGCTGGGTTTCGCCGCGTTTTGGTGCAAGGCAGCCAGCCGAACGCCTCGCATGGCGTGGCCAAGTAGGCGAAAAGGGAGTAGTCATCCGGCTCGCGCCAAGTCCGCCGCAGACCCGATAACGGGCAGGTTGCAGGCGCAGCGTTCGACATTAATTACGTTCAGATATTTAGCGGTTTTGACACCGTTGATCTGCTAATTTGGCCATGATTGTTCTGCCAGTCGCATCCCGATACACAGTTGCGGGCAGCATATGATGGGCCTGGCAATATGTGCTTCGCGACGAGCCGGATCACCATTTCACCACCTAGGAGCCACTGCATCGATGTTTTCGGAATTCGCCAGAGTGATCGTGGAAAAACTCTCACACATCAATCTGCTGACACTCGGTCTCCTGTTGCTCACGGCGCTGGGGAGCGCGGTGGTCGCCTACTGGCGAACGGTCGAACAGAAATCCTTCCGGGACTTTTTCGACTTCGCCTTTCCCGCGGAAGTCATCATGCACCCATCCGCGCGAGCGGACGCATTGTTCTGGATCACGAAAAGGCTGGTGATGCCCTTCCTGCTCATTCCCGCCGGTGTCACCTTCGTTGCCGCCACGGGATATGCAACAAACCAGGCAGTCGGCTGGCTCTTCAGCATCTCGCAACCGCTGATACCCGGCCCCGCCGGCCCAGTGACGATCATCCTCTTCACCGCAACCATGCTCGCTGCTTACGATATCTCCTACTACCTATATCACGTTGCCCAGCACCGGTTTCCGTTCCTGTGGGAATTGCACAAGGTGCATCATTCGGCCGAAGTGATGGTTGGGATCACCAAGGACCGGGTTCACCCCCTGGACGATCTGATGAACCGGATCTGGGACGGCGTCATACCGGGGATCAGTTTCGGCTTGTGGAGCCTGATTGCGCTTAATCCGGTCGAGATCGCCATATTTGGCATCAACGTCTATGTCATTCGCAACATTCTCATGATGGACTTTGTTCGCCACACGCATCTGAAGATTTCCTTCGGCCGGTTGAACGGCGTCATCTTGTGTCCGCACTGGCACCAGGTGCATCACAGTGTCGACCCTCGCCACTACGACAAGAATTTCGGGCTGCTTTTTTCATTCTGGGATCGCATATTCGGAACGCAGTTCATCCCGGATCCGGACGAAGACCTCAAGTTTGGACTGATAGATCGCGACGTACGCGACTATCAGTCACTTTTCGGACTTTACGTGCTGCCGCTCAAGAAAATGGCAAACCATATCATGCGACTTTTTCAAAAGCGCATCGATGTCGCGCAGCCGCAGGACCGTCTCCAACCATGAACAAAATGGCTTCGATTGACGCTGTTGGTGCGGAGCGACTGGAAATCGTCAGTTCGACGGATCGCCTGGCCGCCATCGAAGCCGAATGGGTAGACCTATGGCATCGTACCGATGCACTGATCTTTCAGAGCCATGCCTGGGTTTCGGCATGGTGGAGCACCGTGCGTGACCGCGCCCGGCGCTCGCTGCGGATCGGCCTGGTATGGAGCGATGACAGGCTGGTCGCTGTCATTCCCCTGGCGATCGGCAGACGAAAAGGACTTCGGCTCCTCGAATGGGCCGCCAATAGCTATACGGACTATGGTGATATTCTTGTCGCGCCGGAATGCTCCCTATCGGCCCTCCAGGACCTCTGGAACCGGATCTGTTCGGCGGGTGGCTTCGATCTTGCTTTTATCAATCGTCTGTCTCCGGATGCGGCAGCCCGCAGGATTTTTACACCGGCCTCTTCCAGCGGCGTCAAGCTTCGCGCCAATCACCGGGAGGAAGTCAGTTATCGCGTCGCTGGACAGTGGGCCAGCGGAGCAGCGTGGCTGGCGGACCAGCCGAAAAAGATGCGCCAGAACTATCGGCGCGGCATCAAGATACTGGAGGAAACAGGCGAAGCGAAATTCCGCCTCCTGTCGGCCGACGAGCCGCTGCAGCCATTGCTGGAGCGACTGTCGGCGCTGAAGCGCAGATGGCTGGAAAAGCACACGCGTGAATCCGACCTTTTCGAAGAGGGCGAGCCGGTTCTTGCCGCCCTGGTGGACGCGCTGTCACGCGCCGGTGTGCTGCGCATTTTCGTACTTGAATGCAATGGTGCGATGGTCGCGGTTTCCATCAACATCGTCCAGCACAACGTCATGATGGCATTCGTTACCACCTACGACCCTGATTTTAGCCGAGCGTCGCCGGGTGCGGTCCTGATTACGGAGTATATACAGTGGTCGTTTGATCACGGCTTGGGATTGGTCGATTTCCTCTGTGGCGGAGAGGCCTTCAAACATAGGTTTGCAACACAGGCCGTTACCCTCCAATCCGTTCTAGGGGCACGCACTGTGCAGGGCGCGCTCGCTTCTCTCGCTGATCGTATCTGTCAGACGATCCGCGTACGCTCACGCGGATTGCCGTCGGCTAACCCAGAGCGCCCGCCCGATGAGACTGCTTAATTTAGCTGGATAACTTGGGCATAAGCCGCCGAGCGTTGAGGGCTGGCGTGCGACATGGGCGCGCCATTCGAAAATCCGCGTCGATTGCGCCTCGGAATCGGGACCGAATGGGTCCGCAGGTGGAGACTTCAGCCAATTCTCGCAAATCACGTCTCTCGATGCGCAGTTTGTTGTCTGCGAAGCGTCGCAACACGTTCGTTGGCGTCACAATGGTAGCAGGCTAGATCGTGAAAATCATTGAAGATTTTTTCGGACAGGGCGCCTACCATAGGTCGGCGTTTTTACTGTGATTTCAACAGCTTAGGTAGGCTGGTAGCGGGAGAGCGCTACCGCCTTTCCCCCCACTCGTCGAACTACCGGTTCCTGCTTAGGTGCTGCGGCTGAGCTGTGTCGCTGCAATCTGCCGCCAGACATGCGCGGTGGACGCCCCGGGTTCGGAACTGCGCTGCGGATGGCCAACGCATGGAAAAGGAGTGCCGGTCAGTTCAGGGTTCTGCCGTTCCCTGCCGCGCTGCCCAGTCGAACGGGTAAAGGCAATAGAAATAGCCGGTACGCTCGGTGGCGATGTATTTCAGGTGGGTGCCGTTTGGCAGCCAGACGATATCGCCGGGATTGCACTCATGGCGACCGTCGTCGAGTTCGATCGTCAGGGTGCCCTCGTGGATGAACAGCACCTCGTCGTAGGTCACGGTCCAGTCGATCGAGGCGTTCTCGAGATACTCGATGCCGCCGCCCATGGTCCGACTGATATCGGCATTGATGACGCGGGCAATCGAGGATGTGCCGGTCGGTGTGATGGACGGCTTCAGGGTCAATTCGCTGCGCTTGAAGATCTTGGCCTTGGACACCGTTTATCCTTTCCTTGCGCGGAGGTTGGCTTTCGAAGGGGTGACGCCGGACGGGGCCAGTCCCGCGAGCCATCTGGTCAAGAGGTCGGGTTTTCGGCCGGCATGTTCGAGATCGTCGCGCCGCCGCACCGCGCCGCGAACGAAATGCGCGCCGACGAACCGGAATGGTTCGGATGGGAAGCCTCGCGTCACTGGGCGCACGAGCGCCGAATGGGTGAGCTCGGATTCGCCGCCGGTCAACAGGCCGGCCAGGATCTTGCCGCCGAGATAGGCCATCGTCGTGCCGTTGCCGGAGAAGCCGTAGCCGTAGACGATGTCGCGGTTGGCGGGCAGGGCGCCGAACAGTGGCACGCCGCTGACGGTCCGATCGATCGGGCCGTTCCATGATGTATCGAGCGGAAAGTCGGCGAGCGCCGGGTGACCGTCCCGCAACGCGCGGCGCATGTCGGCGACCCGTGGCGATAGACCATGAAACCGCCTGTCGACGATGCCGCCGAGGCCGATGACGCCCCCACTGACGCCGACAGACAGCCGACCATCGCGCGTCGGTGACCAACCGCCGACGAAAACGCGGGAATCGATCATCAGCGGCGCGCGGCGGTAGCCAATCTTGTCGAGAAGGTCTGGAATGGGTTTTGACATGGCGTCGTCGCTGGAGATGTTGAAGATTGCCGGCGCCAGTTCTCGAATGGCGCCGGACCATGCATTCATGGCAAGCACGATCTTGCCGCAAGACACAGTGCCTCTCCCCGTCTCCACCTTGAGCGTGCCGTCGCGCGAAAACCGCGTCATCGGCGACTTTTCATAGATGCGCACGCCGCGTGTTAGTGCTGCCCGGCGCAGGCCGCGCACGAGGAAACCGGGATGCACGGTTGCCGACGACGCATCGAACGCGCCGCCGAGGTGGCTCGTCGTGCCGGCCATCGCTGCGATCTCGTCGCGCGAAACTCGTCGCGCCGGCACGTAGCCATGCGCCGCCAGCTTGTTCAACGCGTCGTCCCAGGCGCCAAGCTGGGCTTCGCACGTCGCACCCCAGATCCAGCCGATCCGATCAAACCAGCTGTCTATTCCCTCGGCCTTGCAGAAAGCCTCGATGCCGCCGATTGCGGCTTCGGATGCCTTGATGATCGAAAGTGCATCGTTTCCGTCGCGCAGCGCGGCGAGCGCGCTGTATTTCGTCCATGCCGAGAGCACCATGCCGGAGTTGCGGCCGCTCGGGCCACCGCCGCAAATGTCACGCTCGACGATGACAACATCGAAGGCGGGATTGTGCTCCTTGAGGCGTATAGCGGTCCACAAGCCCAGATAGCCGCCGCCGACGATGCAGATGTCAGCCTGGGTCGCCTCTTCGAGCGGAGGCGCAAGGTCTGGGTCCTCGGGCAGGGCCTGCCGCAGCCAATGGCTTCGCCAGACGATGTCCTTTTCCGTCAGTTGCATCACGATGCGCCTCTGGCTGATAGGCGGCGCTCCACGAGCCTGACCCAAAGGCTCGCGCCAATCGGCAGGATTGCGTCGTTGAAATCGTAGTTGGTGTCGTGAGCCGCGGCCTGGTGCGCATCGTCGGCCTGGCCGAGCAGGAAATAGCAGCCGGGCCGCTGTTCCAGCATGTAGCAGAAATCTTCAGAACCCATCTCGGGAGGCGGATCGATGACGAGACTTGCCGGTCCCATCACTTCGTTCACAATCGCGATCATCGCGTCGGCTTGCGCCGCAGTGTTTATCGTCGGTGCGAAGGGCGTTTCGTAGCGGATGTCGACGCCGGCGCCAAAAGCTTCAGCTTCGTTTTTCGCGATGCGGCGGATTGCCGTCTCCAGCGTCTTTTGAATCTGGTGGTCGAAGGTGCGCACGGTGCCGGTCAGAAACGCCGTATCGGGGATGGTGTTGAAGGCTTCGCCTGCGCGCAGGCTGCCAACGGTGACGATTGCGGGAGAATGCACATCGGTGACGCGGCCGGGCAGGGCTTCGATTGCCAGCAGGATGCGCGCGGCGATGGGGAGTGGATTGATCGCCAGATGCGGCATCGCCGCATGGCCGCCCCTTCCGTAGACGACGATCTCGAAGCGATCGGCCGCCGCGGCCACCGTTCCGCGGTGGACGGCGATCTCGCCGAGCGGCCGTTCGCAATTGTGCAGCGCGTAGACTTCATCGCAGGGGAAACGCTCGAAAAGGCCGTCGTTCAGCATGGCAAGCGCCCCACCTCGACCCTCCTCGGCCGGCTGGAAGATGAAATGCACCGTGCCGGCGAAGTCGGGCGAGCGAACAAGCGCCGAGGCTGCGCCGAGCAGCATAGTGGTATGGCCGTCATGGCCGCAGCCATGCATCCGCCCGGGGGTGCGGGACGCATGCGCCAGCGGCCGTGCCTCAGTCATCGGCAGGGCATCCATGTCGGCGCGGATGCCAAGGCTGCGACCAGCGCCGAGCCTGCCCCTGAGCGTGCCGACGACACCTGTGCGTCCGACGCCTTCGTTCGTCTCGATGCCCCACGCGCGCAGTTTGTCCGCCACGAAACGCGCCGTCTCGAACTCTTCGAAACCGAGCTCGGGATTGGCATGGAGATGCCGCCGCCACGCCGTCATCTCGGTCTCGAGTTGCTGCACCGACGGAACCAGTTTCATGCCGATGCCTCTGCGCGGAGAGTTTGCGAACGGCTCTGCAGGATGGCGATGACCCCAAGCAGGATCGCCGAGAAAGCGATCAGCAGCACGGCGACGGCCGCGATGGCAGGGCTGATGGACTCGCGAACCCCGGAGAATATCATGCGGGGCAAGGTTCGCTCCGCGCCCGTCGAGAGGAAGCTTGCGACGACGACTTCGTCGAAAGAAATGATGAAGGCGATGATGGCCCCTGTAACGACGCCCGGCGCTATCAGCGGCAGCACCACCTTGAAGAAGGTGCGCATGGTGCCGGCGCCGAGCGATGCCGCCGCACGAACCAGCGTCCGGTCGAAGGTCGAAAGGCTGGCGACGACGGTCGTCAGCATCACAGGAACGGCCATCGCCGTATGCACCAGAATGATCGATAGCTTGTTGCCAACGAGTCCCAGCGTGGCGAAGAATGAAAAGGCCGCGACGCCGACGATGACGACCGGCGTCACCAAAGGCGCGGCGATTATTGCGTAGAGGATTCGCTTGCCGGCAAAATCGCCCCAGGCGAGCCCGATCGCCGCCGGTATGCCGAGCAGCAAAGCCAGAACCGTGGTGGATAGCCCGATGACGACCGAGTTCCACAGCGCGTTCGGCCAGCGCTGGTCGACCCACAGTTCGGCATACCAGCGCAGCGACCAGCCCGGCGTTGGAAATGCCAGCGAATTGCTCGAGGTCAGCGACATGGGGACCACGATCAGCAGGGGCAGGATGATGAAAGCCAGCAACGTCGCCGCATAGGCATACATCAGCCATTTCCGGAAGCGGTCGGCGCTCATGCGACATGCGCCTTGCTGCGGAAGAGGACGGATGCCGTCCAGAACAGGAACGCAAACAATACGAGGATCATCAGCAGTTGCAGGGAAAGCGCTGCGCCCATGCCCCAGTTCAGCGTGCTGTTGGTGTAGAAGGCTATGTAGCTGGAGATCATCTGGTCTGTCGGCCCGCCGACAAGCGTCGGGGTGATGTAATAGCCGAGCGCGAAGACAAAAACGATCGCCCCGCCGGACAGGATCCCGGGCAGGATCAACGGCAACTGCACGCGGCGCCACGCCGTGAGCCACGGCGCACCCAACGACAGCGCCGCGCGCATGTAGGTGGTCGGAACCCGCCGCATGACGGCGACGACGGAGAGGACCATCATGGGCAGCAGAACCTGAACCATCGCCAGGTACAGCGAAAAGCGGGTGTAGATGAGGTCGAGGGGTTCGCTGACGATACCCAATCCGAGCAGTGTGGAATTCACGGGACCGTTCTTCTGCAGCACGATGATCCAGATGACGGTGCGCACCAGCAGCGATGTCCAGAGCGGAAACAGGATCAGCGCGAACATCAGCTTCGACCAGGCAGGCGGCGCGCTGACGATCGCCTGCGCCAGCGGCACGGCGAGCACCGCGCAGATGACCGTCACCACCATGCTGATCCAGATCGTACGCAGCAGCGCGTCGACGAAGATGGCGCGGTCGGCCGAAACGGCTTCGATCGAATTGTCCGCGCCGCGCTTCAGGTCGAGGCTCGCAAGCAGATAATAGTCCGTTCGCGCGCTTTGCTGACGCGCTATGACCTGCCAGAGATCGATGTTTTTCCAGCCGGCCTGTTTGGCGAGCACCTCGTCGCGCACGGGGCGCATGCCGAGCTTGCCGTCGGCCGCATCCTTTGCCGTCTTGATGACGAGGAAACGGCTACCGACAACGCGCTGGTTCACGAGTTGCGCCAGGACGCCTTCCTTCCCGGCGCGCCGCGCGTCGGCCAGGTCCTCGACGAGTGCTGCAAAGACGGGTTCGCCAGGCAGGCCGCTCTCTGCTTTCCAGCCGGCCAGAGCGGCAATGGTGCGCGGCAGGTTGTTCGAGAAATCCGAGTTGTCGACGGCCAGAGCCAGGAAGCGCGCCAGCGGCCACAGAAACAGAATGACGACGAATAATATAAGCGGAGCCGCCAACAGGGCGAGCATGCCGCCCCGTTGGCGTCGCTTCATAGCCGGTTTTGTCCCGACCAGCATGCCCAAGTTACTTCGCGAGCCAGGCCTTGAAGCGTTCTTCCAGCGCTTCCTTGTGCTCGGTCCAGAAGTCGTTGTCATAGGCGGCGCCGTACTGGAGGTGCTCCGGCGACGTCGGCAGGTTGGCCTTCCAGTCCGCGGGAATGAGGTCGGCGGCTTCCTTGCGACCGGTGCCATAGGCATAGAGCTTGGAGAAGCCGGCCTGATTTTCAGGGATGGAGAACCACTTGAGGAGATCCAGCCCGCCTTGCTGGTGCGGTGCGCCCTTCACCACGGCCCAGTAGTCGGTGCCGTAGAAGAAGCCGGCGTCCCATGCGATGGCGTAAGGCTTCTTCTCGTTGATGGCTTCGTTGGTGATGCGTGCATTGAACGCGTCGCTGAGCGTCACTTCGCCGCTGTCCAGGTTCTGGATGCCCTGCGTCGTGGTGGACCACCAGACGACGTTCGGCTTGATCTTGTCGAGCATGGCGAAAGCCCGGTCGACGCCTTCCGGCGTGGCCAGCACCTTGTACATGTCCTCGCGTTTCACGCCGTCGGCCATCAGCGCATTTTCCAGTGTGAACTGCGCTTGCTGGTAGAGGCCGCGCTTTCCTGGAAATTTCTCGACGTTCCAGAAGTCCGCCCAACTCTTTGGCGCGGCGTCGCCCTTATAGACATCCGTGTTGTAGGCAAGAACCGTTGCCCATGTGTCGGACGCGACACCGCATTCATGCAGGGTGCCTGGGAGATAATTCGCCGCGTCGCCGGTGATCTCGGGCGTCAGCGGGACGAACAGGCCTTCTGCGCAGCCGACTTCCATGGCGGGCGCTTCCACCGAGACGACGTCGTAGGTAATGTTGCCCGCCTGCACCTGGGCACGCACCTTGGCGACCTCGCCGCCCCACTCTTCCATGATGATCGGGACGCCCGTCTTTTCGGTATACTTGTCCCAGACTCCATCCTTGTAGGCCTTGTCCCATGTACCACCCCAGCCGACCACCGTGACGGGATCGGCCGCGGACGCGGCAAAAGTGGAGGTCGCGAGGCAGATCGCGGCGGCAGATACGGCTTGCAGATAAGTCCTCATCGCAGTTCCCCTTTCTTATCATTGTAGATTTGATCAAATTTCAAACGCAAAATGGATTGATTTGCAACAGGAATTTGCGATAGGGTGCAAGAAAATTAAAAAGACAAGGGAATTTGATCGAATGCTGCAAGGCACTAGAGACGTGCGCGCCAATGTCAGTCTCGCTGCTGTTCTGGACGAGGCGCGACAGTGTTTCGCTGACGCCAACCCGAACAGCCTGGCGCGCCAGAACGAGGCCGCGGCATCGTTGCCGGGCGGCAATACGAGGGCTGTACTTTGGTACCCGCCATTCCCTGTTTCGTTCGTCTCCGGCGAGGGCTGCAGGGTCACCGATCTCGACGGCCATACCTATGTCGATCTGGTCTCGGAATACAGCGCCGGCTTCTACGGCCACTCCGACAAGGCGATTTCGGCGGCCCTTGTGGACGTCATACAGGGCGGCATCATGCTGGGTGCACCCAACCGCTACGAGGCGCGCCTGGCAGCGGCGGTGGTCGAGCGTTTTCCAGCCATCGAGCGCGTGCGCTTCTGCAACTCGGGCACCGAGGCGAACATCATGGCGATTTCCGCCGCTCGCGCCATCACGAAGCGTTCGAAGATACTCGCCTTCCGGGAAGGCTATCACGGCGGCGTACTGACTTTTGCGCATGGCGGCTCACCGCTCAATTTGCCTTTCCCCTTTGTCTTCGCCGACTACAACGATAGTGCAGACGCCGTGGCGCTCATCAAGGAACAGGGCGACGAGCTTGCCGCCGTCATCGTCGAACCGATGATGGGCGGCGGCGGCTGCATCCCGGCGACCCGCGAGTTCCTGCAGGCGCTGCGCACAGCGACGAAGGAGACCGGCGCGCTGCTGATCTTCGACGAGGTCATGACCTCGCGCCTCGACTATCGAGCGCTCCATGGCGCGCACGGAATTTTTCCCGATTTCGTGACGCTCGGAAAGTACATCGGCGGCGGTGCGAGTTTTGGCGCATTCGGTGGACGCGCCGACCTCGTCGACCGCTTCGATCCGGCTTTGCCTGGTGCGTTCTCGCATGGCGGGACGTTCAACAACAATATTCTCAGCATGGCTGCTGGTTTCACCGGTCTGACGCAGGTGCTGACGCAAGAGGCGAGCCGCGCCATCAATGCGCGCGGCGATCGCTTGCGTGAAGCGATGAACGTCTCACTTGAACGACATGGCGTCGAGGGCATCGTCATAGGGCGCGGGTCGTTGATGAACCTGCATTTCGTCAGGGGGCCGGTGGACACGCCGGCGCGGCTCGACGATGCCGATCCATCGGTGATTGCGCTGTGGCATATCGAGATGCTGTTGCGAGGGTATTACGTGACGCCGCGCGGCATGCTGGCGTTGTCACTGCCATTTGGCGACGCCGAACTCGACGGCTTCGCCGCCGCATTCGACGATTTCCTGTCGAGCAACCTCAAAATACTGCCCCGCCGGACAAACTGATGCTCGATCGCAAGGATGCCACCGCCGGCTCGGCCGCGCAAAAGACAGCTCATGTTCGTGTCCATACGGGCTTGAAGGAAGCACTGATGAACGGTGACTTCCTGCCCGGCCAAAGACTGGTCGTGCGACAGCTTGCCGAACAGTACCGGACCAGCGCCATGCCGGTGCGCGAGGCCTTGCGGCAACTCGTCAGCGACGAGGCGATGTTCGACCACCCAAACCGGGGCGTCATCGTCCCCGAGGCCACGGTGGCGCGTATTTCGGATCTCGTGCGTGTGCGCTGCAGCGTCGAAGGGACGGCGGCCGAATGGGCTGCGACGACCATCACGCCCGAAGAACTCGATGAATTGGCGAAGCTGAACAGCCTGATGCGCGAGTGCGTCGAGAGCAACGTCATGGCTAACTATCTCGGCCTGAACAGGCGCTTCCATTTCACGATGTACCATGCCGCGCGGTCACCTCTCATCCAGCAGATCATCGAGAAATTGTGGCTGCAGGCAGGACCGTTCTTGAACATCGTCCGCTCGGACGTGACCTACGGCCTGGGCCTGGACCATCACGACGAAATGCTCGCGGCGCTGCGTCGCGCCGATGGCGCGGCTGCGCGCAAGGCCCTGGTGGCCGATCTGCGCGAGGCCGCCGACATCATTCTTCGCGCCGCGGCGGCGGCTGAGGCGCAGCCTGCTCGAAAGCGCCCGACTTCGGTGCGCCGTGATCCGAAGGCGCAGGCGCGGTGATGGGCGGATCTCCGCGTGGGCCGGTTCACGTCGAGTTTCGCGGCGTCAGCAAGCGCTACGGGCATGCGGTCCAGGCGGTGCGCCAGCTCGACCTGGAAATCGTGCGCGGCGAATTCCTGACGCTGCTAGGCCCTTCCGGGTCCGGCAAGACGACGGCGTTGATGATGCTGGCAGGATTCGAAGATACGACCGAGGGCGAAATTCTCATTGACGGTCAGCGCATCGACAACGTTCCCGCCAATCGTCGCGGCATCGGCATGGTGTTCCAGAACTACGCGCTTTTCCCGCACATGACGGTCGCCGAAAATCTGGCTTTCCCGCTCGAGGTCCGCAAACTTGGCCGCGAGGAGGTCAGGCGACGTGTCGGGAACGTTCTCGACATGGTCCAGTTGCCCGAATTCGGCAATCGGCGGCCAGCGCAGCTTTCGGGCGGGCAGCAACAACGTGTGGCGGTTGCCCGCGCCCTGATTTTCGAACCGCATCTTGTCTTGATGGACGAACCGCTTGGCGCCCTCGACAAGCAGCTGCGCGAGCAGATGCAGTTCGAGATCAAGGATATTCACGCCCGGCTGGGCGTGACCTTCGTCTACGTCACGCACGACCAGACTGAAGCGCTAACCATGTCGGACCGCATCGCGGTGTTCAGCGCCGGCCGCATCGAGCAACTGTCGACGCCGCGCGAACTGTACGAGCGTCCCGCGGCGAGCTTTGTCGCAAGCTTCATCGGTGAGAACAACCGCATGTTCGGCGCCGTGCTGGCCGGAAGCGAGGATGGCGGCGTATACGTCCGTCTCGACGACGGCGACGTTGTGTTGAACGCCATGTCCTGCGGTGCTGCGCTTTCTGCGGGTGTCAGGGTGACGCTGTCGATAAGGCCCGAGCGCCTGTCCGTTCTGCAGGACGGCGTCACGGCGCTCAACGAGATTCCGGCGACGGTCGTTCAATCAATCTACGTCGGCGATCATGTCCGGCTCGTCGCCGCGACCGCGAGCGGCCAGAAATTCATCGTCAAGCTTGCTACTTCGTCGTCTCAGCCGAAGCTCGATCCGGGTACGGCGATCCGGCTGGGCTGTGGCCGCGAGGATTGCCTCGCGCTCGATCGATAACACCAAAAGGCAGACAAGGGAGACCCGATCATGAAGAAATCGCCGAAAGTCGTCATCACCTGTGCGGTCACCGGATCGATTCACACGCCGACCATGAGCCCCTATCTGCCGATAACGCCTACCGAGATCGTCGACGCGGCTGTCGGCGCAGCCGAAGCTGGCGCCTCGGTGATCCATCTGCATGCCCGCGACCCCGAGACGGGCAAGCCGACCCCCGATCCTAAGCTCTTCATGGACTTCCTGCCGCGCATCAAACAGCAGACCAACGCCGTGATGAACATCTCTACCGGCGGCGGCCTCAAGATGACGCTCGACGAGCGTCTCGAAGCCGCCCATGCCGCCAAGCCCGAACTCTGCTCGCTCAACATGGGGTCGATGAATTTCGCCTTGCATCACATCGCGCCGAAATACACCGACTGGAAGCACGACTGGGAGAAGGGCTACCTGGAAGATACCAAGAAGGGCATCGTCTCCAACACGTTCGAGCAGATCGAGCGCATCATTGTCGAGGTCGGCCAGGCCTATGGCACCAAGTTCGAGTTCGAGTGCTATGATGTCAGTCACCTCTACACGCTGGCGCACTTTCTCGACCGCAAGCTGCTGAAGCCGCCGCTTTTCGTCCAGACGATCTTCGGACTTCTGGGCGGAATCGGCGCCGACGCCGAAGACATGATGCACATGCGCAGGACGGCGGACAGGCTGTTCGGAGACGACTATCTCTGGTCGATCCTTGCCGCCGGCAAGCACCAGATGAACCTCTGCACGATGGGTGCGATCATGGGTGGCAATGTGCGTGTCGGGCTGGAAGACAGTCTCTATATCGGCAAGGGCGCGCTTGCCAAGAGCAATGCCGAGCAGGTCGCCAAGATCAAGCGCATCCTTGGCGAACTGTCGCTTGAAATCGCAAGCCCCGACGAAGCCCGCCAGTTGCTGGATCTCAAGGGCGGAAACGAGGTCGGGTTTTGACGCCCCCGATTGAAACCTATGTCGGCGTCGTCCATCCTTGGATGTGTGACGCGATGGGCCATCTCAACGTCCGTCACTACGTCGCTATGTTCGACGACGCCAGTTTCCAGCTGCTTGGCAGGATCGCCGATCCCCGTTTGACGCCGACGCTCGGCTGGGCGGATGTGAGGATGGAGATCGACTACGTGCACGAAACCGAGGTGGGAACTCTGATCACCGTTCGCACCGTTATAGAAAAGCTTGGGAAGTCGTCGCTGACCTATCTGCATGAAATGCGCGGCACGCTGGACGATGTGCTGCATGCACGCATGCGCACCGTAACGGTGCGCTTCGATCTTCAAGCGCGGAGCAAGATCGAGATCGAAGGCGAAGCCCGACAGGCGTGCGCGAAACTCCCGAGGGGTGAAGTCGATACGCGTGGGTGACGGCGAGAATGTCTGAGGGCATCGTTAGCGGCATTGGCGTGACTTGAGCGAGATGCTCTAGGTCGCGGAAGGCTTCTACTCGCCATAGGAAGGGCAAAATATAGCCGCTATTGCACAGACACCGCATTGGGCGGCCGCCACAATCGGGCCATTGCGTACGATAGCGGGGTTGAAGTGGTAGCGGGACATCGCAAGACCTACTACTGAGGGGGGCGCTCTTTGCTATCGTCAGCCAGGGTGACGGCAAGTCGGTGTCGAGCGTCACGACGTTGAAAACCACGACTTGTCTCAATGATGGACCGGACGGACAGTTGAGCAAAATCAAATAATTACGGGAGATCGTGTGCAAAACTGCACACGCCTCGACCAGCCACAGCACAGCGGTTTTGAGCGAGCGCTCGACCGCGTCGCCGAGCTCATCGTGGCGGGAGGCGACCATGGCGAGGCATGTGCTCCCGCCATACGACCATTTGGAGCCCGCCCTGGAGGATCATCGAGCAAAGGAACAACGCCTCGCCGCAGTGCGCCAGCGTGTCATACAATCCCAGGATCGAACGGCAACACGATCTTCCAGGCCGATGTCAGCGACCGTCCGTGATGCATACTTAGGGGATTTGGGGAATAATCACAGCAGGACCGGATAGCTCGCGCGCTTCGAGGGCCCGATGCAGGTCTTGAACCTGGGTCCACTCGAACCGGGAGTAGGAATTGGTATCGGACATTCCGTCCGACATGGCCTTAAACAGGTTGGCGGCGTTCTCCCGAAATTGCGCCGCTGCCGCGTTGTGCGGAAAAATGGAAGGCCTCGTCAGGAAGAGACGGCCTCTGCGGTTCAAGAGTTCCGGATCGATCGCCGGAGCCGGTCCGGATGCCATGCCAAGACAATGACAGTTCCGAAAGGGGTGGCCAGATCCAGCGAAGACAGGAATGTGTCTTTGCCTATTGAATCCAAAACTGCGTCGACCTTGGTACCTCCGGTCCATTCGACAATTTCGTCCTCCCAGCCTTTTCTGGAATAGTTGACAGCGAACGCACATCCGTTGGCTTTCGCCAACGAACATTTCTCGTCCGATCCGACCGCCCCAATGACGGTTGCCGCTAGCTTACTGGCCCAACTCGCCAGGATGGAGCCGACACCGCCGGGAGGGGCGCAGGAGCACCAGATGCCCATTCCACGGGGAACGTCTTTTGTATCAGATACTGCGCCGTCAGACCTTTGAAGAAGTGGGCGGCGATCACTTCGTCCGAAAGACCATCGGGAACGGCAACCAGCTTCTCGGCGTTGACGGTCCTGAATGTCGCGTAGGCTCCTGTGCCCGCGCTCATATATGCGACCCGATCGCCGATCTTGAACTCCTCTACTGAGGAATCCAGATCCTCAACCACTCCCACTGCCTCATGTCCCAGGCCAGTATTCAAGAGAAGCGCGCTATGCCCTTGCGTTGCGATATATCGATAAAATTGAAGCCTATGGCAATTGCCGAATGGTCACTTCTCCACGGCCGGGTGGCCCCAACTCCAAGTCAGCAAAGTGCATGACCTCCGGGGGCCATGGTGTCTATCCGAACAACTTGAGCGTTGGGCATTGGAAATTTCTCCTGTCGTCATCGACCGAGATGGGCATCCGGCCTTTTGCCGGGTCATCGCGGACGTATACGAATGTCGCGACCTCTTGCCGGCAGGCCATCATGATTGTGCGAACCAATATTTGGTTTCGGCACTGAAGGGCTGGGCCACGTCGCTCCTTGAAAGACCCGAGTACCGGCAGGCCGACAGCTTGATCAAGTTCGGGCAAAAAGTCCTGTCACGTGTTGCGACCGCTCAGTCATCTGCGCCGGCGCAAGCCTGCATCGGTTAAAGCGAAACCTTGCTTCGCATTGTTCAAATTGCGTTCAGTCGCGACGTCGGCTCTTGCTCAGCAGGGGCGCCGAGTTTGTTGCGCGTCCCTACGAATTGAATCTGCCTGCCAATACTGGATCGTGGAGATGTCCTACAAACTGATCGTGCAGCAATTTGCGGACGAGATCGCCGTACTAGACGGCGAAACAATTCTCGAAGCGGCGATGCGCACCGGGCACTACTGTCCTTCGGACTGCAGAAACGGAGTTTGCGGCGAGTGCAAATGCGCTCTCATCTCCGGTTCCGTGGACATGAAGCAGTACCTGGATGTCGCTCTGAACGAGGATGAGAAGCAACAGGGTTATATTCTCGGCTGCCGCTCGATGCTGCGAAAGCGATTGCGAAATTGCCCTGCTTGAGCGGGAAGAACGCGTGCGCTGGCGACAAGCGTCGCCCGATGGGCACGAGCCGCTAACAAAAAAGCGCCCCATGAGACCAAACGGCCTCTCCATCGCAGGTACGAAAATGGAAAAGAAGCAGAACTTTCACAGCTTTGTGTTGATACCGATGCTCGGCAGCGTCGGCGGTGAAGGCTCCGTTCTAGCCGCTTACCCGGATATGACGGCGATGCAGCAGATCGGTCATCTCCTGTTCGAGCACATCCATCCGCCATCACGTCGCGGCACTGAGTTACCCAGCCGCGATCCGCTGACCCCAACGGTATGAACCCGGACCATCTTTGTTATTGAAAACCCGCTTTCGGCGGGCGTATAAAACTCGACGTTACCATTGCTTTTTGTAGGGAGGCTGTGATGGATAACGTGATACCAATCCGCAAAGTATTGCCTTGCGTGGAAGTCGTCGAAGCCTGCGGCGAATGGTCCGTTCGTGTGGCCGAGGAAGACCAGGAAATTACCCGATCATTCGTGATTGAATCATTCGCGCTGTCCTTCGCAGAAGGCCAACGGATACGCCTGCATCTCGACAAGTTCGTTCGCCTGTAAGAACGATCTCATTCCCGGCAGGTGATGTGGCACGAGAAACCGGATCACCTGCCGCTAGAATTCGACCAATGAGCGCCGGCCGCCCTCAGCTAATTGATTGCCGCGTCGATGCGTTTGCCGAAAATGTCGGCCATTGAGCGGGAATACGTGGCGGTCAGGTGATCGGTGTCGCGCCAGACAAAAACATTGCCGATGACCGCAGGGCAAATGTTGCCCGGGCATACAATGTCGCTGAAGTCGACGAGCGGCACATGCGGGTAGAGGCGCTGGGCAACTACCACGGGATCCCGATCACGTGCCGATTTATATGGAACAGAGCAGTGGCCGTCCCGAGCCATGCACCGCTCCGGGTTCGTTCCCCAAGCTGGTGTGTCGGCTATTACCACCACCTTAATGCCCAATGCCTCAATGCTGCGCCATAGCTGCACCAACGTATCGCTCACGGGCACTTGGCTTCCGTCGTCGGGATAAGCACGTAAAACGTCTCTCTGCCCGAAAATGATGATGTCTGGCCTTTGTTGTCGAATAATTCGCAGCATATGCTGACCCCAGGTCAGGCAATCTGGAAACGGACGGTCGCTGTCAGACATCATGATCATGGTAGGAAATAGCGGGCATCCGGGCTTGGTAAAACTCTCCGCATTCCAACCTCGATCCGACGCCGCCACCTGAAACGCCGGAAGCCAGTGCTCTGCGTGCGAATCGCCAACCAGGAACACCTTGAGCCGCCCATTTGGATCGCCAACCTGGCAACCGACAGGTTCGCCGTTTTCGCGAGGCGGGCGGCAGCTGTCCGTTTGTGGCTTATCCTGCTTTATTGTCGGCAGCGAAGGAGCATAGGCCGCTACGGTCGGCACCGGCCTGTTGGTGAACAAGGACCTAGCCCCTGGATAGTCATTCGGGTTGTCCGAGATCAATGCTTGTTGCCGGGCGATTTCTATCGAGACAGCGCAAAATGCGATTAGAGGCACCAAAGGAACCGGGGCAAAAACGGCCAGCCACTCGACCAGTCGGGGGCGTGATCGCAACGATGCGCGGTGGCGGAAACGGTCCTCGACATGAACCTTGGTGATGGCGGCTAGACCGACGCTTGCTGCAAGGATGGCCAGGCCGCCCCAAAGGCCGATCGCTTCGCCACTTTGCTGGGTGAAAAAAACGATGATTGGCCAATGCCAAAGATAGAGCGAGTAAGAGATGTCGCCGAGGAATTGGAACGGTCGTGACTTGAGCAAAGCAAAGGCGCTGAACGACGACTGGCTTTGACCAGAGACGATCACCAACGCGGTCCCAACGGTCGGCAACAGCGCCGCATAGCCGGGGAAGGGTGTCTTGGTCGAGAACAGAAAGGCGGCTGCGAGAATCGAGCCGACGCCGGCAAACCCAAGCAATCGCCGCGCTCGTACCCCGATCCGTGTGTCGGCTGACTCCGGCACCATGGCACACAGCAGAGCGCCGAGCGCCAGCTCCCACATGCGGGTGTGAGTGACGAAATACGCCCGCGCCGGGTCAACAAGCGTGAGCCATACGGAGGTGGCAAGCGAGGCGATGAAGATTGCGCCTAGCACGGCGGCCAGCAAGGGTCGCCAAGGCCTGTGGACTTTTCGTGAAAGCCACAGGAGGCCGATGATCAGCCCCGGCCAGACAACGTAGAATTGTTCTTCGATCGACAGCGACCAGTAATGTTGGACCGGGCTCGGCGCGCTCGTCATCGCCAGGTAATCAATCGCCTTCGCTGCGAGCCGCCAGTTCTCCAATTGAAAGGCGCTGTGCACCAGTTCATTCGTGCCGTCCCTCCATAGCGCGGAGGGTAGATAGAGCGGGGTCGCCAAGCCCACCAGCAGAAGGACAAGCATCGCGGCAGGCAAGAGGCGCCGCGCCCGGCGAACATAGAAACCAAGTAGGTCCATTCTTCCGGTGTCCTCCACCTCCCGCAGCAGGACGCCGGTGATCAAGAAACCAGAAATGACAAAAAACACGTCAACGCCGACATAGCCGCCGGGGGCCAGCCACGGCCAGACATGGAACAAAGCGACTGAGCAGACAGCGATAGCACGCAGCCCCTGGATCTCAGGCCGGAAATTCGACTTGCTCAAATACTTGCTTCCGGTTGCTGCTAGGCTCGCGCTTATACAGAATGAACGAATGGAACAAGTAGCCCCCAATAACAACCTCAGCACTCAATTTGGCATCGGTTGGGACCAGAAAAGCGAAAAGCCCCGGACACCGTGAGGCGCCGGGGCGAAGTCGGATAGTTGGTTTCATGTCGTCGCCAATCAGCCGCCGCGCAGCGCCCACCAGATATCAGACCAGTACGCGGTGACAAGGGAGGCTAGCGCCGCCGCAGCCATGCCTGTTACGCCGAGAGCACCGAGCCCCATCAGTTTCCACCGGGTGACCTCCGCTGTCACGGCCTTCACCTCAGTCATGTCTTCACTGAGGGATTTCACTGCGCCTTCGGTCTGGGAAAGACGCTCCACCAACTCGTCGGTCTTGGCGTACATCTTCGATCGGCTGGCGGCGGCGCGCTGTTCGGATTGCTCGTAGCTCAGCGCGGCCCGGGCGTCGCTATCTTTGATATCGCGCCGGATTTCGGTGACGTCCCGCTGGACACCCTCCAAAGCGGCGACGAGGCCGCCTACCATCATCTCCAGGCTCTTCGTCGCCGAGTTGGCATGTCAGGCTTTCCATGCGCACAGCTTGGCGCCCTTTTCGTTTGGGCCAAGACCTGGCTCACCTCGCCGTCTGAAAGCGCCGCGATTGCTTCGGCGGACAGGCGGATCGGGTGCTCGACCGCGCAAAACGAGCCGCCTATCGTCGTGCAGCCGGCAATCGCGACGAGCACCGCAAGGGCTATTGCTTTGGTGACCATTTGCCCAGCCTCCCCCGGTTGTCGTCCGGCGCGCGACCGGCGACGGCATCATCGATCTCGTCGGCTTGGGTTGCGGCGATCACGTTGGCCGCCGCCTGCTTGTTGCGTTCGGCCTTGGCGCCGGCAAGCCGCTGTTGAAAGCCGAAGCCAAGCGCGCCGATGATGGTCGCGCCAAAGGCAAGCACGGTTGGGTTGTTCAGGAGCCATGCGATGACCGCGCTCATAGCGGCCACCAGAACCGGACGGCAAACCCGGCGCTGAGGACCAGGCTGATAGCGCCGACGGTGCGCAGCAGGCGATCGAACGCCGGGATGAGCAGTTCGCGAAAGCCTTCCATCACTCAGCAACCTCCGCCTTGATCTGGCGCACCGCCGCGACGATCTGGGAGCGCAGCAAGAGCAAGATCAGGATGAAGACGATGAGGACGCCGCCGCCCGCAGAACGGCCTTCCAGTCATGCCGGCAAGCCAGCCAAGCCCAAGCGCGCCGGAACCGAAGAGGCCGGTCAACCAGGACAGGAAGCCGGATTTCTCCTTGACCTTCTGCGCCACCCTATCGGGAACAACAGGCTTCGGCACCTCCACCGGCACCTCAACCCTGATCTGCGGCGGCGATGCAGGCAGTGCGGAGATCAGCATGGCATCGCGACGCACGGCTGCCATGCGGCCGTCCAGCCCTTGCCAAAGGTCAGCCAAAGGAGCTTGCCGGTCTCTTGTTCTTGGCCCGCCTCATGAAGCCGAGACGCGCATCACAATAGGCGTCGATGATGACGCCGGCAGGCTTGGCGCCGATCGCCTTGAGGCTGTCCGGTCCTAGTCGGCCGTCGACCCTCGCGCCGGCCACGCGCTGGAGGTATTCTGCGGCTCGCTTTGGACCCGAATTGAGCGCGAAATCGAAGGCGGGATAGTCGACGCCGGCCGGAAGCTCCGAGCCGTGCACCGCATCCCAAAACTGGCGGCGATAGACCGTTGCAAGCTGGGTATCGGTGATAGCCTTCAGGTCGGCCTTGGTGCCGCTGGGCTTGATATAGGCGCGGAAGGTCTCCAGCGCCACACCTTTCGTGGTGGCGCCGCCAGGATCGGCCGGATTGTCCGACCAGAGCCCTTCCGATTTGAGAACGAGCGCGAGCGCCCGCACGAAATTGCGGTCCATGGGTAAGCCTCTTGAGGTTGCATTTGAAAGAAGGTAACCGCTATTTTGCGGCCAGGGCGGGATGTCTAATGTCTGTATTCTCTAAATGGTTCAAAGACGCGCGCGCGAAACTGCCCGATAATGTGTCGGTTGGCCGCCACACTTATGGCGTCACTTGGCGGAAGGTGCTTTTTCCGACTAATGAAGCCCCTCTAAATGTGGGTAGCTTCTGCTCTGTTGCTGGCCAAGTGCTGTTCATGTGCACCGGCCAACACCAGACGAAGAGTGCCACTTCATTCCCGATCTATAGCCGCGTCCTGAAGCAGCCTGAGCCTTTACCCAACGCTGGCAAGCCTGGGGGCATCACGATCGGCAACGATGTTTGGATTGGCCACGGTGCCATTATATTGCCAGGCGTGACAGTCGGCGACGGCGCTGTTGTGGGTGCCGGCTCCGTCGTCACCAAGTCTGTCGAGCCCTATGCGATAGTGGCCGGCAATCGCGCGCAAGTTATCCGCAGCCGGTTCCCTGCTGATACCGTTGCGCAATTGCTGGAAATACAGTGGTGGTTGTGGGACGACGATAAGATCAAGAGCGAGGCAGCTACTCTCAGCGGTCCGATCGAGACTTTCATCGCAAAGCACGCCACTCGATGAGGGACATCTTCGGTTACATCGCGTATGGCGAAAACGAATTGTACCATCGCGGCGCGTTGCTGAGCGCACTCAAGCTTTTGTATCATTGTCCAGAAGCAAAGATCATTGTTGCGACGGACAGGCCCGAATTGTTTGTCGACTATCCCATGGAGACGTTGCTTCTGACTGACATGCAGAAAGAGGCTTGGTCCTTCAGCGGTCAATATCATTTTGGCATCAAGGCCCGGGCGTTGATCAAACTCCTGAGGATGACCGACCGCCTCATTTTTATGGACTCAGACCACTACCCAGCGGGATTTCTATCTCATGCCTCCGAAGGCATTTCGCCTAAGCATTCAGTGATGCGACGCCTAGAGAAACCCCACAAATGGACGCCTGTGCTGGAAGGGGAAGGCCTTAGGATCGGCGAACATGTTATCACGGGCCGCGAACCTATGTGGCAAAGCGGCATTCTCGGATTGCATCGAGACAATCTTCCCGCTCTGATGGACGCGTATCCACCGATGCTTGCTGTCCATCAGATATCGAAAATTGACGCTGCGGAGCAGTTCTGCATCGGCATAGCCTTGTCCTTGGGGGGGCGGACGATCAGCCCGCATAAGCTCAAGATCAGGGACTATAATACACGAGGGAAGAAGGCGTTCGCAGAATCTCGTGTACATCGCTTCTTCTATGCATACGCTGCTGAGCCCGTTGCACGGCAAATCGTCGAGGCTGGCCGATATCGAATGTGGCGGACGCCGGTGGACATCATTCGTCAAAAACTCAAGGCGCGAGGATGACCGCAGGATCGAGCCCAAGAGCATGGACTAGTCCGACAGCGTCAGGATCGTCACTATAGACTTCTGGCCGATCCGGCGCGGACCAGCGGGCAAAATAGATTGGATTGCCCGTCAGCGCGGCATAGGCCTGCGCCATCTTGCCCGCGTCGATGATGCGAGCCTGTACAACCGATTCCAGGACCATGCGACGCACGGAAGGAACGGCACTCCACGCCTTGCCGCCCCAGACCTGGCGCGCATCTTCCGGTGCTTCTGGCATCTCGGTGCCATTTTCAGGCAACTTGACGTCTGCACCGTCAAAGCCGCCGAGATAGACGCCATCCGCGTCGACGAAGAATTTGGTCATATTTGCTGATCCCTTTACTCAGAATTTGTAATTGGTGTATGCCTTCGCCAAGCATGGTTATCGCCGTGAGGCAGAGATGTTTTATTTGGGGTTGGCGATCGGCTTTGCGTTGGGCATCGTAGCAATGTCAGCTGCCGTTTATTATTGGACGCACCACGATGATCTTGCGATCAGGCGGGGGGAAGAGCATTAGCCGCATAGGCCTTCCGCCGGCCAATGGCGGGCCCGCTACGATGGACGGAAGACGCATGCTCGGCGCAAGCCGAGGCCCCGCAATACGCCGTTCGTCACCGTCCCGACCACGGCCGGAACGGGCTTCGATGTGGGACGCGGTGCGATAATCACCGACGAGGCCACGCACACCAAGAACGTGGTGTTCCATCACCTGATGAGGCCAAGGTTGTCGTCGGGGACCCCGAACTGATCGTAGGCATGCCTCCGCTCATCACTGTCGGAACTGGGATGGACGCGCTCGCGCACTGCATCGAGGCGTTGTCGAGCGCCTACTATCATCCGATGTGCGACGCGATCGCCATCGAAGGTGTGCGCTTGATCTTCGAAAACCTTCCGAAGGCGTATTCGAATCCGAATGACGTCGAGGCCCATGGTGACCTGATCAGCGCTGCTGCGATGGGTGCTGTCGCCTTTCCGAAAGGGATGGGCGCCGTCCACGCACTCTCGCATCCGGTCGGCGCGCTCTACGACACACATCACGGTATGACCAATGGCGTTTTCCTGCCCTATGAGAAGACGCATGCAGGGACGACCCCCCGGGACAAGCACGTGGAGGACGGTGTGCGCATGTTTCGAGGTGGGAAGCATGACGGTGTAGTCGCGTTCGGCGGCGGGTCGGCGCTGGACACCGGCAAGACGATCGGCTTCATGGCGCGCATCAGAAGGGCATATTGTGGGATTACGACTTCCTCAACGGATATCGGGATCGCGCCGATCCATCCGCGATGGCGCCTCTCAGGACCGGATTGGCTCGTACATCGGGAAACACCGCCGCCTCCATCGCGCGGTGCATCCAGATTTGCGTGGGTGTATTCGACGGCGCCCGGATACGGCGTAGCGCATGGGATTCCGAGAACAACAATCGGCATCAAGGTCCTCGAGATTGTTACACGCCGCGACGAAGTTCGGCCGGACCCCAGGAAATCGCCGATGCAAAAGCTTGGGGCGTAAGGTTCTTTTCGGCGCAGACCGTCCGTCAAAAAGGCATTCAGCCGATCCTGGATGCCATTCCTTCGGAGTCTAATGTCCACATAAACCTCGACTTCGACGGGCTCGACCCATCAATCATGCCTGCTGAATTTTGTTCCCGCCGGGCGGGGTGTTGTACTGGGAGGTCGTGGATCTGATGAAAGGTGTTGCGGCGAAAGCAACGATATGCAGCATCGCGGCCGTGGAATTTGTTCCGTCGAAAGATCCGGACGGCAATTCCGCATTGACCGCGGGGCGGATCATATCATTGGCCATCGGCTCCATCCTGAAGAAAACATCGGTTTAGACGTCGGGCGGAACCACCGCGTCTGGTCGCAACAAAAAGCCGAGGTAAACATCCCACCCCGCAAGGTAGAGGGCTGTCCGGTCGCGGGCTTCATTGGCGCACAAGGATCGCAGGCTTTTTGCTAGACATGTTCCGACGCGGCCCAGCCAGGATTGAGGTTTGGCGCGTCCGGCGCGATCGGTGCTTCAGTCGGCATGAAGCCAGTCAGCAGCGACAAACGATGCTTATCAACCAAACGCATGAAACTCAACGGTATAGACATCGGCTACTTGGGTTTCTCCTTAAGCTTTTCATCCCCGAAAGAATTGCCTCCCAGGTGCGGCTCGATATCCGAAGCTTGACGATTCTATCCCACATCCGCCTTACGTCCGCACCCTCAGCGCCTGCTCCAGCCTGTCGGCAATCTGTGTGACGATATAGGCAATCACCATGTAGATCACGACGGCAATCACGAAGGCTTCGAGGTAGTAGTAGTTCAGGGCGGCGGTCAGCTGGGACTGGGCGAAGATATCGACGACCTCGATGGCGAATCCGAGAGAAAGCGCCTTCATGATGACCATCATCGAAGTCGTCAGGTCGGGAATTGCGGTGAGGGCCACCTGGGGAAACAGGATACGTCGAAACAATTGGCCGCCCGTATAGCCGAGCGAATGGGCCGCGTCCGACTGACCGGTGTCGAATGCATTCAGGGCTCCCTTGATAATCTCTGATTGGAACGCGGCGACACAGCCGGTAATCGCAACGACAAGAATGACCCAATTGGGGGTTTCGTGAGCGTTGAAGTTGATCCCGAGCAACGAGAACAGGAACTGGAATGCGGGCGGCAGACCGAAATAGGCGAGGAAAATCACGATGACCATTGGAACGCCCTTGAAGACGATCTTGTAAGTCATGATGAGCTCTCGCAGAACCGGCACCCGTCTGTATTCGATCAGCGCGAATATGCTGCCGACTATCGTCGACAGGACGAAAATCAAGAGTGCCATTCCAACGGTCACGGGTACGGCACTCAGAATTTCCTGCGTGTCCTGGAGCAAAATATCGGTATCAAACATGGTTGAATACCCTTACGTCAGACGCTCGCGAGGAGCTCGTTCTTGATCGGAGTTGTTGTCGTTGCCTCTGGCGCTTGCATCGGTGATCGAAGCTCGAAGAAGCGCACGATGAGCCATGCGACCAGGCACATCAGCGAATAGATGACCGCCAGAACGAGGTAGGTTTCGAACTGGAACTGGTTGTAGTCGCGCTCCATGATCAAATGCGCAGTCGCCATGACGTCGGCGGCGCCGATGTACATGACCAGCGCAACGTTATGGATCAGATAGATGACGGAGTTCCCGTAGCCCGGTAGTGCGAAGTGCACCGCTTGCGGGCCGACGACGCGAGTAATTTTCTGCCGGAACGTATATCCAAGGCTATCGGCCGCATCGTGCTGGCCGCGATCGACGGCAAGATATGCAGGCCGCATGACTTCCGACAGATATCCTCCATGGTAGAGGCTCAACCCCACCATGGCAGCCATCGTCGGCGAAATAAAATCTTTGGCGCCGAACAGGATCACCAACAGCGGAAGCCCATAAAACGCGACGAACAGCTGCAGGACGACAGGAACACTCCGGGCATAGGACACGTAGAGGTCCACCAGGTGACTGATCAGTGGCACCCTGCGAACCCGGAGTGTTGTCGCGATGAGAGCCAGACAGAACCCGGAAATGAGGGCCGTAAACGTGATGGCGAGCGTCAGCGGCAGTGCCGAGAGCAACTCGGGAATCATAGCAGATACATCCACTTTGAAACGCTCCTTCTTGCAATTCAACCTTGCCGCTGACTAGCGAATATGGCCCTCGACGGCCGTGCTATTTCATGTACTGGACGATGCCCTCGCCAAACCACTTCTGCGAGAGCTTCTCGATCGTGCCGTCGTCTTTCAATTCCTTGAGAACCTTGTTCACATCGTCAGCCAGAACCTTGTTCTCGTCTGATTTGTGGATCAGCATGTAGGTGTTGTTGCTGAACACTGGTTCGGACGCTACGATATCGAGTTTCTTTTGCTCGATGACGGTCTGCTCACCGAGATTGGACGGCAAGACGAGAGCGTCGAACTTGCCGTTCTGAACTTCGTCCAGCCGGTTCGGGTAGGGAATGCCTGCACTCGATGCCGTGACATCGAGCTTGTATTGCGGGTTTTCTTTCTGCCAGTTCATGATGAACTTGTAGGTTCCACCGCCGGCCGTTGTCGGAACGATCCTCTTGCCGACCAGGTCTTTCATTTCCTTGATGCCGCTGTCTTTCTTGCTGTAGATCTTCATCAGGCTGGCGCCCATAGGATTTTCCGGAATGAAGAACTGCTTGGAGCGCTCGGGCGACTTGTAGTAGCCACCCACCGCAATGTCGTACTTGCCCGTAGCGAGACCGGTTTCCTGGGCAATGTCGGAGACGCCTTCCATTTCGAACTTGTATTGGGGCAGCTTTGCGTTGATCGCCTTCAGAAGGTCGGGCTCATAGCCTTGCGGCTCGACGCCGATCGCGCCCCATGCCAGCGGCTTGGATTCGGCAGACGTAGCGATCTTGATCGTGCGAACGGTCTGGCCATAGCTGACCCCCGCCGTTGCAAGGGCAATCGCGATGCCGCCGGCGATGGCCAGGGCATAGCGGCGAGAGAAATTGGATGTGATTGCAGACATGTCTTGGTTCCCTTGTTGTTGGATTATTGAAAAGCGAGTTCTGACTGCAGGAATTGAGCAAGTCGTGGGCTGGAAGGCGCGTCGAAGATATCAGCCGGGCTGCCATCGGCGGCGACCACGCCACGGTCCATGAAGACGATCCGGTTGGAGATGTTCCTTGCAAATTGCATCTCGTGGGTCACAAGCAGCGAAGTGATCCCTGACGAGGTGACGTCCTTGATCACCTTCAGGACTTCACCGACGAGTTCTGGATCCAGCGATGACGTAGGCTCATCGAAGAGTATCACGTCGGGACGAACCGCCAGGGCGCGCGCAATGCCGGTGCGCTGGAGCTGGCCGCCCGACAGTTGGGAGGGATAGCTGTCTCGCTTCGGGGTGAGGCCGACCCGCTCGAGCTCCCGCAAGGCGATCTCCCGCGCCTCGTCCGCGGACTTGCGCTGCACGACGACCAGTGGATCCACCACGTTCTGCAGGACCGTCATGTTCTTGAAGACGTTGAATTGTTGAAAGACCATCGCCGTTCGCAACCGGATCGCCTGGACAGCGACCTTGTCGGCACGCTGGTAATCCATCCGGATCTGATCGAACGCGATGGTTCCTGACGACGGCTTGGCCAGGTAGTTGATGCATTTCAGCAACGTGGTCTTGCCGGTGCCGCTGGGGCCGATGATCGAAACCACGTCACCCCGCTTTACCGAGAGATTGACGCCGTTCAGAACCTGCGTGCTTCCGTAAGACAGCTTTACAGCTTTGAGTTCAAGCATTTCTGGTTGGCCCTTCGGAAAGTGTGAGACGGACTGCTTCGACCGCATGCGACATCATCACCCGCTCTCTGCATGGCCGAGAACGTGCATCAGCCGGTTTGCCCAGCCGAAGATCGATATGGAGTGGATCAGGTCGATAATCTCGCGGTCGTCCATGCCGACTGATCGAAGCGCGGCGATATCGTCTGCCGTCGCTTCCGACGGGGCCGCCGACAGGCGGCGGGCAAAACTGTAGATTGCCGCATCGCGTGGGCCGAGCGCTTCAGGTTTATCGAGATAGAGCGCGGTGACCACTTCGTCGTTCTTGGTCAGCTCTGCATGCCTGCGGGCGTGAACAACGGCGCAGAATTTGCAGCCATTGACGATGGACGCACCTAATGCACCCAGCTCGCGGTCAGGGCGGGCAAGCCCGCCTTCGACATACATGATTGCGTTGAACAAGACGGTGCGAGCAAGGTAGCTCTCAGGGTCATGCGCAAGGGTGCGCACATATTCCGAAACTTTCTTGGCTGATGGCGTGACCTTCATCGCTTCAAGCTGTTCCGGCGTGGCCTCGGATAGCTCGACCGGCGCTATGTACGGATGCCAATTCAATGGCTTCAGGCGCACCGCGGAAATCATACCGTCCTCAACAATCGCAGGCCGGTTGCCACCCGCGTCTGGAAATTGACGAAGGCGATGAGCTCGGAAAGGGCGACGATCTGAGGATTGTTCAATCCAGCTTGGGCGAGCAGGGCGATGTAGCCCGCTTCCGCCTTTTTCGGTGTCAGCGTAATCAGGTCCACATGGCGTGCGATGGTCGCCAATGGCTCTTCCAAATCCGTTTCCCCCTGGGCTAAGGCCAAAAGCTGCTCAGTCGGATCGAGCTGAGCCAGCTGCTCATCATATTCGGCCATCAGGACCGGATCGGCATTCAGAGCGGCCATGCGACGGGCCAGAGCAACCCGCAAATTAGGCGCAAGCCCTTGGTCGTTTGCTGGCTGCAGGACGGAGAGGCGACATTCCTCGGCCCCCAGCACGAATTCAGGCCGAAACCGACGCGCGCTGAAAAGCGCATCGTCCGGTGATAGACCGGCGGCCTTGTCCATTGCGTCGATCACAGCGCGGCCTCCTTCTCCAACAAGGGTGTTGAATCGACCCATTCGTCGCCCAGAAGTTCGGGCGTGTCGTAAGCGATCAGGTTGGCGAAGTGGGTTTCGACATCTTCGGCAAACAGCGATGCGGCAATGCCGCGGACCAAACGGTCGGCACCCGCGCTGACGGCTGGAATATCACCGGAGACCTTGCCGTGCGTCAGCATGGCGGCGTCGTTGAAGCAGTGGATATGCGACAGCATCGGGCAGGAGCCGGGGACGCGCTCACGAAACTCGAAGGCGGGACCTAGGTCCGGTGCGTCGGACATGCCTGCACGAGCCGGGCCCATATCCGGCCTATATCGGCCATCCGACCAGGTACGGATATGTGGGGCGATCGCCGCAAATTCCGGGCGGCCGCTGAAATCATTTGAAAAGCCGGTTGCCGCGATCAGGAAATCGTAGCGCATCGGCCCCTGCGTGGTTTCCACCAGCAAGGTCCCTGCTTCCTGCTTCACCGCAACTATGCCGCAGTCGAGAAAGAACCGAGCATTGGGGTGCCGAGACACGCGAAGTGTCGATGAACGCGGCGGCGGCGTCTGGGTCGAGGCGGTATAATCGAAGAATTTCCACTTCCAGGCATCGGGCAAGTGATGCATTCCGAGTACAACACCCGGGCTGCCAATGCCGGTCAGCTTGTTGATGCGCGGCATTTCCTTGCGCCTGATCAACATGTCAACAGAGCCGGCTCCCGCCTCGAGCGCCGTTGCGGCATTGTCCATGGACGAGGCACCAGCGCCGATGACAGCGACACGCTTGCCTTTCAGTGTATCGAAGTGGATGTCGTCGGCGGAATGGGCCCAATAGGCGCGATCGACGCCGCTGAGGAAATCGGGCACGGCAAAACCGCCCAAACCGGACCGACCGGTGGCCAGAACGAGACGACGGGTGAGAACCCGGCCGGTTTCCGCGCCTTCGATATCGATCGCAATCAGATCTCCAACAGGTGCCAGTCCGGTCATCCGCACGCTGTTGCGGACCGGCAGGCCGAGAACCTTGCGGTACCAGACCAGGTAGTCCATCCATTGGCCCTTCGGGATTTTGTCCAGCGACCGCCATGCCTCAACGCCCCATTGCGCAGTGAACCAGGCGCGGAACGTCAATTGCGGCAGGCCGAGAGACGGACCGTGCAGGGTCTTCGGCGACCGAAGCGTCTGCATGCGGGCAAAGGTCACCCAAGGTCCTTCGAACCCGGCCGAAGCCGCATCATAGGCCACGACATTGGTTATCCCGTTCAGCACCAGCTTTGCCGCGGCGGCAAGTCCGCACATGCCGGCGCCGATGACAACGACATCACGGACCGGCACGCCGTCGTGCGAACGCGCGGGAACCCATGGCTTGGCGGGCAGTTCGAGAAACTCAAGATCCTGTGCGAGCTGTGCTTCGAGCGCGGCAAGACCTGTCGACGTTGGCGCGGTGGGAGTATGCTTCATATTCCCGTTCCGTGATTTGTGCCGGATGCAGGATCGCTCACCAATTGGCCGGCCAGGGCCGGATCGAGTTTCTTGAAGCCGACGATCGACCGTTCAGCCACCGCCTCGACCGCATCCATCAACGCCTGCGCGACTGGACGAAGGGGGCGTTTTTCGGCAGCAACAACGCCCCAATAAAAAAGGACGGTCGCGTCAATCGGGCGGATGGCGACCCCAGGCAAGGCCACGCCATAAGCGGTGAGGGGATCGATGACAGCGGCTACGCCGGTCCGGCGCACAAGCTGCAACGCGCCATAGGCAGTATTCGTCCGGATCACTGGCCCGGTGTCGATACCCCTGGCGGCCAATGCCTTGGAGACATGCAGTTGGAAACGCAGCGGGTTGAGCAAGGTAGCGACGCGACGGCCGGCAAAGGCCGAAAGCGGTATGACGTCGAGTTCTGCCAGCGGATCGTCCTCCCGCACAGCAGCAACATCGGGCGCCGAATAGAGCCGCAGGACATCCAGGCCGGGCGTATCGAGCGGCAGGCTTGAAAAGCCGATCTCGGCACGACCGCTGCGCACTTCCTGGGCGACGATGGAGGGAAGAAACTGTCCGAGATGTGTCTCGTGCGGAAGCTCGATACCCTTGAGCTCGGCCATGGCCGTCGGGATCAGGCCAGTGCCGATCGCGGAGGTTGTAACAATCTGCAGGATCCGACCCCGGCCGGCGGCGATCATCTTGGCCCGCGCCGCGAGTTCGGTGAAGGACATCAGCAGTCGCCGCGCTTCTTCTTCAAATGCGACACCCTCTTCAGATAGCTGCACCCGTCGGCCGACCCGGTGCAGCAATTCGAAGCCAAGTTCGCCCTCAAGATCCTGAATGGTGCGTGTCACCGCAGGTTGGGAACGCCCGAGCATGTCAGCCGCCTTGGTAATGCTGCCGCTGGCAGCAACCGCAAGGAAGGTCTGAAGGTCCCGAGTTTCCATATTCTCCCTACATGTGAAATCCGTATGATTGACATCGTCTCATTCATTTTTGATATATGTCAAGCGGAAACTAATGTTCGCAGCGGCGCTTGCCGGCTCAGAGCCGGAGCCCTTGATCGAAACGCTGGGGGCACCCGACGTGCATGCAATTCGAAACCTCGTGATGAAAAACTTGTAGGCCGGGACTGCAAGGATTCTCGAACCATAAAGCCTGCAACAGGAGGAATGTTATGCGCGTGAGTATTCTGGGCGCCGGAGCAATTGCCTATGGCCTTGCGGCCTATTTGGCACAATCGGGACACTCGCCAACGCTTTGGTCACCGTCGGGACGCCGCACCAGAACGTTGGCTACTGGCGAATTGTTGAAGGCGACGGGGGATATCGAGGCGACGGTGCCGGTGCGCATTGCCAAGGATTGTAGAGATGCTATCGACCACGCGGACGTGGTGGTGATCGCGCTTCCGGCTTACGGCCACAAGATGGTGATGGACGCCGCCGTCCCTCATCTGGCAGATGGAATTCCGGTCATCATCAGTTCGCATAGTTCGTTCGGGGCTCTGTATCTCTGGAAGCGGTTGGCCGAGCGCAAGATCAGGTTGCCGATCGTCGTTTGGGGCACAACGCTACTGACTGGCCGCCAGCTCGGATCAAGCGAAGTCAATGTGACTTCCATTCGCCGGAAGCTTGATGTTGCGACGCTGCCTTTCGATGCGCTCGACCAAGGGTACGAGCTTTGCACGGCCTTGTTCGGCGATCGTTTCGTCAAGCGGGATGGTCTGCTGGCGATTGCGCTCAGCAACCTCAATCCGCAGAACCATCTGGGAATTGCCCTTCTCAATCTCACACGCATGGAAAAGGCCGAGCAGTGGAGCCAAGGGGGAAATGTCACACCTGCCGTTGGTCGCTTGATCGAGGCTCTGGATGCCGAACGGTTGGCCATCGCTGCCCATTTCGGCATCGCGGTTCGTACGGTCCAGGAACATTTTTCATTATCGTTCCACGTACCCATGAGCACTGTTTCGGAAATGAACCAGGAGATGGATCGTCAAGGTCGCGGCGGGTTTGGCCCGACAACCATCGAGAGCCGCTATATTCTCGAGGATGTTCCGTTCGGCCTGCTACCGACCGCCGTTCTGGGGAAGATCAGCGGAAATCCGGCGACACTCCATGAATCCGGAATTTCCATCTTGTCGGCGGCTTATGGCCGCGACCTCAAGGGAGATAATGACATTCTTCCTGCGCTCGGCATCGAGAAAATGACAAAGACGGATCTTGAAGCCCTTTGCCGCAAGGGGTTTTGATCGCGCTCGCTGCCAATGCGGCGTGATTACGCTTTGGGGAAGCTAGCGCGACTCTCCTGTTACATCATTGCGAGCTGATTCTAACGCCAACGACGTCCGAAGGGGACCAACACAGGTTGGATATTATCAAACTGTGTTGGTCCGAGTTGGCTATTTCACCTGCTTGATCTCCCCCGGCGCCAAACGGCGCCGGATAAGACGTGCCGTATCGATCACATCAAGCGTTTGATGTCGGTGTACGCGCCATTCGTCTTCAGCGTCACGGTGACGTCGGCACCGGTGCGGTTGCGCCAGAACCAACCGTGATTGCCGTCAAAGGCTGCCTCAAGTACGCCCTCGTCCTCTGCAGCCCCGCGTCCCTTCTCGTATGAGATGTTTTCGCCGCCGCCGTCACCATGCGTGTCGAAGTTCACCGCCGCGCCATTGGCTGTCCAAGAGTAGTTTGCCTTTGCGCCCTTGGCCATGACGAGCTTGATCTCAGCTCCTTCGCCGGGCTTGAGGGTGACCGACATTTCGTCCGTCCGCAGTTCCTGGGCAGAGGCGGAACCAATCACCAGTTCAGCGAAGACGCGCTCCAGAAGACTCGACTGCTGATCTTGGCCTGGCACTGCGGTCGGCGTGCCGTTTTGCAATTCGCGACGGCGGTCTTGCTCGGCCTCTTCGGCGAGTTGTGTCTTGATCTCGCCCATCTCGGTGAGCTCGAGCGCTCGCCCAATGCCGGTGGGATCGATGGCGTATTCGGCCGGCAGTACGATGGTCACCAGGATGGCCGCTGCCGCGACAATGGCGATGAGGGTAGATCGGAGGAGCTGCATGGATGTCGGCAGTTCAGCGCGGGTCGGGATGTCTGTGTTGTACATGGGAGAATTCCTTTTTTGATCTTTACTTGGAGGTTCAGGAGACGACCCAGCCGGTGAGCTGATAGCCGATCAGGACAAACCCGGCGGTCATCATGATGGTGTTGGCGGTGTATGCGTGGCGCCAGAAACTGTCGGTCCGGCGCCAGTAGCCCATGACGATAAGGATAGCAGCGAGCGCCAGAAGCTGACCGACCTCAACGCCGACGTTGAAGGCAAGTAGGTTGGGCACGAGCCCGTCGGGCGAGATGTTGTATTCGATGATCTTCGTCGACAGGCCGAAGCCGTGGAAAAAGCCGAAGATCAGCGTCGCGATTTTGGTGTTCGGCTGGAAGCCGAGCCACCTCTGAAAGGCACCCATATTGTCGAGCGCCTTGTAGACGACCGACAGGCCGATGATCGCGTCGATGATGTAGCTGTTGATGCCAACGTTGAAATAGACGCCGAGCAGCATCGTCGTGGAATGGCCGAGCGCGAAAAGGCTCACATAGATGCCGATGTGCTTCATCCGGTAAAGGAAGAAGATCACGCCGAACAGGAACAGGATGTGGTCGTATCCCGTCACCATGTGCTTGGCGCCGAGATAGATGAAGGGCAGCAGATTGATGCCCGTGATTTCCTGGATATAGCCCTTGTCGCCTTCTGCCACGGCATGGGCGAAAGCAGCCCCGGCAAGAAGTGGGAGGGTCAGGAGAGCAATAAGCATAGGAAGGGCCAACCGCCAGCGCGCGCAAGGCGTGCGTGGCGGACCCTCGTAGAAGGATCCTTGCATGAGAATTCCAATCGTCGTCGTTGAGGATGGCCGCGCTTGCGGCCGCGATCATACGATGACGATCTGCCTGGGAGGGCGCTCAAGCCGGAAACGGATTTCGAGATCGGCAAACGAAGGCGGGTAAACCAGCCAGCTCCGGCCTATAGGCGGTGATGGCTGCGCGAAGCCCGGAAGCGTGCTCGCCGTCTCATGGGTGTGGTCGGCCGGATTGTGGCCGTGGGTATGACCAAAGCTCTGCTCATCGGCTTCGCCATCGTCATGGCTGTGGCCGTGCTTTTCGATCTGTGCTGCCAGCTCTGCGTGACGCGCTGCCTCGGCGGCAGCGAGCGCAGTCGGATTATGCGAGGCCGAACTACCCATTGGGGACAGCAGCACGCCGAGCGTCATCGCGAAAGCGATGACGAGGCGAAAGGCTGCGCTATGGATCCAATTCGGCATGCTTAACGATTATTCTCTAAAATCCTAACGAATGGTTGCGTGCACCAGAATCGAGGCCACTTTGAGGCTTGGAATATCCTCTCTGGGGGGATAGCATCAAGGCATGAATGAGCGTCCCCACGTCCACGAAACCCATCCTGCCATCATCAAGCGGCTGAAGCGCGCCGACGGCCATCTGCGCGGGATCGTGGAGATGATCGAGGCCGGCCGACCGTGCCTCGACATCGCCCAGCAACTTCATGCCGTGGAGAAGGCCATCGCCCAGGCGAAGAAGACGCTGATCCAAGACCACCTCAACCACTGCCTTGAGGACGTCGTCGGACCGCTGGCGCTCGAGCAGCGCCGCTCGATCGACGAGTTCAAAGATATCACCAAGTACCTGTGAGAGACGTCGTCATGGACAAGATACGCGATTGGTTCGGCTTCGGCCCGATGTCACAGGGTTTGGGCGGGCACGGCCATGACCATGGCGAGGGTGGCCATGGCCACACGCACGGCGTCATCGATCCGACGATCGCGACTACGACACGTGGCATCTGGGCAATCAAATGGTCGTTCGTCTTGTTGGCCATCACTGCGGTGCTTCAGCTGGTGGTCGTGTTCCTCTCAGGCAGTGTGGCGCTGCTGGCCGATACAATCCACAATGTCGGCGACGCGGTCACAGCTATTCCGTTGTGGGTCGCATTCGTGCTGGCCCGCCGCAAGCCGAGCAAGACGTTCACCTACGGCCTGGGCCGGGTTGAAGACCTGGCCGGGATCATAATCGTTCTCATCATTCTTTTCAGCGCCATTGTCGCCGGCTACGAAGCGATCGACAGGCTGATCCATCCGAAACCCATCGCGTTTCTCGGCTGGGTCGCGATCGCCGGCCTGATCGGCTTCCTTGGCAACGAGGCGGTCGCCGTGTTCCGCATCCGCGTGGGCCGCGAGATCAACAGCGCCGCATTGATCGCTGACGGCTACCATGCCCGTACCGACGGCTTCACCAGTCTCGCGGTGGTGCTTGGGGCAATCGGCGTTTGGCTCGGCTTTCCGCTCGCCGACCCGATCATCGGCCTTCTGATCACGATCGCGATCTTCGCCATCGTCTGGCAGTCATCGAAGGCGGTTCTGACGCGCATGCTGGACGGCGTAGAGCCCGGCATTGTCGAGGAAATCCATCATGCGGCCGAGCATGTGCGGGGCATCGAGCAGGTCGCCCAGGCCCAGGCGCGCTGGATCGGCCATCGCCTGCATGCCGATGTCGCCATCAAGGTGGCCGACAGCGCGACGGCGAAGGACGTGCTCGGCATAACCGAAGCGCTGAGAGGGGAACTGTTCGATCACCTGCCGGCGCTTTCGGAGGCAAATATCCGCCTGGAGGGCGAAGGCGGACCCGTGGTGGCAGGTTCCGGACACGCTCACCACGCGCCCGATCCTTTCAAGGTCGCTTGCGATCTGGCGTCGGGGACGCTGGAAATCGTCGACACGCCCGCCGGCGAGCGCATGCGCCTCACCATCGACAGCCACGCCGACGATCTCGAGGCGACAGTGATCATCGAACGGCACGAGGGACCCGAGACGCTGCCTCTGGGACCTGTCGCGGGCGATCACCACCGCCTCGAAAGCAGTGTTGCCCCGGCCGAGCCGCACGAGTTCGAGGCAAAGCTGATCCTGACCGTGAAGGACAGGGAACAGATCCTGCCATTCAAGATGGTCGAGCCGGAAGGCCACCATCACTGATCTCACGACTGGCGCGGCACCTTACGCCGCCCACGCATTCCGAGAAGACAGACATCATGCTGGAAGTCCTTGCCGACCGCACCTATCTGCACCTGTTCCTGGCGCAGGTCATCGCGCTCATCGGCACCGGCCTTGCCACAGTGGCGCTGGGGCTGCTGGCTTACGATCTTGCCGGCGCCAATGCGGGCGCCGTGCTCGGCACCGCGCTCGCCATCAAGATGATCGCCTATGTCGGCGTGGCGCCCGTGGCGGCGGCCTTCGCCGAGCGCCTGCCGCGCCGCACCATGCTTGTTTCGCTCGACCTCGTGCGGGCAGCGGTCGCCGTCTTCCTGCCCTTCGTCACCGAGGTCTGGCAGGTCTATGTCCTGATTTTCATCCTGCAGGCGGCCTCGGCCGGCTTCACCCCAACCTTCCAGGCATCGATCCCTGACGTGCTGCCCAAGGAAAAGGACTACACGCGGGCGCTGTCGCTGTCGCGGCTTGCCTACGATCTGGAGAGCGTGGTCAGTCCGATACTGGCGGCGGCACTGCTTTCCGTCATCAGCTTCCATAGCCTGTTCGCAGGCACGGTCATCGGCTTCCTGGCGTCGGCCGCGCTGGTGGTGTCGGTGGTTCTGCCGAGCCCGAAACCCTCTGAGCCGCGCGGCGTTTACGAGCGCACCACACGCGGCATCCGTATCTATCTGGCGACGCCGAGATTGCGCGGCCTGCTGGCGCTCAACCTCGCTGTCGCCGCCGCCAGTGCCATGGTGATCGTCAACACGGTCGTGCTGGTTCAGGCAAAATTCGGCCTTTCCCAGAGCGACACGGCACTTGCCCTTGCCACCTTCGGTGGCGGCTCGATGATCGCGGCGCTGGTCCTGCCGCGGCTGCTGGACAGCATCCCGGATCGGGTTGCGATGTTGTCAGGCGCCGGCCTGCTGGTTGCCGGCGTGTTCGCAGGGCCGTTCGCCATCAGCTATCAGCTGCTCTTGCCGCTCTGGTTCGTGCTCGGGCTGGGCTATTCGCTGGCGCAGACCCCGTCTGGGCGGCTGATCAAGCGCTCGGCCGATCCCGTCGACCGGCCGGCATTGTTTGCCGCGCAATTCGCGCTTTCGCACGCCTGCTGGCTCATCACCTATCCGATCGCCGGACTCGTCGGCGCGGCGATGGGCCTGCCCTTCACCTTTATCCTGCTTGGCGTCATTGGCGCCGCGGCACTCTTTGCCGCGATGTGGTTGTGGCCGCGTCACGATCCCGACGTTCTCAGCCACGCCCATGACGATCTGTCTGACGGGCATTCGCACCTCGAGGACGCCGTCTGGACCGAAGCAGGCTTCGAGCATGCGCATGGTTATGTCGTTAACGATAGGCACCCAAAATGGCCGAAAGCGAGCTGAGCGGCCCCAATGCTGGGAGATGTTGGTGCCTTCGGCGCGCTGTTCCTCACCGCGTTCGCCGCAGCGACAATTCTGCCGCTGCAGTCAGAGGCGGTGCTGGCCGGCCTGCTGCTGGCCGGAAGCCAGTCACCGGCGGCGCTGATCCTGGTCGCGACGATCGGCAACGTGCTTGGTTCGGTTGTCAACTGGCTGCTCGGCCGCTGCATCGACCGCTTTCGCGACCGCAGATGGTTTCCGGTCAAGCCCACTGCGCTCGATCGCGCCGCGGCGCGCTACCGCCGTTACGGACGATGGAGCCTGTTGCTGAGCTGGGTTCCCGTCATCGGCGATCCGCTGACGATGATGGCCGGTGTTCTGCGCGAGCCGCTCTGGAGCTTCGTTGCGATCGTCACGATGGCGAAAGCCGGCCGCTATCTCGCGCTCTCGGCGGCGGTGCTGAACTGGCTGTAGGCCGCAACCGCGACCAAGTGGGTCGCTGGGGTAAAACTCTCAAACGGTTTTCCGACTTTATGTCTTATGTCTATACAAATTAGCAAGCGTGCACATGATCGTTGCCAATCAAACAAAAAGGGGAACTAACATGATGACTCTCGACCGCCGCAATTTCCTGGCCTCCACAGCCGGCCTGGCCTTCATTGCCGCGTTTCCGCGCGCCGCGTACTCGGAGGGGCATGAAACGTTGAAGGTCGCCATTGCCGCCGAAACCGGCGATCTCGACCTGCTGCAAAACGTCTCCACCCTGAGTTCCTACACGGTCGTGTTCGACGCCCTCATACACTATGGCCAGGACGGCGCGCTCGAGCCCGGGCTCGCCACCAAGTGGGCTGTCGCCGACGACCAGCTTTCGATCGCCTTCGACCTGCGCGAAGGTGTTGCCTTCAGTGACGGCACGCCCTTCGATTCGACCGCCGCCGAATGGAATCTCAAACGCTGGCTGGGCGTCGCGGATTTCTCATGGATCGGTGTGTCCGACGCATTCGACAGCATCGTCACCGATGGACCCAGCAAGTTGACGATCAAGCTAAAGCGTCCGGTGCCCGCCGCCTTGCTGGAGCTCACCATAGTGCGTCCGGTGCGCTTCCTGTCGCCGAAGGCGGTCGACGCCGGCGGCAAGCAGACCGCTCCGGTCGGCACCGGACCGTGGATCGTCGAAAGCTACGATTCCTCCGGCACCGTGCTGGTGCGCAACGACAAATACTGGGGCGAGAAGCCACTGTTTGCTCGCATGGAACTGAAGGTGGTTCCCGACGAACTCGCCCGCGCCAACGCGCTGCGTTCCGGCGACCTCGACGTGATCGGCGGCGACTGGGTGGCGACGCTGTCGCCGCGCCGCGCCCGCGCGCTTGAAAAGGACGGCATGAAAGTGGTGGCCGAGGCCGGCACCGCAACCATGCTGCTCGGTTATTCGCCGAAGGCCAAGATGATGGCCGACAAGGCCGTGCGCGAGGCCATCTATGTCTCGGTCGACCGCGCCGCGATCGCCAAGGTGTTGTTCGAAGGCTACGCAGATCCGGCGGCGGATCTCTTTCCGGCCAACGTGCCTTCCTCGGGCAAGCGGCATAACGTGCCGGTACGCGACGTCGCCGCGGCCAGGAAAATCCTTGCCGATGGCGGTTGGAGCGAAAGCGGAGGCGCCTGGAGCAAGGAAGGCGCGCCGCTGGCGATCGATTTCCTCGTATCGGAGGAATCGCTGCCGGGTTCGCGCCGCATCGCCGAGATGATCCAGGGTCAGCTGTCCGAGGTCGGCTTCCAGGTTCAGGTCTCGTCAGTCGACAACGCCACCATGCACGACCGTCGCCCGGCGTTCGAATATGATCTTGCCTTCTTCACCACCTATGGCGCGCCCTATGATCCGCACGGCACGCTCGGCAACGCGTTCGTATCCACCGCCGACAGCGGGCCGGACGGCAAGATCTATGTTTCCCCGGAGCTTGATGGCGTGGTCAAGGCCGCGCTCGAAGCGAGCGGCGACGAACGCGAAGCCAAGATGCAGGCGCTCTACGACTGGCTGCACGACAACCGGGCGATCTGCCCGCTCGTTGTCAGCCAGCGGCTGTGGGCGCACAATCCTCGCGTCGAGAACTTCGCGCTTCCCGCGACGGACTACGACCTGCCGTTCAAGGCGATCACGCTGAAGGCCTGAACGCCTCGAACCTCCTGGGGGAGTTCCGATGAGACGCACGATTCTGCGAAGGATGTTGCTTGCCTGTCTGCTTGTCGTGGCGGCATCGGCATTGACCTTTACCCTGGTTGCCGCGGCGCCGGGCAACGTCGCCGCGCTCATGGCCGAGCGTGCGGCAGGCCCGGGCGCGGATGCCGAAATGATCAAGAAGATCGGCGAGGACCTCGGGCTCGATGATCCGCTGCCGGTCCGCTACGGCCGATGGCTTTTCAGCGCCATCACCGGCGATCTCGGCGTCTCGCTGCGCACCGGCAAACCGATCGCGCAGGAATTCGCCGCCAGAATCCCGATGACAGCGGCGCTGCTTGCGGGCGGCGGCATTCTCGCCTTTTTCCTGTCGCTGGCGCTCGGCGTTGCCGGTGCGGTCAGCAATGGTGGCGCGTTGGACCGGTTCCTCCACGCCTTCTCGCTGGTCGGCGCCTCGACGCCGAACTTCTTCGTGGCGGCGCTGCTGGTCATCGTCTTTTCGGTGATGCTGGGCTGGCTGCCCACCTTCGGCGTCAGCGGCTTCACCTCGTGGCTCTTGCCGTGGGTGACAATCGCCCTGTTTCCGGCATCGGTGCTGAGCCGCGTCGTCCGCGTCAACCTCCAGGAGGCCATGTCGCGACCCTTCGCCACGACGGGCTTCGCGAAGGGCTACACGAGGACACAGGTGCTGATGCGCGAGGCTCTGCCCAACATCGCCATCCCGTTCCTGACCACCTTCGGCGCCCAGTTCACGCTGATGATCATCGGTTCGATCGTGGTTGAAACGGTGTTTGCGCTGCGCGGCGTCGGCGCCTTCTTTATCGATGCAATCCGCTTCCGCGACTTCGTCGGCATGCAGTCGGTTCTGTTGCTGTTCGTGGTGTTCTTCGTTGTCGTCAACCTGATGGTTGACGTGATCTGCATGTTTGTCGACCCGCGCATGCGTAGGGCGAGAGGAGCTTGATCCGATGAACATGTCCTTGTTCAGGAGCATGAAGGACTGGCCCTGGCTGGTGCTGCTGCCAGTCGTCTTCTTTGTCGCGGTCGGTGTGCTCGGTCCCTCGATCATGCCTTACGATCCCGGCGCGCAAGACTACGACCTCACGCTTGCGGGACCGAGCTGGGCTCACTGGCTGGGCACCGACTATCTCGGCCGCGATATTCTGAGCCGCATCATCGGCGGCGCCCGCATATCGCTGGTGGCGATGGTGATCGTGCTGGTGGCTGCACTTGCCATCGGCGTCAGCATCGGTTCGTTTGCCGGTTATGTCGGCGGGCGCGTCGAGCTGGTGTTGATCAGCCTCATCGACATCGCGCTGGCGCTGCCAAGCCTGGTGATCGCGCTGGCGCTGATCGGCATTCTCGGCACCGGCTACTGGTCGATGATCACGGCGCTGACGCTGGCGTGGTGGGCGAACTATGCCCGCATGAGCCGCGCCGTGGTCACCGCCGAATTGCAACAGCCCTATATCGAAGCGGCAAGGGTGATGGGCGCCAGCCATCTGTGGATCTTTGTGCGCCATATCCTGCCGCATGTCCTGGCCCTCGTCGTGGTCTATGCCAGCGCCGATGCCGGCGCCCTTGTCCTGGCCATCGCGACGCTGAGCTTCCTCGGCCTGGGCGTCGCGCCGCCGGCGCCGGAATGGGGCCAGATGCTGGTCGACGGCATGAGCTACATCGAGGAATACCCAAGGCTGGTCGTCCTTCCGGGCCTTGCGCTCACTTTGGTGGTGGTCAGCTTCAATCTGCTGGGCGAGACCTTCGCGTTGCAAAAGGTGCCGAGGCCGGTGCGCGGCGGTTTGCTGCGCAAGCGTCGCAAGGCGCGCGCCCTTGAGGAAGCGGAGCGGAACGCCGTCGAAACGGGAACAGCCGCGCCATGAGCGACGAGCCGATCTACTCCATAGAAAACATGGTCATTGATCTCTACGCCACGACCGTTTCCGTGCGCGCGGTCGATGGGGTGTCGTTCAACGTCCGTCCCGGCGAGACAGTCGCCGTCGTCGGCGAGAGCGGTTCGGGCAAGACCGTCATGACGCTTGGGCCGCTCGGGCTGCTGCCCGAGGGCGTCACCGTCGATATCAAGGGATCGGCGCGAGCCGAAGCGAGCGAACTGGTCGGAATGGAGTCCAGGCGCTTGTCTGACCTTCGCGGCCGCTATTTCGGCGTCATTTTCCAGGACCCGATGAGCGCGCTGAACCCGATGCTGAAGATCGGACCGCAACTGGCGCGCCAGGCGCGCCGCTTTGCCAATCTCTCGCATGCGGATGCCCGCAAGGAAGCGGTCTCGCTGCTCGCCCGCACCGGCATCCCTGACCCGGAAGACCGCTACGATCGCTATCCGCATGAAATGTCTGGCGGCATGCTGCAGCGCGCCATGATCGCACTGGCCCTGGCAAGCCGGCCGCGCGTGCTGATCGCCGACGAGCCGACCACTGCGCTCGACGCCACGGTGCAGGCGCAGATCCTGGAGCTCATCCGCCAGATCCAGCGCGAGGAAGGCATCGCGGTCGTGCTGATCACGCATGACATCGGCGTCGTCGCCTCGGTCGCGGACCGGGTCATGGTGCTCTATGCCGGGCAGGTGGCGGAGGAGGGGATCGCGATGGATGTGCTGACGCGGCCGACGCATCCCTATACACGCGGGCTGCTTGCCTCTGTACCGGATTTCCGCGCCGACGAACGCGCCGCGACCAAGGAAATACCAGGTTTGCCGCCGAACCAGATCAGGCTGGAGCCGGGCTGCCGTTTCGCTGCCCGCTGCGAACTGGTTGAGCCCGAATGCCGCGTGCATCGGCCGCCGCTCCAGACGATCTCGACGGGCGGGACGCCGCACAAGGTGGGATGCCCGGTGGTGCTGAGGCGGGAAGGGATAGCAATCCATGGCTGACATTGCGGCGATTGAGGTCAAGGGCCTGAAGGTCCATTTCGCCAACCGCTCCGGCACAGGCGCCGTGCGGGCGGTCGACGGCATCGACCTGACCATTCCGCGTGGTGCCTTCCATGGCATCGTTGGCGAATCCGGTTGTGGCAAGACCACGCTGGCTCGCAGCGTCGTCGGCCTGCAGAAGGAGACTGAGGGTACGGTGCTGATCTCGGGGCGGGATCGCGCCCAGTGGCTGAAGTCGGACCGCAAATCGTTCAGCCGCGAGGTCCAGTTCGTCTTCCAGGATCCGCTGGGCTCGATGAGCCGTCGCCAGACCGTCTACCAGACGCTGGAAGAGCCGCTGCAGATCCATCGCCTCGGATCTCCGGCCGAGCGCCGGCGCCGTATCGGCGAGCTGCTGGATCTGGTGGCGCTGCCAGCGACCGTGCTCGACCGCCTGCCGCGTTCGCTTTCCGGCGGCCAGCGCCAGCGCGTTTCGATCGCTCGCGCGCTTGCGCTGAAGCCATCGATCCTGGTTTGCGACGAACCGCTCAGCGCGCTTGACGTTTCGATCCGGGCGCAGATCGTCAACCTGTTCACATCATTGCAGAAACAGCTTGGCCTTACCATCGTCATCGTTGCGCATGACCTGGCGATCGTGCGCGAGGTCTGCTCAAACGTGACGGTGATGTATCTTGGCCGCATCGCGGAAGCCGGCGTGACGCGGCCGCTGTTTCGCGAGCCGGCCCATCCCTACAGCCAGGCACTGCTTTCGGCGGTTCCTTCGCCGGATCCTCGTATCGAGGCCGGCCGTCGCCGAATCATCCTCGCGGGCGACCCTCCAAGCCCCAGCGCGCCGCCACCGGGATGCCGCTTCAACACCCGCTGTCCTGTGGCGATCGATGTCTGCCGGACCGAGGAGCCGATGTTGCGCTCGGTGCCGCATGGCGGGGTCGCGGCCTGCCACCTTGCCGACGGCGAGCGGCGGCCGGTGATTTGAGTGCCGACTTGATCTGCCCTCGTTGCCCGCTACTTCAGGCCGCCGCCGGCTTCGTGACGGGTGGCCAGCTATGGGTCTCCGCCTTGCGTCGTGAGGCCCAGGCATAAAGCGCATCGTAAATGACGAAGCCGTGCTTCAGGATCTCGTGGTCGTCGGGCGTCACGTCCCGCAGCCCCATGGAGATCGCGAGCAGTCCTGCAGACTGTGGCGTGAGATCGTGCCGATCCGTGTCGGCGCCGCGCACGATCGCGGCAATGGTCACGATCGCCGGGTCGCGATCGAGGCCGAATTTCGAGACGAAGGTGTCGAAGCTGCAACCGTCGCCGACATGGGTGAATTCGACGCCGGGCACGTCGTAGGGTGTCGCGCCCGCTTCCTGGGCAACACGGATCACCTGATCAGGTGCCGCGAACAGGAAATCAGGTTCCTTGTCGATGAAGCGTGCAATCAGCCAGGGGCAGGCGATGCGGTCGATGACCGGGCGTTCACGGGTAACCCATTTCATGACGCAATCCTTTCTTCGCTCATCACCAGAGGGACGGTTGGCGCGCCGATGGCGTGCCAGGCGGCGATGCCGCCTGAGAGCGCCGTTGCATCGACGCCGCGGCGACGCAGTTCGGCGACTGCGTCGCCGCTGACCTGGAAGCCGTACACGCAATAGACGATGACAGGCCTGTCCCTCGGCAGTTCATCGGCCCAATCGGCAATGGTCTCGGGAGCGCGGAGCTTGGCGCCCGGCAGCATATCGCTGCGTTTTGCCAGATCGTCGGCCAGGCAGACGTCGAGCACGACCAGATCTTCGCCCTGGTCGAGTCGGGCCCGCAGTTCCTCTGGCGCAACAGTTGGAACCTTATTGTCCGATGCAGGTCCTGTTGAAGGATCGCGCTGCGCGACAGCCCGCCGGTGGCGGGCGGCAACCCGCTCCCAATGGATGTTCTTCATGAACGCGTCGACATAGGCGCCAGCCTTGGCGCCAAAATCGAGGTGGTAGGCATGTTCGTACATGTCGAGCGCGAGGATCGGCATGCCGCCGGCGAGACAATTGGTGTGATCCGCCGCCCATTGAATCGTCAGCCGATCGCGGCGCTCCGACCAGGTCAGCAGCGTCCATCCCGAGCCTCCGGCCTGCGCCTTAGCACAAGCCATGAACTTGGCGCGCCATGCCGCCACGCTGCCGAAGTCGCGCTCCAGTGCTGCGGCAAGATCGCCTCCGGCATCGCCGGAACCACCGAGCCCATCGAAATAGATCTCGTGCAGGATCGCCGAATTTGCCGCGACCAGCTCTTCGCGCTTCAACCCGTTGATGTCGAAGACGGGTGCTGCGCCCCAGTCGAGTTCATCGAGCCGCTGTTCGATAGCGTTGAGGCGGCGAACCGCACCGCCGTAATTGTTTTCATAATGGCTGGCCAGCAGGCGTTCGGACAGTCCGACGAGCCTGGGCGGCTTGAACGGCAGCGGCATGATCTGGTGCGGCATTGGATTTCCTCGCTCGGCGGCACGGCCCATCCGTGAGCAGGCGCACGTTATGCCCAAACGAGAAATGATACAAGTGTTGCATCTTGCTCAGGCGTTTGATACGGGTCACTTATGGGCGAGAGGGAATCGATCCCAGCTGCGCCGGGTATTCCACCAAGGACGAGGAGCGAACCATCTGCGGCTGAACCGCAGTCCTCAGGGGCGGCACGCCTTGGGTGGTTGCCACCACCGATGTCGCTTCCGAAAGGCCCGCGGTCACCTCGACGCGACCGTTGTCGGTGACACCAGCCTTGATGGCGAGGCGTGTGATGCGATTGTCCGTGACTGTGTACACGAAGGTGCCGTCGCCATTACTTCCGGGGCCTCCATTCCTGCCGGACGACGTTCGAGGGGCGCCACATGAGCTTTCTTTCTTCGCCCGGAAGTGCGCTGGGGCGCTTCGACAACCGACGATGAGCTTCGCCCGCATATGGTTTGCGCATGAGCCATGATACAAGTGTTGCATCTAATTCAGTCCATGATACGGTTCACTTATGAGTGAGGGGCAATCGCAGGAGCAGCGCTGGCTGCTCCTGATATATCAGCTGCCAAGCAAGCCCGCCTATTTCCGGGTGAAGATCTGGCGACGGTTGCAAGGCATCGGCGCGGTCGCAGTCAAAAGCACCGTTTACGCCCTGCCGGCCAATGCCGAGATGCAGGAGGATTTCGAATGGCTTCTGAAGGAGATCGTCGCCGGCGGCGGCGAGGCCATGATTTGCGAGGCGCGCCTTGTCGACGGTCTGTCGGACGCGCAGGTGCGGGCGATGTTCGACGCGGCCCGTGATGCCGACTATGCGGAGATCGCTGGGGAAGCGCGCGAGCTGGCTGCAGCGATTGGGGCCGACGCGACATCGGAAAAACACGCAGAAGCGCGTCCGCAACTTGGTCGCTTGCGCAAGCGGCTCACTGAAGTGGTGATGATCGACTTTTTTGGTGCCAGCGGTCGCCTCACGATCGAGGGACTGATCGCCGAACTTGAAACACAGCTTACAGAGGACAAGGCCATGACCAAGGAACCGAAGAAGGCCGCCGAGCCGAGCGAGCTCAAGGGCCGAATCTGGGTCACGCGCCGGGACGTGCATGTCGACCGCATCGCCTGCAGTTGGCTGATCCGCCGGTTCATCGATGCTGACGCGATCATCCGCTTCGTAGCGGGCAAGGGATACGTGCCAAAGGAGGGGGAATTGCGCTTCGACATGTTCGAAGGCGAAATCACCCATGAGGGCGATCGCTGCAGCTTCGAAGTTCTGCTTACCCGCGCCGGCATCAATGATCCGGCACTCCAGGCCATCGCCGAGATCGTCCATGACATCGACCTCAAGGACAACAAGTTCGGTCGCGAGGAGGCGACTGGGATTGCCAGTCTGATTGCAGGCATCGCCATGGCGAACGAGAGCGACGAACAGCGGATCGCGCAGGGCGCTCCTGTCTTCGACAACCTCTATCAGTATTTCCGCAAGAAACGCGGATGACCGCAGGGACTCAAACTATGGCCAATCTGGAGCAGTCCGTCACGACGCCGCCATCTCTGGCCGAAACCCACGACCATGACATTTCGTTTGCGGACGCCATGCGAGTATGGGCTCGCGTTGCAATGCTCAGCTTCGGCGGCCCGGCCGGCCAGATCGCCATGATGCATCGGATCGTCGTTGAGGAAAAGCGCTGGATCGGCGAGACGAGATTCCTGCATGCGCTCAACTACTGCACGCTGCTGCCAGGTCCGGAGGCGCAGCAATTGGCCATCTATATTGGCTGGCTCATGCACAAGACCAAAGGCGGCCTCGTCGCGGGAATCCTGTTCGTGCTGCCAGGCGCGGTCGCCATCATGGTCCTGAGCTGGATCTACGCCATCTTCGGCAACGTTGGCGCTATCCAGGCGCTCTTCTTCGGCCTGAAGGCGGCGGTTCTGGCCATCGTGCTCGAAGCGGTCCTGCGGATCGGCAGGAGGGCGCTCAGGAACAATGTGATGGTCGGCCTCGCTGCGGCAGCCTTCATCGCCCTGTTCTTCTTCCATGCACCGTTCCCGCTGGTCATCCTGGTTGCGGCCGTGATCGGCTACGTCGGGGGCAAGATGGGTTGGGCCGCATTCCAGCCAGGCAATGGACATGGCAAGCTTGGTGGCAAGCAGGTCGATGATGTCGACTCGGCGCTTGGCGAAGGGATGCCGGCGCATGCCCGGCCATCCATCGAATGGTCGCTGAAGATTGCGGCGGTGTTTCTGCTGCTATGGTTCGTTCCGGTCCTTTTCTTGTTGCTGTTTCTTGGGCAAGGCAATGTCTTCACCGACATCGCCATCTTCTTTTCCAAGATGGCGGTGGTGACGTTCGGCGGGGCCTATGCGGTGCTTGCCTATGTCGCCCAGCAAGGAGTCGAGCACTATGGCTGGCTGAAGCCTGGAGAAATGCTGGATGGCCTCGGCATGGCCGAAACGACGCCGGGTCCGCTGATCATGGTCACTCAATTCGTTGGTTTCATGGGAGCATTCCGGGAGCCGGGGGTTCTTAACGCGTTGGTCGCTGGAACGCTCGGCGGCCTTCTGACGACGTGGGTGACCTTCGTCCCGTGCTTCCTGTGGATATTTCTCGGCGCGCCGTACATAGAGACGATGCGCAGCAACAAGGCCCTGTCAGCCGCACTGTCGACCATCACGGCAGCGGTGGTTGGAGTGATCCTGAACCTCGCGGTGTGGTTCGCGCTTCATGTCCTGTTTCGCGATTTGCATGAGATCGGCTTGCTGGGCATGAGGCTCGACGTGCCAGTCCTCGGTTCCCTCAACATTCCGTCTCTCGTACTGACCGTCGGTGCGATGCTGGCGGTATTCCGCTTCAAGGTCGGCGTGATCCCGGTGCTAGCGGCATGTTCGATCCTGGGCGTGCTTTTCGGCGTCGCGGCGGGCTCGGTCTAGGGCGATCTTTCTGCTCGGATGCGAGCATCGCAGTCTATTTCGTATCGGGGCTGCCTGATGGGCGAGCAAGTAGGAGGCGAGGTATAATGGGCACGAGGCGAGTGGCTGTGGTCTGGCGCGGTGACCGGGAGGCGCGTCGCACGGCGACACCGCAGAACAACCGGTTTCATCGCGTGTTCGAGGAACTCGCTGCGATCGGTGTTCACGCCGAACCGGCCGTTTATGACGAAGAGTTTGCCGAGGAGGTTCGGACCCAGCTCCTGGCGACGGACGGCGTGCTGGTCTGGGTCGATCCCTTGCACGAGGGAAAAACCCGTGCGGTGCTCGACCCGCTGCTGCGCGACGTGGCGGCACGCGGCCCCTGGGTGAGTGCACATCCAGACGTGATCCTGAAAATGGGCGTGAAGGAAGTTCTGCACCGTACGAAGCATCTCGGATGGGGAACCGATACTTACCTCTACGGCTCCGCCGAGGCTTTTCGCGAGGCGTTTCCGGAGCGGCTTCGGACGGCCGGTCCACGGGTGCTGAAGCAGAACCGCGGCAATGGCGGCCAGGGAGTATGGAAGGTCGAGCTGATCGGTTCGCTTCCTGGCGGAGAGCCGGCGGTTCGGGTGCTGCACGCGCGACGCGGCAGTATGCCGGAAGAACTCGCACTGCCGGATTTCATGGCGCGCTGCGAGGTGTATTTGACACCCGATGGCTGCATCGTGGATCAGCCATTCCAACCGCGTTTACCCGACGGGATGATCCGCTGTTACATGGGCGCCGACAAGGTGGTCGGCTTTGGCCACCAGTTCATCAAGGCCCTAATCCCACCACCTCCTGAAGGGCCAGATTCCGAGGCTGCGCAACCAGGGCCGCGGATAATGCATCCCGCCACGGCCGAACCGTTTCAGTCGCTGCGGACCAATATGGAAACCGGGTGGACGCCGCAAATGATGGCTGTGCTAGGCGTCGATGCCAGGTCGCTGCCGATCATTTGGGATGCCGATTTTCTCTACGGACCACGGACTGTGTCAGGTGAAGACACGTATGCGCTTTGTGAGATCAACGTCAGCTCGGTCTTTGCCATCCCCGATCAAGCGCCGGCCGAAATAGCTCGACTCGTTGCCATGCGATTTTGAATCGACGAAGATTGGCGGTCCGAGTGGGGCTCTGGCCGAACGCGGTTCGGCGGTCAGTCCGACGGTCGCCGGACCCCTGCTTGCCGTTTCCGGTTTCGGCTGACCAATTCTCGTCGCCGGTGGCTTGAACACCATCTACGAAATCCTTTGCTCATGACGTTTCGCAAGATTCGGCCGCCCGAGGAACGTTAGCCTCAACCGGCGCGAGATCTGGATTTGGAAGGTCTTGCTAGGGTGACCGCCCCGGAAGAGCTGAACCCGCCATCCGCTGGAACAGGTCGTCGACCTGGGCCGGCGATAGGCTGGAGTCCTCGGCGATCCACCAGGCAAGCACCGAGAGAAAGGCTCCCGATATGAACTGGACGACGAATTCCAGCGGCACGCCCGCGTCGCCGATCCGCTTGCCAGACAGTTCGGTTCGCACTGCGCGCCGTATGCGTTCACGCAATTGATCGTGGATCGTGTCGCCGCTGCTCGCAAGTAGCGCTTTGTGAAGCGACCGGAACGCCCGCGCGTGCTCGAACATCGGCAGGCTGAATTCGAACAGGCGATTGCCTGTCTTTTCGTCTGCCGACACGCGCCTGCTCAGCGACAGCAGATGCGCCTCAAGGGCCGCGCTGCGCAATTCGTCCTTGCCGGCATAGTGCGTATAGAAGGTCGACCTGCCGACATCAGCTTTCTGGCAGATGTCTTCCACGGTGAGAGCCGCATAGCCGCACTCTGGGATCAGAGCAATCAGCGCGTCCTGCAGCATGGCGCGCGTGCGCGCGACACGACGGTCGATCGTACCCCTGTCGTCGGGCCGCTCGATTTTAATGGTCATTGCTCTTTCCACCGTGCGGTTTGGGACGTTCAGCGGTCCGTTGTCCAGCAACAGCGCTAATGGACAATCTGTCCAGTATGATACGCCGAGTCCAGAAGCTCAAGAATGCCTTGAGCACTCCGGAAACGGACGAGGAGGCAAAAGGAAATGCACCAATTTGGTCATCGGGCTGGAAACGGACAGCATTCGCGAAAGGGTGTTATTATGCTTGCTGTGCTCGTCAAACTGTCGCTGGTCGCCGGTTTTCTGCTAATGCTTCATTTCGGGGACGGCTATCTCAATGCCGGTGCTTGGACGGCTGCAGTCCACGGCCTCATCCTCGCTGCGGTCGCGGCATTCGCACTCTGGGGCGGCTTCCATCACATGCGGACTGCCGGCGCGCATGGCGCCGGCGAAAGGGGCATCGGCATCGTCCTGCATAGGGCGGTCGGCTATGACCTGCTTGCGCGCGTCCTGACTTGGGGCCGCGAGGACCGGTTCCGTGAATTCATGCTGCGTCTGGCAAGGCTCCAGCCCGGCGAGGCGATGCTCGATGTCGCCTGCGGTACGGGCACGCTTGCCATAGCCGCGAGACGGTTGGTCGGAGCGGTCGGACGCGTCACGGGCGTCGACGCATCGGTCCAAATGGTCGAGAGGGCGCGCGTCAAGGCTACGCGAGCCGGCGTTGATCTTACCTTCGTCCAGGCGACGGCCCAGGAACTTCCCTTCGAGGATGGCCAATTCGACATCGTGATCGGTACGCTCATGCTGCATCACCTGCCGAAACCCGACCGATCGACCTTCTTCCGTGAAGCGGAGCGGGTTCTGAAGCCGGGAGGCCGACTGCTGCTGATCGACTTCGGAAGGCCGCTGCACGAATCCAGATTGCCGAGGCTCCATCGGCACGGGCATATCGACATGAATGCGGTCGGAACTCTACTGGTCGAGACAGGCTTCAGGGTCGACGATACCGGCGCCGTCGGGACCATGAACCTCGATTATGTGCGCGCGACCACGGACAAGATCCTGCCTGCCTGAGCGCCGCATGCCGCGGCGACCGGACCGGGCGCGCCGCCGCCAGGAAGACGCGCGGGCCGGTAGTCGCGGGCCGCGCTGCATTGCGTGCGTAGCCGCCGCGGCGCTATCTTGCCGATTGGCTATCCCGGCCTGCTTCGATACGCGAGTCTACCGAATGCCCAAGACCTACTTGTCCTTGACGCTTGCGGCCGCATGGTTGGCATCACCGCTTGCGCATGCCGATGGCGTCGACCGGGCGCTGGATGCCTTCCACGCGACATGCCTGGCGCACGGCCCCGACTTCGAGCGAACCGCGACATTGGCAAAGACGCGCGGATGGACGCCGCTCGTCGACGGCGCGGCACTTGCTCCTGTGGATGCCATGAAGGCGTTCCGCGGATGGCAGGTCACCGGCGACGACCTTCCGGCCGGAACGATGGTCGCGGTGACCAGGGCGACCATGGACGGCAGGTCCGTCCAGACCTGCTCGCTCAAGCTTTTCGATGTCGACCGCGCCGAGTTTGAAAAACGGTTCTTCCACCGCACCGACGCCGAAAAAATCGGCGAGGAGAGGAAGGGCAGGCAGGTTTCCCGGCTGTTCATACTGATCGCGGGCAATCGCAAGCAGCTCGTGCATTTGACGTCGCCAGCCGTTCGGGGCACAGCGAACGCCATCATAGCAAGTTCGATCGTCGATGATTGAAAAGGCTTCGCGGGCCGCGTCCCAATTTAGCCTGCTTGCGCTGCCAGATCACTCGGTTGGCGCGCAATGACGAGAAAGCGAGCGCAAATGCGACTGACCAGCACGATTTTTGGCATGGCGCTCCTGCTCGCCTCCACCGTCGCGGTCGGCGCTCATCCTCATGTCTTCGCGGAAGCCCGTTTGGACCTAACGGTTGGCGCTGACAAGTCGGTCAAGTCGCTCAAGCATCTCTGGCGGTTCGACGAGCTCTTCTCCTCGACGGTGCTGATGGAGTTCGACAAGAATTCCGACCTTACTCTCGACGCCGAAGAACTCGACGCCGCCGCCCTCACCATCCATGCCTCACTGGAAGAATACAATTATTTCCAAATGGTCACTGTGGAAGGCAAGGACGTGGCGATGACGCCGCCGGCGAGGCTGGTCACTAGCTACGAGAACAATCAACTCATCATCCAATTCGAGACGCAGCCGAAAGACACGTTGGCGCTCGCCGGCAAGGTGAGCATCGGCGTCTACGATCCGACCTTCTACACCGCGATCGATTTCACCGATGACGATAAGATCGCCGTGGCTGGCCTACCGAAAGATTGCACGAGGGCCGTCGTCCGCCCCGATCCGAATACCGCAATCGCACAGAATCAGACGAAATTGACGGATGCCTTCTTCAGCGATCCGACCGGAACCGATCTCGGCAAGATATTCGCGACACGCCTTGAATTGACGTGCAGTTGAAGCGGCGGAACGGATAGAACGTGTTTTTCCAAACCCTGGTCGAGTTTCAACGCACGATATACTTGGCGCTCGCCGAACAGATCAAATTGCTGTCAGCCGGGGGCGACTGGCTGGCGTTCACTGCCTTCCTGCCGATGGGTGTCCTGTTCGGAGCTGCGCATGCTTTGACACCCGGACACAGCAAAGCCGTGCTGGCTACCTATTTGGCCGGATCGGATGCCAGCATCCGTCGCGGCCTACTGGTGTCGCTGACACTCTCCTTCACCCATGTCACGATTGCCGTTGTGATTGCAGCCCTCTCGTTGCCATTGGTCTCGATTGCGCTGGGCAGCGTCGGCCGGGCGCCGCTTTTGGAGGATGTCAGTCGTGGCCTGCTCGGGTTAATTGGTCTGTGGATGCTTTGGCGGGCGCTCAGCCACGGTCATCACCATCAGCATGAAGGCGAGGTTGTGGGCGTCATGGCCGGCCTGATCCCATGTCCATTGACGCTCTTCGCGATGACCTTCGCGATCTCAAGAGGTGTTCCGGTCGCGGGCATACTCTTTGCAATCACCATGATGGCCGGCGTGGCACTGACGTTGTCTTGCGTGGCAGTTCTGTCGATCCTGTTTCGGGAACGGCTGGTGCATTTCTTCGACCGTCGGCCGCGCCTGTTCGATGTGATATCGCGAACTATCGAAGGTACCGCCGGCCTTATTCTTACTGGCGTGGCTGTCTGGCAAATCTCGTCGAAATGAGAAAGTTTGACCGACCGCCAAGGCCACAGCGATTCTCATAGGGATCACATTGCAATTAACGACGTCGTGCCATTAAGTGCCGGCACGCGCGGTTCGGGTTTGGGTTTAGAACATTGAGCGACCGTCAGAAGATCATTTGGATGATAGCGCTGGCGATCCTCGCTGGCATCGGGGTGATATTGCTAAATCACTGGATCAAAGGCGATCTCTACGCGGCGGGTCCATTGACTTCGACTACCCAGATGCCACATTTAGTTCGGCCGGCATGACCGGTTCTTTTTCTATCCGATTTCTGGCCCGCCGGTTCGCGCCGGCGGATTTTTTGCGGGGGTAGGATACTCAGCGCGGATTTGGCTATCTTGCCCCTGATTGTCAGAGGCGGAGCTGCGGTGATCGCTCCGCAATGATGGCCAACGGCGGTTCCACGACGGCGGCATACGCGCTTGAGAGATGAGAGTGGCTGTTTCATAAAGAGGATATCATGCCTGCGGACGATGGTAGTCTACGCGACATTCTTGGAATTCTGTTGGTTCTCCTACTCGTAGGCGCCAACGGTTTCTTTGTCGCCGCCGAATTTGCGCTGGTCGCGGTTAGACGAAGCCGCGTCGACGAATTGGCTACAGCTGGACGCTCGAACGCCAGCCTCCTTCAACGGGCTTTGGTGAATCTCGATGCGAACCTTGCAGCAACTCAGCTCGGCATCACCATCTCATCGCTGGCGCTCGGTTGGGTCGGCGAGCCTGCACTCGCTCATCTGATCGAGCCACTCCTCTTGGGAGTGATGGGGTCGCTGGCCACGGCAGCTTCGCACACCATTGCCGTCGCAATCGCCTTCATCATCATAACCGCGCTACACATTGTCCTGGGTGAACTAGCGCCGAAAAGTCTGGCGCTCCAGCGCAGCGAGAGCACGGCACTTCGGGTCGTCCGCCCTCTCGGTCTGTTCCTGTTCCTGCTCAGGCCGGCGATTCTTGTTCTCAACGGTCTCGGCAATCTGGTGCTGCGTCTGTGCGGTCTGCGTCCGGGCACAGGCGAGGAGTCCTTGCATTCGCCCGAAGAGCTGAAGCTGCTCGTGGCGGCAAGCCAGGAGGCAGGGCTCCTTCATCAGACGCAACAGGAACTGGTCGAGCGTGTCTTCAACATCGGCGATCGGCGCATTGCCGACATCATGACACCGCGACGCGATATCGACTGGATCGATACCGACGACATCCCTGACGAGATTCTGCGCACCATCCGGCAATGTCGCCATGAGCAGCTTCTGGTCGGCCGTGGGGGGATAGTCGAACCGCTTGGCATGATTCTGAAGAAGGACCTTCTCGACCAGGTGCTCGACGGCAAAACGCTTGACCCGATGGCGGTCATCCGAGAACCTTTGATCGTTCACGAGGCAACGCCGATTTTCCGTGTACTCGATCAGTTCAAGCGGACGCCGGTGCGTCTGGCGATCGTCATCGACGAATATGGCGCTCTGGAGGGGATCGTCACCCAGACCGATCTGCTCGAAGCCATCGCAGGGGACCTTCCTGACCTGGACAATGAGGACCCTGATGTCATCGAGCGCGATGACGGGTCCTTGCTCATCGACGGAATGATGCTGGCGCACGATGCGTTCGCTCGCCTAGGATTCCGATCGGGGTCTGCCGAAGGGGATTTTCACACGATCGCTGGGTTCGCCTTGTCCAGCCTTGGGCACTTGCCGGAAGCCGGTGAGCACTTTGACTACGAGGGCTGGCGCTTCGAGATCCTCGATATGGATGGAAGGCGGATCGACAAGCTGCTCGCTCGCCGTGAGCCGCCTACATCCAAGCCGGCAACCAGTTGAGACTGACCGCGCGACAGGCCGGTAAGCCGGCCGGCCTTTTGCGCGCGAATATTCCCACTTTTCGAACCCACGCTCCCACAGTAGTCCCTATCCACAAACGACCGTCAGTTCGCCCAGGACGCGTATCCGCTGGAGTCACAGTGACTGGTGAGCGTCTTCGCGTCGCGCTATGTGATCAATGGAACCGACAGTTGAGGGTCTAAATGGACGCCAAGAGCGCCGTCTGGCTGATTATTGGGGTCCTGGTGGTGCTAGTGGTGGCCTTTCTCACCGCAATGGCATTCGGGCTGCTATGAGTCAGCCAGGCTGATCGACACTCGCCACAGGCCGTTGTGGCGCCGTGGCGGTGGCACCCCCATTACCACAGCGACTGCGCGACGGAGGGACATGTCGGTTGCGTGTCGACGAGCGACCACAGATGCGGCATGCGGCAATTTTTTGCGGCGAAGAATGATTTTTGAATCGTGTACAGAAGTCATGGCCAAGACCAATCCGAAATCCCCTGATTTTCCGCCGCCGCGCCGTTGACCCGCTTTGAGAAAGCCGAGTTCGCGAAGCTTTGCGATCCGAAAGGCCGTCGCAAATCAACTTGCGCCGACAGATGCCTCGCTGGTCTGTGATCTGGTAGCGGCGAGGTCGCGCTGATTCGCCATGCGAGCCCTGTTCAAGCGCGCTGTGGCCGATTGCAGCGACTCCGAATTTCTTTCGACGAAACGACATCTGCTGTCGATCACCAGCGGCATTGACCGGACGACGGCGGCCCCGCAAATGATGGCCGCGCAATTGGGCGTCTAAGCCCGTCGCTCGCCATGGGAGGGCTTCCTTGCCGCCATGGCGGCTTTGACCATGTTCGCATTTTCGATGGATACCTTCGCACACGGCGGCGGCACCGATGCCAATGGATGCCATACCAACCACAAGACTGGCGAGTATCACTGCCACTGATATCAGGACCAAATTGCGTCATTTGGGTTCGTGCGAGTAGGCATATTCGCGGCGCCTAGATAGCAGCCTTGCTCACCATGGGGGGGGCGCAGATGAGAATTCGAAGGCTGTTCCACTTGGGCACATTGATGCTTGCGGCGGCATCAGCCACGCCATGTCATGCGCAGGGGACTTTCGGAGGAAATGACTGCACCGAAGATTGTTCCGGGCATAAAGCTGGCTACGACTGGGCTGAGCAAAATCAGATTTCCAACGACAGCGACTGCAGCTCAAACAGCCAACCATTTAATGAGGGCTGCCAAACCTTCGTCGAAGACTCGTCTCGCGGTTCGAACGAAGACGATGAAGGCGAAGAGATAGACGACTGAGATACAGCGCTGATTCGGATAAGGATCCAGCCGGCGGCTTCCCGTCGTGTAGGCGCGGTCGCTTTTGGTGTGGCATCTTTCATCGGCTGCGCTCATGCCGAAGACGCGTGCGCCCCAAACTACGCGGGAGCCTGCGTTCCAATCGCCAGCGACGTCGATTGCTCCTCCGGAAAGGGCAATGGTCCGCCTATGTACGCGGCCCGGTCACTGTTGTCGGCAGGGATATCTATGATCTGGACCGCGACGGCGATGGGATCGGCTGCGAAAACGGCTAGAGCCACGCTACGGCTTGGACGGCCCTGTCCCGTTCCACTGGATGAACGCCACTTCCTTCCCGGTGACTTCCCGCACGGCTTTCAACAGCACCTCATGCAGGACGCGCGTCTGCCGGTAAGTGGTCGCTATCGGGCGATATAAACGGCTTGATGATACTTAAGTGCAGTGCCTCCGCTGCCGTCACAAAGCGCTCAATTTCAGCCTGTGATAATTGCTGCGAACCTTTCGACCTGGCCATGTCCCACCCTCGAAATCTCTGTGTGCCAGACGACCTTGCCGTCGATCTTCATCGGCTTGTGGATCATCAAGCGCTTCGGCAGATGCTCGGGATGCACCTCCAAACCAATGGTCGAACCGGGAATTTCCACCACTCTTATCGGGAAAGTCACGCAGCGCATCACCTCGGCGTCAGACGCCCGGCGTGAATCCGACCTTCCAGCAATGCCTCACCGCGCGTCGGCGTGACCGCAGCGGGAACATTCGGCCATGCGGTGGAGGATCAGGTGTGACGCATCTATAGGAAATCGTCGGCATCTGTCGGCTTAGAAGTGCTGCCCTCAGCAATCAATTGGTCGCCTTCGGAGCCGCCCCGAACGCGATGACGATTCAGCCCAAAGATTAGGGAAATCGGACGTCCCTTCTTCACCGGTTAGGAGTAGGACCAACACCGCCCTGGCGCGTGAGGAAGGTCTGTGACCGAAATTCAGAAGCGCAGGGCGCAAGCTACAATGGCCCTGACTGGATCTTAGCCAATGTGGCGTTCCTTCCGGGTATTCTTTCCAGGCCACGCCCAAGGCGTCCTCGAATGGATTGGGTCTGACCGAAGACCGTCTTCGTTTCACTCCGTCTCGATCGTCTTCTCGCAACGTCGGCGCTGCGTTTTCTTCCCCTGTCCGCTGCGCGTCCATTCCTCACGGTCCAAGAAAGCCTCGCGTCGCCGTCTTCCACTTCGTTTCAGCCCCTTCGGGATGCAGACCGATCGTTTCCGGTCTCACGTCCACCATCGAGGCCGCCTTGGGCGCGGCCCGAGAAAACACAAAGGAACATCACCATGGCTACGATCGGCACTTTCTCCCGCACCGCGAACGGCTTCTCCGGCTCGGTCAAGACCCTCAATCTCAACGTCAAGACGGTAACGTTCGCTCCGACGGATGGCGAAAATGAAAAGGGCCCCGACTTCCGCATCTTCGCTGGCGCCACCGAGTTCGGGGCGGCATGGAAGAAGACCTCGCGCGAGGGACGCGACTACCACTCGGTCAAGCTCGACGATCCCAGCTTCCCCGCTCCGATCTATGCGAGCCTGGTCGAGACCGACACCGAGGGTGAGTTCTCGCTCATCTGGTCACGCCGCGCCGCAGAGTGACCCGACAAAACACGAAGCCCCGCCGCAAGGCGGGGCTTTGCCATGTTCAGGTCCTATACAATTTGGCACGTCCGCTAGGTGCAGCGCGTTACGCTTTGGCCGGCGCCTTGCGGACCTTCTTCAGCGGCGACTTCATGGCCGCCGCAGTCGTCGCCGCTGCCGCCGCACGAGTAGCCCGTTTTGGTTTTTCCGCCGCGGCAGACGTGGGCGTCGCCGCCTTGCGCCCGAGCCCTATTGATTTCGCCAGCCGACCGGGTAGCCGCGTAGTTCGGCGCCACCATCGGATAGTCGGACGGCAGGTTCCATTTCTGCCGGTATTCGTCGGGGGTCAGGTTGAAGTGCTGAAGGTGCCGCTTGAGCGATTTGAATTTCCTTCCGTCTTCCAGACAGATGATGAAGTCAGGTGTCACCGATTTCTTGATCGAAACTGCCGGGTCCTGTTTTACCACAGGTTCTACCGCCGGCGTGCCGATGCCATTCATTCAGGGCGGCATGAATGTCGCCGATGAGTTTCGGCAACTCGCCAACCGGTACTGGATTGTTCGATACATAGGCGGCGACAATGTCAGCCGTTATCGACACGGTATCCAGTTTGTTGCCTTGCTCGAGAGCAGCGGTCATATAATTTCCCTTTTTGTATCGGCTGGGATGCCTTTGCCGAAGCGAGGAGCTTCCCTGGCTTTTCCGCCCGTTCCAGCTGTGCAAAGCCGTGCCGCTGGCTCTCGCCCTGGCTATAGAGTTTGTATCAATGCGCAGTGTGCATGATCGAATCTGGAGGGCGTGGGAGGTTTCGAGGGCACGATCTGGATTTTGAAGTTCGCTCATAGGGCAGCGCCCGCTTTGACGAGCGTCGCCAACGCGAGCCTTGCGCTCTATATCACCAGGATCAAGGCTCGCGAGAGAAGATTGTCGGCGGTCGCGAGGAGATCGCGAAAGCTTCCTGCGCAAGCGCTTGACTGCGGCGCTGGCACACCGGCGGAAGTTTGCTGTTCCGACTTCGGACTGGCCGCTGCTCGCGCCAACTGTGGCTATGTTCGCCAGTCCATCTGCTCTTCACGCCGTTCACCATCGAATGCCTGCTTTCCCTTCGCGGCCAAAAGCTCCCGCGCATGCTTACCGTCATGGCCCTGCAGCTTCGCGGCGATCCAGAGCATCGCGCCGTAGATGATTGCGCGATCGTCATTGGTGAGCTCGACAATGCCTGCCTTGACGACGAGACCGCCAAGCTCGATCAGCTGTCGGGTGCGTTTGCGACGCTCCACCTGCCATGTTCTCATGTCATTGCGAGCCTGTGCCGCCTGCCGGCGATTGCGCGCTGCCCGGTTGCGCTGGAGCGCCGCGAGGGTTGCGCTGAGATGCCGAAGCAGTTCGCCGGGACCTGCTCTCGAAAAACATCACCCCACGCTTGGCCCATGCCTCACGCTTTGCCGTGTCTTTCGTCTCGGCGATGGCTACCAGTGCGCCGGCCAGTTCGTCGGTGCTGAGCTGATCGGCGCCTGTGGCGATCACCAGCTCGCCAAGTTGCTGAATCTTTCGCATTTTGAGCTCTCGCGCTTTTTCGTCGAGCGCCTTCAGTTCGGCGTCGAAGTCTCGTGGTTTGCGCATGGCTGTCTCCATTGATTGTCGATCTCTGGATGATAGGCGACAGCTTGCCGGAAGGCTTCAGCGTTGCCGAGACAGCCCGGGACGGGCTGGTCCATCCCGAGATTTTTTCGAGGGAGGGCGCGCTTATACGTCGTGCCGACGTGCGCTTTGACGTGCAAATGATCTGGTCGCGATGGCGATCTATCATCTTCATGTCAAGGTCATTGGCCGCAAGGCAGGCTCAAGCGCTGTGGCGTCCGCTGCCTACCGCTCGGCTTCGCGGCTGCGCGACGAGCGGATTGAACGAAGCCACGATTTCTCCGCCAAGCGCGGTGTTGTTCATTCCGAGGTGATGCTGCCAGAGCATGCACCGGAGGCCTGGCGCGACCGCGAACGGCTTTGGAACGATGTCGAGGCGTTCGAGGTGAGGAAGGATGCGCAACTTGCCCGCGAGGTCGAGTTTGCGCTCCCGCGTGAACTCAGCCAGGCGCAAGGCATCGAGTTGGCGCGTGACTTTGTACAAGTCGAGTTTGTCAGCAAGGGCATGGTCGCCGATCTTAACGTGCATTGGGACAGGGCGGAGGATGGCAGTCCCAAGCCACATGCTCATGTCATGCTCACCATGCGGTCCGTGGAGGAGAATGGTTTTGGTGCCAAGGTTCGAGACTGGAATGCTACCCAGCTGGTCGAGCGCTGGCGCGAGCGGTGGGCGGAGCTGGCCAATGAACGCCTGGCCGAACTCGACATCGACGCCCGCATCGATCATCGCAGTCTGGAAGCGCAGGGCATTGCCCTGGAGCCGCAGACCCAGATTGGTGCACCGGCGCAACGCATCGAGGGCAGCGGCCTTGCTGCTGGCGACATTGAAGCAGATCGCGCCGAACTGCATCGCGAGATCGCGCGCAACAATGGTGCGCGCATCATTGCCGATCCATCGTTGGCGCTCGACGCCATCACCCATCAGCAATCGACCTTCACCCGAAAAGAAATTGCGAAGTTTGCGCATCGCCACAGCGATGGAGTAGAGCAGTTCAACGCGGTGGTGGCAGCCATCAGCAACGCACCCGATCTGATCGAGCTCGGCAAAGACAGGCGCGGCGAAGACCGTTTCACAACCCGGCAGATGATCGAGACCGAACAGCGCCTTCACCGCGCTGCGGAACGCATGGATTTGGACGAGCGTCATGCGGTGAGTGACGCACATCGCGAGGCAGCACTGGCGCGGGCTGCGCAACGCGGGCTTATCCTTTCAGACGAGCAGAGCGATGCGCTTGCACATATCACCGATGGTCGCGGTCTTGGTGTCGTTGTCGGTTTTGCCGGAACGGGCAAGAGCGCCATGCTGGGGGTTGCCCGCCAGGCATGGGCAGCGGCGGGCTACGAGGTTCGAGGCGCGGCACTCTCCGGCATTGCCGCCGAGAATCTGGAAGGCGGATCAGGCATCTCATCACGCACCATCGCCAGTATGGAGCATAGCTGGGGACAGGGCCGCGATCTGCTCACAGCTCGCGATGTCCTGGTGATTGATGAGGCCGGCATGGTCGGCACGCGCCAGTTGGAGCGCGTGCTTTCCCATGCCGCCGACGTTGGCGCAAAAGTTGTCTTCGTCGGCGATCCGCAGCAGTTGCAAGCAATCGAAGCCGGCGCTGCATTCCGCGCCATCCATGAGCGTCATGGCGGCGTCGAAATCGGCCAGGTGCGCCGGCAGCGCGAGGACTGGCAGCGTGACGCTACGCGCGATCTGGCAACCGGCAGGATCGGCGCCGCGATCGGCGCCTACGACGTGCAAGGGATGGTGCATCAGGCTGCAACGCGCAATGAGGCGCGAGGTGAACTCGTCGAGCGCTGGGATCGCGACAGGCAGGCGCATCCAGAGGCAAGCCGGATCATCCTCACCCACACAAACGACGAGGTGCGCGCCCTGAACCAGGCAGCGCGCGAGCGCATGCGCGCTGCCGGCGATCTCGGCGACGAGGTTCAGGTGGATGTCGAACGCGGCCCAAGAGCCTTCACCAGCGGCGACCGGGTCATGTTCCTGCGCAACGAGCGCGGGCTTGGGGTCAAGAACGGCACGCTTGGCATTGTAGAGGAAGTCAGCACACAGAGCATGACCGTGCGCACCGATGACGACAGGTCGGTTCGCTTCGACCTGAAAGATTATTCCCACATCGACCACGGTTATGCCGCAACCATTCACAAGGCGCAGGGCATGACGGTTGACCGGACCCATGTGCTCGCTACACCGGGCATGGATGCGCATGGCAGCTACGTCGCACTGTCGCGGCATCGAGACGGAATGGACCTGCACTACGGCAGCGATGACTTTACGACCCGCGAACGCCTCGTCCGGACGCTGTCACGGGACCGCGCCAAGGACATGGCGTTGGATTACGGGCAGGTCGACCCGGCACAACACTATGCCGAGCGGCGCGGCATCACATTCCGCGAGCGCGTGATCGAGATCGTGCGCCGGATCGTCCCGGAGAAGCTGCGCGACAGGATAGGCGGACTGCTCGACGGGTTGCGCTCGCCTGCAGACGCCGTGCCCATGCAGGAACGTGGACCTGGGCCGGGAAGGGAGAGTGTAGAGGTACGGATCGGAGATGCGGACCCGACGCCCGGCAGAGAAAATCTCGCCACCGGAGTGCCACGCGGCGCGAATGTGCCGGTGGACGCGGAAGCGGCGTTGCGCAGCGCTCGTACGAAGGCGCTTGTTCGTCACGCGCGCGCTATCGACGCGATATCGCACAACGGAGATGCGGATGGGCTGGGCAGTCCCGAGCAGATGCGCGAGTTGAGGGATGCCCGTAGGGCCTTCGAGAAGGTGCGGCCCTTTGGCTGGCGCGATGCCGAAGCGGCTTATGTGAAAAATCCCGAACTTGTCCACGAGGCGGGGGCTGGCCGCGTCCGCCGCATCGTGCTTGCTCTCCAGCTTGAGACGGAAATCCGCACCGGGATGGACATCGATCCAGGCCGCCGCGCCGACCGTTTCGTCGAACGCTGGCAAAAGCTCGATCGGACGGGACGGGAGCAATATCAGGCCGGCGACATGTCCGGCTACAAGTCAACGCGTTCGGCCATGTCCGATATGGCCAAGAGCCTTGAACGCGATCCGCAGCTTGAATCCATGCTTGCCAATCATAAGAAGGCGCTTGGCATCGAGGTCGAATCCGGCCGGCGTCTGGGTGTGGAACTGGCATTCAGCCATGGCATCGGAAAGGGGCGGGGCCTTGGGCTCTGACACCCCTCCGATTTGCCGCCGTTTTCACGCTACAGGCGGATGAAGCGAAAAATCGGATTGCCTCCGGCATGGGTTCGTCCTGTCTGTCCCAACAGAAATCAGCAACAACCATTCAGGTGGACGCAAGCTATGTCCGAGCCGGATCGTATCGTTCGTCTCAAAACAGTCCTCGCCAGGACCGGCCTGTCCCGCTCGACAATCTATCGCAAGATCGCCGACGGCACGTTCCCGGCTCAACTGAGGATCAGCACCAATGGCGCCGGGTGGCATGAATCCGAGATCAACCGCTGGGTTGAGGATCCCATTCGATGGGGGTCGAAGGCTGAGGTGAAGAGGTTCGATTGAACGGGTAGGTGCAACAACTTGGGGGCTTCCTTGCCGGTTCTGCAAAATTGTCAATTTGCACTAGCGCGGTCACACGCTCCCATCGCTCAACCTGTTACTTCCGATAGCTTCTTGATGGCTGACGGAGCGCTAAAACCGAGAATCTCGGCGAGGTTTATAAACTCCACGACATCAACACGTCTCTGTCCGCTTTCTAGTCGAGCTACGAACGATTGGTATTGGCCGAGCCTGGTTGCCAACTCAAATTGCGTAAGGCCTGCCGCTTCACGGTTTTTGATCAGCAGCGCGATCAAAGCTTTGTGCCGATTCGTACCGAGTGTATCGACCACTTATCACCTCATCTGAACTCAGATGGGGGCTTCCTTTATATCTGATTTTCAGTTATCTTAAATTCAGATATTTAGCTGAGGCCGCCAAAGCGTTTGGCTGTATCACCAACCATGCAAAGCTGTTTGGAGCTCGGATCATGGATGATTCCGACGATAGCATAAATTTGTTTTTCATCACCCGGCGGCGCTTGCTGACGGGAACGGCCACGGGCGCGGCGGCATGGCCCTTCCAGGCAAAATCGCTGGCTGGCGAACTGACGGACGGCAGCGCGGCCGATCCTGCTCTTCGTCTGTGTGGGAGCTGGCAAAGAATCCATGATGAGACACTGGCGCTGTGCCGCGAACAGCGGCGGTTGGAGACACACCTCGCCAGGATAGTTGGCTTTCCCTGCGCCAAGGTGCGGCTTGCCGATGGTACGGACGTGACGCTCCATTCCATCCAGAGCCTGAACGATGCCCACTCTCCTGAAAATGAAGTCGAATGGGGCAGGGCGCTTGCGGATTTCGTGGCACACCAGGCGCGCTGGGACGCTGCTGATGCTGAGATCGGCTATTCGAGAACAGACGAACTGATCCGGCAATCGGAAACAGTCGAAGGGGCACTTCTGGATGATCTACCGCAGACAGCGGCCACGTCCATCGAAGGCATTTTGGCCAAGCTCAAGGTCATCCTGCGTGACGGTGAGCACTGGGAACATCCAGACGATTTTCCCTGGCCGCACATCCGATCGGTACTGCATGACCTCATCCGTCTTCACCGTTTAGACGCTGCGACGAACCCAAGCTCAGAAAAGCAGCAAAACTCACAGAGCAGGTGAAGCCTTGATGAAAATCTTGGATCGTTTTCAAAGCGGTGTGGCACCTAACGGTGAGGTCGGTCCCCATCCGGCCGACCGTCACGTCGGCAGGCAGATCGCGACTCTGCGAGTCCAGTCGGACGTCTCGCAGGCGCAACTGGCCCGTGCGATCCGCATCAGCTTTCAACAGCTCCAGAAATACGAAAGCGCGCGCAACCGCGTCAGCGCTTCCACGCTCTACGAAATCGCCCGCTCGCTGGATGTTCCTGTCAGCCGCTTCTTCGATGGTCTGCCGGGCAATGGCGAGGCAACCGCTCCGCTCCTGCCCGTAGACGAACGCCTGGGCTTCATCGCCAGCGCGGAAGGCAGACGCTTGATCGAAAGGCTGATGCGACTCCCCCCGCGTGTGCGCAACCGCGTGTCGTCTCTGCTCTTTGAATTGGGAAAGGGAATCGATCCTGTGCAATGCCCAGACGAGTATTAGAAACGAGGTTGAGGAGGTCGTGAGGGCCCGCGCCACTTGTTGCCTACAACCTCGGAAAGACGGCGGTGGGTGTAGTCAGGCGATCCCGCCAGACATGCCTGAGAGCTTCTCCAGAGCCGCCCGGAACAGCTTACGGCTTGAGGTTGGGACTTGCGGATTTCCGAAAAGCACGCCTTGCTATCCAATTCTGCGACTAATCAATTTGATGGCTTTTCTCATCTCCTGCATGCGCGCATCTGGGAGACATGGACCAAGATCATGATCTCGGCAGGATTGAACCAAGCCGCGCATTCTGCGGACTGTTATTTTCAGCAGAAGCCCAGCCGATCCGTAGCGAGCGCTACTCGCAATGGTTGTGAGGTACCAAAAAAGGGCCTTGTTCCGAGCGCCTGACAGAGCGATTCTGCGCCTTGCAAAAGCACTTGCGCGCCAAGCGGCTCGCGAAGACCACGAGCGTGAACAGGCCGAGAAAACTTATCATGACTCGAACCGCGATCTACGCACGCTTCTCAACCGACCTCCAAAATGAGCGATCAATCGACGATCAACTCGCTTTGTGCCGAGCATATGCAGAACGTGAGGGGTTGAACGTTGTCGCAACGTTTGACGACCGAGCACGCTCCGGTGGCTCCGTCCTGGGCCGTGACGGATTACTTCAGCTCATGGACAAAGCGCGTGAGCACGAATTCGACGTGCTCGTCGTAGAGGCACTTGATCGGCTCTCGCGCGACATGGAAGACCTTGCGGGCATTCACAAACGCCTTTCATTTCTCGGCATCGAAATTCGTGCCGTTCACGAAGGCGTGGTGAACACGGTCTTGGTCGGCCTGCGCGGTCTCGTTGGCCAGCTATACCGAGAGGACATCGCTCACAAAGTCCGCAGGGGCCAAGCCGGCCGAGTCAACAAAGGGCTTCACGCCGGCGGTCTGACCTATGGCTATTCGTACGTGCTAGGCGATCCCGGGAAGCGGATGATCGCAGAGGATGAAGCGGAAATCGTGCGTCGTGTCTTTCGAGAGTATGTCGCAGGGCAAACCCCGCGCGATATCGCTCACGATCTAAACACAGACCGCATACCGCCGCCTCGCGGTCGTGCCTGGAATGCCTCCACCATCAATGGAAATGTGCAGAGAGGGACGGGGCTGCTTCACAATGAGCTTTATGCTGGCCGCCTGATCTGGAACAGGGTCAGAATGATCAAGGATCCTGACACGGGGAAACGTGTCTCGCGCCCAAATCCCAAGGGTGACTGGCGAGTAGTCGCAGTGCCCGACCTCGCTATTGTTCGGTCCGACCTGTTCGACGCAGCACAAGCACGCAAGAAGGCGCGTGCAACCACTCATCCAAGCCACCAGCGCCGACCACGGCACATGTTGACGGGGCTCCTGAGGTGTGGTGCCTGTGGTGCGGGAATGTCGTCGAAAGGCGTGGACAAGTCCAAGCGCATTCGCATCCGCTGTTCCGCCGCGACTGAAAGCGGAACATGCGCCGCTCCCAAGACCTTCTATTTGGATACGATCGAAGCTGCAGTTCTGAACGGCCTTTCCGCCGAGTTGCGCCATCCCGAAGTGATTGCCCAGTACGTCCAGACCTACCACGAAGAACGGAAGCGCTTGGCAGCCGACACCGATGCCAGGCGCAGCCGTTTGGAGCGACGGCTTGAAGAACTAACTCGGGAGATCGAGCGCCTGGTCAACGCCATTGCCAAGGGCTATGGCGACCCAGCCGTGCTGGGACCGCAATCAACAACGCTGAATGAAGAGCGTAAGGGCATTCTAGCCGAGTTGGATCGGGTGCCCGCCGCTACGGCAGTGATCGCGCTGCACCCTGCGGTGCTCGCTCGCTACGAGGAACAACTAAACCAACTTCGGACCGGGCTTGCTAAGGGCATTGCTTTTGGCGATTCCGAATGTGCAGAGGCAATGCGCGACTTGGTCGAAACCGTCACGGTGTTTCGAGATCCATCGAGGATCGGCGGCGTCGAAGTCGAAATCGCTGGGCGGTTAACGGCACTCTTGGGCGAGGGTGCCTTCCCCCACGGCGTCAAAGGAGCGGGGGGAATGGTGGTAGCGGGAGAGGGACTTGAACCCCCGACCCCAGGATTATGATTCCCGTGCTCTAACCAACTGAGCTACCCCGCCAGGGCGGCGAAAGGCCCGAAATCCGCCTTAAATCGAAAGGCATTTCGAGGCGTTCGCCAAGGTCGCGCGGATATAAGGTTGGGAGGGCGAGCCTGTCAAGCATCGATGCGCGAGGGGCGCCGGCATATTGTCGCCGGTAAAAGCTTTGCCGGGCTGGCATCTCCGGTAAGCCACCGGGGTTGAGTTCGACGGGGCACGCCGCTATGTCTCGGCCAAGAAATTAGAGTTTGAAGCTGATGAAGCCGCGCATTGCAGTCCTCGGTTGCGGATACTGGGGCAGCAACCACATCCGCACCCTCAAGGCGCTCGGCGCGCTGCATGCGGTTTCCGATGCCAATCGGGCGCGGGCCGAAGGCTTTGCCAGCGAGCAGGACTGCCTGGCGATCGAGCCCGACCAGCTGTTCGTGCGTGATGATATCGACGCCATCGTCATGGCGCTGCCGCCGCAGTTCCATGCCGATCTTGCCGTGCGCGCCGCTGAGGCCGGCAAGGACGTGCTGGTGGAAAAGCCGATTGCGTTGACCGTGCCCGACGCCGAGCGCGCCGTGCAGGCGGCCAGGGACAATGGCCGCGTGTTCATGGTCGGCCATGTCTTGCGCTTCCATCCCGCCTTCGAGACGCTGAAGGCGCTGATCGACAATGGCGAGCTCGGCGAGGTCCGCTACATCCACTCGCACCGGCTCGGCCTCGGCAAATTCCACACCGAGAACGACGCACTTTGGGATCTGGCGCCGCACGATCTGTCGATGATCCTGGCCATCACCGGCACCGAGCCGATCGACGTCAGGGGCGAGGGGGCCGCACTCCTCGACAATCTCAGCGATTTCGCGCATCTGCACATGCGTTTTCCCAATGGCTTGCGCAGCCATCTCTTCACCTCGCGGCTCAATCCCTATCGCGAGCGGCGGCTGACCGTGGTCGGCACCAAGGCAATGGCGGTGTTCGACGATGTCGAGCCATGGGAGCGCAAGCTGGCCGTCTACCGCCACGCGGTGTGGCAGGACAGCGGCCAGTGGGCCTTCACCACCAACGAGCCGTCCTATGTCGCGGTCGGCCAGGGCATGCCGCTGACGCGCGAGCTCGAGCACTTCATCCAGTGTATCGAGACGCGGGCCGAGCCGCGCACCAGCGGCGAGGAAGCCATCAGGGTGCTCCGCATCCTGACGGCGGGTACAGTCACGCACACAAAGTCCTGAGACCGTTTCGAAACTCTGCCCTTAAGGCAGATCGAAACTAAAACTGTCTCCGAGAGGGGTAGTGTTTACTCTGCGGGAATCTGCGCCGGCCTGGCTGCGAGCCGGCTGAGCATGGCTTCGGCCTCGGCGCCGCGCTCGGAGCGCTCGATGAAGCCGCCGCCGAAGACGCGGGCTTCGTTGCCGTCGTCGGAATAGAGCACGCAGGCCTGTCCGGGCGCGATGCCGGACTCGCCGTCGACCAGTTCGACAAAGGTGCTGCCGGCGCGGTGATGCAGCACGGCCGGGCGCGGCGGCCGCGTCGAGCGGACCTTGGCGAACAGCTCCATGCCGGCGGCCGGAATGTCGGACAGCGCGCGATCGCCCAGCCAGTTCATGTTGCGCAGATAGATCTTGTGGGTCTCCAGCGCCTCGCGCGGGCCGACGATGACACGGGCCCGGTCGGCGTCGAGATGGACGACGTAAAGCGGCTCGCCCGAGGCGATGCCGATGCCGCGGCGCTGGCCGATCGTATAGCGCAGGATGCCGTCATGGCGACCGAGCACGCGGCCGTCGATATGGACGATGTCGCCTGGGTTGGCGGCAGCTGGCTTCAGCTTGGCGATGATGTCGGAATATTTGCCCTGCGGCACGAAGCAGATGTCCTGACTGTCCTGCTTGGCGGCAACCGTCAGCCCCATTTCTTCGGCGATGGCCCGCACCGCAGGCTTGGACAGCCCACCCAGCGGAAAGCGCAGATAGTCGATCTGCGCCTGCGTGGTGGCAAACAGGAAATAGCTCTGGTCGCGGTCGGCATCGACGGGCCGGAACAGCGCGCGGTGGGCGCCATTGGCCCCGGAGCGGATATAGTGGCCGGTGGCGAGCGCATCGGCGCCAAGGTCCTTGGCGGTGGCCAAAAGGTCGGCGAACTTCACCGTCTGATTGCAAGAGACGCACGGAATGGGCGTTTCGCCGGCGACGTAGCTTTCGGCAAACGGGTCGATGACCGCCTTACGGAAGCGCTCCTCATAGTCGAGCACGTAATGCGGAATGCCCAGTGTCTCGGAAACGCGGCGGGCATCGTCAATGTCCTGGCCGGCGCAGCACGACCCGGCCCGGTGCGTTGCGGCGCCATGGTCGTAGAGCTGCAGCGTGACGCCGACGACATCATAGCCTTCGCGCTTCAAAAGGCCGGCAACGACAGACGAATCCACACCGCCCGACATGGCGACGACGATGCGGGTGTTTTGCGGGCTGGCGGGAAGGTCGAGGCTGTTCATGGTTCTTTCGTTCTGCGCGGCGCTTCAATGGCAGTGGCGCGAATATAGGTCAACCACACCAGCGGCGCCAGCTTTGCGGCGGTGCCGATTTTGCGGGAAAATTGCGCGCCTGCCCGCCGTTGCCTCAAATGCCGACGAAAAGACTAACGCGGCGTTCATGATCCTTACCTACTCATTAGGGTTCGCTTAGGCAATTTTTAAAGCTGTGGCGGTAATGTGGTGGGGATTGGGTCTTTGAGTTTTTAGTAGAGAGTACGATGACCGATCTTGTTAGACCGCGAGTCAAATATGTTATTGGGCCTGACGGCAGCCCTCTTACGATTGCCGATCTTCCGCCGACGAATACACGTCGCTGGGTTATCCGGCGCAAGGCGGAAGTGGTTGCTGCGGTGCGCGGCGGGCTTTTGAGCCTCGACGAGGCATGCCAGCGCTACAAGCTGACCACCGAGGAATTCCTGTCCTGGCAAGCGTCGATCGACGAATACGGCCTTGCCGGGCTGCGCACGACGCGCATCCAGCAATACCGGCACTAGAGCCAGGACCACAACAGAAAAGGGCGCGGTAACCGCGCCCTTTTGCCTGTCGGTAATGCCTGCTTCAGACCGTCAGCACCACCTTGCCGATCGGCCTAGTGGCGAGAAAAGCGTGCGCGGCGCCCGCCTGTTCGAGCGGAAACGCCTTTGCCACATGGACCGCAAGCTTTCCCGCATCGACCAGTTTGCCAAGTTCGACGAGGCCTTCACGGTCGGGCACGACGGACATGCGCTCGACGCGGATCCCACGCGCAGCAGCCTTGGCTCGGGTGGTGTCGTGGATATTGAGCAGCGACACCAGGGCGCCACCGTCCTTCAGGACTGTCAGCGATTGGTCGGCATGGTCGCCGCCCATCGGCTCCAGCACCAAGTCGACGTCGCTGACCTCGGCGGTGAAATCTCGCTTGGTGTAGTCGACCACTTCATCGGCGCCGAGCGAGCGGACGAAATCGAGTTTCTTCGGGCTGGCGGTGGCGATGACATAAGCGCCGTCCGCCTTGGCGATCTGCACCGCCAGATGCCCGACGCCGCCGGCCGCAGCATGGATCAACACGCGCTGGCCGCGCTTCAGGCCGCCATGGCGGACAAGGCCTTGCCAGGCGGTCAGACCGGCCAGCGGCAGCGCGCCGGCATGATTGTGGTCAATGCCTTGCGGCTTCGGTGCGATTTCATCGGCCGGGGCCACAGCGAGCTCCGCATAGGCCGCGGCCTGCTTGGGAAAACGCGGCATGCCGAACACGGCGTCACCGACCCTGAGGCCGCCATCGACGCCTGGGCCTACCGCCTCGACCGTACCTGAAATATCCCAGCCCAAAGTGAAGGGCGGTTCGCCCAGCAATGGATAGTAGCCGGCGCGCACCGAGCCATCGACCGGATTGATGCCGGCAGCATGCACGCGCACGAGCACTTCGCCGGACTTGGGCGAGGGCGCGGGGCGATCGGCGATGACGAGGACGTCGGGTCCGCCGACTGAATTCTGGACAACGGCACGCATGGGAGGCTCCTGCTGGGGTTTCTGTGCCACTATCATTTGGATAGTAATATTCCCTTGTCCAGTATGTACCTTTTCCATATATAGGCATCTCATGGATAGTGATAATGATTGCGGCTCCGGCTATGACGCCTTCCAGCGGACGTGTCCTTCGCACGCCGTGCTCGAGATGCTGGCCAGCAAATGGGTCTATCTGACGGTTTGTGCGCTGCGCCGTGGCCAGATGCGCAACGGCGAACTGGCGCGTAAGCTCGAAGGCATCACGCCTAAAATGCTGACGCAGACGCTGCGCGTCCTCGAGCGCGACGGGCTTGTGCGGCGCGAAATCTTTCCGGTGATCCCGCCGCGGGTCGAATATGAATTGACCGAACTTGGCCAGAACCTGGCGGGGCTGCTCACCCAGATACGCTCCTGGTCGGAAGAGCATGTGCCTGACATCAAGCAAGCGCGGGCGAGGGCGGCGGCGAACCTGGAAAGGGATTTGGCACGGGCCTGAAGCTGCGGCCGCCTTACGGGCCGGATCAGCAGCGCCGGAGCCTTTTGGCGCGCTACACGCAAAGCAAAGCGCGGCGTCAGGCGGCGCCGGTCGGGTTAAAACCCTGCCGTCAGCCGATCATGGCGCTGCGACCGCCGAGTTCCGCGTCGCGGATCTTGGTGTCGCGCGATTCCAGCATCTCGGCCTTGGAAAGCTCCGCTTCAGCTTCGCCGAGTAATGATTCGGCAGCACTTCGCTGCTGGGCGAGGTCGCTTTGAGAGTTTCTGAGGTTATCACGGCGCAGACGCGCCGCCTTGGCGAAGGTCGGATAGGCAAAATGATTGATGTCGGTGATGCCGGCCTTCTTCTCCTCGGCGGTGATCTGAAGCTCCAGTTCAACGGCCATGCGCTCGAACTCGGCGATCATCATGTCGAGCTGCAGCAGCTGCCGCCGCTTCTCATTCACCTGAAATTGCTTCAGCCGAACGAGGTTTTCACGTGACTTCATGATTCGGTACTCCCGGAAACGCACACCTGCACATATCGTCCAATCCGCCCGCCAGGGCCTGGCGTCGCCCGTATCCACCGGCATTCCCCGAACTATGGGAAACAAATCCCTAAAGTTTTTTGCCGGCGGTAACCATTCGTTTACGCGCATTGTTAATCATAAGGGCGAGGACTTAAGGCCGGGTAAAAATTCCGGCTCCCGATACGGAAGCCGGCCAGCGAGTCCCTTGAGTCACTTAGTCCGACTTATTAATGTGTTGCATTAGCGATTTGGTTCTGTGATTCATCATTAGATTCAAGAGGGTGTAGAAAGGGGTTAAAAAATCTGGTACCGTCCTTGGTGCGGAATTAGGTTTTGTTAACCATTCGATGGCAGCCTCTGTTCAGGCAATCACTGCTCCGGTCCCGGATGGGTCGTGACATGGTCCGGCGGCAGAAAAGGGGAATGAAATGCGCGTTCTGCTGATAGAAGACGACAGTGCAACCGCTCAGAGCATCGAGCTGATGCTCAAATCTGAAAGTTTTAATGTTTACACGACCGACCTCGGCGAAGAAGGTGTCGATCTCGGTAAACTTTATGATTACGATATCATTCTTCTCGACCTCAACCTTCCCGATATGTCCGGCTACGAAGTCTTGCGGACACTTCGCCTGTCCAAGGTGAAGACGCCGATCCTGATCCTGTCCGGCATGGCCGGTATAGAGGACAAGGTGCGCGGCCTGGGCTTCGGCGCCGACGACTATATGACCAAGCCGTTCCACAAGGACGAACTGGTCGCCCGCATTCATGCCATCGTGCGCCGTTCCAAGGGCCATGCCCAGTCGGTCATCACCACCGGCGACCTGGTGGTCAATCTCGACGCCAAGACCGTCGAAGTCGGCGGCCAGCGCGTGCATCTGACCGGCAAGGAATACCAGATGCTGGAGTTGCTCTCGCTGCGCAAGGGCACCACGCTGACCAAGGAAATGTTCCTCAACCACCTTTATGGCGGCATGGACGAACCGGAACTGAAGATCATCGACGTCTTCATTTGCAAGCTGCGCAAGAAGCTCGACGCAGCATCCGGTGGGCAGAACTACATCGAGACGGTCTGGGGTCGCGGCTATGTGCTGCGCGAGCCGGAAGACATCCGCGTCAGCGCCTGAGCGAACACCATCCGATTGAATTTAATGAGAAAACCCGGCTCAGGCCGGGTTTTTTGCTGTCCTTCTTGGCCGAGGACGTGCCGAGTCAGGCGGCAACCTTCAAGGTACGAAAACGTTCGAGCAGTTGCGGCCGGTTGAACGGCTTCAACAGATAACCCTGGGCGCCGGCGCGCTTTGCCTTCATGATCGAGGCAACATCGACCTCGACCAGTGAGATCAGAATCTGCGGTTTGATCGTGCTCTCCATGGCGCGAACCTGGCGAATGACGTCGACCGCTTGCATGTCCGGCAGGGCGCCGTCGACGACAATCACATCAGGCATCTCGGCAGCGCACATCTCGACAGCATCAAGTCCAGTTGCCGCTTCGATCACCACCATGTCGGAGCCGCCAAGAATCCGTTTTGCAACCTTTCTGATGACGCTCGAATCGTCGACAAACATGCAGCGCTTCATTTCCGGGTCCTCTTTGCCATGGTGCGAACCGGCGGCATCCGGGTATCGGGATGCACACTAGGCCAATCTGGTAAAGAAGCAGAAAAGCCGTTAGGTAAAGTTTTTACAAACATGTCGTTTGCAGCCCCATTCGGCAGGGGCGTTGCCGGCAATGAAACTTGCTTGTTCTGAATTGCCGCAAATATCAGCGGGAAAAGATACTTGATTGTTCTTGATGCTCGGACGTCCTGCCGAGCGGCTTCGCTCAGGCCGCGGACAGCACGATCTCTTCGGCGGTCGCGTGAATCGAGATCGTCATGTTGGCCTCACGCGCCAGCAGCAGCGTGTAGTAGGGCTGGACGGTATGGGCGTCGATAGGCTCCTCGGGCTTGTTGCCGGAATGGAGCTCGAGGAATTTCGGCGGCACGCGCAGCATCGGGCCGCTTGCGGCAAGCGCAAAGCGCGGCTCGGTGTCGAGGTTTTCCAGCGTGACCACCAATCTGCCACCGCGCGGGATGGCAGCATTGGCGACGAGCAGCAAATTGAGCAGCAGCTTGACCTTGTTCTTGGGCAGCAGGGCGCGAACCCCGTTCCAGATCAATTCCGGCTTCTCGTTCTTCAGGAAGGCGATGGCGACGGACTCGGCATCGCCGGTGTCGATCATCATGCCCGCCGAACCGGCGGCGCCGAAGGCGATGCGGGCGAATTGCAGGCGGGCCGAAGCGTTTCTGGCGCTCTGCCGGATCAGTTTCATGGCGTCTTCGTCGGCGCCGCCCTCGTCCAGGAGTTCAAGGCCGTTGTTGATGGCGCCGACCGGCGAAATGATGTCGTGGCAGACTCGGCTGCACAACAACGCTGCGAGATCGGGTGCGGAGAGAGAGAAAAGCTCAGCCATCGGCGAAAAATCCCTGCTAAAATTCACATCCTGGTGGCCGCGCGGCCGACAGCCACGCTCACCACCCGAATCACGCTCTCTCCCCCCCAGGCATTCTGAATACACAGCGCCCGAGCGTGCAGCAACAATCCACAATTCTTGTGAGAAAAACGGCATCTTTGCACAGGATCGGAGCCCGCGCAGACCGTCAGAAACAGCCTTCGAACCGCCATGTTCATGTGGGAGGTTAATGGTTGAAAAAGGATTACGGCATAGTTTGCCCGTAACAGTCATCCTTAACGGCCGCCTAAAGAGCCGGACGGGTGCGAGGCGTCGGCGAAAGTGCTCCCTGACGGAGATTGGAAGCATGGTTTCCCGATTCTACGACCGGACGTTTGTCCGCGTCTTCTTCATGGCGATTGCCCTCATGGGCGCTCTCGCTTTCTCAACCTCTGCGTCGCGGGCACAGGAATACACCGCTCAGGAGATCGTCGATTCCGGTCACAAGTTCTTCGGCGCGACGTCGGGCGGTCTCGCAACCGTCGTCGAGAAGATTTTTGCCTCCTACGGCCTGCCCAATGGCTATCTGCTCGGCGAAGAGGGATCCGGCGCGCTGATCGGGGGCCTGACCTATGGCGAAGGTACGCTCTACACCAAGAATGCCGGCGACCATAAGGTGTTCTGGCAAGGGCCTTCGCTCGGTTGGGATTTCGGCGGCGAGGGATCGCGGGTGATGATGCTCGTCTATAACCTCGACGACGTCAGCAATCTCTACAATCGGTTCGGCGGCGTTGCCGGTTCGGCCTATGTCGTGGCCGGCGTCGGCTTCAACGTGCTGCAGAACAACAGGGTGCTGCTGGTGCCGATCCGCACCGGCGTCGGCGCGCGGCTTGGCGTCAATCTCGGCTATCTGAAGCTGACGCAGAGGCCGACCTGGAATCCTTTCTGAGCGATTCCGACCACACTTCGACCCGATCAACAGATTCTGACCCGGTGCAGCTGCGGCAAACCCTTGCCGCAGCGCTGGATTTGCGTCATGCGAACATGGCAAAGTCCAGACTTGGCGGTTGCCGGATAGCGGCCCGCCCGTAACGGGTAGTCACCTTGGTTCAGTCGATCCTGTTCTTCGCCCTCGGCTTTCTGTGCGCAGGCTTTCTGGCGCTGCTGGTCGCGCCGGCCATCTGGCGGCGGGCGGTCGCGCTGACACGCAAGCGTGTCGAGGCGTCGGTGCCGCGAACGCTGGCCGAGATCCAGGCCGACAAGGACAGCTTGCGGGCCGAGTTCGCCATGACGACGCGCCGGCTCGAAATCAGCATCAAGACGCTGCGTGAGCAGGCGAATGAGCAACTCGTCGAAATCAATCGCGGCCGCGAGGCGCTGAAGGGCCTGGCGGTCGAGCGCAAGGACAAGAAGCAGGCGCTTTCGGAGCTCGGGGAAAAAAACGAATTGCTGCTGCATCGCGAGCAGCAGATACAACAGCTGTCGGACAGGCTTGCACAAACAGAGCGCATGATGGAAAAGCGCGCGCTCGAGCTGGAAAAGCTCGAACATATGTACGACGACGCGTCCTTCTCCTCCAGCAATCGTCAGATCGAACTGGTGGCTCGCGAATCCGAGCTGGAAAAACTTGCCAACGACATTTCAGTGCTGCGCGGCCAGCGGAAGGAGGCCGACAAGCGCCATCAGGAAGTCGTCGCCGAAGGCAAGGCCACGCGCGATGCCTTGAAGGCCGAAAAGAAAAGAACCGCCGACCTCGACAGAAAGCTCGAGCGCCTGCTCGCCACGCTGGCCGATCGCGAGGACAAGCTCGATCGCCGCGAAAAGGAACTGGCCCGGCTTCGCGAGCGGGTGAAGGGCGAGGCTACAGGAGGCGCCGTGGCTGCTGGCCTGGTTGGTGCGCAAGACAGTGCCCGCGCCAGGAACGAGGACATCGACAAGACGCTCGCCAAGCTCGAAGGCGACCGAGAGCGGCTCGAAGCCAGGCTGACGACGCTGGCCCGCGAAAACAAGCGGATGAAGGCGGAGCTTGGCGGTTCTGGATCCGCGAAGCCCGGGAATGGCCCCGGCAATGGCAATGATGCCGGTTCTGCCTTGCGCGAACAGATGAACAATCTGGCGGCTGAGGTCGTCCATTTGACGGCCAAGCTCGAAGGACCCGATTCACCGATCGCCAAGGCGCTGGCGGCGCCGCAGGAAACGCGGTCAGGAACCACCAGCCTGGCCGATCGCGTGCGGGCGTTGCAGAAGGCAGATTTGCCGAGCTGAGTTTCAAGCCCCGGCTTGGAATTGCCTGACTACGCCTATCAGGGCGAAAAATGGTGCAGCGCAATGGCTGACGCGGCAGCAACATTCAGGCTGTCGAACCCTTCCGACATCGCGATCCGCACCGTCCGCAGGCGGGCAAGCAGGCTCTCCGGGAGGCCCTCGCCTTCGGTGCCGAGATAGAGCGCCAGTCGTTTCGGTCGCGCGGCATCACGAATGTCAGCCTCACCACGCGGCGACAAAGCGACCTGGCCGAAGCCCAACTCGCCGAGCTTCGCGATGAAAGCTTCAGTGTCGCCGAAGGACGCAAAGGGCACCTTCAACGCGGCGCCGACGGAGACGCGGATCGCCTTGCGATACAGTGGGTCGCAACAGGTGGCGTCGACGAAGACGGCATCGGCGCCGAAGGCGGCGGCATTGCGGAAGATCGATCCGATATTGTCATGGTTGGCGATGCCGATGAGAACGACGATCAACGCTTCGGCAGGCAAGGTGTCGAGCAAGGCCTCGGCGGGCTGTGGCGTGCCCTTGCTGCCGATCGCCAATATACCGCGATGCACGTGGAAGCCGGCGATCCTGTCCATGACGGCGCTTGCCGCAACGTAGACCGGCAGGTCGGCAGGGGCCTTGCGCAGGATGTCGTCGAGCCCGGCCAGCCGGTTTTCGAGGACCAGGACCGACTCCGCAGCAAAGCGTCCGGCTGACAGCAGGACGTCCAGCACCACCTTGCCTTCGGCAACGAACCGGCCATGGCGGCCGGTGAGATCGCGCTCGCGGATGTCGAGATAGGCGGCGACCCGCGGATCGCGCGCGTCGTCGATCTGGATCGGATCCATCAATACCTCGGCCGGCGAAAAATCGTCAGCGAGGTAAGGAGCGATCGGAGTCGCCAGTCAAGCCCTGCAGGTCAAGTCCCGGCGCGGCGCAGACGCGTTGCCATCTGGGACAAGTCGCCTATCCCGAAAATGCCGTCCAGCATGCGCAACAGTTCGCGCACCGCTTCGGACTTGCAGGAATAGTAGATCATCTGCCGGTCGCGGCGGGTCTCGACAAGATCGAGCGCCCTGAGCTTGGCCAGATGTTGCGACAAAGCGGACTGGCTGAGCATCACCTTTTCGGCGATGGCGCCGACCGACATTTCACCGTCGGCCAGATAGCTCATGATCAAGAGCCGCTTTTCGTTGCCCATAAGGGTCAGAAATGTCGCCGCCGATTCGGCATTGGCGATTAGTTTGGTCGAGACCATCGATGCCCCATGTTTTCCTGCTCATCCAAACGCTATGGGGGCAAATAGCGTTGGCTGCTATAATTCAGCTATGGATCACGCTGCTGATTCAGCGTCGCCTGAATCGTAGATCATTTCGCCCAAATCTCAAGACGTGCTTTTGATTCATGACGATTATCCTTGCGTAGCTGGCGCACGACCGGCTTTGGCCATGTCGACCAGAACCGGCCGCAGGTCGCGCGCGGTCTTCAATGGCTGCGGAAAATAGACCCTGCAAACGGTGTCGCCCGATGCCAGGTCCATGCCATCGGCATCGAAGCCGGTCATGGTCCAACCATCACCTTCAACCCTGGCGAAATGATGGGCATAGACGGCGATGGCGTCGAGATGGTCGGCATTCATGTGGTCGAGAGCGGATTGTTCGCTGGCGGCCAGCTCGTCGACGATCAACCCCTCGGTGATGAGATCGGCACGGTCGAGCAGGTAGGCCTTGCCGAAGCCGCCATTCAGGCTGGCGCGCTCCGGCTCGAGGCGAAAGATCGAGAAATCGCCGAGCCCGGCATAGAGCTTTGCCTTGGGATTGCGGTTGAGATAGCGCCGCTCGGCGCGGGTATGCGCGCTCGACCCGCGTTCCAGCGGCTGCGCCCGGCAGACCAGCGTTATCCTGGGATGCGCCAGCGGATCGCCCTTGCCGGGTTCGCCGGCAAGCAGCGAGCAGCGCGGCTCGGCAAGGATGGCGCCGGTATGGGCTGACAGCGCCGAGACAAGGATCAGAGGCGTGCCATCGATGTCGGTGGCGACTCCGACCCTGGAGGCCAGCGGTGCGCCGGTCGACGGCTCGATCACCGCGAGGGCGCCGAAACGGGCGCTGCGGATCAGCGTTGCGGCCAGCCTGATCGCCTCGGCGTCCGTCGCGCGAATGACGTCCTTCTTCGGCTGGTCCAAAATGCCCACCAGGTAAGTTGATTTTCTAAATCCAGTTATTGGCCAATCATGCCGACTTTGACAAGCGCTTTGATCTCGGCTGTCGAAAAGCCGAAGCGCGCCAGCACAGTCTGGGGCAGCTGATCGTCATCTTCAGACATGCCGGCAAGCGCCGGCTGCGAGGCCGAGAAGCGTGGCGCGGGCGCGGGGCGCTCGAGCGCACCGGCCTTCACAAATGCGTGACGCGCCCGGTTGTGCGGATGATCCCTGGCTTCGGCCAGCGACAGAACCGGCGCCACGCAGGCATCGCTTGCGGCAAACAGCGCGTCCCAGTCGTCGCGTGTCTTCTGCCGGAACCGGTCGGCAATGGCCGCGCGCATGTCCGGCCACAACGCCTTGTCGTATTGGCCGCGGACAAAATCCTCGCCGAGCGGCAGCAGCTTTGCGAATGCGGCGAAGAAGCACGGCTCAAGGCAGCCGACCGCAACGTGGCGTGCGTCCGCCGTCTCATAGGTGTCGTAGAAGGGCGCACCGGAATCGAGCAGGTTGGCGCCGCGCCGGTCGCTCCACAGACCTGCCGACATGAAGGCGTGTATGGGGGCCGCCAGCATCGAAGCGCCCTCGACCATCGCCGCGTCGATCACCTGGCCTTTGCCGGAGCGCGAGCGCTCGAACAGCGCTGCAAGCACCCCGGCGATCAGCATCATGGCGCCGCCGCCATTGTCGGCGATCAGATTCAGCGGCGGCACCGGCCGACCTTCCTCCCGGCCGATGGCATGCAACACACCCGAATAGGCGAGGTAGGTGATGTCGTGGCCGGCACGACCTGCGAGCGGCCCGTCCTGGCCGAAGCCGGTCATGCGGCCGTAAATCAGCGCCGGATTGCGCGCCAATGCAGCATCCGGGCCGAGACCAAGCCGCTCCATCACACCGGGGCGAAAGCCTTCGACAAACAGATCGGCCTTTTCGGCAAGGCGCAGCAGCAGTTCCGTTCCTTTGGCCTGCTTGAGGTCGACGCGCAGGATGGAGCGGCCGTGACGGTCGAGATTGTACGCATCGGAGAGCGGCAGCAGGGGTTGGTCCGAACCGGTGCGCTCGATGCGCAGCACCTCGGCGCCCCATCTCCGACAGCATCAGCCCGGCCAGAGGCACCGGGCCGAGCCCAGCCATCTCGATGACTTTCAGGCCGGCCAGCGGACCGGTCTTCACTGCGCCGGCCGCCATGGCCGTCTATTTCGGCGCCATGCGGATTGCCCCATCGAGGCGGATGGTTTCGCCGTTCAGCATCTGGTTTTCGACGATATGCAGGGCGAGCGCGGCATATTCGGACGGCTCGCCGAGGCGGGACGGGAAGGGCACGGCCGCGCCGAGCGAATCCTGCACCTCCTGCGGCATGCCGGCCATCATTGGCGTCTTGAAGATGCCGGGCGCGATGGTGCAGACGCGAATGCCGGAGCGCGCCAGGTCGCGGGCAACCGGCAGCGTCATGCCGACGACGCCGCCCTTGGATGCGGCATAGGCGGCCTGGCCGATCTGGCCATCATAGGCGGCCACCGACGCGGTGTTGACGATGACGCCGCGCTCGCCGCCCTGCAGCGGTTCGAGTTTGGCGGCACGGTCGGCGACGAGGCGGATCATGTTGAAGGTGCCGATCAAATTGATCTCGATCACCTTGCGGTACTGGTCGAGCGGATGTGGACCATCCTTGCCGATCGTCTTCACGCCGATGGCAATGCCCGCGCAATTGACCAGGATGCGCGCTGGCCCAAGTCTCTTTTCCACCTCGGCGACCGCGGCCGCACCGCTGTCGGCGCTGCTCACATCGCACTGGATGGCGGCGCCGCCAATGTCGCCCGCCACCTTCGATGCCCGGTCGATGCCGATATCGAAAATGGCGACGCGCGCGCCCTTGTCGGCCAGCGCGCGGGCGGTTGCCTCGCCGAGGCCGGAGCCGCCGCCGGTTACGATCGCAATCTGGCCGTTCGGGTTCATGCTGCATGCTCCGTGCTGTTCCAGGTCATGCTACGGAGGTCGCCGCCATGGTGCAACCTGACCAATGGGGATCCATCGCGACCGGTGCCGCGACCGATCCTGGAGCTCAGGCCATCACTGGTGCCTGCTCCGCGATCCTGGCAAGGCTGGCATGGCCGACCTCGCCGGAGAGCCGCGCCACGGCACCGGGCACGATCTCGTGCGACAGCAGCCGGTCGAGGTCGACCGGGCGCGGCATGGAGATCTGGCCGCGGGGGATCTTTCTGAAGCCGAGCGGGCCGTAATAAGGCTCGTCGCCGACAAGGATCACCGCCGGCGCGCCGGCCTTGGCGGCCGCCTCCAGCGCGATCGCCACGAGCCGGCGGCCGATACCGAGATTCTTGAAGGCGGGCCGCACGGCGAGCGGCCCGAGCATCAGCGCGCGTCCGGCGCCGGCGGCGATGCGGGTCATGCGCACCGAAGCAACGACGATGTCGCCATCCATGGCGACAAAGGATAGCGAGCGCTCGTGGCCGCCGGTCTCGCGAATCTTGTAGGCGGCCAGCACGAAACGGCCGGGGCCAAAGGCTTCGTCGTTGATGGCTTCGATTTCGGGATCATGCGCCGGAGTTTCCGGCAGGTATTTCACGTCGGCAAGGCTCATGGTCTTCGCGGTCCGATAAAGAGGAAAGGTTGCTGCAAGCGGCAGCGTTCGCCAGTCAGCGCTTTCTAAGCGCGGGCGCCCTTTCGTCGTCGGTCAAACCGGATCAAGCCAAGATCGAACATGCGGAGTGTCCGCTAGCATCAATTTCCGGCGGCTGCAATCGGCTGTTTTCATCCGGCGTTTCATACGAGTGACGCTCTGTTCAGCAGATGACGGCTTCGGCATTGCCGCCTTGCGACTACATTGGCCAAGGCACGCAAGGAGATTTCGTATGGGATTGCTGGTCGAAGGCAAATGGCAGGACCGTCCGGCCAATGTCGATAGCAGCGGCAGGTTCATCCGCGCCGAGACGCAGTGGCGTGACTGGATCACGCGCGACGGCGCGCCGGCGCAAGGTCGTACGCGCGGCTTCAAGGCCGAGCCCGGACGCTACCATCTTTATGTCTCGCTCGCCTGTCCGTGGGCGCACCGCACGCTGATCTTTCGCGCGCTGAAGAAGCTAGAAGACATCATCCCGGTTTCAGTCGTGCATCATTTCCTCGGTGCTGAGGGCTGGACGTTTTTGGCCGAGGATGGCGCCACCGGCGACACGCTCTACGGCCTCGACTTCCTGCACCAAATCTACACCAAGGCCGATCCAGCCTATTCGGGCCGGGTTTCGGTGCCGGTGCTGTGGGACAAGAAGGAAGAGACCATCGTCTCCAACGAATCCGCCGAAATCATCCGCATGCTCAATTCGGCCTTCGACGAGTGGGGCGATGCCGCTCTCGATTCCTATCCGCCAGGCCTGCGCGGCGAGATCGACAAGGTCAATGCGCTGGTCTTTCCCGCCGTAAACAACGGCGTCTACCGCGCCGGCTTTGCCACCACGCAAGCGGCCTATGAAGAGGCGTTCGGCGAGCTGTTCGCGGCGCTCGACACGCTGGAGGGCCGACTGTCAAAACAGCGCTATCTCACTGGCGAGCGTGTCACCGAGGCCGATTGGCGGCTGTTCACCACGCTGGTGCGTTTCGACCCGGTCTATGTCGGCCATTTCAAATGCAATCTGCGCCGCATCGCCGACTATCCGAACCTTTCGAACTATCTGCGCGACCTCTACCAGGTGCCCGGTATCGCCGGCACGGTGAACCTGCACCACATCAAAATGCACTATTACGGCAGCCACGAGAGCATCAACCCGACGCGCATCGTGCCGGTCGGGCCTGGGCTCGACTATGGCGCGCCGCACGACCGGGCGCGGTTCAGGCAGGCGGCGTGAGCATCGGATTGACAGCCTACCAGTACGGCGATACCGGCTCGCCTTCAAAAACCTCGGCAAGCCGCCGCAGCGTCGCCGGCGTCGTGCCATGCGGCAAGCGGTCGAGCGGAAAGAAGCCTGCTTCGGCGATCTCGTGGTCCGGCAGTTTCGGCGCGGTCTGGTTGAAGGTTTCGATGAGATAGAGGCCGACATGGTCGCGGCGGCTGGAGCGGCGGTTGAAATGCATCGATTTCAGCACCGGCTGGGCTGTCAGCGCGATGTTGCCTTCCTCGGCCAGTTCGCGCACCAGCGCCTCACCGAGCGTCTCGCCGACTTCGACGCCCCCGCCCGGCAATTGCCAGCCGGGAACGTAGGTGTGGCGGATGAGGAAGACAGTGTTCGAGGCGCGATCGTGGATCAGGCCGCGCACGCCCAGCGTCATCGGCCGCCGCAGCAGGAAATAGAGATGGAACAGCCTTGCCCTGAGGCCTGCCCAGCCGGTCTGGCGAAACGCCTGCTCCGGGTCCGATATAGCCATGACTAGCGAAACCGTGGATGGGCAGGAAACAGTGAGTGGAAAGCGGGGAGCGCGTCGCCTATGAAGGAAGGATGTTCAGGCTCGCGCATATTTCCGATGTCCATCTGGGGCCGCTTCCCGGTGTAACCTATCGCGAACTCGCGTCCAAGCGCGTCGTCGGCTACGTCAACTGGCAGCGCAACCGCCGCCGCCATATGCACGATGCCGTCATCGACACCATCGTCGCCGACATGAAGGCGAGCACACCCGACCACCTCACCGTTACCGGCGATCTGGTCAATCTGGCGCTCGACGGCGAGATCGAGATGGCCAAGCACTGGCTTGAGACGCTGGGTTCGCCGGAGGATGTCTCGGTGGTGCCGGGCAACCACGACGCCTATGTGCCGGGCGCCTTCGACAAGGTCTGCCGCTCCTGGGCGGCGTGGATGAGCGGCGACGGCGTGACTGCGCCGATCGACCGCAACGCTTTTCCCTATCTGCGCGTACGCGGCAATGTCGCGCTGATCGGCGTTTCGACGGCGCGCGCCACGGCGCCGTTCATGGCCAACGGCTTCTTCCTCGAAGGTCAGGCGCAAAGGCTGGCGACAGTGCTCGACGCAACGAACAAACGCGGCCTGTTGCGGGTGATCATGATCCATCATCCGCCGGTGCGCGGCGCCGTCGCCCAGCAAAAGCGCCTGTTCGGCATCTCCCGCTTCCACAAGACCGTTCATAGGCATGGCGCCGAACTCGTGCTGCACGGCCATTCGCATCTGCCGTCGCTGTTCTTCATCGGCGGGCGCGGCGCCAGGATTCCGGTCGTCGGCGTCGCCGCCGCCGGGCAGTCGCCAGGCAGCAAGAACCCGGCGGCACAGTACAATCTGCTCGATATTGACGGGGAGAAGGGCAATTGGCTGATTCGCCTGACGCGGCGCGGCCTGACCGGGCCGGCCTTGCCGCCATCGGACCTGCAGGTCATTGAACTCGGCGCGCAGACACCGAGGCCTCCAGATCGTTGATCAGAAGCTGATCTTCATCGCCATCAGGCGATCCCAAAACAGCGCGGCCGCCACCGCCAGGCCAACAAGCGCGCCGGCGGCGACCAAGCCGAGACCGGAAAGGAACGTCGACCAGCCCCTGCGGGGCACGGCTGCTTGCAAGGGCGGCTCAGCTTCCGGCACGGCGGCGCGTTTCAGGTCGGCGACGGCCGGCTCGACACCGCCCTCCATCATGCGCTGACGCTCGACGATACGCTCCGCCACATAGCGCGTGACCTGATCGGCGACCGGTTTCATATCGGTCGATTCGGCGAGCACGACGCGGCCGATGCGGGTATCCCTGAGAAAGCGGTAGGTGCGGCGGTCGCGCCCCATGGCGACATGGCTGATGGCGTCGATCCACAGGCGGGGCTGCAGGCCGGAGGAGACGACGAAGTCGAAATTGTCCATGTCGGCGGGCACGTCGGCAAAGACCGGGGCGAGCTCGGCGGCGAGCAGATCAAGCCGCATCCGGTGCGCCTCGCGCATGTCGACCACGACATCGTCGCGATCGGCGAAGGCATTTTTCACATCGCGAACGGCGTCGGACAGTTTGCGGGAGGTGTCGATGGGGGTGATGTTTTCGCCAGTGTCCTTCATCGGCGTCGCCTCGCTGATATGGTTAATTGCGAGTTAACACAGGCGGCGGCAAAATGCACTGGCGAGATGCGGGGCGCAAGTAAGTTAGCTCGCCGCGGCCTCGAATGTCGGACGCAGGCGCCTGCCGCGGCGTGCCATGTTTCGGCGCACGGCCTGGGCGACCACATCAGGCACTTCCTCGACCAGCATATGGCCGGCATCGAGCACGTGATGAATATGAAAATGCGCCGGCAGACAATCAGCCTGGGTAAAGGGCAGCACCGGATCGTCCGTTCCCCAAACCACCATCACGGGCATGTCGAGGGTGTCCAGCTGTTCGCGGGGGATGACGCCCTGCCGCTCGTTCCTGGTCATGACGGCCGATATCTCAATCAGCTTGCGCAACTGGCCGGGGCGACGGCGTAGGTCCGCCAGGACGCCGACGATGCGTTCGGGCGGCGGGCTTTGCGGTCCCGACATGGCGGCAAGGCAGGCGCGGATTTCCCGTCTGTCGGCCGCTGCCGCATAGCGGCGGAGCAGCGGTCCGTTGATCTCGGGGCCAACACCGCCCGGCGCCAGAAGCGTCAGCGAGCCTATCCTTTCAGGCTCGGCAAGCGCCATCAGGGCAGCGACCGCGCCGCCCATCGAATGACCGGCGACATGCACCCTTGCTATCCCGCGTGCGGCGAGATCGGCGAGAACCGCTCGCGCCGCTGTTTTGGCCGGGCCGCTGCCAGGAAATTCGAGAGACAGTCCGTGTCCCGGAAGATCGTAGGCCAAGGTCCTGACATCCGGCCCTAGCGACGCGGTCACCTCGCGCCAGATATCATGGCAACCACCGAAGCCATGCAGCAGGACGACCGTCTTCGGCCCGGCGCCCCGCTCGGCAACATAGAGGGATGAGACCATGAAAATGTGCGATTATTGCAAGACTGGAGAGGAAATTCGAATCGAGGCTGGATTGCTCCCAGTCCAGACCGATGGCCAGTAAAGTTTTCGCGATCCGGAAAGACTAGCTGGCGTTGCCGAGGCCCGCGGCGCGCAGCGCCTCAACCAGCCGGTCGGTCAGATCGGCGGGATATTTGCGCTCGGCGAAGGCCGCGCGCGGATCGGCGGCGAATTTCGGGAATTTGGTGGTCAGCTCATCCAGAAGCTTGGCTGCCAGCTGTTCGCGGCCGGCAGCCTTGGCGCTGATCAGCCGCGCCGCCAGATAATGCGATTTCATCGCCGTCGTGCGCAGCGACTCGCTGGCTATCGCGGCCTTGTTCATGTCGCCCAGCATGAATTGCCCGGCGAAAAGCCCAAAATCCCACCATGTCGGATGGCCGCTGAACGTCTCGACGGCATGGGTCAGGATGGGTGTTCCCTCGGCATATTTGCCGGCAAAGATCAGGCCATAGCCGTAAGCGGCAGCCATGCCGAGGTCGTAGGGGTTGAGCTCATAGGCCTTGCGCATCCAGCGGATCGATTCCTCGGTGTTGCCGAGGCGCGAATTGAGGTAGCCATAGGCGCGGTGCGCATAGGGGCTGGTCGGTCCCATCTGGATGGCGCGATGGGCGAAAGACATTGCTTGTTCGACCGTCGCGCCAGGCGGATAGGCGTAATGATCGGTGGCGGCCTCAAGGGTCAGGGAGGCCAGTTCCGAATAGACCAACGACGATTTCGCACCCTGGCCGGCGAGGTTGTCCAGGCAGCGATAGGCGGCCTCGTGCGTCCTGGTGCTCTGGTCGAGATAGTATCTGTCGTTGAGGATCAGGCAGCTCGTCAGCCCGGTCTGGATGCCGTTCTGTTCGATGTAGCTGTAGAGCGGGCCGGAGGCGGGAATGGTCGAGCTGAGGATGGCGGCGATACGATCCTCGACGGTGCCAGGTGCGCTGTCGGCGGCCGTCAGACTGCGGGACAAAAGCACGCGGCCCGTCGCCACGCTCTGCAGTTCGAGCGTCACGTCACCTGCCATCGGTCCCGGCAGGACATCGAAAACGAAGCTGGTCGGGTCGGTGCTCGGATCGCGCTTGCTGTCGGCGTCGCGGCCGATGAAGTCGATCGTGTCGAAACCGGCAAGGCCGGCGCGCAGCGAAGCGGCGACGCGGCCGGCCTCGGGGCCGGTGGCCTTCACCGCGATGTAGACGAGGGGCAGGGCCTCCATCGACGGCGATGCGATGCTGCTCGTTACGCCTGCGGTCTCGACCACCGCGGTAGGATCGCTGCTGGCAAGCAATGCGCCGCTGCCCTGGCGCAGGATGAGCACGCCCAGCATGAGAATGACCAGCGTCATGGCGACCCAGAAGAACTGGAGATGGCGCGCCAGCGAAGGCCCAGGTTCTGTAACCCCCGAAGCTGTCGCGGCAGCGGGAACGGCGTCAAGAGCCGCCTGGTCGGGCGATCCGGGCAAGGCGGCTACCGCCGCCGCAAGCGGCTCCTGCCCAACCGGCAGGCGTATGGCGTTGAGCTCATAGGACGGCACGTAGCCGCCGCGCGGAATGGCAATGCGAACCGGTTCGGCTATGCCTTCATTGGCGAAATAATGCTGGAGAAGTTCGCGCAGCCGGCCTGCCTGCACCCGGACAACGGCGTCGGTCGACGAATCGAAATCGCCGTCCTTGCCGAAGACGTCCATGGCGATGGAGAAACCCTTGAGCCTGTCGGCTTCGCCGGCCTGCTCGCGCTCAACAAGATAGCGCAGCAACTTGCGCGCGCGCTCGGAACGTCCGAACGTTTCGCTGGCGAGCAGTCGCTCCAGTGTCTCGCGCACTGCGGGGGCGGCAGGCGTGGCATGCTGCAAGTGTCGATCCTCTCGAAGTCGGCACAGGTTGAGGCGCAATCATATAGAGCCTGCACTTCCATACAAGCATGCTTATGTTATGCGATCGCGTAACACACCGGATAGTTGCCGGTGGTTGACACAAAAGACCGGAATTTCCCTCGGCAAATGGGGGATTTCCGGGCGCCGCGGACATTCGGCGCCCGGGAAAATATCAGCCGGCCTTGCGGCCGATTATCCGGTTGGCGGCCGAAACAACGGCTTCCAGCGAGGCGGCGACGATGTTGGTGTTGATGCCGGCGCCGAACAGCTTGCCGCCGGGATATTCCATCTCGACATAGGAAATCGCCGAGGCGTTCGAGCCGCGCTGGAGCGAATGTTCGGAATAATCAAGCACCGACATGTCGACGCCAACATGACGCGACAGCGCATCGACGAAGCCGTCGATCGGGCCGGTGCCGGAGCCGGCGATGGTCGTCTCCTTGCCGTTGTCGAGGATCACCGCCTCGACCACGCGCCGGCCCTTTTTCTCGGTATCGGGATAGGTGTGATGGTCGAGGAACTTCAGTCGTGCGCCGGGCTGGTCGACATAGGTTTCGATAAAGCGGTCATGGATGCGTTTTGCCGGCACTTCCTTGCCTTCGGCGTCGGTGATCGCCTGGATCTCCTGGCTGAACTCGATCTGCAGGTTGCGCGGCAGATTGAGGCCGTAATCGGCCTGCAGTACATAGGCGATGCCGCCTTTGCCTGACTGTGAGTTGATGCGGATGATCGCCTCGTAGCTGCGCCCGACATCGGCCGGATCGATCGGCAGATAGGGCACTTCCCAGACCGGCGTGTTGGCCTTCTTCAAGGCCTTCATGCCCTTGTTGATGGCGTCCTGGTGCGAGCCGGAAAAGGCGGTGTAGACCAGTTCACCGACATAAGGATGGCGTTCGGATATCTTCAGCTGGTTGGAATATTCGTAGACGTCCTTCATCCGGTTGATGTCGGAGCAATCCAGATGGGGATCGACGCCTTGCGTGTACATGTTGAGCGCCAGCGTCACGATGTCGACATTTCCGGTGCGCTCGCCATTGCCGAACAGCGTGCCTTCGACGCGGTCCGCACCCGCCATCAGGCCGAGCTCGGTGGTGGCGATGCCGGTGCCGCGATCGTTGTGGGGGTGCAGCGAGATCAGCAGGTTCTCGCGGTCGTCCAGGTTGCGGCACATCCATTCGATCCGGTCGGCATAGATGTTGGGCGTCGACATCTCGACCGTCGACGGCAGGTTGATGATCAGTCTGTTGTCGGCTGTCGGCTTCACGATCTCGGTGACGGCGTTGCATATCTCCAGCGCGACTTCGAGCTCGGTGCCGGTAAAGCTTTCGGGCGAATATTCGAAGCGATAACCGCCGCCGGCCTTGGCCGCCATGTCGGTGATCATCTTGGCCGCGTCGGTGGCGATGCGCTTGATACCGCCGACATCCTTCTCGAAGACGACGCGACGCTGCAACTCGCTGGTCGAATTGTAGAAATGCACGATCGGATTGGTAGCGCCCTTCAGCGCCTCGAAGGTGCGGGTGATCAGTTCGGGACGGCACTGCACCAGCACCTGCAGCGAGACATCGGCCGGCACATTGCCTTCCTCGATGCACCAGCGGGCGAAATCGAAATCGGTCTGCGAGGCCGAGGGGAAACCGATCTCGATCTCCTTGAAACCCATGTCGAGCAGCAGGGCGAACATGCGCGCCTTGCGCTCATGACCCATCGGATCGATCAGCGCCTGGTTGCCGTCGCGCAAATCGACCGAGCACCAGACCGGTGCCTTGTCGATGACCTTGTTGGGCCAGGTGCGGTCGGTGAGACCGACCGTCGGGTAGGGCTGGTATTTTCGGGCCGCACCCGGCATGTGGCCGGTCGCGCGTTTTACGCTTTCGGCTTCGCCGGCGCGGATGTCTTCTCGTGCGTTCATCGTCTTGTTCTCCCGGCGGCTCGCGGATCGGTCTTCGGACGGATTCCAGGGCGAGCAGCGCCTTATCAGATTTTCGTTCGCTTGATGTGAATTGCCAATTTCTGAACTGGCCAAGGAGCGTGCGCGTAAGCGGCGGTTCGACCGCCGGGCGCTCCTTCAGCGAACCCGGCGATCGCCGATAAGGCCGAGAAGAAGCAGGGTCGATGCCAGCGCGCGCACGGTCTCGCCGGCAAAGCCGGTCGGACGGGAAGCGACGGAGGAGACGCGCGTGTTCATGGCGGGGTTCATACAGGAGCCGCCATGGACAGGCAAGTGGGCTGCCATTCCACCACTCGCGAGCACTCTTCCCCATGCGCGGCAAATGCGCCAGACTTGCGTGTAGCCGAGGCCGCAATGCTTCGCCGTCGGAGGGATCATCCGTGAATTTTGTTTTCTTCTCGCCGCATTTTCCCGCCAACGGCGCCGATTTCTGCGACCGGCTGAAAAAGGCCGGCGCTACGGTGCTGGGCATTGGCGATGCGCCTTATGAGGCGCTGGACGGGAAGCTGAAGGTGGCCCTGTCGGAATATTACCGCATCGCCGACATGGAGGACTACGATCCGGTGTTCCGGGCCATGGGTCATTTCATCCACAAATGGGGCCGGATCGAGCGCTTCGAGTCACTCAACGAGCATTGGCTGGAGCTGGAAGCCAACATCCGCACCGACTTCAACATCTACGGCACCAAGCTCGATTTCGTGAAGAATTTGAAGCGCAAGAGCCGCATGCGTGCATTCTTCCGCAAGAGCGGCGTCGACACCATCGCCCAGCGCAAATGCTCCGACCGGGCCGGCGCCATGACCTTCATCCGCCGCGTCGGCTATCCCGTGGTGGTGAAGCCCGATTCCGGGTCCGGCGCCTCGAACACCTTCAAGATTTCCAACGCCAGGGAGCTTGACCAGTTTTTCAGAGACAAGCCCGAGGACGTGACCTTCGTCATGGAGCAGTTCATCGAGGGGCTCGTGGTGACCTTCGATGGGCTGGTCAACCGTGACGGCGAGGTGGTGCTGGCGGCCAGCCACCGCTACGACCAGAGCATCATGGAAGTGGTCAACAAGGACCGCCACATGAGCTACACCTGCTTTCCCAAGGTCCGACCGGCGATCGAAGAAGCCGGCCGCAAGATCCTCAAAGCGTTCGACGTGCGCGAGCGCTTCTTCCACATCGAGCTGTTCGAAACCAAGGACGACCGCGTCATCGCGCTTGAGGTCAACATGCGGCCGCCCGGCGCCTGGATGACCGATGCGATCAACTACACGTTCGACATCGACGTCTACGCGGCCTGGGCGGACATGGTGGTGAAGGATGCCGCCGGCGGGCCTTACGAGGGCAAATATTTCACCGCTTATGCCAGCCGCAAGCAGCACCTCCACTATTTGCACAGCCATGAGGACGTGCTAGCCGCGCATCGCGACAAGATCGTCCATCATCAGCCGATAGAAAAGGTTTTCAGCCGCGCCATGGGAAATTACGCCTACCAGATGCGCTCGAAGGACGAAGCAGCACTGCGCGCGGCCGTCGCCTACATCCACGCGGAAAAGGCTTGAACGCGATGGACATCTCCTATCACAAGCATTTCTCCGGCAATCTCGGCCGCGACATGGAATACAAGCGCTACGGCCATGCCGGCCGGCCGGTGGTGGTGTTCCCGACGTCGCAGGGGCGGTTCTACCAATTCGAGGATTCCGGAGGGGTTGGAGCGCTGGCCGAATTTATCGATACCGGCCGCATCCAGCTGTTTGCGGTCGACGGCGTCGATTCGGAATCGTTCTTCAACAAGCATGCCGGCGCCGCCCACCGTATCGGTCGCCACGAGGCTTATTTCCGATATGTGCGCGAGGAGGCGCTGCCGGAGTTTCTGGCGACCGCCGAGCAAGCCAATGGCGGGCGCAAATTAAAGCCGCTGTTCACCGGCTGTTCGATGGGCGGTTATCATTCCACGAACTTCGTCTTTCGCTTTCCCGAACTCGCCAGCGGCGTCATCGCACTGTCGGGCGTCTATTCGGCGGGCGACTTCTTCGGCAAGGCGCTGGAAGGTGATATCTTCTACAATTCACCGCTCGACTATCTGCCCGGCATCGTAGACCCAAAACTGCTTGCCCGGCTGAAGGCGCTGAGGATGATCTTCTGCTGCGGGCAGGGCGCCTGGGAAGAGCGGATGCTGGTCGAGACCCGCAGGCTGGAACAGATCCTGCGCGACAAATCCATTCCCGCCTGGGTCGACTATTGGGGCGGCGATGTCAGTCATGACTGGCCATGGTGGCACAAGCAACTGGTCTATTTCTTCGGCCGCTGGCTGGATGATGATCTGATGCACCGGCTCGATTGATGACCACACCCGAACCTATCCGCCGCTTTATCGAGGCCACCAATGCGGGTGATAGCGAAGCCGTTCTCCACACGTTCACAGCCGACGCGTCCCTGACCGACTGGGGGCGGTCCTTCCAAGGCCGCCAGCAGATCGCGCGCTGGAACCAGTCGGACAATATCGGCGTGAAGTCCAATCTTCGCATTGTCCGCATCGCCGAGGTCGAGGGCAGCTACCGCGTCCGCATTGCCGTGAAAGGCAATGGCCTCAACGGCGAGGGTGACATGACCTTCGTGCTGGACGGCCACCGCATAGCGAGCCTCGTCATCTCCTGACGCGGCTCAGCTACCCTTCCTGGCAAACCGGCAGAGCAATGGTCTCGTGTTCCACCGCCGATCCACGGCGCAAGCCGAGAAAGACGACAAGGGCGGTGACGATGGTGATTGCCGCCAGCACGATCAGCAGCCTGTCGAACGCGATCTCATAGGCTTGGACCAGGACCGTGGCTCCGGCACCCGGCAAGCGGGCTGCCGCTTCGCCGATGTTGCCGGTCACCAGCAGCTGCGCGGCGGCGGTTGCATCCAGGGAAGACGCCGTTCCCTGAGCCGCCAGTTGGGCTGCCGTGAAACCCGACAGGACTGCCATGACGATCGCCAGCGCCACGCCTTCGCAAGCGACGCGGGTGGTGTTGAAGATGCCGACCGCCATGCCGGCACGCTCTTTCGGCACGACGCCGACGGCAAGTCCGTCCATCAGCCCCCAGGGCAAGGCGATGCCGACGCCGATGAGGATCAGCGGCGCCACCAGCGCTGCGACGACAGGCGGTGTCAGGCTCAGCCAGACAAGGCCGCCGGCGGCCACAAGCAGGCCGACACCGCAGATCGTTGCCGGAGCGATCCAGCGCGCTACCTGGCCGGCGAGCAGTGGCAGGATCAACAGCGGTCCCGACAGGCAGATCATCAACTGCCCCGCCTTGATCTCGCTCATCCCCTCGATGCCGATGAAGCGGATAGGCAACAGCACCAGCAGGACGACGAAGCCATAGGCGGGAGCGGCCGCCAGGAACTGGACGCCGACGAAGCGGGGAAAGCGGAACAGCGAGAGATCGAGCATCGGCCGGCGCACGCGCCGCTCGACGACGACGAAAGCGGCAAAGCAAAGGGCGGCCGCCACGAGAAGCCCGATCACCAGGGGATCGGTCCAGCCGCTCTGCGGCGCTTGCAGCACGCCGTAGGTCAGCGATGCCAGCGCGATCGTAAAGGTGCCGGCTCCCGCCCAGTCGAGGCCGGTCGCATCCGGATCGCGCGATTCCCTGATGGTGCGCAGGCCGAGCAAAGCGGCTGCAATCGCGAGCACTGCCACCAAGACGAAGATCGATCGCCAGCCGAAAGCATCTATGAGCAGGCCCGACGCGATCGGCCCAAAAGCGAGGCCGATGCCGAAACTGGTGCCGAGGAAGGAGAAGGCGCGCAGCCGCAATGGCCCATCGAATTCCTGGGCAAGAGCGGAGGCGCCGCCGGCAAAGGCGGCGGCACTGCCGAGCCCTTGCGCAGCCCTGAGCACATCGAACCAGACGATATCAGGGGCAAACATCGATCCCAGCGATGCCAGCACATAGGTGGCGAGGCCAACAAGGAAGAGCCGCTTGCGGCCATGATTGTCGGCCAGCGCGCCTGATGCCATCAAGGTGGCGGCGAAGGTCAGCATGAAGGCGTTGGTCACCCAGTTGAGCGCGATCGGGCTGCCGCCGAGGTCGGCCGCAATGCGGGAAAGCGCGACGGCCGGGCCGGTGAAGGTCAAGGGCATTGTCATGGCGGCAAGGCATACCGACAACAGGACAAGCCATGGCGCGACCGCGCCGTTTGTGGTCTTCGAGGTCATGGATTTCCTATCTGAACCAGGATCCGCCGGCCTGCCGCAAGCTTGCTGCGCCGGTCGTAACGGGAAGATAGGCTCGCGACACTTCGAGAAAAATAGTGTTAAATCTCCAGATATACCGGACTGAAACGCTCGAATGGAGAGATGCGATGGAACGCCTCAATGGGCTCCTGGCCTTTGCCCGCACGGCTGAGTTCGGCAGCTTCATCGCTGCGGGCCGCACGCTCGGCATCTCGGCATCGGCCGTCGGCAAGAGCGTCGCCAGGCTCGAGCAGGATCTCGGCGTAAGGTTGCTTCAGCGCAGCACGCGCCGCATCGGCCTGACCGAAGAGGGCAAGCTGTTCAACGAGCGGGTGCGGCGCATCCTCGACGACATCGACGATGCCGAGGCGATGCTGTCGCGGAGCCGCGAAACACCGCATGGGCGGCTGCGCGTTTCGACGCCGATCGTGACCTATCATTTGCTGTTCCCGGTGCTGTCCGAGTTCATGGCGCGCTATCCCGAAATCGAACTCGACATCGACTTTAACGACCGCATCGTGGACCTCATCGACGAAGGCGTCGACATCGCGATCCGCAGCGGCGACCTGCCGGATTCGCGCTTGGTGGCGCGGCCGCTTGCACCCTTCCGGCTGCTGTTGTGTGCGGCACCCTCCTATATCGAGCAGCACGGCAACCCGAGCCGCCCGGACGATCTCGTGAACCATTACGGCATCCGCTTCCGCTTTCCCAACAGCGGCAAGCTGCAAGGCTGGCCGTTCATCGGCGGCAGCGCCGAGCCGCAGGTCCGCTCGATGCTGACCTGCAACAACACGGAGGCGCTGAAGGGCGCCACGATGGCCGGGCTCGGCATCAGCTCGATGCCCGATTTCTTGGTCCGCGAGGCGCTGCGTGACGGCCTGCTGCGCACGGTGCTGGACGACCATGTCGACGGCCGCGGCCAGTTCCGGTTGCTTTGGCCGTCCAATCGCCATTTGTCGCCAAAGGTTCGCGCCTTCGTCGACTTTCTTCCCGACCGGCTTGCCGCGACGCTGAGCGGCTCTTGAATTAGTCCTTCGCGGCCGACAGCGACGGCGACAGCAAGGAACAGCGGCGCTTCTCAGTAGGTGGCGCGGCCGCCGGAGAGATCGAACGTTGCGCCGGTGGTGAAGGAATTTTCGTCCGATAGCATGAAGGCGATCATCGCAGCCGCCTCTTCGACTTCGACGAACCGGCCTCGCGGCACCTTGCCCAGCATGTAGGCGACCTGGGCCTCAGTGAGCTGTTCGAGGATGCGGGTGCGGGCGGGCGATGGGGTCAGCGCGTTGACGGCGATGTCGTGGCCGGCCAGTTCCTTACCGAGCGATTTTGTCAGCGCGAGCACGCCGGCCTTGGCGGCGGAATAGGCGGCGGCATTCGGATTGCCTTCCTTGCCTGCGACCGAGGCGATGTTGACGATGCGGCCGTAGCTGCGCGCGATCATGCCGGGCACCAGGCGCTTGCAGCAGTAGAAGACGCCGTTGAGGTCGATGTCGATTATCTGACGCCAGGCGGCAGGATCATAATCCGCCACCGTCGCTGCCGGTCCGGCGATGCCGGCATTGTTTACCAGCAGATCGACCGGACCAAGCGAGCGCTCGGTTTCGGTCGCGGCGCTGTCGACGGCCTCCATCAGCGATTGATCGCACAGCAAACCCTCGACCCGGCCGAGCGGGGCGAGTTCGGAAACGGCCTTCGCCATGGCGGTCTCGTCCACATCCCAGATGGCGACGCTGGCGCCCGATGACAGCAGTCGCCGGGCGACAGCAAGGCCGATGCCTTGCGCGCCGCCGGTCACCACGGCGACCCGGCCTGAGAGATCGACGGCATTCACACGACGTTTCATGGGCACTTTTCCTCTTCCCTGGATATTTGAATCTCAGTCCCTGACGGCTCTCGCCACCAGCCGCGCTATGCTCGGCCCGGCGATGAGCACGACCAGGAAGCGGGTCGACTGCAAGGCCATGACGAAGGATATGTCGACGTTCTGCGCGGCGGCGGCAATGATGGCGACGCTGTCCATGCCGCCGGGGCTGGTCGCGAGATAGGCGGTCAGCGGATCGATACCAAGGACGTGGCTGATCAGCCAGGCTAGCCCGCCGCAAAAGGCGATCAGCACGACGATAGAGCCGACGATCTGCGGCAGCGCCCGTGTCGCATGACGCAGGATCGCCCGGGTAAAATTCAGCCCTATCGACCAGCCGACCATCGCATAGGAGAGCGCCAGCAGCCATGGCGGCAATTGCATCGCCACGCCGAAGCCGAGATGGACGATGGTGCCGATGATGAAGGTGCCGAGGAAGAAGGGTGACGGCAGCCGGCACAACCGGCCGAGCAGGCCGCCGACCAGCGCCACGCCGAGCGTGGCGGCAAAGGCTGCCGGTTCGATCGGCGGGAACCAGACGATGGCTGGTACCTCGATGCCCGAAGTGTCGACCCACATCTTGGCGACGAGTGCTGCCGTCATCGAGACGAAGATGACGCGCAGATACTGCATGAAGGCGACGAGGCGCTGATCGGCGCCGAAGGCACCGGCCATCAGCACCATGGCAGTGGCAGCACCCGGCGACGAGCCCCAGACCGCGGTGGTGCCGGGCAGGATGCGCCAGCGGCTGATCAACCAGCCAAGCAGGCTGGACGCCGCAAGGGTCGCCAGCACCACGACAAGGACCAGCGGCCATTCCTTGTAGAACACCGAAAAAATGTCGGTGGAGATCGACGCCGCGACCAGACAGCCGACCAAGGCCTGGGCGGCGGCGAACAGCGGCCGCGGCACGCGCACCGTGGCGCCATTGGTGCCGGCAAGGATCGCCGCCAGCATCGGGCCGATCAGCAGCGCCGCCGGCAGTGCGGCGTATTCCAGCGCGCCGGCGAACAGCAGCGAGACGATCAGCAGCACCAGCCACTGCCGAACCGGACGCATGCGCGCCATGCGTTCGACGGCCGGTTGGTCTGGCGAAGAGTCCATGTTTGGGTCTTAGACCTGGAAGAGAAAAATGCGAACGCTGTCTCGGACGAAATTCACGACCCCGACCCCGCGTTGGGATGTCACTCGTTCTTGATGGCGGGCAGGCCGAAACCGCCGGCCGGATGGGTCTCGACCTGGAATTCGAAGCCGGCGATGATCGGCCGGGCCTTGGCGATCGCTGCCTGGACCTCCGGCAGCTGCAGCGAAGCCTTGTGGCTTGCGGCGTCGGTCCACACTTCGGTCACCCAGATCGCGTCGGCATCGGCCGGGTCGCGGGCGATGACATAACTCAGGCAACCCGGCATGGCGCCGGTCGAGGCGAGCAGCACATCCATGATCGCGTCGCGCTGGCCGCGCGCCGCCCGCATCTTTCCGATCAATCCGTACATTGCCTCTCCCCTTTCTTCCAACCTCAGCAAACGTGCGCACGACATGCATGGTTGCGAGACGCAGTATGCAATTGCCGGCTCACGGCATCAACTGGCCACCGTTCACCTCGATCACCTGGCCGGTGATGTAACCACTCAGGAGATCGGAGGACAGGAAGAGATAGGCGCCGACGCAGTCTTCGGCCGTGCCGGCACGCCCTTGAGGAATGGTGGCGACCATGCCCTTCATCTGCTCGTCGGTGGAATAGCGCTCATGGAAGGGTGTCGCGATGGTGCCCGGCGCCACCGCGTTGACGCGGATGCCGAAGCCGATCAGTTCCTTGGCCATGCCGCGCGTCACATTGGAGACAAAGGCCTTGGCCGAACCGTACAGCCCGGCGCCGCCGCCAGCGCCATTGCGCGCCGCGATCGACGAGGTGTTGACGATGAAGCCGCCCTGCTTCTTCAGCCATGGCATCGCCTTGCGCGAGGCCGTCAGCACCGAGCGGGCGTTGAGGTCCATCACCGCGTCGTAGTGCGCCTCGGTCTGCTCCGCATAGGGCACGCGGCCGAGCATGCCGCCGGCATTGTTGACCAGCCCGTCGAGCCGCCCGAATGTTTCGGCGCTCTCCTCGACTACCCGCTCGACATCGGCTGCCTGTGAGAAGTCGCCCTGTGTCAGGAACACCTCACCGCCGCCGTCGCGGATGGTCTTGGCCAGCGTTTCGGCCGCTTCGCGGCTCGAATTGTAGTGCAGGGCGACCCGGCATTTCTGGCCGGCGTAGGCCAGTGCAAGGGCGGCACCGATGCCAGTCGAAGCGCCGGTGACCAGCACCGCCTTGCCGGCAAGATCGGGGATGACGAGGGTGGTCGCGGTCATGAGCACTTTCCTTCGGGCTGTTTGGCCACCCTTCGTAGGCTCTCATGGCCTTCACGTTCAAGCCCGTGGCGGCTCAGGGCCGGAGATAGGCGTAGCCCTGGCGCTGCAGTTCGGCGAGCTTGACGACGCCGCCCTTGTCGGCGGCGTGGAAGCCCTCGAGCAGGTCGGCAAGCGTGATCTCCATGCCTTGCATGGTGTTGCCGCAGGCATGCGGCTCAAGGCCCTGCTGGACAAGGCCGGCAAAGCGTCCCGAGATCGCCGCCGATATGCCTTTCGACTTGAAGCCGGCGAGGGCCGGACCATGCACGACCAACACGATGTCGACATTGCCGCCGGTGCCTTCATAGTGGTTCTTGATGTTGCCGAGCACGAAATTGACCTTATCGAGGTCGCTGAGGTGATAGGCGACCTTCGGTCTGTCTTCAGCGGCGGCGGCCCGGCTCAGCCCGAACAGGCCGGCGGCACCGGCAAGGCTGGCCCGGAACATGTCGCGTCGACGCATGGCATCCTCTCGGCTTGGCGCTCCCCGCAAATTGCGTGGCTGCGGCCATGATACTAGCATAAATTCACGTTACGTCCTGTCGATGCGAGGAGGGGGTCACATGGCGTTCAGGAAGTGGAAGGTTGTTGCCAGCGCTGGATTTGGCGCCGTGCTGCTCGGCGCGCTTGCGGGTTCGGCCGCGGCCGACGATGTGCTTAAATTACCCGAACTCAGCCCGAATGGCGCCGATGCCTGTTTCGGCCGCGTCTATGACGCGGCGCACCTCAAGGCGCATCCAAAGCAGAAGGTGGCGCGGATCTTCTTCCTCTATGGCCATGATCCGGTGAGCCATCCGAACGAGGAGCCGATGGCAAACGCCGACACCTCCTACAACGGTTTTCTCACCACCATGGTGCGCGGCGCCAAGGCGCCGCAATGGGCCGGCGGCTGGTGCAATCACGAGTCCGAGGACGGCAAGTCAGGTCCGATCCGCTGCGGCATGGACTGCGACCGCACCATGGCGTCGCTGAAGCTCGATGACAAAGGCCGCCTGATCCTCACCGACGTCTCGTCCGATCTCTATCTCGACGCCGGATCGGAAGACGAACTGGGCGAAGCCGAATATGACCGGCAGGCTCTGGGCTCGGAGGACAACAATTTCCGCCTCGACCCGATGCCGGCCGCAACCTGCCAGGCTGAATTCGCCAAGATCGACCCGATCGATCCGGCGCTTGGGGCTCCCTTGCGCGAGCGACTGAAGCCGGACCAGCCTTTCTGTTTCGGGCGAGACTACGATGCCGCGCATCTCTCCTCGCATCCCGACCAGGTGACGCAGTCGATCCGGGTCTTCCGCGGGCCGGTCGAACTCGCCTCCTTTGCCTCAGGCGATGTCGCCAACTGGCCCGACGGCTCCGATGTCGCCGTTTCGGTGACCACCAGGAAGAACGGGACGAAGGTCACGCAGACCTATTCCTGCCAGGGTGAAGCGGATCAATGGCGCTGCGCGGCCAGTTCGAAGATGAGCAACTTTTCCTGCGATATCGCGCAAAAGGAAATCTTCCTCAAGCGCGGCGCCAACGGCACCATGATGCTCGCCAATCCCAACAGCAGCCTGGCGATCGTCGATTTGTGCTCGAAGACGGCGGATGGCAAGACGAAGTCGGACGACAAGGTTTACCGGTTGGAGGCCATGCCGCAGTCGGCCTGCACTCGTTGAGTTCGATCTTGTCTATGACGCTACCATGGTATATATCTTTGCTATATCTCATTTGAGGATAGCACATGGACAAGGCAAAGGTGTTCTGGTCAGGCCGGTCACAGGCTGTGCGCTTGCCTAAGGAGTTTCGGTTCGAGGCAGACGAGGTTTCGATCCGTCGTCATGGGCAAACTGTCATCTTGGAGCCGCTTGCGCAGGATTGGGCATGGCTCGACCAGGTCATCGGACCGGTTGACGACGATTTCGCCCAGGGAGCGCTGGAGCGTCAGGATGGTCAGGATCGACCTGCTTTGGATGACCTCTTTAAGTGACCTACCTGCTCGACACCAATGCCGTCATAGCGATCATCTCGGGCGACGAGGGTCTGCTGGCTTTGCTCAAACGGCATGCACCACAAGACTTTGCTCTCTCGGCGGTCGTTTTGCATGAACTGTACTACGGCGCTGAAAAGAGCCAGCGAAAGGTCCAAAATCTGGCGCGCATCGAAGCTTTGCAGTTCCCGGTACTTGAATTCGACCGAGACGACGCGAGACATGCCGGTGAGATTCGTGCTGGGCTTGCGGCACTGGGAACCCCGATTGGTCCCTACGATGCGCTGATTGGCGGGCAGGCACGTGCTCGGGACCTCACGCTGATAACCCGCAATATCCGGGAATTCGAGCGGATCAAAGATCTCACTATCGAAACGTGGTAACTCGTCTCACGCGAACGGCACCGCCGTCGTGCCTTTCGGCAGCTTCGCCTCGTCGTCCGGTTCGACATGGATGGTGACGCGCACCGAGGGGATTTCGGCCTTCAGCGCGTCCTCGATGCGGTCGCAAATGACGTGGCTGGCGCCGACCGTCATGTCGGCGTCGACGACCAGGTGGAACTCGATGAAGGTGGCGCGGCCGGCGATGCGGGTCTTGAGGTCATGAACCTCCAGCGCGCCCTTGCAATTGGCCGAGATGATGTCGCGAATGTGCATGTGTTCGGTAGTGTCCACTGCGCGGTCCATCAGCCCGTTCATCGACGAGCCGATGACGTGCCAGCCCTGCCACAGGATGTTGAGCGCGACGATGACGGCAAGCGCCGGATCGAGGATCTGCCAACCGGTCAGGATAGCGCCGACGAGGCCGCCGAAGACGCCGACCGAGGTCACGACGTCGGTCATGATGTGCCGGCCGTCGGCGACCAGCGCCGGTGATTTTGCGCTGCGCCCGGCGCGGATCAGCGTCCAGGCCCAGAAGGCGTTGATGACGGTGGCGACGCCGTTGATCGCCAAGCCCTCCCAGGGTTGTTCGAGCGGGGTCGGCGTCTGCCAGGAGCGCCAGACCTCGTTGAGGATCAAAAGCGCGGCGAGCACGATCAGCACGCCTTCCAGCACCGCCGAAAAATACTCGGCCTTGTGGTGGCCGAACGGATGGTCCTGGTCGGCCGGCTTGTAGCTGACCAGGACCGCCCAATAGGCGGCGGCCGAGGCTATGACGTTGACGATCGACTCCAGCGCATCCGAATAGAGCGCAACGGAGCCGGTGACGTACCATGCGGCAAGCTTGAGCGCGAGCACCACGCAGGCGATGACAATCGACCAGAAGGCAAGGCTGGCGATCCTTTGCCTGGCCGCTGCCTTCGCTGCGATCGCCGCCATGTTGTCCGTTGCCGCCATCGTTTCTAAGCGGCCTTTTCCTTGGCCTTGCGCGGCAGATGCGCAACGATGTTTTCGATGATGCGCATGCCGGCATTGTGGCCGAGCGTCATGATCGATTCCGGATGGAACTGGACGGCGGCGATCGGCTCCTTGCGGTGTTCGAAGGCCATGATGATGCCGTCCTCGGTCTCGGCGGTGACGATGAAATCGTCGGGCAGCCGCACCGGATCGGCGAAGATCGAGTGGTAGCGGCCGACGGTCACTTCCTTGGGCAGGCCGGAGAAGATGATTCCAGGCTTGGAGACGCGGATGCGCGACGGCTTGCCGTGCATCGGCACGTGCAACTGCCTGAGTTCGCCGCCATAGGCCTCCGCCAGCGCCTGCAGGCCAAGGCAGACACCGAAGATCGGCAGGTCGCGGGCGCGGGCGTTCTTGATGGTCGCGGCGCAGTCGAAATCCTTCGGCGTGCCCGGTCCGGGCGACAGCACGACGAGATCGGGCTTCAGCCGTTCGAAGACTTCTTCCGGCACCGGCGAACGCACGGTCGAGACATTGGCACCGGTCTGGCGGAAATAGTTGGCCAGTGTGTGGACAAAGGAGTCCTCGTGGTCGACGAGCAGGATGTTGACGCCGTCGCCGACGCGCGCGGTGGTGCGTTCGGCGCCTGCGGCATTGCCCAATTTGGCGTCGCGAATGGCGGAGAGCATGGCGGATGCCTTCAGTTCGGTTTCGGCTTCTTCTTCCTCGGGGATGCTGTCGAAGAGCAACGTGGCGCCTGCTCGCACCTCGGCAATGCCGTCCTTGATGCGGATGGTGCGGAGCGTCAGGCCGGTGTTCATGTCGCCGTTGAAATTGACCATGCCGATGGCGCCGCCATACCAGGCTCGCGGGCTCTTTTCGTTCTGCTCGATGAAGCGCATGGCCCACAGTTTCGGCGCGCCGGTGACGGTGACCGCCCAGGCATGCGACAGGAAGGCGTCGAAGGCATCCATGCCTTCGCGCAGGCGCCCTTCGATGTGATCGACGGTGTGGATCAGGCGTGAATACATCTCGATCTGGCGGCGGCCGATGACGCGCACCGAGCCCGGATCGCAGACCCTTGACTTGTCGTTGCGGTCGACGTCCGAGCACATGGTCAGCTCGGATTCATCCTTCTTGGAGTTGAGCAGCTTCAGGATCTGCTCGCTATCGGAAATGGCGTCGTCGCCGCGCTTGATGGTGCCGGATATCGGGCAGGTCTCGACGCGGCGGCCATTGACGCGCACGAACATTTCGGGCGAGGCGCCGATCAGATACTCGTTTTCGCCGAGATTGATGAAGAAGGAATAGGGCGACGGGTTGATCGACTTCAGCTTGCGCGAGATTTCGGAAGGCTGCGTCTCGCAGCGTTCGTAGAACATCTGCCCGGGCACGACCTCGAACAGGTCGCCGCGCTTGAAACTGTCCATCGCCTTGCGCACCAGATTGGCATATTCGCCCGGCTCATGGTCGCCGCGCGGCGGGATGCGGTCGGCGGTCTTGAACGGTTCGGCAATTTCGTCGCGCGGCAGCCCCTCGGTTGAAAAACCGTCGCCGGAATAGTCGTAGCGGTCGGTCCAGGCCTTGGTCGAATAATGGTCGACGACCAGGATCTCGTCAGGCAGGAACAGCACGAGATCGCGCTGGCTCTGTTTGCGCTCGAGCTTGTAGTCGACTGGATCGAACTGGAAGGCGAGGTCGTAACCGAAGGCGCCGTAAAGGCCGAGATTGGCGTCTTCATCGGTCTTGAACAAAGCGGTGATGGCGCGCAGCACAGTAAACACAGAGGGGACGCGGCTGCGCTCTTCCTCGGTGAAGACGCGGCCGGGCTTGGCGACATCGAGGCGGATCAGCTTTTTCGAGGTTTCAGCAATCGTCACCTCGGCAATGCCGGCCAGCGTCTTGCCGATCACCGGCAGCAGCACTTCGCCACGGCCATTCAGCGCCTCGATGCGCATGGCGCGGCCACGCGCGGAAATCACCAGCGGCGGATCGATGATGGCCGTATCCCAGCGTGTGTAGCGGCCCGGATATTCGTAATTCGAGGAAAACACCGCACCACGGCGCGAGTTCAAGCCGTCGACATAAGCATCGATCGCACCGGCGTAAGGCTTGTCGTGGCGTTCGCGGGTGATGGTGACACCACCTGCGGTCACGAAGCTTTCCGCGCCGTTTTCCAGAGCCTTGATCGTCATTGCCGTCTCCATATGGCTTTGTTGGGGCAACGGACCCGGGACTGGCTTTGAAAAAACAAATGGCCGCCCGGACATTCCGTTGCGGCCACCCTCTATTTCACGCGCACGCGTTCGAACAGGCCGCTGTCAGCGAGCCCACCACCAAATGGTCTTGATCGAGCGCATGTTCATGGGCGAAATCCATAGCGGCGAAAAGCCGGATGCGCAACAGGTTTGAAAGGCCTGTTTGTGGCCGCCGCTTCTGCAGCCCATGGCACATCGCCAAGGCTTGGGGTCCTGCCTAGACTGTTCGTCCAACATCGGAAAGACGGGAAGACAGCAATGACCGAGCAGATCGAGCGCGCACGCAGGTTCCATACGCTCCACGTCAGGGGCAACCCGATCGTTCTCTACAATGCCTGGGATCCGGGCTCGGCCAAGATCGTCGAGAAGGCGGGCGCCAAGGCGATCGCCACCGGAAGCTGGCCGGTCGCGGCTGCTTTTGGTTATGCCGATGGCGAGAAAATTCCGCTGGAGCTGGCGCTGGACAACATCAAGCGCATCGTGGCGGCAGTCGACCTGCCGGTGACCATGGACCTCGAAGGCGGCTACGGCGTCGAGCCGGTGACTGTCGCCCAGACGGTGACACGTGCCCTGCAGGCCGGCGCCATCGGTTTCAATTTCGAGGACCAGATCGTCGGCGGCGCCGGTCTGCACGACATCGCCATACAGGTGAAGCGCATCGAGGCGGCAGCGGCGGCGGTGAAGGCTTCCGGCATTCCCGCCTTTATCAACGCCCGTACCGACATTTTCCTCAAGGCCAAGCCGGATGTGCATGACAGCGTGCTGCTCGACCAGGCCATCGAGCGGGCGCACGCTTATGAAAAGGCAGGAGCGAGCGGCTTCTTTGCGCCGGGGCTCGGCGACGAGGGTCTAATCGAGGCGCTGTGCAAGGCGACGGCATTGCCGGTCAACATCATCGCGCTGGCGCATGTGCCGCCGCGCCAGCGCCTGGCCGAGCTTGGTGTCGCCCGTGTCAGCCACGGCCCGGTGCCGTACCGGCAGATGGCCGAATGGCTGGAGGCCAAGGCGCGGCTGGCGATTTCGGGTTAGCTCAGTCCTCCAGCGTGCCTGACCTCGCGTCGGCGCTCTTCTTGTCGCCGACCAGCTTCAAGAGATCCTCGCCGGCGCGGATGATGCGGCGCGAGCGGCGGGTCAGGATGACGCCGTCCTGCGGCGCCAGCACTTCGGTGCGGCCGCCGGCCTCGCCCGGTGTGTGGACGATGGTGGCGAGGCGCGCGCCCTTCGCGACGCGGTCACCGGGCTTGACGTCGTAGAGGATGGCGCCGGCCCTGGGCGCCGGCATCATGTCGATGTTTTCGAGCGGCGCGACGAGGCCCTTGAACGGGCTGGGCGGGGGAAGGGCGGTGTCGGCGATGACGCCGCGCGCCACCAGCAGCCGGTAGAGGCCTGCGGCATCGGAATTTGCCAGCGTGCCGTCGACATCCAGCATGCCACGGTATTCTACCGTGGTGGCAACGCGGCGGTCGAGCTTCGCCACGTTGGCGGGGACGTTCTGGTAGGGCATGATCGTGGCACCCTCGAAGGTGCCGTCCGTGTCCTCGCTCCACAACACCACGGCGTCGATACCCATGGCGGCGGCGCAATCGGCCATTGCCGGCCACAGACTGGCGTGGACGTAGAGATAGGCAAGGCCCTCGTCGTCGCAATGCAGGTCGAGCACGATGTCGTGGCCGAGCGACAGCTGCACCAGACGGGTCTTCAATCGCTGGTCGGGGGTGCCAAGCGTGGTGTCGGGCAAAAGCTTGGCGTCCGGTGCTGCGAGCAACGGAAAGCCGCGGTTGAAATTGTTGCGGGTGCCGAGATGAAAGCGGCCCTGGTGCTCGCCGAAATGATATTGCGCGCGGCCGATCGGATTGGCCCAGGGCACGACCGTGATGCTGCCCTTGATGCGGCCTTCCGCTTCGGCCTTGTTCAGCGCCGGCATCAAGGCGTCGATGGCGACGACACCAGGCAATTCACCGGCGTGGAGTGCTGCCTGCAGATAGGCCGAAGGTGCTGCCTTGTCGGCGCCGGCGAAGCGGAACACCGGGAATTCGTAGGAAACGCCTTCGGTGTCGCCGGCGATGCGTTCGATCGATTTCTGCATGGGATGCCTCCAGGATAAGAGGCAGAACACATGGACTTTTGCCGAAGGGCTGTCGATTGGTCCAGTTCGCGCCGCCATGGGCGCAATGGAATTATTCGGCGGCGGCCGGAACCGTCGTTATCGGCGCCGATCCTTCGAGCGCCTGCGAGACAACGGCTACGCTGACCGCCAGCAGGGCCAGCACCGCGCCGACCAGCGGCAAATGAGCATAGGAAACGCCGGCCGACAGAGCCACGCCGCCGATCCAGGCGCCGCTGGCATTGCCGATATTGAATGCGCCCTGGTTGAGCGTGGCGGCGAGGTTCGGCCCTTCCGAAGCCGCTTCGACGACGCGGATCTGCAGGGGCGGCACGACGACGAAGATCAGCAGTCCCCACAAGAAGACGACGCCGATGGCGACGCTGGCGATAGCGCCGAACTGCATGAAGCCGACAAACAGAACTGCCATCAAAAGCAGCGTGCCGATGACCGTCGGCATCAATTTCCAGTCGGCCAGCCGGCCGCCGATGATGTTGCCTATGGTCATGCCGGCGCCGAACAGCAGCAGGACCCAGGTGACCGCGGAGGTCGACAGGCCGGAGACATCGGTAAGGTAGGGCTTGATGTAGGTGAAGACGGCAAACAGGCTGGCCGAGGCCAGCGAGGCGATCAGCATGGCGAGCCAGACCTGCAGCTTGCCCAGCACGCGCAGTTCGCTGCGCAGGCCGCCGCCGCTCGGTTCGACGACATTGGATGGCACCAGCCAGGCGATGGCGGCAACAGAGATCAGGCCGATGCCGACGACGGCGAAGAAGGTGGAGCGCCAGCCGAAGGCTTCGCCAAGCGCGGTGCCGGCAGGAACGCCGAGAATGTTGGAGAGCGTCAATCCCGCGAACATCATCGCCATGGCGCTGGCGCGCTTGTTGCGCGGCACCAGGCTGGCGGCAACGACGGAACCAATGCCGAAAAAGGCGCCATGACCGAACGCGGTGAAGACGCGCGCGGCCATCAGAAGCCAGTAATTGGGCGCAATGGCGCAGAGCAGATTGCCGACGACGAACATCGCCGTCAGCGCGACCAGCACCGGCTTGCGCGGCAGATGCGCGGTGGCCATGGCGACGATGGGTGCGCCGAAGACGACGCCCAGCGCATAGCCGGTGACCAGCAGGCCGGCCGAGGGGATCGACACGCCGAGATCGGCCGCAACCTCCGGCAACAGGCCCATGATGACGAATTCGGTGGTGCCGATGCAAAAGGACGCAATGGCAAGCGCAAGGATCGGCAAAGGCATGGAAAATCCAGACTGAATCGGTTCAATTCAGACTGAACGAGAAGCCTTGCCGCGCGCAATGCACATTGCTGCAACGCACCAATGCAGAAAGCGCTGAGCTTGACGCGGAGCTATGTCAGGCGAGCGGCTTCAGCTCCTGGGCGATGGTTGGCAACAGCTCCGAGACGTTGGGGTGGATATGCACGGCGCGCGCCAGCGTATCGACCGGCGCCTTGGCGTACATCAGGTCGAGCACGCAGTGCACCGCCTCGTCGCCGCCGGGGCCGAGCACGGAGCAGCCGAGGATTTGCCTGGTGTCGGCATCGACCAGGATCTTCATGAAACCTTGCGTCTCGCCCTTTTCGATGGCGCGGCCGACGCGGGTCATTGGCCGCTGGCCGACCAGCGCCTTGCGCCCGGATTTCTTCACCGCCGCCTCGGTCATGCCGCAGCGGCCGAGCGGCGGATCGATGTAGAGCGCATAGGCCTCGATGCGGTCGCTGACCTTGCGCGGATCGTCGTCGAGCAGATTGGCGGCGACGATCTCATAATCGTTGTAGGAGGTGTGGGTGAAGGCGCCCTTGCCGTTGCAGTCGCCCATTGCCCAAATGCCGGGCACGCTGGTGCGCAGCTGGTCGTCGACGGTGACGAAGCCGCGCAGATCGACCGCGACGCCGGCCTTATCGAGGCCGAGATCGTCGGTGTTGGGGGTGCGGCCGAGTGCCAGAAGCACATGCGAGCCGACCGCCGGCGGCTTGCCGGATGAGAAGGTCACGGCGATGTCCTTGCCCTGTTGGGCAAAGCCGATGTTGTCGGCGCCGACATGGACCGCTACGCCTTCATTCTCGAGGATCGATAGGATGGCCGCCGACACGTCCTCGTCCTCGCGGCCGGTCAGGCGCGAACTCTTCTCGATGACGGTGACTTCAGAGCCGAAGCGGCGAAACATCTGCGCGAATTCAAGAGAGATGTAGCTGCCGCCGACGACGATGAGATGGCGCGGCAAAACATCGAGATCCATCATCGAGGAGTTGGTGAGGTAGTCGACGTCGTTGACGCCCGGCAGGTCGGGCACCGAGGCGCGGCCGCCGGTGTTGAGGAAGATCTTTTCGGCGGTCAGAAGGTCGTCGCCGACACGCACGGTGTTGGCGGATTCGAAGCGGGCATGGCCGCGATAAAGCGTGCAGCCCTTCATGCCGGCGATCCACGTCTCCAGATTGCTGCGGGAGTCGTTGGTGACCTTGTCCTTGCGCGCCTTGATCCTCTTGTAGTCCACGCCGACAGGGCCTGAGAACGTCACGCCGTAGTCCGCGGCACGCCGCGCCAGATGCGCGGCATAGGCGCTGGCGACCATGGTCTTGGTCGGCATGCAGCCGGTGTTGACGCAGGTGCCGCCGACCAGCTTGCGCTCGATCAGCGCCACGCTCATGCCGGCTGACGTCAGCCGGCCGGCGAGAGGAGGGCCGGCCTGTCCGGCGCCGATGATGATGGCGTCGTATGTCTTGGCGTCTGAGGCTTGGGCAGTCATACCACCGCCGCCACGATCAGCAGGCCGCCGATGATCGCCACCGCGTCCTCGATGAGGGCGGCAGGCAAATCCTTGCCGAAGGCGGCGGCCAACCGGCCGCGCGCTTCGGCGCCGCCATAGGTGCCGATGACGGCACCGATGGCGCCGGCAATCAGGCCGCCAATGGTGGAACCGGCAGTGGCGCCGATCACCGCGCCGCTGAAGGCGCCAAGCAGGATGCGGGCGCCGAATTGCTGCGGCACCTTGCGGCTCGGCGTCGAGGGCAGCTGGTCGGTGACCAGTTCGACGATGGCGAGGATGGTGAAGATGCCGACGGCGGCCCAATGGCCCATGAAACTTGCCCAGGTGCCGGCCACCGGCAGCCAGCCGAGATACGCGCCCCAGGCGATCGCGCCCGGCGCGGTCATGGCGCGAAGACCGGCAATCACGCCGATCAGAAGTGCAAGCAAATAGAGCATGTCGATCCCCTCGAAAGCAGGCCCGGGACTGGCCTACGAGGGCAAGCTAGCATAGGTCCTGCGTTTGACGAGAGTAGGCGATGGTGCTTCTTCCATCAGTGAGCATTGTACTTTGGTAACCAGTCGAACATGACGAAGGGACGGAGTCGCTGTGATGGCCGGAAGCGAACGCACAAGGATGATTGCAGGCGAATGGTACATCTGCATCGACGACGAACTGGAGGCGCTGCGGGAGATCGCGCGCGATGCGGTGTTCGAGCATAATGCGCTACCGCCCCAGCAACGCGGCAATATCGGTCCAGCGCTATCGGTGCTGCTCGGCAGCACGGGCGAGGGCGGCCGCATCGAGGCGCCGTTCCACTGCGCCTACGGTTTCAACATCCATCTCGGCGACGGCGCCTTCCTCAATGCCGGCTGCACCATCCTCGACACCGCGCCGGTGCGTATCGGAAGCCGGACGCTTCTCGGCCCCAATGTGCAGATCTACTGCGCCGAGCACCACAAGGAGGCCGCGGGCCGTCAGGCGGGACTGGAGATTGCCCGGCCGGTCACCATTGGCAATGACGCCTGGATCGGCGGCAGCGCCATCATCCTCGGCGGCATCAGCATCGGCGATGGCGCCATAGTCGGCGCCGGCGCGGTGGTGACGCGCGACGTGCCTGACAACACCACGGTGGTCGGCAATCCGGCGCGGATGGTCAAGCGGGGCTGAACTCGTCGTGGGCGGTCAGTATGAAGCCGTACGTGCTATGCGCTCGTCCGGACCGGCTCGCCGCGAGAATTCACGCCGGTATTGGGCCGGTGACGTCTTGAGCCGTGCGGCGAAATGCTGGCGCAGCGAGGTGGCGCTGCCGAAGCCGGCTTCGAAGGCCACCATGTCCATCGATTTTTCCGTCGCCTCCAGCAGCCGTTGCGCCAGTTCGGTGCGTTGGCCGGCCAACCATTCGCCAAAGCTGGTGCCGATCGATTTCTGGAAACGGCGGGTGAAAGTGCGCCGGGTCAGGCCCGCGGCCTCCGCGACGCGGTCGAGGTTGTGCGTTTGTCCGAGCGTTGCCCGCACCGTGTCCAGCGCCAGGGTGAAGCGGTCGGTGGCCGGGGTTTTCGCCAGCGGGCGCTCGATGAACTGCGCCTGCCCACCCTGCCGGTGCGGCGACAGTACAATGTGCCTTGCCAGCCGCAGCGCTACCTCTGCGCCATAGCGCGCGCGCACAATGTGCAGGCAGCAGTCGAGCCCGGCGGCGACGCCGGCCGAGGTGACGATGTCGCCGTCGTCGACATAGAGCACGTCGGCGTCGACTTCGATGTCCGGGTACAATGCCTGCAACCGGTCGGTGGAGGCCCAATGTGTCGTCGCACGCCGGCCCGCAAGCAGCCCGGCGGCGGCAATGGCGAAGGTGCCGAGACAGAGGCCGACGATCAGCGCACCGCGCCGGTGCGCGTGGGTGAGCGCTGCCAGGAGCGGCGGCCGAAGTGGGGCCTCGAGATCCTTCCAGCTCGGAACGATGACGATGTCGGCATCGTCGAATGCGGAAAGGCCATACGGCACCGCGATGGTCAGCCCGACATCGGTGTGGATCGCTCCATCGTCGAGCGCGCAGACGCGAAAGTCGAAACGCGGCAGGCCAAGCTTGGTGCGGTCGGTGCCGAACACCACGCACGGCACGGAGAGGTGGAACGGGCTGATGCCGTCAAAGGCGAGAACGGCAATGATCGGGTCGGCCATGCGTGTTTCCAGCAAGCGAAAAGCGGATTGTCCCAATTCTTTCGACTGATGTCAATCGGGCCACTTTTGGCAGTCGGGCGATTCGCCTATTTCCTGTCCCATTCAAGCTCGAAGGAGAACACCATGTCCGCCAATATCACGCCGCGCCGCGCACTCATCGTTATCGATGTCCAGAATGATTATGATGGCGGCAACCTCGCCATCCAGTGTCCGCCGTTCCGCGACAGCGTCGTCAATGTCGCGCGCGCTATGGATGCCGCCGCTGCGGCCGGCGTGAAGGTGGTGGTCGTCAAGCAGATGGCGCCCGAGACCTCGCCAGTCTTCGCCAAGGGCAGCCATGGCGGCGAACTGCATCCCGAGATCGCCCGGCGAAGCCGCGACCACTATGTCGAGAAGTCACTGCCTAGCGCCTTTGCCGGCACCGACCTCGAGGCGTGGCTGCGCGCCAATACCATCGATACGATAACGGTGATCGGCTACATGACGCATAATTGCGACCTGTCGACCATCATCCACGCCGCGCATGTCGGCTTTGCGGTCGAGTTCCTGTCCGACGCCACCGGTTCGCTGCCTTACGCCAACAGCGCCGGCTACGCCTCGGCCGAGGAGATCCACCGCGTGGTGTCCATCATCCTGCAGTCGCGCTTTGCGGCCGTGCTCAAGACCGCCGAATGGATCGATTGCCTGAAGACCGGTGCTTTGCCCGAACGCGACACGCCCTATGCGTCAAACCAGCGCGCGCTGGCGCGCAACGCTGCATAGGCAAATTGCCGCGAAGGAACAGGGGCGCCGCAGTCTGCGGCGCCCTTTGGCGTTCCTGATCACGAACACTGGGGCGTGGCCTCGTTTGGAAGTCTTTTCGGCTGGGCCCATTCACTTTCGGGATGATGAGCCGGCTAAACGCAAGAAACTCAGATCGGGCTCTATCTCAGGATGGGGAACTGGAGAACAGAGTGAAGTCTTTCACAGACGAAGGCCTCTCTCCGAGGAACGGTATATCTGGATCAAGGGGTGGGACGGGGTAGACTTCCCCGGGAGAAACAAGTGAAAGCGCGAATTGCACGAACTACAGTCGTTCTCGCCTTGGCTGGTGCCGCGGCACTCTTGCCATGGCCCGCTTTCGCCCAGGTCCCTTCGCACGCGCCGGGGACGATCTGCTTCACTCAATCCTTCTGGTGCTGGGCGCAGCCGCCCGGCCCGCCCGGATATCCGTGCGGGTGCCCGTCGCAATACGGCTATGTGCCGGGCTATCTAGGGTAGTCGTCAGGCGGGGGGATTTCACGATGACGACGACACCGGCCGACCCTCTCGTTTCTGGACTCATCGCGGACGCCAAGCTGGTCGCCAACTACGGCCGCTACGGTGTGTTCAAGGACAGTTCCCTGTTTGCGGCCATCGGCAATGCCGAAAAGCTCGACGATGCGACGGCCAGCCAGCCTGAGGTCGTCAATCTTCAGACGGTTTTCAACGATTGTTCCGGCACCGTGCCATTTGCCACCCTGGCGGCACTGCGATCGGGCTGGTCGCCCGGTGACATGTCGCGCAAGACCGCGCTGGCGACGTACTTTCTCGTGGCTCTTTCCGTGCTTTTCATGGTTGTAACCGGAAGATTGACGTACATTTACAACAAGGGAGTCGCGATAAACTCCGAACTCATAGAAATCGACAACAATGATTTCAGCGCACGGTTCGGACAGGCGATACGCCAGGTTTGGGCGACGAAGAAACAACTGAGCTCGGCATCGTCCGAGCAGGCTTCGACCACGGATCTGACGCTTCTGAAGGACGCCTATTACAATTCGGAAGATAGCCTTCACGCTCTCGACCAGCGCTTTTCCTCCCTGGTGAGAAGAGCGCAAGGGTTCATGACTGAGGACGCGCAATTCCCGATCTGGGGAATGCAATGGATGTACTGCAAATTTTATTCAACCTCCACGGCAGATGGCGTAGCGGCGGGCCAGGCTCAGTATTCCCAGCAAGGTGCCATAGACCAGTTCTGTGACCAGCCGCTGGGGGTGAGTAAATCCACGCCTCCAGACAAGCTCAAGGAGCTCCCCAATCAGCCGGATGCCTATTGCGCGCAGATAAACACCGAAAAGAAAAACCCGAACAATCTTGAAGGTACGTCTTCGGAAAAAGTGACGGACGTGAATGCCGATTTCGACGAGGCAACGCGCAGCCTGCAGTGCGACGGAGTGATCACGATCGCGCCGAACTCGATCTACACGCTGACCGCGCAGATAAAGACGCTGGACGAGGTTCTCAGCCCATATGCCTTGTGGATACTCCCGGCCTTCTACGGCGCGCTCGGAGCCATCATGTTTCACATGCGGATGATCCTCAATCCGCTGCTGCCCAATCCACCGCTGTCGCGGCTGATCCACAGGATCGCACTGGGGGCGCTGGCCGGCATGGTGCTTGCCTGGTTTGTAGCACCGGGCACCAAGCTTGGAGAGGAGGCTTCGGGAATAGGCTTCAGCCTCTTCACCTTCTCCTTCCTGTTTGGGTTCAGTCTGGATATCTTCTTCACCATTCTCGACCAGTTCGTCAGCATGTCGGTCGCCGGGATCAAGAAGTTCGGGTCCTCGACAGTGGCGTGAGAAGCCCGGCAACCAAGGGCGCCGCATGGCTGCGGCGCCCTTGGTTGTCGAGACAAATCTCAGAACAGGCCTTCGATCTGGCCGGCCTCGTTGAGGAAGATTTTTTCCGAGGACGGCGCCTTGGGCAGGCCGGGCATGGTCATGACCTCGCCGCAGATGACGACGACGAAGCCGGCGCCCGCCGAAAGCCTGACCTCGCGCACCGGCACGGTGTGCCCGGTCGGCGCGCCGCGCAGGTTCGGGTCGGTCGAGAAGGAATATTGGGTCTTGGCCATGCAGACCGGCAGGTGCCCGTAGCCGGCCTGCTCCCAGGCATGCAGCTGGTCGCGCACCGACTTGTCGGCGATCGCCTCGTCGCCGCGATAGATGCGCTGGACGATGGTGTTGATCTTCTCGAACAGCGGCATTGCGTCGGGATAGAGCGGCGCGAACTGCGAGGCGCCGGATTCGGCGATCTCGACGACCTTGCGCGCCAACTCCTCAATGCCGGCAGAGCCATTGGCCCAATGCTTGCACAGGATCGCCTCGGCGCCGAGCGAGGCGACGAAATCCTTCATCGCCTGGATTTCCACCTCGGTATCGGTGGTGAAATGATTGATCGCCACGATCGCAGGCACGCCGAACTGTTTCACATTCTCGATGTGGCGGCCCAGATTGAGGCAGCCCTTCTTGACTGCCTCGATGTTTTCCTTGCCGAGGTCTTCCTTCTTGACGCCGCCATTCATCTTCATGGCGCGCACGGTGGCGACGATGACGGCAGCCGCCGGCTTCAAACCCGCCTTGCGGCACTTGATGTCGAAGAATTTTTCGGCTCCGAGGTCGGCGCCGAAGCCGGCTTCGGTGACGACGTAGTCGGCGAGCTTCAGCGCCGTGGTGGTGGCGACCACCGAGTTGCAGCCATGCGCGATGTTGGCGAACGGGCCGCCATGCACGAAGGCAGGGTTGTTCTCCAGCGTCTGCACCAGGTTTGGCTGCATGGCGTCCTTCAGCAGCACCGCCATGGCGCCGTCGGCCTTGAGGTCGCGGGCATAGACCGGCGTCTTGTCGCGGCGGTAGGCGACGATGATGTCGCCGAGGCGCTTTTCCAGATCCTTGAGGTCGGTGGACAGGCACAGGATAGCCATCACTTCAGAGGCGACGGTGATGTCGAAGCCTGCCTCGCGCGGATAACCGTTGGCGACGCCGCCGAGCGAGCAGATGATTTCGCGCAGCGCCCGGTCGTTCATGTCCATGACGCGGCGCCAGGCGACGCGGCGGGTGTCGATGCCGAGCTCATTGCCCCAGTAGATGTGGTTGTCGATCAGCGCCGACAGAAGATTGTGCGCCGTGGTGATGGCGTGGAAGTCGCCGGTGAAGTGGAGGTTCATGTCCTCCATCGGCACGACCTGCGCGTAGCCGCCGCCGGCGGCACCGCCCTTGACGCCGAAATTCGGGCCGAGCGAAGCCTCGCGGATGCAGACGATCGCCTTCTTGCCGATGCGGTTGAGGCCATCACCGAGGCCGACGGTGGTGGTCGTCTTGCCTTCGCCGGCCGGCGTCGGGTTGATGGCGGTGACGAGGATCAGCTTGCCGTCCTTGTTGCCCTTCACCGATTTGATGAATTCGGCCGAAATCTTCGCCTTGTCGTGGCCGTAGGGCAAAAGGTGCTCGGTCGGGATGCCGATCTTGGCGCCGATCTCCTGGATCTGCTTTTTCTTGGCGCCGCGCGCGATCTCGATGTCGGACTTCACTTCGGCCATGACGGCTTTCCTTCGGATTGGACGGTGGAGGGGACGGGTTTGATCTCACTCGCAGGCATGTTGAACCAGGGCGCGGGCATGTTCTAACCCTGTCGCTCCCGCGGCGTCAACTTGCATGCAACTATGTTTCCTATGAAGAAAGTGTCTCCGCGGCCGGCCGACCTGTCGCCGGTTCTTCCTGGCTCCGTTGCCGCGCCGTATAGAAGCCAGAGGACGCGACGTTCCGCCGTCTCAAAACAGCCGCCCAATGCACGGAATGCGACAGAGGCGACGGCGCAAATTCGCCATCGCTCGCCGGGAAAGCTGTGGACGCTACTGAGTCAGGACGTTGCTGATCTCGACCATGTTGGAGCGCACGCGAAGCACGTAGAAACCCATCGTCGTCAGGTGCGTCGGCATGATCCAGCCATCCTCGCGGCCATTGGCGATGATGAAGGGCTGGATGCGCAGGGCCGAGACGAATTGCGCATCCATCGTGTCCCACAGATTGCCGAGATGCTTTTCCTTGATGACGTCCTCGAAGTCGGCCTGGGCGCCCTTCATCAGGCCGTAATAGGCATAGAGCTGGCCATAGGCGAACCAGAAGCGGTCGTCGGCGCGGAAGTCGAACCAGCCATTGTTATGGTTTTCGGCGCGCTCCTTGAGGATCGCGGAGGTGGAACCGATGTCGGAGGAGATGCGGTCGATATACTGCTTCAGATTGTCGGCGCGGGCATCGAACGTCGCCTGGCAGCTGCCGAGGCGGGCGTTGAAGGAGCGTAGCTTGGTGACGGCATCGCGATAATAGCTCGGCGTCGGCGTCTTGGGGCCGAACGGGTTGAGGCCGAAATACCAGGTCTCCTCGTCGAACTGCAGATTGCCGCGCGCATCCTGCAGGTCGCCGTCGATCTGCGATGTGGTGCGAACACGGCCGAGATTGTCGGCAAGCTCGGTGGCGGTACGCCGCACCGCCTGGTTGATGCCGCGCTGGAACGAGGCCTTGTTGTCCATGAACGGCGTGTTGTCCCAGTCGATGCCGAACAGGCCGAGTTTGTAGAGGATCATCGACGAGATCCAGGCATTCTGGTTGACGTTGAAGTCCGTCAGGTCGGCCGCCACCTGGGCGATGCCCGAATTGCCGCAGGTCTTGGCGGTGTCGGTGCCGGCGCCGGCGGCGACCTGTTCGCCGGCGGAAATGTTGCGGTTCTCGAAGGTGTATTTGTCGACGTAGTTGGGATCGAACTTGTTCCACCACTGGGTGGCGTAGAAGAAATTGGCGTAGAGGCCGATCAATACCAGAAGCGCGAGGCCGACCACAGCCTTCAGGATCCAGCCGCGCTGCGTATACCAGCGCCCAGCCCAGAGGAACGGCCACAGGATCGCGCCGATGACGAGGCCGATGCCGCGGCCGATCCATTGGAAGATGCGGGTGAAGAAATTCACGATCGGATCAAGCATGGCTCTCGTTCACCCCTCAGTCAGTCAGGCCGTAAAGGCGCGTGCGAAACGCCACTTTGTCTTTCAAATATGTGGTTTTCAGAACGTCCACAACATGCGACCGCCAGGCGTCGCTGTAGCCGTCATAGTCCTTGTAGAAGCCCGGCTTGTTGAAGACGTAACGCGAGACAAAGTCCTGCGGCACGAAATCCGAGATCAGCTGGTTGGTCAGCCAGGCGTCGGGATGGTCGGGCTTGCCACGCACGACCAGGAAGCGCTGTTGCGGAAACACATCCTCGATCTTGAGATGGCCGAGCTGGGCGATCTCACGCTTGGCGGCGTTGAGAAAGGGGAAATTGCCGTCCTTGGTGATCAGATCGGCATGGCCATGGATCCAGGTCTGCAGCCAGACCTTGTCGACCTCGGTCAAATTGCGGTTCGGCTCTGTGTCGCGGATGAGAGAGCGCACCACCATCTCGGCGCGATGCTCGAGATAGCCCGAGCTTTCGACCCATGACGCGCGCGGCAATTCGATGCGGCCGGTGCTGGCCAGGAACTTGAACACCTTGTCGGCATCGTTGATCGAGAGATAGCTGACCTGCCAGGGCCGCGAACGGCGAAAGCCGGGGGCGGCCGGGTCGCCGATGACGGTGGTCATATCAGGATCGACGAAGACGTAGACGCCGCCGAAATGGCTGGTCCAGTAGGCGTTGTGGCGGAAGATCACCTGGTCGGGCACCAGCGCATTCTCACGGATATCGCCGCAGACCTTCGCCAGCTCCACCATACGGCTCAGCATGGTGTTGTCGCGCCAGGCATCGGGCTCCTGCTTCAGCCGGTCGACCAGCTTGCCGAGTTCGGCGGCCTTGCCCAGCACGTCCTCGGCCGAAAGCACCCGGAACTCGACCTGGCTGATCGACAGCAGATCCTCGATGTCGTTGACCAGGGGAACGGAATCCTCGATCTCGCCGTAGATGACATCCTTGATGGTCAGCGCATCGATGGCGCGCTGGTTCTTGGACATGAACTCGAACATCAGCTGCGAGGTGTTGGAAAAGGCGGTGTGCACCACCGGCAGATCGATCTGCGAAGGCGTCAGGATGATGAAGCGGCGGTTGACCTCATTGGGGTCGAGATAATCGTAATCGCCGCATTCCTCGGCCACTTCGGGCGAGAAGCCGGTGCGGTCGATCTGGAAGCTCTTCAGCTTGGTGGGCTTGAGGCCGAAGGCAACAAGCGCCTTGTTGTAGCGCTGGATGAGGTGCGACTCGTCGACGGTGAGCAAGCGGCCGTAGATCAGCTCATTGTCGCGGAGAAGGTCGGGTTTTTTGGCGTGGCTCATGCAGAACGTTCCGAGCGGCGTTGCCTGTTGTGGCGAAGCGCCAACGCTGACGCCTCCCTCTCCCCGTTCTTCACGGGGAGAGGGTAAGGGTGAGGGGCAGCGCTAGCATTCAAGGACATGTCTCCCCATGGCCTTTGGCGTCAATAAATCGAAGATCATTGGTCCGGATGTCCCGATCGAGGCGCTGTTCGATAGCTGCCAGTATGGTCGGAGCGATCTCTGGTCCACGCATGCGCCGCCCCTCACCCTTGCCCTCGCCGCGTGAAGGACGGGGAGAGGGGGGCGTCAGCGTTAGCGCCAAGCCTTTCAGCACCCGCGGGCAGCGAAGGAAGTTCACGCATTCCAGAGCCCCTTCTTCTTCATCTCCTCCATCTCGCGCCCCGCCCGTTCGCGCAGGCGTGCGTCGCGCAGCAGCTTCTCCACCGCGGCGTCGTCGGATTTGTCGGAATAGCGGAACTCCGAGTCGGCGTAGCGGTTGATCTCCTGCATGACCATGTCCATCGAGAACGGCCCCCGCAGTTCCTCGATCATGGCCTTCTTTTCGTCGTAGCCCTTGTGCATGAAGGCTTCCGGCTTCTCGAACCAGTCGTCGGGCAGCTCGATGTCCATGGCGCGCATCTTGATGGCGTCGGTGACGTTCTTGATGGCTCGGCCGGTGAAGCGCGGCTCGGCATCCTTGATCAGGTGCAGATAAGTGCCGATGTCGGCCATCGATTTCGGCGCGCCATTCTCCTTCATGTAGCGCTCATAGACCTTCATCAGCCCGTCTTCCTGAGGCTTCTCGTGCTCCTCATAGGCTTCGGTCACCGCGCGCTGGATCTCCTGCGCGGCGTAGAGCTTGTGGTCGCCGAGTGGGATCTTGTGGTTCTTGCCGGCAAGCAGGACGAAGATGTCGATATAGTCGTCGCGGCTCTGTGGGCCGTCGACCAGCCAGCGGGCCCCGGCGCGCTGGCGCAGCGCATCGTCGACATTTTCGGGATAGTTGGAAAACATGCCGAACGAGCAATTGCCGCGCACCACCGTGCCGGCGCCGGCAAAGGCGTCCATCAAGACGCCGGTGATTTCCTGTTGGCCGGCCGAGGCGCGGTCGTCGGAGCGGCGGGCCGCCACCTGGTCGATGTCGTCGACGGTGCCGAAACCGATGACGCGTGGGTTCAAGACATTGTTGATGAACTGGCGGCAATTCTGGCCGGATTTGCCCTGGTAGGACGAGATCTGGTCGACGCCGAAATTCTCATAGGCGAAGGGATAGCCGGCAACCTGGCAATAATTGTTGACGAGGCCGGCGATCATCTGGATCAGCGTCGTCTTGCCGGTGCCCGGCGCGCCGTCGCCGATGAAGGTGAAGAGGAAGCCCCCGAGTTCGACGAACGGGTTCAGCTCGCGCTCGAAATCGTAGGCCATCAGCATCTTGGCGAGCTTGACCGACTGGTATTTGGCAATGTGGTTGCCGACGACCTCTTCCGGCTTCTTGAAGGTCATCACCAGCGGCTTGGAGCGCTTGCCGGGCGCGACGTCGAAGCCGTCGAGGGTGAAATCGTCGGCGTCGATGCGGATATGGGCGTTCTCGAACGGGCCGATGCCGTCGAAGCGGCCTTTACGGGCCAAGAGCCCGTCAATGGCAACACGGGCGAAAGCACGCGCCCGGGTCGTCAGGTCGCCATCGTCCTTCGACCCGGTGATCGCCTTGTCCAACCCAGCCACGATCGACTTCACCGCGTCCTGCGGCGTGTCGAACAGGAAGTCGGGTTCGGGGATATCGTTGGGCGCCTCGCCATCGCTGTCGATCAGCTGGAACAGATAGGAGGCAAGGCTGAAGGCCGAAACGTAAGCAGAGGCTGACAGAAGCTTCTTGAAGGTCGCGGCTTCATCGCCTTCGAGCGGTGCGCGGGTGTTCTTGGCCTGCAGGCTTTCAAGGTCGGAGCCTTCGGCGAAGACATCGGAAATGGCGAGCGCAATCGCCAGGCCGCGGCGGGCGCGAAACAAAAGCGTGTGCTGCGGGATGCTCATCAACTGGTCGTCGGGATGGATCGCGGCGACGGTCTTGGTAAGCTCGACCTCGCGGGTACGGCGCACCGAGCCGACCGAGACTGTCGAGACGAAGCGGCGATTGGTGCCGGCAAGCGCGGTGCCGGATTCGCGTGAAGGATCCTCCAGCACGACGACGCGAGTGATGAAGCTTTGCGCGGTTGCGCGGTGCTTTTCGATAGCCGCTTCCGGAATGGTGGTCAGGCCGGTGTCCATGAAGGATGCTCCGCGATGTGACGGTCAGACATCTGAAATCACCTGCCCATTTGACAGGATGTGAACCTTGTAGCCGGAAAAGATCTTTTGAGCTTCGCCGGCGGCGTAGAGTGCTTGATAGGCTTCGTGCGAGATCAGGGCGTGGTTCTCGTAGCTCGACACACCCTGGCGCGCGGCTTCGAGATCGTCGGTGTTGATAAAGAATTCCTGCGTGGTCTTCTCGCTCGAAAACAGGCCCTTGCGGCCGGGTTTCTCGCCCTTGGAGTAGACCTCCTGGATGGTCCAGGTGAGCAGCCAGGCATTTTCCGGTTTGCGCACCTTGGCCAGCACCTCGGTCACGGTCGAATTGTTGTCCGTAATGCCTGCGGAATAAAAGGGGCCGAGCACGACGCGGCGCAGCTGCTTAGGGTGCAGCGGCTCGAAATCCTTGTCGAGATTGACCGCAATCGTTGCGGGCGAAAGCGTGTAGGCGGAATTCTTCTCGGTGAAATCGTCGAAGCGATGGGCGAGTTCGGGGTTGAGCAGGCCGTCCACCGGCAGCGGGATGTCGACCCGTTCATTGAGCTTGCCGCTGCTGTCAACGAGCTGCCGGATCATGCTTTCGGAGGAATCCTCCACCGTCACCATGTAGACCAGCGGCAGGTTGGCGCTGCCGTCGAAGCTCGCCCAGTGCACGAGGTAATAGGGGCGCCCGGTCTTTGGATTGACCGAGACCTTGGCCGTCTGCGCCAGCGAGAACGGGCCAAAAGTCTGTTCGCTCTTGACGTCCTCGAGATAGAGCCGCTCGGCCATCGACTTCTGCAGCGCTTCGGGGAATTCCTTGTGGCGCAGGATGAAGTCGGCCATTTCCTCGCGCAATTCGCCGGCCAGCGGAATGTTGGCCAGCCGCGCCTCGGCCTGGCGGCGGTCGTTTTCCAGTTCGAGCAGGTTCTGGAAGACGGGATAGCCGCTGTCGGCGCGCGAAATGCGGAACGTGTCCATGAAGCCGAGCCGGTTGCGCCAGCAGGAAAACGATTTGTCCAGCCGGGCAATGTATTCGGCGACAATCTTGGCGACGATGCCGTGCCGGTAAAGCGGCGAGCGGTCGTCGCGCATGAACACTTCGAGGCCGCTGAGTGCCGCCGTGATGGCGGAAAAATAGCGCGCCGCCGCTTCGTTTTCGGGAGTCATGCCGGTGTGCCCGCGTGCAGCCGCTCCTTACGACTGCACGTAGTTGGCCGAATTGTGCTTCTTCATCACGTCGTCGAAACGGCGGGCGAAGGCGTCGTCGGCGAGCTTCTTGCGGCGCTGGATGTCGGAGCTGGCGACCATGTTCTTCTCGTGCATTTCGAGAAGATCGCCGATGTGCTTTTGCGAGGCGGCGCCAATGCCGGCCATGGTCTCTTCGGCGGTGTTGTCGACCTGGCTGCCCAGCGTGTTGATCTTGTGGGCGACATCCTGCTGGGCGGCGGTCTTCAAGGAATCTTCCAGTGCCTTGTAGAGCACGATGCGCTGCTCGGTATCGATGGTCAGCTTGTTGATAAGCGTCGACTGGGCTGCAATCTGATTGTTAAGCGAATCGACGAAGGTCTGGAACATCGAGGTGTAGCGTTCCAGCGTCTGGCTCTCGGCCAGAAGCTCCTGCTCCTTGGCTTGCTTTTCATTGTATTCGGTCGCCAGTTTCGAGCGCTCGCCCTCAAGCTGCGTGCGCTCCTTCTGACTGGTAGAAGCGGCGATCTTGTTTTCGATGTCGAGCAGCAGCGGATTGACCTCCTCGATGCGCTTCTGCACCGCCTCGAGGTTGGTCATGGTGACCTTGCGGCGCTCGATCACCTGCGACAGGCTGTTTTCCGAGGTCTTGTAGCGCTGGTCGAGGACCTCTTTCTGCGCTTTCAGGATGCCGACGATGGTGTCGGACTTGACCAGAAGCTCCTGCAGATTGCCGGCCAGCGACATGTTGCGGACGCGGTCGGTGCGCATGCGCTGCTTGCGTTGCGCCGAGAAGACACCGACGAAGCTTTCCCAGCCGGTGTAGTTCTTCATGCTCTCGAATTCAGTGCCGAAGACGTTGGTGGCGTCTTCCAGCCCGATGATCAGGTCGGCGATGTTGCCTTCCATCACCTTCTGCTGCTTCAGCACGTCCTCGATGCGGGCATTCTCGATGTCGAAATTGGCGTCTCCGATCTTCTTGTCGGCGGTGGCCAGCGTATCAAGCACGGTGCCGGACTGCTCGATCTTGGAGCGCATGTCCTGCACGACCTGCCTGGTCTTGGCAATTTCGGCATCGAAATTCTGCAATGTCGCCATAGGGGCCTCCCGCTTCGGCTTCCGGTCGCTGGCTGCGAACAGCGGCGAATATATGTGGGGTATCAGGGGATTGAAAGACGCAAGACAAGACCCGCCCCGAAAACAAAAACATACGCGGGCGTCTTGAAAGGCAATGAAGGCGGGGTCATGGCGTGATTAACCAGCCGGCCAAGTGTCGTTCAACCGTCATTGAACTTTGGCGTCTGCGAAGCAGTCGATCTCGGACAGTGTAGGTGTCCGGAATTCGATAGAGGGCCCAATGAGTTGCAAGCGCGAGATCACGCTACGCATCGCGCCGTTCAAGGCTTCGGATCGGCCTTCAGATAGGCGATGACGTTGGCGATGTCCTCGTCGCTGCTCAGGCCGGAGAAGCCCATCCTGTTGCCGGGTACTTTCAGCTTGGGAGCGCCAAGATAGGCTTTGAGGTTGGCTTCGTCCCAGACCAGGCCGGCCGCGCCGGCGTCCTTCATGGCCTGCGAATAGTTGAAATTCTGGGCGGTGCCGGCGGTGCGGCCGACGATACCGAGGAGATGCGGGCCGACCTTGTCGCGGTCGCTTGCCGCCTCGTGACAGGCCATGCAGCGGTAGAACACTTTCTTGCCAAGTGCTGCATCGCCGTCGGCCAGCGCGGCGAGGATACCGGCCAAGTAAATGACAAGGGCTGATGAAATGGCTCGAAGCATGGCGGTTCCCGGCTGGCTCTGGCTGAGGGCAAAAATAGGCTGCAGGCCTTAACAAACGCCGTATGCCGGTGGATAGCAGCCGGGCTCAATCCGTGCGCGGGATCGCCGCGACCGCCTGCTTGACCTGCTTTTCAATCGCCGCCGACGAATGATTGTCGCGCACGAAAGCGCGGCCGATCTCCGCCATCTCGGCGGCCGCTTGCGGGCGTGTCGCGAGATCGATGATTTTCAATGCCAACTTGCCGGCATCGTCGCTGGACAGGAAATGCCTGCCCGCCTGCAGGCCAAGCCCTTCGACGGCCTTTTCGGTAGCGGCGACGACAAGGCCCGCCGCCATCGCCTCCAGCACCTTGATGCGGGTTCCGCCGCCGAAGTGCAGCGGGATCGGCGCATAGCCGGCGCGGCCAAGCAATTCCGGCAGATGCGGCGGGTTCTCGATCAACCGCAGACCATGCCTGGTGCATAGACCGCGCACGACATCGCGCGGGTTTCTGCCGGCGACGGTGATCGACCAGGGCCGGCCGGAGGCGGCGAGGCGCGGCGCCATCGCGCGGCCGATCTGCTTGACGGCATCGATGTTGGGGAAATAGCCGAGATGGCCTATGAAACACAGGCTGAGTTCACTGAAGCGCTCGGCAGCAATCGGCAGGGAAAGCACGCTCTCGTCTGGAATGGGGTTGGCGACGAATCTGACGTCGTTGACGGGGCCGAGAGCGGACAGAAGCGCTTCGTCGGCCCGCGAACAAACCCAGACCTGGTCGGCCAGGGCAGCCGCACACCTGTCGGCTTCGCGCGCCTCTGCCTTCCTTCGCCTGTTTTGGCGCCAGTCTCGAATTTGCTGCCACAGCGTCAGGCCGGCGATCCGGTCGGACACCGTCCGGGAATCAATGTTGTGCTGGTCAAGGACGGTGCGCGCGCGATGCTTCGGCGCCAGCGTCAGCAGCTGCGAAAGCACGATCTCCTCGATTACCACGAGATCGGGCGCGAATTCCCTCCAGATGGCGTCGGCCTCGGCCAGCTCGTCGTCCGGCATCATATGCACGGTCGGGTGCGGGCCGCGCCTGCCCCACGGCGCCCTGCCGCGCGCTGCCTCGATGATCCGGTGACGGATGTTCGGCGGTGTGGAGGGTGCCGGGGCGCCAGTCAGGCTTACCGTCAGGACCTCGCCCATCGATGCCAGGGCGCGTGCATTGGCGGCGTTCCGGATCTCTCCGCCGGAGACCGGCGGAAACGGGCAATCGACTGTGAACTGCAGAATTTTCATGTTGTCCCGGCCGTTCAGCCTCTGGTGAAGCCAATGAAATCGTCAGGCGCGGCGCGGCCCATTTCCTCTTCCCAGTGGCGGCGGCAGAGCGAGATATAGACGTCCTTGCCGATCGCCACCTGTTCGCCTTGTCTGGCCACCTTGCCGTCAGCGCCGAGACGCACGACCATCGTCGCCTTGCGGCCGCAGCGGCAGATGGTGCGCACTTCGCGCAGATCGTCTGCGATGGCGAGAAGCGCTCGCGAACCGGAAAACAGATTGCCCTGGAAATCGGTGCGCAGGCCGTAGCACATCACCGGGATGTTCAGCCGGTCGGCGATACGGGCGAGCTGCCAGACCTGCTCTTCCTCGAGAAATTGCGCCTCGTCGACAAAGATGCAATGCACCGTCGTATGTTCGTGATGCTCGGCGACGCGAGCGTAGAGATCGTCGCCGTCGCGGAACATCTCGGCCTCCGTCTCCAGGCCGATGCGCGACGAGATCAGCCCGGTGTCGCCCTTTCTGTAGTGGCCGGCGACGAACAGCATCGTCGTCATACCGCGTTCGCGATAATTGTAGGACGCCTGCAGCAGCATTGTCGTTTTGCCGGCATTCATCGTCGCATAGTGGAAGTAGAGCTTGGCCATGCCGTCCTTTTAAGCCGAGTTGGCGCGGCGCGGGGAGAGGGCACCGCTGCATTTGATGGGAAAAGCCGTCTGCAATCGAAAAAGCGGCGGGCGTGTCGCTGTTTGGCCAGTCCGCGCCGTTGATCGTGATTGTCTTAGCGCTTGAAACCACACCAGAATGGTGTTTGGCTGACGAAACAAGGCGGGCAGAGAAACCGTAACTACGCTTCGCCAAAGAATCACAATGGGAGACTGCCAATGTCGCGTATGAACACCTTCGTCGCCGGCCTCGGCCTGGCGACTTTTCTGTCCACGAGCGCTGCACTTGCCGGCGATCCGGAGAGCTGCAAGGCGGTGCGCCTTTCCGATGTCGGCTGGACCGACATCCAGGCAACCACCGGCGTCGCTTCGGTGCTGCTCACCGCGCTCGGCTACGAGCCGCAGACGATCCAGCTATCGGTACCGGTGACCATGGCGTCGCTGAAAAACAAGGATCTCGACGTCTTCCTCGGCAACTGGATGCCGTCGATGACCAACGACATCAAGGACTACACCGCCGATGGTTCGGTCGAGACGATCGGCACCAACCTGACCGGCGCCGGCTACGGCATCGTCGTACCGACCTATGTCGCGGAGGCCGGCGTCAAGTCGCTGACCGACATCGGCAAGTTCAAGGACAAGTTCAACGGCAAGATTTACGGCATCGAGGCGGGCAATGACGGCAACCGCATCATCCTCGACATGATCAAGAACCCGAAGGACAATCTCGAAGGCTTCGAGCTGGTCGAGTCCTCGGAAGCCGGCATGCTGACGCAGGCCGAGCAGTCGATCAAGAACAATGAGTGGATCGCGTTCCTCGGCTGGACGCCGCATCCGGTGATGGGCGCCATGAAGCTCACCTATCTCGACGGCATGGGCGACAGCGGCTTCGGCGCCGCCACCGTCTACACCAATGTGCGCAAGGGCTACACCACCGAATGCCCGAATGCCGGCAAGTTCATCGCCAACCTGAAGTTCAACCTGGACATGGAAGGCGAGATGATGGACGCGATCCTGAAGGGCGGCGACGCCAACACGGTCGCAGCCGACTGGCTGAAGAAGCACCCTGACGCGGTTGCGCCGTGGATTGCCGGCGTCACCACCTTCGATGGCGGCGATGCGGCAGCGGCGGTCAAGACCGCGCTCGGAAGCTGAGCCGACTAATTCGGCCAAGCCGAACCAGGAAGGGCAGCCAATCTAGAAAAGGCTGCCCTTTTTCATATCCTGTGAGAAGATGACCTAATGAGAGCGGAGGCCGGAAGCAGGCGGTCTCTCGCATGAGAGGGGCGATATGGATCCGATTTCGAAATTCATGGTCGATCACAAGATACCGATCGGCGCCTGGGGAAAGGCGTTCTTCGGTTTCCTCACCGACAATTTCGACACCGTGTTCAGGGCCTTCTCGAATGGCCTCAATTTCCTGCTCGACGGGCTGGTTGGCATCCTTTTGATGGTGCCGCCGGTGCTGCTGGCGCTGATCATCGCCATCATCGCCTGGCTGCTGCAGCGCTCGCGCCCGCTGGCCATAGGCGTCTTTCTCGGCCTGATCTTCATCATCAACCAGAACCTCTGGAAGCAGACGGTGCAGACGCTGGTGCTGGTCGTGGCCGCCGCCGCCATGGCGATGGCCATCGGCGTGCCGCTCGGCATCTGGGCCGCGCACAAGCCGAAGGTCTACCGCATCATGCTGCCGGTGCTCGACCTGATGCAGACGCTGCCGACCTTCGTCTACCTGATCCCGGTCCTGACCCTGTTCGGTCTCGGCAACGCGCCCGGCCTCATCGTCACCATCATCTTCGTCATCCCGACCGCGGTCCGGCTCACCCATCTCGGCGTCGTCTCGGTGCCGAAGTCGATCATCGAGGCCGGCGAGGCGTTTGGCGCCACCAAGCAGCAGCTGCTGTGGAAGGTCGAATTGCCCTCAGCGCTGCCGACCATCATGGCCGGGCTGACGCAATCGATCATGCTGTCGCTGTCGATGGTGGTGTTTGCAGCACTCATCGGCGCCGGCGGCCTCGGCACTGAAATCAACCGCGCGCTCGGCTCGCGCCGCATCGATCTCGGGCTCGAGGCGGGCCTGGCGATTGTCGTACTCGCCATCGTGCTCGACCGGATGACGCGTATCGGCGTTGGAGGCAAGAAATGACCGTCGCCGTTGACTTCAAGAATGTCGATATCGTCTTCGGCTCCGACCAGGCCGGTTCGCTGGCGCTGATCGACGGCGGCGCCACGCGCGCCGAAATCCTCGAAAAGACCGGCAATGTGCTGGGTTGCGCCGGCGCCAGCCTGACCGTGCATGAGGGCGAAATCTCGGTGCTGATGGGCCTGTCCGGCTCGGGCAAGTCGACGCTGCTGCGGGCGGTCAACCGGCTCAACGTGGTGTCGCGCGGCCAGGTGCTGGTCAAGGACGGCGACAATATCGTCGATGTCGTGACCTGCGATCAGGCGACGCTGCGGCGGCTGCGCCAGAAGCAGGTGGCGATGGTGTTCCAGCAGTTCGGCCTGCTGCCTTGGCGTACGGTGGAGGAGAATGTCGGCCTCGGCCTCGAACTCGCCGGCGTGCCGGAGCAAGAGCGCAAGGAGCGCGTGCAACGCCAGCTGAAACTGGTCAATCTCGACCAGTGGTCGAAGAAATACGCGCATGAGCTGTCCGGCGGCATGCAGCAGCGCGTCGGCCTGGCCCGTGCCTTCGCCACCGAGGCGCCGATCCTGCTGATGGACGAGCCGTTCTCTGCGCTCGATCCGCTGATCCGCACCAAGCTGCAGGACGAATTGCTGCAGCTGCAGGCGGAGCTGAAGAAGACCATCATCTTCGTCAGCCATGATCTGGAAGAGGCGCTGAAGATCGGCACCCACATCACCATCATGGAGGGCGGTCGCATCGTGCAGACCGGGGCGCCGGAAGACATCGTGCTCAAGCCCGCCAATGACTATGTCCGCGACTTCATCGCCAATGTGAATCCGTTGTCGGTGCTGACCGCCTGGAACGTCATGCGCGACAGCCGCGACCTCGAGCACGGCGATAATGGCTGGGTGTGGCTCGACCGGCGCAAGACGACTCGCTTTAAGATCGACGAGCACGGGCTGGTGGCGGCGGCGGAACGCGACGGCAAACCGGCGGTATGGGTTTCATGCGCCGATGTCGAGGCGCAGCCGGAGGAGACGGCGCAGGTGTTCTGGGCCAACCCCGGCACGTCGCTGAAGACGGTGATGCTGGCCATGCACCGCTCGCAGACGGCACCCGTGGCGCTGTTCGACGACCAGTCGCGCTTTGTCGGCGCGATCGGGATACGCGATGTGCTGAGCGCGGTGTTGCGGCGCTAGATCATGATGAGATTTGGTTGAAATCTCATCATGATCTAACCCTTTGTTGGAGCATGATCTTTTCCAAAAACCGGTACCCACTTTTTGGGATCATGCTCTAAGCCAGACCGATGCGCGTGGCGCCGAGCTTGAACAGGGCTGTGGCATCCCGGTCGAAGCGGAAGGTGTCGATGAAGTCGTCGGCTCGGTAATCCGGAAGCGTCTTGCGGATGGCGGCGGCGAAGTTTTTCGCCTCGTCCAGCCGCCCAGCCAACGCCAGGGAGTGGGCGGCGATCGACAGGATGATGACATGTGCGTTGGGGCGGGCGGCCGCCTTCAGCGCCCATTCGGCCGCCTCGTCGAACTGGCCGAGGCGGACATGCGCCATGGCGCGTGCGCCCAGCATGCCGAACAGCATCGGGTCGAACGGCGACAGATGGCGCGAATGATCCGACGATCCGATCGCCGCGTGCGGGTCGCCCGACTGCGAATGCACGAAGGACAGCGCATAGTGGCCAAGCGCGAAGTTCGGGCTGAGGTCGACGGCTCTTTGCAGTTCTAGCACGGACGCATCACCCTCGCCGCGCAGCCACAGCGCCCGGCCCATCGCCCAGTGCGCGGCGGGATTATGATCGTCGACCAAAACGCTCTGGCCGGCCGCCTCAAAGGCAAGCGCGCTGTCCTGGTCGCGGTCGCCCCAGCGCTGGAAGGCGCTCTGCCAATGGGTGAAGGACAGGCCGGCATAGGCGCGGGTAAAGGTCGGATCCTGCTGCAGTGCGATGCCGAAGAAATGCCTGGCCTGCTCGTTTTCGCTGCGGGTGAAGCGATACATATGCCAGAGTCCTCGATGGTAGGCCTCCCAGGCATTGAGCGAATTGGGCGCTTTCAGCATGGCGCGGTTGCGCTCGACCATCTCTATCTCGGATGAGACAGAGGCCACGATGCTGTTGCCGATATCGTCGAGGACAATGAAGATGTCCTCGGCCTTGCGCTCGAAGGTCTCGGCCCAGACGATCCTGGCCGTGCGAACCTCGACAAGCTCGACAGTGACGATCAGGCGACCCGTCGCGCTGCGCACCGTGCCGGTGGCGACATAGTCGACATTCAGCCTTCGGCCGGCATCTTCCGGCGCGATGTTCCTTTCCGCCAGCGCAAAGACCGAGCCCCGGGCGATGACAAAGAAGTCCCTGAGCTTGGCGAGGCGGGTAATGATGTCGTGGGTCAAGCCATCGGCCAGCCCGCCACGAACGCCGCTACCGGCGTCTTCGGCAAATGGCATCACGGCCAGCGAAGCCTTGTGCGGCGTCGCGGCTTCTGAACCGGCAAGCATGACTGACGCCTGGTTCGGCCCGGGCGGAGCTGCCGGTTGTGCCGGCAAAATCGCGCAGGGCCGTTCGCTGCGGATGGACAGCCACGCCTCGCGCACCGGGCCGAAATCCAGCTCTTCCGATTGGAAGAGCGATGCTGCTGCGGCAAGATGGTCCTCGCAGGCACGGAACGCGCCGCGCCGCGCCAGCCTCACCAGGAGTGCGATGTGGGCGCAGCTGTCGAACGGGGTCAGCTCCAGCCATTTTTCGAGATGGGCGGAGACGGCTTCGGAATCGGCCGGCAGCGTCTTGACCAGATGTTCCAGTATAGCCGCGTGGCAGGAACCGAAACGGCGGCGCTGCGCGGTCAGCCAGCTGTTGAAGAGAGGGCTTCGGTCGATCTCCAGCCCTTCGAGGAAGTCGCCGACGAACAGGTCGGAGACCGACTGCAGTCGCGTCGGCTCGAGCGTTTCGATGCCTGCGGCAGCCGCCGCCGCGACATCCAGCACGTCGACTGAGATGCCGTCGAGATCGAGCGCGATCGTATCGCCCGATGTTTCGATTCTGCAGCGGCCCGGTTCGTCGAGCGCGGCCCGCAGCTTGCTCAGGCACCAGCGAAGCTCACCCCTGGGATCATTTGGAACATCCCACAGCAACTCGCAGAGCTTGCCACGTCCGACCGGATGGGGCGCCAGCGCCAGATAGGCCAGCAGCGCGCGCAGCTTGCGCGATGCCGGCAAGACCACCGGGACGCCGTCGCGCGCAATCGTCGGCGGCCCAAACAGGCGCACGACAACACCTTGATGGCTGCTCGCCAGGCTCGATTCCACGCCAGATACCACGCCTGCTCCCACGCTGACCTGCCGGCCCCTGCTTTACCACCGAGCACGACAAAGTGCACCCGGCTCGCAAAATTTGTGCGCCGAATGTGGTGTTTACCACACTGCCGCACGTCAAGGACCTGTAGTGCGGCAAGGTGTCGAAATCTCGCCGCCCAAACCGCCGGTGTGTAACCGGCCCGTGAGCGAGTCTACCATGTTGCATCAGCAGAAAATCAGAACCACGGCCGGCCGCGGCCGCCTGTTCGACAGCATTCTCGACACCATCGGCGACACGCCGGTCATCCGCGTCAATAATCTCGGACCGGCGCACGCCACCATCTACGTCAAGGCCGAGTTCTTCAATCCGGCGGCGTCGGTGAAGGACCGGCTGGCGCTCAACATCATCGAGGAAGGTGAACGCACCGGCGCGCTCAAGCCGGGACAGACCATCGTCGAGGCGACCAGCGGCAACACCGGCATCGGTCTTGCCATGGTCTGTGCGCAGAAGGGCTACAAGCTGGTGGTGACGATGGCCGACAGTTTCTCGGTCGAGCGCCGCAAGCTGATGCGGATGCTGGGCGCCAAGGTGGTGCTGACGCCGCGCGCCGAGAAAGGCTTCGGCATGTACAAGAAGGCGGTGGAACTGGCCGAAGCCAATGGCTGGTTCCTGGCCCGCCAGTTCGAGACCAAGGCCAACGCCGACATCCATGAAGCAACTACGGGACGCGAGATCGTCAACGATTTCGCCGGCTCGCGGCTCGACTATTTCGTCACCGGCTACGGCACCGGCGGCACCGTCGCCGGCGTGGCGCGGGTGCTGCGCCGCGAGCGGCCTGAGACCCGGATCGTGCTCACCGAACCGGCCAACGCGCAGCTTGTCGGCAGCGGCAAGCCGCAGATGCGTGGCGCCGGCGGAGCGCCGGCCGCCAGCCATCCGGCTTTCGAACCGCACCCGATCCAGGGCTGGACGCCGGATTTCATCCCGCACGTCCTGCAGGAGGCCATCGATGGCAACTTCTATGACGAGGTGATGCCGATCGCCGGGCCGGAGGGCATGAAATGGGCCAAGGCGCTGGCGCAGCAGGAAGGCATCTTCACCGGCATTTCCGGCGGTTCGGCTTTTGCCGTGGCGCGCCAGATCGCCGGCACGGCACCGGCCGGATCGGTGATCCTGTGCATGCTTCCCGATACCGGTGAACGCTACATGACCACGCCTTTGTTCGACGGCATCGAGGCCGAGATGAATGCGGAAGAGCTTGCTCTCTCGCTCTCGACGCCCGGTTGCCAGTTCCCGGCATGATGACGCGGGAGCAAATTGCATGGACGCGATGCCTGGACACTCGGCTACCAGTACCGAGGAAACGCTTGACCCCTCGGACTGGGCCGATATGCAAAGCCTGTCGCATCGGATCGTTGACGATGCCGTCGCTTACCTGCGCGATGTCAGGCAACGGCCGGTGTGGCAGGAGATGCCTGGAGATGTGAGGGATTTCTTCACCGCCTCGCTGCCGCAATCGCCGACCCCGCTTGCCGACATCTATGGCGATGTCGTGGACAAGGTGATGCCCTATCCGATGGGCAACATCCATCCGCGCTTCTGGTCCTGGTATATGGGGTCGAGCAATTTTACCGGCGCGATCGGCGATTTCCTGGCGGCAATCCAGGGCTCCAATCTCGGCGGCGGCAACCATGCCGCCGCCCTGATGGACGGCCAGGTGGTCGACTGGTGCAAGCAGATGATGGGCATGCCGGCTTCGGCCAGCGGCACGCTGGTCAGCGGCGGTTCGATGGCCAACATCATCGGGCTGACCGTGGCGCGCAACACCAAGGCCGGCATCAACGTGCGCGAGCACGGCGTTGCCGCCATCGAAAAGCCGTTGCGTTTCTATGGCTCGGACCAGGTCCATTCCTGTCACCGCAAGGGGATGGAAGCGCTCGGTCTCGGCAACAAGGCGCTGCGCCGCATTGCCAGCGACACCGGCCTGCGCATCGACATTGAAGGTTTGAGGACTGCGATATCGGAAGATCGCGCGGCCGGGTTCAAGCCGGCCTGCATCATCGGCAATGCCGGCACTGTCAACACCGGCGCCATCGACGATCTGCAGGCACTGGCCAAGCTGGCGCATGAGGAGGATCTCTGGTTCCATGTCGACGGCTGCATCGGCGCGCTGATCGCGATCGCGCCCGAGAATGCGCGTCGTGTCGCCGGCATCGAATGGGCCGATTCCATCGCGCTCGACCCCCACAAATGGCTGCATGCGCCTTTCGAGGCAGGCTGCGCGCTGGTGCGGGATGCCTTGGCGCATCGCAAGACCTTCGCGGTGACGCCGGAATATCTGGAGTCGACACCGCGCGGCCTCGCCTCCGGCCAATGGCTGCACGACTATGGCCTGCAGACGACACGTGGCTTCAAGGCACTCAAAGTGTGGATGGCGTTGCGAGAACACGGTGTCGAAAAATTCGGCCGCCTGATCGACCAGAACATTGCGCAGGGGCAGTATCTCTCAGGGCTGATCGCGGCCGAGCCAGCGCTCGAACTGACGGCGCCGACCAGCATCAACATCGTCTGCTTCCGCTATCGCGCGGATGGTCTCGATGGCGAGCGCGCGAAAGCGCTCAACACCGAGATCATGCTGAGGCTGCAGGAAGACGGAACCGCCGCCATTTCCGATACCACGGTGCAAGGCCGGCATTGCCTCAGGGTGGCGATCAACAACCACCGGACCCGGCGCGAGGATCTCGACCTTCTCGTCGCCGAAACGGTCCGCCTCGGCAACGAGATCGCTTCTGCCTGACCGGCCATGGGGTAGTTCTCAGCCGCTGGCGGCCTCCTTTAAATCGCCCTCCGTAGCGGGAAACGTCACGCCGGGAAGGTAAAATGTGATCGGCCGGATCTCGTACACTGCCGAGGGGTTCACGCGGCGCAAGTCGCGCGCGGCTGCAATCGCCGCCTCCTGCGTGGCGCAGTCGAGGACATAAAGACCCAGCAATTGTTCCTTGGTCTCGGCAAACGGCCCGTCGATGACGATGCCTTCGCCCGGACCGCGCAGCGTGACGGCCTCGGCGGTCGCGCCCAGTCTTGCCGCCGGCCCAAGCTTGCCTTCGCGGGTCAATCTGGCATTGACCTCGAGCAGGTCGTGCATCAGCGCCGCGTCCTGCTGCGGCGTCAGGGACTGGATGGTCTGTTCGACGTGATAGGCCAGGATGGCGTAAAGCATGCGGCGATCTCCTCCTGTTCGAGCGGCCGCACTATTGCAAGGTTGGGTTGGTTGATCCACCCCCGGTGCCCATCGAGACGCTAGTCTGCTGCCTTATGCCGCCAGCGGCAGGCTGAGCTCCGTCAGCAGGCCGCCGCGAGGATGGTTGGACAGGTTGACATCGCCGCCGGCGGCACGCGCAATGTTGCGGGCAATGGTCAGGCCTAGCCCGAGACCGCCGGTCTGGCGGTTGCGCGATTGCTCCAGCCGCACGAAGGAACCGAACACCTGGTCGAGCTGCGCCTGCGGTATGCCCGGCCCCTCGTCGCGGATAACCAGCGTGACCGCGCCGTCCGACTGCCGCAGGCTGACATGGGCTTTCTTGCCGTAGGTCACGGCATTCTGGACCAGATTGTTGACGCAGCGCTTGAGCGCCACCGGCCGCGCCATGCAGATCATGCCACGCGGCCTGGCGCCGTCATGGTCGAACGTGACGTCCTCGAAACTGTCGGCGATCGATTCCACCAGCGACCAGAAATCGATCCGCTCGCTCTTCTCCTCGGTGACTTCGAAGGTGGCGAAGTCGATGACGGAGCTGGCGATGCTCTCGATGTCGGCGAGGTCGTGGGCGAGCGCCTCGCGCGCCGTCGATCTGCGCAACAGCTCGAGGCGCAGCCGCATGCGGGTCAGCGGCGTGCGCAGATCGTGGGCGAGCGCGGCGGCCAGATGTTCGCGGTCCTCGACATAGTCGCGCAGCCGGACCTGCATGGCGTTCACGGCTTTGGCCGCGGCGCGGATTTCGCGGCTGCCGGTCTCGGCGATCGGCGGGCTCTTCAGGTCCGTGCCGATCCGGTTGACCGCCGTTTCCATCATCCGATAGGGCGCCGTCAGCCGGCGCAGCGACCAGATCGACATGATCACCACCAGGGCCGCGATCAGCGAATAGAGCGGCAGGCTGTCGAAGCTCAATATCGGTCCGACCGGCGTGTTGGGCTCGGTGAAATTCAGCCATTGGCCGTCGGCGAAGCGGACAGATGCCGTCAGCTTGTCGCTCTGGGCGAAGCTGGCCGCCAGCGATAACAGGTCACGCTCCACCGCGCCGACATCCTTGGTCACGGCCACACCGCCAGGCGCGTTGGCTGCCTGGGTTGCCGGATCGCGCCGGACGCGGGCGTCGGTGATGCCGAATTTCGACAGCCGCCCGACCAGGATGTCCTCGAGTTCGGCCAGTTCGTCGTCGCCGGCGATCGACGAGGTGACCGCGGGCGTGTCCGAAACGGTGAGCGCATAGGTGGCGTTGAACAGACCGGAGGCCGTCAGCTTGCGCTGCTCCGGCGTGTCGTCATGCATCAGCTGCACCAGCGAATAGGCGCGGTCGTTAAGCCGGTAGAGATCGACCTCGTCATTGGCGACGGCACGATCGCGCGAGACGATGTAGAGCGTGGCGACCTGGCTGATCAGCAGGCCGGCAATGACGATGAGCAAAACCCAGACCGGCAGGGTTTGCGGCAGGAAACGTCTCATTCGGAGGTGGTCTCGGGCAGGAACTGGTAGCCGCCGCTGCGCACAGTCAGGATCAGTTTCGGCGTCTTGGGGTCGTCTTCCATCTTGCGCCTGAGACGGCTGACCAGGATGTCGATGCTGCGGTCGAAGGAATAGTCGCTGTCACCGCCGGAAAGCTCGATGAGCTGGTCACGGGTGAGGACGCGCTGCGCGCTTTTGACGAAGGTCTGCAACAGGTTGAACTCCGCCATCGTCAGTTCGACCCTGACGTCGCCCGGCGCCATCAGCCGGCGGCGCGAGCAGTCCATCGTCCAGCCGGCAAAATGATAGATCTGCTTGGTGGTGGCCCGCTTCGGCTCGGCAGCACCATTGCGCCTCAAAACGGCGCGGATACGGGCCAGCAGCTCGCGCGGATCGAAGGGTTTGGGCACATAATCGTCGGCGCCCATTTCCAGGCCGACGACGCGGTCGGTGGTCTCGGTGACCGCCGTCAGCATGATGATCGGCGTCGAGTAGCTGGCGCGCAGGTCGCGGCAGAGCTCCAGCCCGCTCTTTCCCGGCAGCATCACATCAAGCACGATCAGGTCTACCTGCGTGCGGCGCAGTATGTCTTCCATCTCGACGCCGTCGGCGGCAACCGTGGTGCGCAGGCCGCGCTTCTGGAAGAATTCCTGAAGCAGGTCGCGAATGCCCTTGTCGTCGTCGACGATCAGTATGTGCGCATCGGATTTCACGGCGATCCTGTCATTGCTGGCGGCCGGTCGGCGGCTGCCTTCTGAGTCTGCTTCTGTGGCGTCACCCACACGATAGAATTCTGGCCACATGTTGGCCAGCGGCGATGATCGCCCGCAAAGCCGATTTGCCAGAAACAATTCAGAAACAAAATTCTATAGTCCGGAAAAACTCCCGAAAAAAATCAAGGGCATAAAGGGTGCCGTGGCGGTCAGGACATCGGCTGCGACGCGAAGTCTCCGGAGTAACGGACATCACCAATGCACAGGTTCACGATCAGCTTGATGGGTGCGCTGCTCAGCATTCCGCTCGTCACAGCCGCGGTCGGAGCCACAACCGCAAAGGTGACGCCGATCACAAGGAGCGAGCGCTGCATCGATCTCAATCGCCAGGTAGACGAAGCCCTTGAAACCCATGCCGCGGCAACGCAGGTCACCGCGGCGAAAGCACTGCAAAGAAAGGGAAACCGGTTCTGCGCCAACAAGAAACAGGCACAGGGTATCCGGATGCTCGCGAACGCTTTGAAGCTGCTTGGAGTGACACCGATCGACCCGGTTCAGTGACACTCGAAACACGACCCGCACAAAGAAGGAAATGAAGCCATGAAAAAGTCCATCCTCTCCGCCACCGGTCTCGCCGTCGCTCTCGCTTTCGCAATGCCGGCTCTGGGCAATGCCGCTGCCACCACGACCGCTGCTCCGGCTGCTTCCACGACCACCGCTCCGGCGACCACGACCGCCAAGCCCCCGGTGAAGAAGGTCGTCGCCAAGAAGCCCGTCAAGAAGCACAAGAAGGCGAAGAAGGTCGTCAAGACGGACGCCCCGAAGGCCTGATCCAGACAGCCAACAGGCTTGTCTGTAACAAGGCCGCTCCAGCACCCCCCCGGCTGGAGCGGCCTTGTCGTGTGAGCATGACTACCCGTTGATGGGTGCCGGCCACCCAGGACTTTAACCCGTTTGCAATGCCGGTCCGGTAGGATAGCCCGCATGAAGAAGCGGCTTTCATCCATTCTGCGCTCGATGGCCATCGGCGGCCTTGTGGCCTCGGCAATGGTCAGGGTGCTGATCCAGTTCACCGCCAGCCCGGTGCCCGATCCGGTGAGCGGGCGCACAGAGCCGTCGCTGTTTGCACCGGCAATCTCCAGCAGCTGGCAATACATCACACCATGGCAAAGCCTGCTGCTTACCGTGATCACCGGCGCGGCGCTGGCCTGCTTCTTCGGCTGGCTCGCGGTCGCCTGGGTCGAATACAAGGCGGCCGGATCAAGGCCGGATGCGGCATCCAGCGCACGGCAATTCCAGGCTCGTCGCGTCGCCAATCGCCAGGGCCGTTGAACCGCAGCATACACTTCCTAAATTTGTGAACGGCAGCACTTCCGGGAAGCCGGTTTGGCGCGCCGATCAAAATGGACGACGGCTTTCCCCCATGACAAAGTGAGAGCGACCCCTCGCGCGATACCGGTTCCCGATGCCTGAAATCAGTTCCAAACCCCGCACCAAGACCAAGCCGCGGACCGAGCGGCCGAAGCTCTACAAGGTCATCCTCATCAATGACGATTTTACGCCGCGCGAATTCGTGGTGACGGTGCTGAAGGGCGAGTTCAAGCTCAGCGAAGACCAGGCTAACCGGGTGATGATCACCGCGCACCGGCTCGGCGTTTGCGTCGTTGCCGTCTTCACCAGGGATGTCGCCGAGACCAAGGCGACACGGGCCGTCGACGCGGCCAAGGCCAAGGGGTACCCGCTGCTGTTTACGACGGAGCCGGAGGAGTAGGTTGAGCGTCTTTCTCCCCGTATAGTGACGGGGAGAAGGGATCCTTACCTTCCCTCTCTGTACCACATCGCGCCCATGGCCAGCAGCAGCAGGCAAAGGCCGAGGAAGCCGCCGAACAGGGGTACGCGCGAGACGGCTTTGAGCACGCTGTCGTCGGTGCTGCGCAGGCCGATCCAGTCTGCGCCCGAGGCCGCACCGGAGGCGCGGACCGGGACGATGGAGGGCAGGGTGACGCTGCCGGTGAGCTGGCCAAGGGTGGAGGAGGCCGCCAGCCGGCGCACGCTGCCGCCGGTGGCCTCAGTCGGAGCCTTCAACCGGTCCTCGGTAGAGACGACGTCGGAGAATTCCGGCGCGTTGACCGGGCCGACATGGGCGAGTGCGGTCAGGTCACCATTGCCGATCTGGTAGAGGCCGATCTCCTTGGTCTCGATGCTGCCCAGGAAAACGCCGGGTTCGGACTTCTCCAGCTTGACGATCAGCGCCTTGCCCGAAGGGGTGATCACCTGCGCCGGGCCGGGATCGTCGCTCATCGTCTGGCGGCGGATTTCCAGCATCATGCCGCGGCCGTCGGCGGTCAGCCGCTCTTCCTCGAGTTCAGGTTCCTTCATCAGCCAGTGGGCGATGCGGCGGTAAAGCTGGACATGCGGCCCGCCACCCTCGAAGCCGCGCGCCCATAGCCAGCCCTGATCGGACAGAAGCATGCCGACGCGGCCTTCGCCCTTATGATCGAGCAGAAGCAGCGGGCGGTTGTCGGCGCCCTTCATCACCACTTCGCCTTCGGGGTTCTGCACGCCGATGGTGCGGAACCAGCGGCTCCAGCGCGGCGGCTCGGTCGCCGAGCCGTCGAGGCCGCGCGTCACCGGATGGCGCTGGCCGAGATCGGTGAGGCGCGGATAGAAGGCCTTGTCGATGACTTCGCCGGTCGGCATTGCCGGCAGCGACGACATTAGCGGGGTGCGGGCGATCGAGGAGTCGCCGGCATATTCCGGCCCGGCGGCGATCAGCAGCGCGCCGCCCTTTTCGACGTATTCGGAGATGTAGTCGTAATAGAGGATCGGCAGCACGTCGCGGTGCTGGTAGCGGTCGAAGATGATGAGATCGAAATCCTTGATCTTCTCGACGAACAACTCGCGGGTCGGGAAGGCGATCAGCGACAGTTCGTTGATCGGCGTGCCGTCCTGCTTTTCCGGCGGCCGCAGAATGGTGAAATGGACGAGATCGACCGAGGCGTCGGATTTCAGCAGATTGCGCCACGTGCGCTCGCCGGCATGCGGTTCGCCGGAAACCAAAAGCACGCGCAAGTTCTCGCGGATGCCGTCGATCAGCGCGATGGCGCGGTTGTTGGCGTCGGTCAGTTCGCCCGGCTCGCGGTCAATAGAGAGTTCGACGATGTTGCGGCCGGCGCCGGGGATGGTCACCTGCAGCGGCATCGCCTGGCCGATGGTCGCTTCTTCGACCGCGACCTGCTCTCCATTGACCGAGACGCGGACATCGACCGGGCCGGTTTCGCCGTCGGTGGCGATGACGCGGTAGGTCATGTCGAGCGGCTTGCCGACGAGGCCGAAGCGTGGCGCGTTCTCGAAGCGGATGCGGCGGTCCTTCTCGTGCTCGTTGCCGGTGATCAGCGCGTGCAGCGGCGCATTGAAGTCGGGGGCGGCCGGTGCGTCATGCACCTCGCCATCGGTGATCATGATGGCGCCACCGATGCGCGAGGGCGGCACGTCGCGGAAAGCGCCTTCAAGCGCTGCAAAAAGCTTGGTCTCGGTGCGCTCGTCGGCGGCTTCCGACTTGCCGGCCTCGACGACGCGGACGTCGAACTGCTTGAAGCGGCCAAGGCGCTGCTGCAAACCGGCAAGCGCTTCGTCGGTCTGTTTGGTCCGGTCGCCGATATCCTGGCTCTGGCTGCGGTCGACGATGACGGCAACGACGCTCTTCAGCGCCTCGCGCTCCTCATCGAGGAAGACCGGATTGAGGAGTGCTGCGCCCAGCGCAATCAGCGCCGCGAAGCGGAAGATCGCGCCGCGCTGGCGAAACCACAAGCCGACAGCCGCCAGCACCAGCAGCGGTGCGAGCACCAAAGCCAGCAAGGGCCAGGACAGCAGCGGTTCGAAGGAAATCGACCAGTTCATAGGCTTACTGCCCCAGCCGTTCGAGCAGGATCGGCACGTGCACCTGGTCGGATTTGTAGTTGCCGGTCAGCATGTACATCATGATGTTGACGCCGGCGCGCAGCGCATAGATGCGCTGCATCGGATCCGATGGCACGGTCGGCAAAAGCGGGTCACCATTCTCGTCGACGGCCCAGGCGCCGGCAAAATCATTGGCGGTGATCAGGATCGGCGAGACGCCGTCGCCGACGCGTACCGGCCGATTCTCGGCATTGCTGGCCTCGAGCGAGGCTTCCACCCAGAGCGGGCTGCCGGAGAAGCGGCCGGGAAATTCGGGCAGGATGAAGAAGGATTTGGTCAGCACATGGTCGGCGGGCACCGGCTCCAGCGGCGGCACGTTGAGATTGCCGAGAATGTCGCGCAACCGTTCCGTCGCCGGGCTCGCCGAATCCGCACCGATGCCGTTGGCGAACTGGTCGCGCGTGTCGAACAGCACCGTGCCGCCCTGCTGCATATAGGCGTCGATGCGGGCGATCGCGGCTTGACTCGGCATCGGCGCGGAGGGATCGATCGGCCAGTAGATCAGCGGATAGAAGGAAAGCTCGTCCTTCGAGATATCGACGCCCGCCGGCGCGCCCGGCTCGAGCGCGGTCTTCTCGATCAGGAAGCGGGTCAAGCCTTCGAGCCCTGCGCGGCTGATCGAATCGTCACCGGGCACACCGGTCAGCACATAGGCGATGCGGGTCTTGGCAATGTCCTCGATAGCGGCGGCATCGCCGGGCTTGGCGTCGTCGGCGCGGGCGAGGTCGGCATGGCCAAACAGCATGCCGAGGCCAAGCAGCAGCGCACCCGTCGTTGCCGCGGCCGATCGGGCGCGGCGCGGTCGGCGCGACATCAGCCCGCCCATCCAGAACACCGCCAGCGTGTCGAGCAGCATAAGCACAAGTGCCGCTGTGACCAGCGATCCCTTGAGGTCGCGCGATTCATCGAAAGCGTACTGGATATTGGTCACCGGCACTGTGAATTGCGGGCGCACCAGCGGCGCGAAGGCGGTGGCCGGGTCGAGCAGATTGTGGGCGAAAACGCCGGTTTCCGAGCCATAGAGGCCGGGCGGGTTCTCGAACGTCACCGGCAGCGAGCCGGCGCCAGGGACCAGCGGTCGTGCGTCCGGCGTCGGCGGCACCAAAGTGCCGTCGGCGGCTATCATGCGATAAGGCGCCAGCGACGTAGCAGCGGCTTCGGCGTTGGCAACCGCCGCACCCTGGTTGCGCGACAGCTGCACGATGCGCCGCAGCATCTCGACGAAGCTGCCGGAGATCGGCAGCGTCGACCATGTCGCTTCCGGGGTGATATGGAACAGCACCAGCGTGCCCTTGCCCTTCTTCAACCCGGTCACCAGCGGGGTGCCATCGGCAAGGGTTGCCCAGGTGCGCTCGACGATGTCCGGCGTCGGTTCGGCCAACACCTGCCGGCTCACCGTGACCTCGGCCGGCGGTGCGAGGTCGGCGAACGGGCCGTTCTTCGGGAATTCGGTCACCGCCTGCGGCGTCGTCCAGGAGAGCGCGCCGCCAAGCGAGCGCTCGCCGGTGCGCAGCCTGACCGGCAGAAGGTCGTCGTCATTGCCGGCGGCGGCCAGCCGCGAACCGGCAAAGCGCACCAGCGTGCCGCCATTGTCGACCCAGTCGACCAGCCGCTGATGGACCTGCGGCGGAATGGTACCGATATCGGCCATGACGATCATCGCCGGCTTCTGGTCGAGAAGCTGCGGGATGGCGTCGGCGAGATCGACGCTCGACGGTTCGACCAGATCGGCGAAAGGCTGCAGCGCGCGCCTGATGTAATAGAGCGGCGACAGAAGCGGCTGCGCCTGGTCGGCCTCGGCCTGCGATAAAAGTCCGACGCGGCGGCGCTTGGAGCTTTCGTCGAGCACGCGCACCGCACCTGCCTGGCGTTCGCCGTCGAGCGCGATCGAGGCGAAGTCGTTGCGCAGTTCGAACGGCACCGCCATCGTGCCGGTGGCGGTGGTCTCACCCGGCGCGAAGGTCAGCGTCGCGTCGGCGATGCGGCGGCCCTTGTCGTCGAAGGCGCCGGCGGTGACTTGTGCCGGCGCCGGGTCGCCGGGCGCGCGGATGGCGGTCAGGGCGAAGCCGTCGACCTCGTTCTCGGCGCCGGTGAGCCCAGTCAGCGCCAGCCGGTCGGAATCGGCCCAGACGACACGGGCGGCGTTTTTCGACAGCAGTGTGTTGAAGGCGGCCTCGTCGCCTTTTGCCGCAAGGCCGTCGGCGAGAACGGCAACGCTGGCGCCGGGCAAGGTTTCCAGCACGCCGGCGACGCGGGCATAGACAGCGGGTCGGTCGGTCGGAATCGGCCTCGGCTTGGCGGCGCGCAGCCGGTCGAGGGCAGCCGCCGCATCGAAGGGGCCGATCTCGGCGTTCGGCTTTTCGGCGGTGAAGGCGATGACGACCGGTACGCCGTTCGAACCGGCATCGGCGATCAGCCGCTGGGCGGTGGCGACGCGCTTGCCCCAGTCGGCAGCACTCGCCCAGTCATTGTCGATGACCAGCGCCAGGGCGGCGCCCTCGGCCGGCAATTTTTCGCGCGGATTGAAGACGGGTTCGGCTAATGCCGCGACGACAAGGGCTGCCATCAACAGCCGCAGCAGCGTCAGCCACCACGGGCTCTGCTGCGGCGTTTCCTCGCGCTTCAGCACGCGAGCGAGGATCTTCAGCGGCGGAAAGATTTCGGACTGCGGCTTGGGCGGTGTGAGCCTGAGCAGCCACCAGATCACCGGCAGCGCGAGCAGGCCCCACAACACCATGGGAGCGCCAAAGGAGAGCGGCAGCCAGCTCATGCGCCGGCCCTTCCCACGAATGCGCCATCGGCGGTCATCGCCATGTGGATGCGCACCAGCGCCTCGGAAGCGAGGCGGTCGGTGTGGTTGACGGTGTAGCTCCAGGCGAGGCGCTTGCACCAGCTGGCCAGCTCCTGGCGGCGGGCGGTGTAGAGCAGGCGGTATTCGCCGCCGAGCATTTCCGCGCGGCCGGCGGTCAGCTTGTCGCCGGTCTCGGGATCGGTGAATTCGGTGCGGCCGGCATAGGGAAAGGTCTCCTCCGCCGGATCGGCAACCTCGATCAGATGCGCACGCACGCCATGCCGCGCCAGCACATCGAGCCATTCCATGGTCTCCTCGACCGGGTCGAGGAAATCGCTGACGACGACGATGTCGCAGAAGCGGCGGATGGCGGACAGGTCAGGCTTTGCTGGCGGGTCGGCGGCGTGCATCAATTGCGCCGCGATGCGCTCGGCGCCGTTGCGGGCGGTGAACGGATCGGTCAGGCCGGGCCAGGCGATGCGCTCGCCGCTGCGAGATAGCAATTCGGCCATGGCCAGTGCCAGCACCAGCGCGCGCGATTCCTTGGAAACGCCGGCGCCAGTCGATTTGTAGAGCATGGAGGGCGATGGGTCGGCCCAAAGCCACACCGTGTGGGCTGCTTCCCATTCGCGGTCGCGCACATAGGTGTGGTCGTCGCGGGCCGAACGGCGCCAGTCGATGCGCGAGGAATCGCCTTCGACATAGGGGCGGAACTGCCAGAAATTCTCGCCGATGCCGCGCTTGCGGCGGCCATGCCAGCCGGCAATTACCGTATTGACGATACGGCGTGCCTCGACCAGCAGGTCCGGCACCAGCGAAGCCCGCAAGCGGCCCCTGGCGAGCGCGTCGCGCGTCGCTGCCGGTGCCTGGACTTCGCCGATACGCGCCATCAGATTCCTTTGGCCAGTTTCGCCACCACGTCGCGCACGGTCGTGCCCTCGGCGCGCGCGGCAAAGGTCAGCGCCATGCGGTGCTGCAGCACTGGTTCGGCCAGCGCGCGGATATCGTCGACCGACGGCACCAGCCGCCCGTCATAAAGCGCGCGCGCACGGGCGCACAGCGTCAGCGCCTGGCTGGCGCGCGGGCCGGGACCCCAGGCGACATGCTTGTCGGTCTCAGCATTGCCCTGGCCGGGACGCGCCGAACGCACCAGTTTGAGGATGGCGTCGACGACGCTTTCGGGCACCGGCATACGGCGGATCAGCGTCTGGATTTCCCTCAGCCGCGCCGGCTGCAGCACGTTTTGCGCCTTGGCGTCCTCGGTGCCGGTGGTCTCCAGCAGAATGCGCCGCTCGGCCTCGATTTCGGGATAAAGGATGTCGACCTGCATCAGGAAGCGGTCGAGCTGCGCTTCGGGCAGGGGATAGGTGCCTTCCTGCTCCAGCGGGTTTTGCGTCGCCAGTACATGGAAGGGTGCGGGCAGGTCGTGGCGAATGCCGGCGATGGTGACGTGATATTCCTGCATCGCCTGCAGCAGCGCCGACTGGGTGCGCGGCGAGGCGCGGTTGATCTCGTCGGCCATCAGCAATTGCGCGAAGATCGGGCCGGAGATGAAGCGGAAGGAGCGCTTGCCGGCCTCGTCCTGTTCCATCACCTCTGAGCCGAGAATGTCCGACGGCATCAGGTCGGGTGTGAACTGAATGCGGCGCGAATCGAGGCCGAGCACGACACCGAGCGTTTCGACCAGCTTGGTCTTGGCAAGGCCGGGCACGCCGACCAGCAGCGCATGGCCGCCGGCAAGCAGCGCCACCAGCGTGCGCTCGACCACCACTTCCTGGCCGAAAATGACGCGGCCGACGCCGTCGCGCACCCTGGAAATATCGGCCAGCGCCGTCTCGGCCTGGGCGATCATGTCCTTTTCGCTGATTGGGCTTTCCTTGACCATTACGCTCATGCCGCATCGATCCTTGTGCTGGAAGTACCGGCTTGCACTGTAGTGCCTTAGAATGCCGCGATTCGGCTTCGCCTGGCGCCTACGAATGAATTTAAATCACAGACTTAGGCTGACAAGCGGAACAACAGTGACTATTTCGTGACCATGACGGAACGCTCCGAACATCGCGAACACAGCCTTGCTGCCGCAACCGAGGCGCGCGGTCTCGAAGCGTTGATCTCGCGTGCGGCTCGCGCCGGCAAGGGCGCGGCGCCGGTGGAGCGCTGGAATCCCGACTTTTGCGGCGATCTCGACATGGAGATCAAACAAGACGGAACGTGGTTCTATCTCGGCACGCCGATCGGCCGCATGCCGCTGGTGCAGCTGTTTTCCAGCGTGCTGCGCAAGGACGAGGATGGCAGGACCTATCTGGTGACGCCGGTCGAACGGGTCGGCATCCGCGTCGTGGACGCGCCTTTCATCGCGGTTGAAATGGATGTTTCCGGCGCCGGCGCCGAGCAGACCATCACTTTCCGCACCAATGTCGGCGATGTCGTCGAGGCCGGACCTGGCCATCCGCTGCGCTTCGTCGACGAGAACGAGACCGGCGGCCTGAAGCCCTATGTGCTGGTGCGCGGGAGGCTGGAAGCGCTGGTGGCGCGGCCGGTGATGTACGAACTGGTCGAGCATGGCGAGGAGATCGATATCGGCGGCAAGACGATGTTTGCCGTGCGCTCGAAAGGCGAAATCTATCCGATCATGCCGGCGGAAAAACTGAAGCGGCTGAGCGCATGATGGATCAGGTGAGGCCGCCGCCGTTTTCCACAGCGGATTTTCGCGCGCGGGTCGCGGCGCAAGCTGAAGCCCATGCCGGCGACGATTATGGCGATCATCGCTTCAACCCCGGCCATCCACGGTTGACGCAGCTCAAAGCGCTGCGCGACGCCGCGGTGCTGATCCCGGTCGTCGATCATGGACGCGATGCGACCGTGCTTTTGACCAAGCGGGCGGAAAAACTGCGCAGCCATTCCGGGCAGGTGGCTTTTCCTGGCGGCACCATTGATCCCACCGATGCGACCCCGGAAGCAGCGGCCTTGCGCGAGACCTTCGAGGAGATCGGCCTCGGCCATGACCGCATCGAGATCATCGGCCGCATGCCCGATTATGTCGCCGGCAGCGGCTATCGCATCGCGCCGGTGCTGGCGATCGTCGAGCCCGGTTTTACGCTGTCGCTCAATTCCGACGAGGTCGACGCCGCCTTCGAAGTGCCGCTTTCGTTCCTGATGGATCCGGCCAACCACACCAGGGACAGCCGCATGTGGAACGACCTGGAATGGTTCTTCTACGATATGCCCTATGGCGGCCAGCGCATCTGGGGCGTCACCGCCGGCATCATCCGCACGCTCTATGAAAGGCTCTATGCTTGAGTGATCCGATATCGCTGGCGGGCAGAGCCGACTGGCTGGGTGAAAAGCATCTGCAGCGGCTGCTTGCCGTGCTGGCGCAGGGCGGCGAGGAAGCCCGCATCGCGGGCGGCGCGGTGCGCAATGCGCTGATTGGGCAGCCGGTCGCCGATATCGACGTTGCTACCACTTGCCTGCCCGAGGAAACCGTTCGCCGCGCCGAGGCGGCGGGCTTCAAGGCGGTGCCGACCGGCATCGAGCACGGCACGATCACGGTGATTGCCGGCGGCGCGCCCTATGAGGTCACCACGCTGCGCGCCGACATCGAGACCGATGGCCGCCGCGCCAAAGTGTCGTTCGGCCGCGACTGGAAGGCCGACGCCGAACGGCGCGATTTCACCATCAACGCGCTCTATGCGGAGGCTGACGGGACGGTCGTGGACCTGGTCGGCGGCGTCGGCGATATCGAGGCACGAAGGCTGCGCTTCATTGGCGATGCCGAGCAGCGGATCCGCGAAGACTATCTGCGCATCCTGCGTTTCTTCCGCTTTTTCGCCTGGTATGGCGAGGGTCGGCCCGATGCCGAGGGATTGAAGGCCTGCGCCCGGCTCAAGGACGGTCTCGCCCATCTCTCGGCCGAACGCATCTGGTCCGAGCTGAAGAAGTTGTTATCGGCCCCAGATCCGTCGCGCGCCTTGCTGTGGATGCGCCAGGCCGGCGTGCTCACCAGCGCCCTGCCGGAAAGCGAGAAATGGGGCATCGATGCCATTCATGGGCTGACCAAGACAGAGAAGGATCTGGGCTGGGCGCCGGACCCGCTGCTCAGGCTGGAGGCGATCGTGCCGCCCGATGCGGCGCGGATGAAGACACTGGCCGAGCGGCTGAAACTTTCGACCACTGAGGCGGAGCGCCTGCGCCACTGGGCGCTGACGGCTGCCGTCGAGCCCAAGACAAGCGAAGCGGAACTGGCCAAGAAACTCTATTCCGGCGAGCGCCAGGGTTTTCTCGATCGCCTGCGGCTGTCGCTGGCGTCGGCGCGAGCGCGGGCTCTCGAGGACAATGACGCGCTGGTTCAGGCCGGCGGGTTTTCGCGCCTGCTCGCTTTTGCGCTGAAATGGGAAAAACCGGTGTTCCCAGTCAAGGGCGGCGATCTGACGGCGCTTGGCGCGTCGCCGGGGCCAATACTCGGTGCGATCCTGAAAAACCTGGAAAAGGAATGGATCGGGTCCGGCTTTGCGCTCGATCGCGACGCGCTGCTGGAGCGCGCCGCGGAAGCCTTGAAGGCCAGATAGGACTGCTCAGGCCGCGTCGCGAACTTTCTCGATGCGCGAGCGGATCGCCTCGATCATCGTCTCGCGAATGACCGTTTCGCCATGTGTCTCGCGCATATGGTCGACGGCGCGGCGCATGACCTCGGCTTCCTCACCGGCACGCGTGTGCCACTCACAGCCGGGAACCAGCGAGCCGCAATGGAATTCCTTCATGGGATTTTCTCCTTTTCCTCCTTGGAGCCTGTGCCTCTCATGGGCACACGAAGCTCCGCCATCTCTGTTCCGCGCCCTGTCACAGCAGTCGGTTTCGGGGGCACGCACGGGGGAGCTAGCATAACACGGTTCGACCATTTTGGTTGCCGTGGTGCGAAAAAGGCGGAGCAGCGCTGCTCCGCCCCTCTTGCCAGGCTAAGCCAAAGGCGAGACCGTTCGGTCTTGTCCCGGTCACTTCACGATCTTGACGGACTCGGCAACCTTGTTCTTGCCGCTCATGTCCCAGGAAACGCGGACCTTTTCGCCGGCCTTCAGGCCAGGATCCTTGAAGGTCTTGGGCAGCGTAAAGGTCGATCCATCGTCCAGAACGAGGCTCATGGCCGTGCCATCATAGGTCTTGACCGTGCCCGTGGTGTGCTTGACCGCGGCAGAGGCAATCGAGCCGGAAGCGAGAAGGGCAGCGGCGGCTGCCGAAACAATGAGCTTTCGCATGTAATACTCCTGGAAATGCGGGCATCCGTTTGGAAAATGCTCCGCCTTGTTCAGGGCCGTCCGGTAGCGTCGTGTCGCGGTTCGGGACTGAACCGCCGGCGCTTCCCGGCCCGAAACGACAAATAGTCGTTTTATTTCAATCGCCTATTAGACGAAAAAGATAATGGCGATGCCACATTGGCTGCCCAGATTCGGCGAATGGGACGTCAATGCGGCTCACGTTTCGCTCACCGATTTTTTACGGCCACCTGACCTCCGGCGGCAGGCTGGACAGGATCGAAGCGACATTGCCGCCGGTCTTCAGGCCGAAGATGGTGCCGCGATCGTGAAGAAGGTTGAATTCGACGTAACGGCCGCGGCGAATGAGCTGCTCGTCGCGGTCGTCGTCGGTCCAGTTCTCGTTGAAATGGGCGCGAACCAGGTGTCCGTAGACGACAAGGAAAGAACGCCCGACATCCTGGACGAAGTTCAAATCGGCATTCCAGCCGCCTTTCTCCTCCCCCGAATGCAGCCAGTCGAAAAAGATGCCGCCGACGCCGCGCGGCTCGTGGCGGTGCGGCAGATAGAAATACTCGTCGCACCAGGCCTTGAATTTGGGGTGGTCGGCGATCGCAGCGTTCTTCTCGCAGGCGAACTGCATGGCTCGATGGAAGGCGACCGTGTCGGGGTGATCTTCCGTGCGGTTGCGGTCGAGCACCGGCGTCAGATCGGCGCCGCCGCCAAACCAGTGGCGCGACGTCACGACCATGCGGGTGTTCATGTGCACGGCCGGCACGTTGGGGTTCCAGGGATGCGCGATCAACGAAATGCCTGATGCCCAGAAGCTCGGGTCTTCCTCGGCGCCGGGCATCTGCTTCCTGAATTCGGGCGAGAATTCGCCATAGACGGTCGAAGTATGGACGCCGACCTTCTCGAAGACGCGGCCGCGCATCATCGCCATGGCGCCGCCGCCGCCCTTTCCATTGTCGCGTTCCCACGGCGTCTTCTCGAAGCTGCCGGGCGACCATTCGGCCAGTGGTCCCTGCAGTTCCTGTTCGATCTGCTCGAAGGTTGTGCAAATGCGCTCGCGCAGCGTCTCGAACCAGAGCCTAGCCTTCATTTTCTTCTGTTCGATGTCGGGTGGCAGGCCTGCCGGTATTTCTGGTCGTTCCAAAATGCTGTCTCCGGTCGCGGCCGACAAAGGACCTAGTGGAGTGAATTTGACATTTGCACACAGCGTGGCGCAGGGCACGATGCAAATGTCAAATTCGAAAACTCCACCAGAAACATAAACTTGCTAGTGGTCCTTGTGATTCCAACATTCGCAACGGCGCCTGGGGATTAGGGAGGCGAATGTTGGAATCGGACCACTAGCCTTTTCCGGGCGCGATCCCTAATCTCTTAGGGGCAAGGGTCAAGTGTCATCTGGTTCGGCCTAGGAGTTCTTTCATGCGCACGCCGGCAAGACCGCCGCTGCATGGCCTGAAGAAAAGGCTCGATCGTTCACGCGCCGAGCGCGAGCGCATGCCGCGTGACGGGTTTTTGCGCGAGACCTTCGTCCTGCCGCGCCCCGATGCGCGGCTCAAGGCCAAGGAATGGTTCGAGCGTTTTCCCAAGCAGGCCTACTGGACCGAGATCGAAAGCTGGTTCGAGCGGCCGGGCGACGTAATCGAATTCACCATACGGCGGCTGCCCGCGGCGGATTAGGATTCCACAAGCAGTCGCCTTGCGCCCGGCCCTTGCGCACGCAAGCGATCTTCCCTGTTTCGCAGCGGGCATTTGTCGATCGACATGCAGCCGCAGCCGATGCAGTCGGTCAGGCCGTCGCGCAGCTTCTTTAGCTGAGTGATCTTGCGATCGAGGTCGTCGCGCCAGCCGGTCGACAACAGGTTCCAGTCCTCGCGCGTCGGGGTGCGGCCTTCTGGCAGCGATTCAAGTGCGGCGCCGATCTCGGCCAGCGAGATGCCGACCTTCTGGGCGATCCGGATGATCGCCACCCGCCGCAGCACGTCGCGGCCATAGCGCCGCTGGTTGCCCGACGTGCGGTGGCTGCGGATCAGCCCGCGCGCCTCGTAGAAATGCAGCGCCGACACCGCCACGCCGCTGCGCATCGCCACCTGGCCGACCGTCAATTCCTTTACCGGAGCCATCTCGATTTTCCGCTTGACCTCAACTTAAGTTGAGCTTGTAGCCAGGAAACGTCGATAGGGCAATTGAGGAGAAGGCGATGTGCCTGGGTGAGAATGATGCAAGACGCAACGGCCGTTGGCGATGACGACAACGCGCTGAAGGGTCTAGCCGAGCTGCCGGATGGCTTCACCGGCGACCATGGCGACCGACAGCGCGACGTTGATGCTGCGCGTGCCCGGCTGCATCGGGATGGTCAGCCGCGCATCCGCCGCCTGATGGACAGGATCCGGCACGCCGGCGGATTCGCGGCCGAACAGCAGGATGTCGCGTTGGGCGAAGCTGAAGCCTGTATAGGGGGCCGCGGCTTTGGTGGTGAGCAGCACCAGCCGGCAGGCTTCGCCCTTGCGCCAATCCTCGAAGGCGTTCCAGTCGACATGCCGGGTCAGGGCAGCCATTTCGAGGTAGTCCATCCCGGCGCGCTTAAGCGCTTTGTCGGAGAGCGGAAAGCCGGCTGGTTCGATGATGTCGACGCCAAGGCCGAGGCAGGCGGCGAAGCGCAGGATTGTTCCGGTGTTGCCGGCGATGTCAGGCTGGTAGAGGGCGATGCGCAGACGGTGGTTCATTTCCGCGTCTTTCTAATAAGTGGCAGATCGGCCACAGCGGGTGGCTGGTTTTGGAAATTGCTGGACCTGCGGGTGGCCATTTTCTGCGAAGTCGATTATACCGGACGCATTGTCAACCCGAACCGATGGAGGGGTATTTCATGATGACCATGCACATCCAGCGCCCCTCCCGTGGGCTTACCTGCCCGCCGGCGGTTTCGGTACGACGATTTACCTGATTTCTTAGATCTGATCGCACCGATTCCCGCCGAACCCAATTTTCGGCTCTCGAAGGAATCCTGCGATGTTTTTCAAACCGTTAAAGGGGCCAAGCGCCCCAGCTGAGCATTTCGCGACCGAGGCCTATCGTCGTGTCCCGACGGATGCAATCCGTGCCTCCGGCCGAAGGCCGGCGCACGACATTGCTTCGCCTTTTTATGTCTATTTTCACACGGAGGACGGACCGATGTTCGATCCCTATAAGATACCGGGTTCAAGAAGCCTGCACGAACGCAAGACGGCGACCTGGGCGTTGCTGGTCGGCGAGACGTATTCGTCGGCGGTTCACGCCCAGACGCGCCGGCGTCCGCATCGCGGCATGTTGCCGGATGTCGATTTCTCGCGTGCGGTTCCCGACCACAGCCGGCCGTCGCTGGTGCGCCGGATCATCCGGCTGATCCGGCCGGGCGCGAAAAACCGGACTGGCGGCGGCGTGCCGTCAGCTCAGTCGAAGGCTTCTGTCGGTGAAAAGCCCGCAAGTCCCTATATTGCGCGAAGCAGGACCGATGGCCCGGGTGATTCCGGGCCGTCGGTCCCCGCCGACGTACGGTCTGGGGACGCGGAGCGCCCCGGGGATTTTTCCCGCGCCGCATGAGCGGACAAAAGTTTTGTGAGCATCACTATGTTTAGCTGGTTTGAAAGAAGGCTCGATCCGTTCCCCGCAGCGGAACCGGTCGAGCCGCCGAAGACGCTGGTTGCCTTCTGCGTGCATTATACGCGCGGCGCCTGGCCATACATCATCCTCGACGCGGTGCTGGTGACGGCGATTGCCATCGCGGAAGTGTGGATGTTCGGCTTCATGGGCCACATCGTCGACTGGCTGTCCGGGCAGAACCGCGAAACCTTCCTGCAGACCGAGAGCTGGAAGCTCGCCGGCATGGCCTTCGTCGTGCTGTTCGCGCTGCCAGGTACAGTATGGCTGCATTCTTTGCTCAACCAGCAGACGCTGATGGGTAACTACCCCATGCGCATCCGATGGCAGGTGCATCGTTATCTCTTGAAGCAGTCGATGAGCTTCTACCAGGACGAATTCGCCGGCCGCATCGCCACCAAGCTGATGCAGACGGCACTCGCCGTGCGCGAATGCGTCATCAAGGTGATCGAGGTGCTCAATTACGTAATCGTCTATTTCCTCGGCATGCTGTTCATCGTCGGCTCGGCCGACTTGCGGCTGGCGGCACCTCTCGGCGTCTGGCTGCTCGGCTATATCGGGTTGTTGCGCTATATCATCCCGAAGCTGGGCAAGGTCGGGGAGGCGCAGGCCAATGCGCGCTCGACAATGACCGGCCGCGTCGTTGACAGCTACACCAACATCCAGACGGTCAAGTTGTTTTCCCATGCACGGCGCGAAGCAACGTTCGCCAAAGAAGGCATGGCAGGCTTCCTCGACACGGTCTACCGGTCGATGCGGCTGGTGACGGTGCTTTACGGCCTGCTCTATATCCTCAACGCGCTGCTCCTGTTTTCGGTGACGGCGACGGCGCTGTGGCTGTGGCTCGGCCAGGCGGTGACGATCGGCGCCGTCGCCGTGGTCATCGGCCTCGTGCTCCGTATGTGGGGCATGTCGCAGTGGATCATGTGGGAAATGTCGAGCCTGTTCGAAAACATCGGCACGGTGCAAGACGGCATCGCCTCGATCTCGCTGCCGCGCCTGGTCGAAGACCGGCCGGGGGCGAAGGACATTGCCGTCACCAAGGGCGAGATCCGCTTCAACGACATTCGTTTCCACTATGGCAAGCAGAAGGGCGTCATCGAGAACCTGTCGCTGACGGTGAAGCCCGGCGAGAAAGTCGGCATTGTCGGGCGCTCGGGCGCGGGCAAGTCGACGCTGGTCAATCTCCTGTTGCGGTTCTACGACCTCGAGAACGGCCGGATCCTGATCGACGGCCAGGAGATCGCTTCGGTGACGCAGGATTCGCTGCGCGCGCAGATCGGCATGGTGACGCAGGACACTTCGCTGCTGCATCGTTCCGTGCGCGACAACATTCTTTACGGGCGGCCCGATGCGACGGAGGAAATGCTTGTCGAGGCAGCCGGGCGGGCCGAGGCGCTGGAGTTTATCGGCAGGCTTTCGGATCACACCGGACGTAAAGGGCTCGACGCTCATGTCGGCGACCGCGGCGTCAAATTGTCCGGCGGCCAGCGGCAACGCATCGCCATTGCTCGCGTTATGTTGAAGGACGCACCGATACTTATCCTTGACGAAGCGACGTCGGCGCTGGATTCCGAAGCCGAGGCCGCCATCCAGGAGAATCTCTACAAGCTCATGCAAGGCAAGACCGTCATCGCCATTGCGCACCGGCTGTCGACCATCGCGGCGATGGACAGGCTCGTCGTCCTCGACAAGGGCCGTGTCATCGAGGAGGGGTCGCACGAGGAACTCGTCGCCAGCGGCGGGCTCTACGCGCAGCTCTGGCAGCGCCAGTCGGGCGGGTTCCTGCTCGATGACGGTCCGGTCGATGCCGCCAATGACGCTGTTGCCAACGACATCGGCGTGAAGGGTGAAGCCGCAGAGTGATGACGTCAGCATGATGACAGCCGTCTATCGCTGGTTCGAGGACTGGGTCTATCCGTTCAGGGAGCCGGCGGACCTTCGGCCACCGTCAAGCGTCGGCGGCTTCCTCTGGCACTATGTCGGCCAGGCGAAGTTCGCCTTCTTCGCCATGCTGGTCATCGGCGGCATCGCGCCGCTGATCGAGGCCGGGCTGTTCTACTTCGTCGGGCGGCTGGTCGATATTCTCGACCAGCTTCCTGGCGAGCGCAGCTGGAATGCGCTGTGGACCGCCGCCGGTCCTGAACTGGTGTTCATGATCGTCGTGGTGGCGGTCATCCGCACAGTCGTCGTCGGCCTGTCGGCGCTGGTCAACGAACAGACGATCACGCCGGGCTTCTACAATCTGGTGCGCTGGCAGGCGCACCGGCATGTGTCGCGGCAGTCCTACACCTTCTTCCAGAACGATTTCGCCGGCCGTATCGCGACAAAAGTCTGGCAGGCCGGGCAGGCGACCGGCGACCTGATGGAGAGCTTCATCGAGGTCATCTGGTTCATGCTCATCTATACGGTGACGACCTTGGCGCTGGTCGCCGGGCTGGATCTGCGCCTGGCCGTGCTGGTGGTGATCTGGATCCTCGCGTTCGCCTGGCTGGCCAAGCTCTATCTGCCCTCGATCCGCAGGCATGCCGAGGCCACGGCTGAAGCTGGCTCGATGATCAATGGGCGCATCATCGATTCCTATTCCAACGTGCAGACGCTGAAGCTATTCTCGGCCGACGGCGACGACCGCTACATCAAGAACGGCTTCGACATCTATCTCGATGCACTACGGCCCTTCACCCGCCGGCTGACCGGCGTGCGCATGGCGCTGACGACGCTGTCGGGCATCATGATCACCGCGATTGGCTGCTTTGCCGTCTATCTCTGGGTCGAAGGGTCGATCACCGTCGGCGCCGTCGCGTTCACGCTGTCGCTGGTCTTGCGGCTCAACATGCTGCTCGGGCGCGTGATGATGCAGCTCAACGGCATATTGCGAAATCTCGGCGTCCTGGAAAACTCCAAGGCGCTGATCTCGCAGCCGCTTGGCCTTGTCGATGCGCCGGATGCGAAAGAGCTTGTCGTCGCCGGCGGCCGCATCGAGGTGAAGAATGTCGAGTTCCACTACGGCAAGGGTTTTGGCGTGCTGAATGGCATCGACCTTGTGGTCAAGCCTGGCGAGAAGGTCGGGCTGGTCGGGCCGTCGGGCGCGGGCAAGACGACGCTCGCCAACCTCATCTTGCGCCTCCACGACCTCGAGAGCGGCAAAATCCTGATCGACGGGCAAGACGTCGCCGAGGTGACGCAGAACTCGCTGCGCGCCAATATCGGCGTGGTCAGCCAGGACACGGCGCTGTTCCACCGCTCGCTGCGCGACAACATCAAGCTCGGCATGCCGGACGCGACCGAGGCCGAGGTGATCGCGGCGGCGAAGAAGGCCGAGGCGCACGAGTTCATATTGGGCCTGCGCGACAACCGGGACCGTACCGGCTACGAGGCTTTTGTCGGCGAGCGCGGCGTGAAACTGTCGGGCGGCCAGCGCCAGCGCGTCGCGATCGCCCGCGTCTTCCTCAAGGATGCGCCGATCCTGATCCTCGACGAGGCGACCTCGGCGCTCGATTCCGACATCGAGGCGGCGATCCAGGAGAATCTGGCCAGGCTGATGGAGAACAAGACGGTCATCGCCATAGCGCACCGGCTGTCGACCATCGCCGCGCTCGACCGTCTTGTGGTGCTGGACGGAGGCCGCATCGTCGAACAGGGCACGCATGACGAGCTGGTGGCGCTCGACGGGCTCTATGCGCGGCTGTGGAAGCGGCAGTCCGGCGGCTTCCTCTACCACGAGGAAAGCGTGCTGGAAGAGACACGGCCGGCGGAGTAGGGCATGGCAGTGTCGCCTGATGTCGGCTACGTCCTCAAGCGGCTGCGGCCAACCGCGCCGGCCTTCGACGCGCTGAAGGAGGAGAGCCGGCTGGAGGGCTACTGGATGCTGGTGCGGCTGGCGGATGGCTGGGCAGGCGGCTGCAACAAGTTCCTGAAACGAGGCGAGGCGCTGTTTGGCGCATGGCATGGCCGAGAACTCGCTGGTGTGTGCGGGTTGAACATCGATCCCTATTTCGAAGGCCGGGACCACGGCCGGGTCAGGCACCTGTTCGTCAGCGCGCGTCATCGCCGCAGCGGCGTTGGCAGCATGCTGGTCGAGACCGTCATTGACAGGGCACGTCAGCATTTTGCCGTGCTGAACACCCGCGCGCCACAAGGAGCCTTTGGGTTCTATGAACGGCTTGGCTTCCAGCCGGTGGTGGGCGAAGAATTCGTCACGCACCGCATGATGCTCTCTCAAGACAGAAAAGGAGGCTGAGATGTCACTGCGTCCGCCATCCCTAGGCGCCTCGGCTGCCGAAGCCGCGTTCGACGCCCTCGGCCATGAGATACTGGCTGAAAAGGCCGCAGCGCTCGGCCGTGCCGGCCAACGGGTCGAGGAAACGCTGGCCAAGCTCCGTCAGAACAACGACGACGAGGAGCAGCGACCGCGGCTGCTCAAGGAGGCTGCCGCAGCGGTGCACGCCTATTTCATCCAGCGTGAACTCTGCGGCCTGCGCCGGCATGAGTCGGTCATCCGCGAATACGATATCCCAAGGGCCGTGCTGGTCAGGCTCGGTGCAAGCTAGAGGTCACCAGCCGGCAACAATCATTCCAGCCATTCGGTGATGAAGCTGCCGTTTTCGTGGATGTCGGTCGTTTCGAGCGGGCCTGGGCCAAGATTGGTGAATTTGTGCGGCGTATCGGGCGGCACGATCAGGATCTGGCCGGCCGTGGCCTCGATCTGCTGGTCGCCGATCGTGAACAGGCCGGTGCCTTGCCGGATGATGAAGATTTCACAATAGGGATGCGTGTGCAGGCGCGGGCCGCCGCCAATCTCTTCCTGATAGTTGAAAATCAGGCAGGAGTTGGAGTCGTAGGCGCCGCATTGCAGTTCGCCCTGCCAGCGGCCGGGCGTCCTGGTCCAGGTCTCGCGGTCGATAATATGTGCCATAGCCTCTAACCCTTCGTCGATATCCAGGGGTTGAAAAGCTTCACGCCGGTGCCTTCAAAATCCTTGGTGTTGCGGGTCACGACTGTCAAGTTTTTGACGAGCGCGGTAGCGGCTATGAGGGCGTCGCGCTCCGGCTTTGGATCGGGAACGTGGAGGTTTGCGCAACGCACGACAACAGCCTTGTCTATGCTCAATATCCGGTCGTCAAACTGTGGAATGAGTGTCTGATCCAACCACTCACGGTACATGGTGGCCTGGCGAGTATCCTTCCTCGACAAGAGCAATGTTCCGATTTCGAGTTCCAGGATCGAAATGACCGACATGAAAAAGCTGGCGATGTCGTGGGTCTCTGACCAGGCCAAAACGTTGCGATCGGCCTTGTCCCGACGACGCAGATTCGAAACGACATTGGTGTCAAGAATGAACATCAGTCGAGTTCGGGAATCTTGAAAAACGGTCCTTCCAGGCGAGGTGGTTCCCAGTCGAAATCTGCTTCGGGGCGATCATCGGCAATCGCGTCCGCGAGGCTTCTCGGCTTCTTCTCTAAACGCTGATATTCCTCCATCGACATCAGCACATGGGAGGGCTTGCCGCGGTCGGTAATGATGACCGGCCCGTTCTTGGCTGCCCGTTTGGCATGCGCCGTGTCCTGGTTGAATTCACGGCTCGACATGATGGTTATCGTCTTCGTCGAGATATTCATATCAACACCTCCATCCGGAAGATGTAGACATATTGCTACATTCGGCCAAGCTCGTCAAATTTCTCTTCGTGCGGAACGCCCGCGACAATCTGCCCTTGTGGCCTCAGCCCGCTGGACAAAAACGGGCTTCACGCATAAACCGAAATCCAAATGCCGGAGGAATTCGCTAGCTTGTTCGTCATGCGCTGTCGGGCCGGCGCGATGGAGCGGGGACAAAGCTCGGCCGCCGGCTCGGAAGAGGCGAAAGGATCAGGCACCCGTGAGCGCAACCGACACCCAGGATCCCAACCGTCGTGATTTTCTCTACGTCGCCACCGGCATGGCCGCAGTGGTTGGCGCAGGCGCCGTTGCCTGGCCGTTCATCGACCAGATGCGCCCCGATGCCTCGACGCTGGCGCTGGCCTCGGTCGAGGTCGATGTCGCCTCGCTGACGCCTGGCATGTCGCTGATCGTCAAATGGCGCGGCAAGCCGGTCGTGGTGCGCAATCGCACCGAGCAGGAGATGAAGGACGGCGAGGCCGTGAACCTTGCCGACCTCAAGGATCCTATTGCCCGCAACGCCAATCTGCCCGCCGATGCGCCGGCGACCGATGCCAACCGCACCACGCCCGGCAAGGAAGCCTGGATGGTGATGGTGCAGGTCTGCACGCATCTGGGGTGCATTCCGCTTGGCCAGGAAGGCGATTTCGGCGGCTGGTTCTGCCCGTGCCACGGTTCGGTGTACGATACCGCCGGCCGCATCCGCAAAGGCCCGGCGCCGGAAAACATGGCCGTGCCGGTATTCAAGTTCATTTCCGATACCAAAATCCTTATCGGTTGAGGCAGGGGATAATTCGATGAGCGAGGGACACTCGACCTATACGCCCAAGACCGGTATCGAACGCTGGTTCGACGCTCGCATGCCGCTGCCGCGCATGGTCTATGACAGCTTCATCGCCTATCCGGTGCCGCGCAACCTCAACTATGCGTGGACCTTCGGCGGCATCCTCACGATCATGCTGGTGGCGCAGATCCTGACCGGTATCGTGCTCGCCATGCACTATACCGCTGACACCAATCTCGCCTTCAATTCGGTCGAGAAGATCATGCGCGACGTCAATTCGGGCTGGCTGTTGCGCTACATGCATTCCAACGGCGCCTCGTTCTTCTTCGTCGCCGTCTACATCCACATCTTCCGCGGGCTTTATTACGGCTCCTACAAGGCGCCGCGCGAGCTGCTGTGGATCCTCGGCTGCATCATCTACCTGCTGATGATGGCGACCGGCTTCATGGGCTATGTGCTGCCCTGGGGCCAGATGAGCTTCTGGGGCGCCACCGTCATCACCGGCTTTTTCAGCGCCATTCCGCTGGTCGGCAACTGGATCCAGGAACTGCTGCTTGGCGGTTTCGCCGTCGACAATCCGACGCTCAACCGCTTCTTTGCGCTGCACTATTTGCTGCCGTTCATGATTGCCGGCGTCGTCGTGCTGCACGTCTGGGCGCTGCATGTGGTCGGCCAGTCGAACCCGACCGGCATCGAGGTGAAATCGAAGACCGACACCGTTGCCTTTACGCCCTATGCGACCATCAAGGATGCATTCGGCATGATCGTGTTCCTGTTCTTCTTCGCCTATTTCGTCTTCTACCTGCCGAACTTTCTCGGCCATCCGGACAATTACACGATCGCCAACCCGCTGAAGACGCCGGCCCACATCGTGCCGGAATGGTACTTCCTGCCGTTCTACGCGATCCTGCGCGCGATCACCTTCAACATCGGGCCGATCAACTCCAAGCTCGGTGGCGTGCTGTGCATGTTCGGCGCCATCGTCATGCTGTTCCTGGTGCCGTGGCTCGACACCTCCAAGGTGCGCTCGGCGGTCTACCGGCCCTGGTACAAGCTGTTCTTCTGGCTGTTCGTCGCCGACGCTGTCCTGCTTGGCTGGCTTGGCTCGCAGCCGGCGGAAGGCGGCGGTCTGTTGACCCTCCTGATAGGTGAGGTCTCGGGCAACTACGTCGGCTACGCTCAAGCGGCGACACTGTTCTACTTCGCCTTCTTCCTCGTCATCCTGCCGGTGCTTGGCCTGATCGAGACGCCACGCAGATTGCCGAATTCGATCACCGAGGCGGTGCTTGAGAAGAACAAGGGTGCCGGAGGGGGACATCCGGCCGGTGCGACCGCGGCGCCGGAAACCAAAGGCTGAGTGAGAATCTAAGGGGATTTGGCATGAAAAAGATTCTCACCTCGCTCGCCCTGCTAGGCGTGTTTGCCGCTGGCATCGGAGCCGTCGGCAGTGTGGCGATCGCCGCTGAAGAGGCGCACAACGCGGCGGCACCGACGCATTTCCCGATCCACGAGCCGAAGGAGATGGACTGGACTTTTGCCGGTCCGTTCGGCACCTACGACAAGGCGCAGCTGCAGCGTGGCCTGAAGGTCTACAAGGAAGTCTGCTCGGCCTGCCACTCGATGAATTTGGTGGCGTTCCGCACGCTGGAGGACCTCGGCTATTCGGAAGCGCAGATCAAGTCGCTGTCGGCCGAGTACACCATCCATGATGGACCCAACGATGCCGGCGACATGTTCGACCGGCCGGGCAAGCCGTCAGACCATTTCCCGGCGCCGTTCGCCAATGAGGAGGCGGCTGCCGCTTCCAACGGCGGCGCTGCCCCACCGGATATGTCGCTGCTGGCCAAGGCGCGCGGCGTCGAGCGCGGCTTCCCGCGCTTCGTCTTCGACATCTTCACGCAATATGCGCAGGGCGGCCCGGACTACATCCATTCGCTGCTGACCGGCTACGACGAGACGCCACCTGCCGGCATGGTGATCCCCGAAGGCACCCACTACAATCCATACTTCATGTCCGGCGTGTCGCTGAAGATGCCCAAGCCGCTCTCCGACGGCCAGGTCACCTATGATGACGGTTCGCCGCAGACGATCGACCAGTATTCGCGCGACGTCTCGGCGTTCCTGATGTGGGCGGCCGAGCCGCATATGGAAGACCGCAAGAAGACCGGCTTCCGCGTGCTGGTGTTTCTGCTTCTGTTCGGGGCGCTGATGTATCTGACCAAGCGCAAGGTATGGGAAGGCGTGGCGCACTAAGCCGCATCTTATTCCTCGGAAATGGAAAGGGCGTCTTCGGACGCCCTTTTTGCTTGCCAAACCGGACATGGTTCGCATCTTGGCGCAGCAGCCGTCCAGTAAGAAGTCCGTTGGCACGGCGCCATGCGATTGGTATTGCACGCGCGCCCGGCGGATAGCCGGCTAGAGGGGCATTTGGATCGATGATGCGGCTACGCGACTGTCACAACTTTTCCGATTTCCGGCGCATGGCCCAGCAGCGGTTGCCGGGCCCAATCTTCAACTACATCGATGGCGCGGCCGACGACGAGGTCACCTATCGCCGCAACACCGAGAGTTTCGAGCGCTGCGACCTCGTTCCCAACGTGCTGCGCGGGGTAAGCGAGATCGACATGTCGGTGACGGTGATGGGCCAGAAGCTGGCCATGCCCGTCTATTGCTCGCCGACCGCCTTGCAGCGGCTGTTCCATCATCAAGGCGAGCGCGCGGTGGCCAAGGCTTCGGCCAAATTCGGCACTATGTTTGGCGTGTCCTCGCTCGGCACCGTCAGTCTTGAGGAAGCGCGCAAGATCAGCAGCAGCCCGCAGGTCTACCAGTTCTATTTCCACCGGGATCGCGGCCTCAACCGGGCGATGATGCAGCGGGCGAAAGCGGTTGGAGTCGAAGTGATGATGCTGACCGTCGACAGCATCACCGGAGGCAACCGCGAGCGCGACAAGCGCACCGGCTTTGCCATCCCCTTCAAGCTCAACCTTGCCGGCATGCTGCAGTTCGCGCTGAAGCCGGGATGGGCGATCAACTATTTCACCCATGAGGGATTCAAGCTGCCGCAGCTCGACGAGCATGTCGACATGGGCGGCGGCACGATGTCGATCAGCCGCTACTTCACCGAGATGCTCGATCCGTCGATGACCTGGGACGATGTTGCCGAGATGGTCAGACTGTGGGGAGGTCCGTTCTGTCTCAAGGGCGTCATGTCGGTGGAGGATGCCAAGCGCGCCGTCGAGATCGGCTGCAGCGGCATTGTGCTGTCCAACCATGGCGGCCGGCAGCTGGACGGCTCGCGGGCGGCGTTCGACCAACTGGCCGAGATCGTCGATGCCGTCGGCGACAGAATAGACGTCATCATGGATGGCGGCGTGCAGCGCGGCACCCATGTGCTGAAGGCGCTGTCGCTCGGCGCCAAGGCTGTTGGCGTCGGCCGCTACTATCTGTTCCCCTTGGCGGCGGCCGGACAGCCGGGCGTCGAGCGGGCGCTGGAGCAGATGCGGATCGAGATCGAGCGCGGCATGAAGCTGATGGGCTGCAGTTCGATCGAACAATTGTCGCGCAACAACCTCCGTTTCAGGTAATCTCGACCCATGAAATCCTCGCTCGAAGACACGCTGCTCGCCGCGATCCGCACCATTCCGGACTACCCCAAGCCCGGTATCCTGTTTCGCGACATCACCACTTTGCTCGGCAATGCGCGCGCCTTCCGCCGCGCCATCGACGAGCTGGTGCATCCCTATGCCGGCCAGAAGATCGACAAGATCGCCGGCATCGAGGCGCGTGGCTTCATCCTCGGCGGTGCGGTCGCGCACCAGCTTTCGGCCGGTTTCGTGCCGATCCGCAAGAAGGGCAAGCTGCCTTACGAGACGGTACGCGTCGCCTACAGCCTGGAATACGGGCTGGACGAGATGGAGATGCACAAGGACGGCGTTGCGCCGGGCGAGAAGGTGATCCTGGTTGACGACCTGATCGCGACCGGCGGCACGGCGGAGGCGGCGGTCAAGCTGCTGAGGCAGATCGGCGCCGATATTCTTGCCGCGTGCTTCGTCATCGACCTGCCGGATCTCGGCGGACGGGCGAAGCTCGAAGCGCTGGGCGTGCCGGTGCGGACGTTGATCGGGTTTGAGGGGCATTAGGGAGTAGGGAGTAGGGAGTAGGGAGTAGGGAGTAGGGAGGAAGCTCCGCATTCCGTGCAAGGCGCAGCACCCACTGCTGCCTAATCCCTACTGCCTAAACCCTAGCCCTACCCAGCCTTCACCAGCACCGCGCTGTCGAACTCCAGCACCTTGTCGCCCGTCGAATCGAATCCTTCCGAGCGCAGCGCGAGCAGCCGCCAGCCGGGGCGATTGGCCAGCGGGCGGTGGGAGACGGCCGTGCGGGTGAAGGTGACGGTTTCGCCGGCATAGACCGGCTTTGGCCATTTCAGGTTCCTGAAGCCGGGGGAGGGGCCGAATTCTGGTACCGGGCCGGGTCCGGTCCATTGAGAAGCGTCCATAGGATTTTTGAGATTGAGCTTCATCCAGGTGGCCGCGGTGTGCCAGCCTGAGGCGCAGAGGCGGCCGAACACGCTTTTCTTCGCCGCCTCCTCGTCGACATGAAAGACCTGTGGATCGTATTTGCAGGCGAACGCCTTGATCGCCTCGGTTTCGAATGTGTGCGAACCGAGGTTGATGGTATCGCCGATGCGGAAGAACGCGTCGAGGCTCATGCGCCGGCCTCGCGGGTCAAGAACATGACAGTGTTCTCAAGTTCGAAGACGCTTTCACCGCGCTGGTTGAACAGTTCGCTGCGCAAGGTGACGAGGCCGAGCTGAGGCCTGGATTTCGACAGGCGCCTGGCAAGCACGCTGGTGCTGCCGGCCAGTGTGTCGCCGGCCAGCACCGGCTTCTTCCATTTGACCTGGTCGATGCCGGGCGCGCCTTGCGCGGTCGAGTCGAGCAGGAAGGCGTCGCACAGCATGCGCATGAAGATCGCGCAGGTGTGCCAGCCGGAGGCGGCCAAGCCGCCAAGGATGCTGGCCTTGCCGGCGGCTTCGTCGAGATGCATCGGCTGCGGGTCGAATTCGGTGGCGAATTCGATGATTTCGGCCGCACTCACCTGCTTGGCGCCGAGGTCGATCGATGCGCCCTCGGTGAAATCCTCGTAGGCCCAGCTTTTTGCGGTCATGATCTCAATCCGGTTGTACGATCACCGGGCATCCGGATGCCGTCCGGGCGGCGTTTGGTCAAGCGAATTCTATTGGGCCTACAACCAGCCGCGGCGGCGGAAATACCAGAACGGCAGGATCGCCGACAGGATCATCAGGCCGATGGCGAAGGGATAGCCGAGCTCCCATTTCAGCTCCGGGATGACGTCGAAATTCATGCCGTAGATCGAAGCCACCAGCGTCGGCGGCAGGAAGATGACGGCGGCGACCGAGAAGATCTTGATGATGGCGTTCTGCTCGATCGAGATCATGCCGAGCGTCGCGTCGAGCAGGAACGAGATCTTCTGCGACAGGAAGGTGGCATGGTCGGCGAGCGACAGCACGTCGCGCGATACTGTCTTGATGCGGGCGCGGACGTCCTTGCTCATCTTGATCTGGGTCGCGACGTGGGCAAGGAAGCCGGTGAGGCGCTGCAGCGAGATCAGGCTGTCGCGGATCGAGGAGGCAATGTCTTCCTTGCGGCCTATGGCCTTGAGCAGTTCCTGGAAATCGCGATTGCGCTTGTTCACCTTGGTCGACCGCGCCTCGAAGATGTCGCGCGAGATCGTCTCGATGTCACGGCCGGCGCGTTCGAGAATATCGGCTAGGCGATCGACGATCGCCTCCAGCAGGCCGATCAGGATGGTGTTGCCGGTGGTGCAGCCTGTCGCCACCTTCTCGGCGCGCAGCGGAAAGGTCTTGAACGCCTTCGGCTCATGATAGCGGATGGTGACCAGTCTCGGGCCGGCAAGCACAAAGGTAACCGGTGACATCAAGGGATCATCGATTTCGGTCTGCGCCGGCAAGGTGGCGGTCATGAAGTAGGCGCCGTCCTCGATGTAGAGGCGGCTCGAAATCTCGATCTCCTCCATCTCCTCGCGCGTCGGGATGGCAACACCGAGCCAGGTCTCGATCGTTGTTTCTTCTTCCTTGGTCGGGTTGAGAAGGTCGGCCCAGACGACCTGATCGCCATTGGCCACGAGATCGTCGGCGAGGCGCAGGCGATCATTGTCGACGACGAAGGCCTTGATCATCGCCGGTCTCCGTTGGTTGAGCCCAAGGTTTCGTTTAATAGCGATGGGTCTTGCACGCGCCGCCGTTCCCACGGGGACGGCCAAGTCGCATGCAAACGGCCATAGACCCGGTGCCAAGGGCAGTCAAGCGAAGCGGCATGCCGGCTCCTCCACTTGACGAAGCCATGATCGGCCGCCGTCAGCGCGCGAGCCGCGAGATGCCTCGGCGTCTCAGGTGTTGAACTTGAACAGCAGGACGTCGCCGTCCTGGACGACATATTCCTTGCCTTCGTCGCGCGCCTTGCCGGCTTCCTTGGCCGCCACTTCGCCGCCCAGTGTGATGTAGTCGTTGTAGGCGATGGTCTGCGCGCGGATGAAGCCGCGCTCGAAATCGGTGTGGATGACGCCGGCCGCCTGCGGGGCCTTGTCGCCCTTGTGGATCGTCCAGGCGCGCGTCTCCTTCGGCCCGGCGGTGAAATAGGTGATGAGATGCAACAGATCATAGCCGGCGCGGATGACCTTGTTGAGGCCAGGCTCGTCGAGCCCGAGCGAGGACAGGAACTCCATCTCTTCCTCGTCCGAGAGCTGGGCGACTTCGGCCTCGATCGCGGCCGAGATCACCACGGTGCCGGCGCCTTGGGCGGTCGCCATCTTTTCCACGGCCCTGGTGTGCTCGTTGCCGGTGGCGGCGTCGGCTTCGGCGACGTTGCATACATAGAGCACGGGGTGCGAGGTCAAGAGGTTCAGTCCCTGCAGGATGCGCAGGTCTTCCGCTGAAATGCCGTTGAGCAGGATGCGGGTCGGCTTGCCGGCCTGGAGGAGCTCGAGTGCGGCCTCCATCATCGGCAGCACGGTGGTTGCTTCCTTGTCCTTGCTGCCGGCGCGCTTGCGGATCTGCACGATGCGGCGCTCGAGGCTGTCGAGGTCGGCGAGCATCAGCTCGGTCTCGACCGTATCGGCGTCGGCGACAGGGTCGATCTTGCCCTCGACATGGGTGATGTCGTCATCCTCGAAACAGCGCAGCACATGCACGATGGCGTCGACCTCACGGATGTTGGCGAGGAACTGGTTGCCCAGCCCTTCGCCCTTGGAGGCGCCGCGCACCAGGCCGGCGATGTCGACGAAGGAGATGCGGGTCGGGATGATCTCCTTAGACTTGGCGATCGCGGCGATCTTCTGCAGCCGCGGATCAGGCACCGCCACCTCGCCGGTGTTCGGTTCGATGGTGCAGAACGGATAGTTGGCGGCCTGCGCCGCCGCCGTCCTGGTCAATGCGTTGAAAAGCGTCGACTTGCCGACGTTGGGCAAGCCAACGATGCCGCATTTGAAACCCATGTGTCCGGTCCTATCGGGAAACTAGAAATTTGATGAGGGCTATGGGCGATAGGGGTGAGCAACGTCAAGCCCCGCGGTCCCGATCCTATCGACGCTCAGTCCTTCTTGCCGAACAGTTTCTTCAGCATGGCGGCCATAGGGCCGCTTTCCGGCAGCTTGGCCGGCGCCTGCTGTGGCCGTGCCTGGCGGATGTGGCTTTGAGCTTTCGGGCCCTCAGCCTTCGGCGCCTTTGGCGGCGGCCGGTCGTCGTCGCCGGTTGGCGTTAGTTTGTCGCGCAAGGCCAGCGTCACCCGGTTCATGAAAGAACTGTCGTCGCCCTTGGCCAGCAGCCCGGCATCGTCGGCGATGGTGTCGAGCAGCACGTCCAGCCATTCGCGGTCGGCCTTGGCGAAATCGCCGAGCACATGGGACTGCACCATTTCCCGGACGCCGGGATGGCCGACGCCGATGCGCACGCGGCGAAAGTTCTTGCCGACATGCTGGTCGAGCGAACGGATGCCGTTGTGTCCGCCGGCGCCACCGCCGACCTTGACCCGCAATTTGCCGGCCGGCAGGTCGATCTCGTCGTAGAAGACGGTCAGCGCCTCGGGGCCGAGCTTGTAGAAGCGCAGGGCTTCGCCGACCGGCTGTCCCGACAGGTTCATGAAGGTCTGCGGCTTGATCAGAAGAATCTTTTCGCCGGCAATCGTGCCTTCGGCGATCAGGCCCTGGAACTTCTTCGACCAGGGCGAAAACGAATGGCGGCGGGCAATTGCGTCCGCCGCCATGAAGCCGACATTGTGCCGGTTATCAGCGTATTTCGCGCCCGGATTGCCGAGGCCTGCAAAGACAAGCATCGTGAACTCCGGGCCCGAAAATTACTTCTCTTCGGCAGCAGGAGCCGCCGCTTCGGGGGCTGCCGCTTCCGCCGTCTCTTCCGTCTCCGGCTTCATCGCCGAGGAGCCGGCAATGGTCGCGATGGTGAAATCGCGATCGGAGATCACCGGCTTGACGCCGGCCGGCAAGGTAACCGCCGAGATGTGGATCGAATCGCCGATGTCGGCGCCGGTGAGATCGACGGTGATGAATTCCGGGATCGCATTGGCCGGGCAGTGGAACTCGACTTCGTGACGCACGATGTTGAGCACGCCGCCGCGTTTGATGCCGGGCGACTTGTCTTCATTGATGAAGTGGACGGGCACGTCGACGTTGACCTCGGTGTCCTTGCCGATGCGCAGGAAGTCGACATGGACCGGGAAATCCTTGACCGGGTCGAGCTGGAAATCCTTGGGCAGAACCTGGATTTTCTTGCCGTCGACATCGATCGTGGCGATCGTGGTCAAAAACCCGCCGCCATGGATTTTGTAGAAGACGTCCTTGTAGTTCAGCGCAATCGCCAGGGGAGGCTGTCTGTCGCCGTAGATAACTGCAGGCACTTTACCGTTGCGGCGAACTGCACGGGCGGACCCCTTACCGACCTGTTCGCGCGCTTCGGCCTTGAGCTCGTAAGTATCGTGGCTCATGGCATTTCCTTTCGCGTTTTATGGAGCGTTTGCGGTGGCAGTGTGCCTGGACCGTAAACGTCGAAAGCCGCCAGGCCTGGATGTCCGAATGCCAGAAACCGCATACGCGGAGCTTTGTTCGGGATCACAAGGGAAGGCAGCCTTCCGCCGCGTTGCCTCCAAGGGTGTCTACGCGGGTGGCGGCTCTATAGCGGAAGGCGGGCAGGCGTGCAAGCCATGGCGGGCAAGGGAGGCCGATGCCTGCGTTGGGCGCGCCGCATTGCGCTCAGGCCGGCAGGTCGGTGGGCGGATTTGATCCGTTTCCCTTGGCGCCACCGAGCGTGGACAGAGCGCTCAGCAGTTTCGTCCGGTCCTTGCCGATCATGAGCACGCCGCTGTCGGGCGCCAGCAGCGCCGAGAACGGAAGCATGGCAGCGCCGATCGAGGAGGCCTCAGGGCCGAATTGCCCCGACACGATCTCCGGCGCCACGATGCCGATTGCGCTGGCCTGGTTGAACTGGGTCTGCACCCTTGCCAGCAGTTCGAGATGGATCGGCCTGGGCAGGATCGAGTCGAGAACGATGGCCTCGATGTCGATGATGGAGGTGATGGCGATGATCGCCTCGACCAGCGCGCTCGCGCAATCGTCGATCCATTCGAACAGCGGCAAGCGCGCTTCGGGTGGCAACGGATCGAGTTCCCGCACACGATTGATCACTACGCCGCGCGACCTCAGGTGATTGACCAGCACATAGATCGAGGCGCGATGCAGCAGGCTCTGGTAGCGCGCAGGCTTCGCCGCCACCGAATCGAGGCTTGAGGGCGAGACCGGCAAGGGTCCGAGGGCAGCGCTGTTGCCATGCGGCCCCGTGTGGACCCTGCCGCCTTGCACCAGGCCGCCGCCGACAAAAGTGTCGATCGAGATGTGCATGAAATCGCGGAAGCGGGCGCCGGCGCCCTGGACAAGTTCGGCCAGCGCCGCCGACGTGGCGTCGTTTTCCACGAACACCGGCGTCTTTGCCGGCGTGGCAAAGCATGTCGTCAGGTCGATCGTTTCCCAGCGGCTGCCGAGATCGTCGGGAAAGCCGAGTTCCTCGCTCCAGCCGCCGAGGAAATAGGGGGAGGCAATGCCGACGCCGACGATGCTTGCATCGCCAAGCCCGTCGACGAGTTTCTCGAACGTGGCCAGCGCCATGTTGCCGGCCTTCAGCACCAGATCAGGATCGGGGAAGCGGTATTCGTGCGACTCTCTTGCGCGGATTTCACCGGCGAAGTCGACCAGAACAGCTTCCAGCGCACGCCGGCCGATCTTGATGCCGACGCTGTAGATGCGTTCTGGTGTCAGTCGGTAAAGCGTGGAGGGCGATCCGCGTTGCCCGAACCTTTTCCCCACTTGCTTTACGAAACCGGAGGATTCCAAGCCGTCGACGATGGCAGCGACCGCCGCCGGCGTCAGGCTTGCCGCGCGCGCCAGATCGGACTTGGACGCTTCCTTGAGGCGGCGGATGGCGTCGAGCACGAAACGCTCATTATAGTGCCGAACTTTGACAGAATTGCTACCTTTCCCTGACAAAACCCGCACTCCCCAAATGTCCCGCTCCCGGCGCGAAGCCCGCAAACCACCTGCGGCCGAGCGCACCCTGCGGTGCCTATGTTGGCGGCGACAGTGCGCGTCGGAACCATGGAAGTCAATTTTTGCCGTTGCGCCTTTGCGCTATTTAATATAGCAAATTGAAAAAATAACTAGACCGGGAGGAGACGTGCTGCACTCGGGCACACAAAGCGAAGCCGACGCTGCGGTGGTGCGGGCTGTTCCCGTTGCGCTGGTTCAGGCGGCGAAGGCTTTCGGCGGCACGATTGCGCTCAAGGACGCCTCCTTCGAATTGCGCTCCGGCGAGGTGCTGGCGCTGCTTGGCGAAAACGGCGCCGGCAAGAGCACCTGCGTGAAGCTTCTGGCCGGTGTGCATTCTCCCACCAGCGGTCATGTCGAGGTTGACGGCAAATCAGCCGTCTTCCATTCGCCGCATGACGCGCAAGCGGCCGGCATTGCGGTCATGCACCAGCATCCTGGCCTGTTTCCCGATCTGTCGGTGGCGGAGAACATCTATCTCGGCCACATGCCGCGCGACCGCTTCGGCGGCATCGACAATGCCGCCATGCTGGCCGGCGCCCGCAAGGTGCTGGCCACCGTCGGGCTCGACGTGCCGGCGGCAACGCGGCTGGGAACACTGCGTACCTCTGAACAACAACTGGTCGAGATCGCCCGCGCGCTGTCGCTGGATGCCCGCGTGCTGATCATGGACGAGCCCACGGCCGCATTGTCGCAACGCGAGGTCGAGCGGCTGTTTTCCGTCGTTGCCGATCTCAGGCTGCACGGCGTGGCGATGATGTTCGTCGGCCACCGCATGGATGAAATCTTCCGCATCGCCGACCGCATCGCGGTGCTGCGTGACGGGCGCCTGATCGGCGTCAAGCCGAAAGCCGAGCTTGGCCGCGCTGCCGCCATCAGCATGATGGTCGGCCGCGAAGTCACCGACCTCTATCCCGAACGGCGCCATGCCTCAGACGCGCTGGTGCTGGAGGGGAAGGGACTTTCGCGCGCCGGCGGCTTTACCGGCATCGACCTCAAGCTTCACGCAGGTGAGGTGCTCGGCCTTGGCGGTCTGGTCGGCAGCGGACGCACCGAGATTGCGCGCGTGCTGTTCGGTATCGACCGGCCCGACGCCGGCGAAATCCTGATCGACGGCAAGCCCGTGCAGTTCGCCTCGGCGCGCGACGCCATGGATGCGCGCATCGCCTATGTGTCGGAAGATCGCATGGGCCAGAGCCTGGTGATGGATTTCTCCATCCTCGACAATGCGGTGCTACCTGTTCTCGACAAGGCCGCACAACGCGGTCTCTACGGCACCGACCGCGCCATCGGTCTGGTGGCGGACTGGCTGAAGCGCATGAAGCTGCGCTTTTCCGGCTACGGGCAGCCGGTGAAAGAGTTATCCGGCGGCAACCAGCAGAAGGTGGTGCTGGCCAAGTGGCTGCGCACCGAGCCGCGCGTGCTCATCCTCGACGAGCCGACGCAAGGCATCGATGTCGGTACCAAGGCGGAAGTGCATGCAATGATCGCTGACCTTGCCGCGCAAGGCATGGCGATCCTTTTGATCTCGTCAGAGATGCCCGAGCTGATCGGCATGTGCGACCGCATTGTCGTGCTGCGCGAAGGCCGCCAGACTGCCGAGTTTTCGCGCGGGCAAGCCACGCAGGAAAAAGTACTGGAAGCGGCGACCAGGACCGATGAACGCGCCGGCCAGGCAGCGCAGATAGAACGCGCCGCCCGGGAGGAAAAGGCAAAAGGACCGTTCGATTTTCTGAGGCGGCGGGAATTCGGCCTGCTTGCGGCGATGCTCGCCGTCGCCATTCCGGTCACCATCATCAACCCGCGCATGGTGAGCGCGGCGAACCTCACCGCTGTGTCGATGGACGCGGCCTTGCTGATTGTCGCCGCACTGGCGCAGATGCTGGTGCTGATCACCCGCAACATCGACCTGTCGATCGCAGCTGTGATCGGCCTCTCCGCCTATATGGCGGCCAGCATGGTTCAGGCCTATCCCGGATTGGACATCGGCATCGGCCTGATCACCGCCTGCGCGGTCGGTGGCTTTGCCGGACTGCTCAACGGCCTTGTCGTTACCAGGGGAAAGATCCCGGCCATCGTCGTTACGCTGGCTTCGATGTCGATCTTCCGCGGTTTCAACTCGATCTGGGCGGCGGGCGACCAGGTCAGCGCCGACGAAGTCACGCAAGCCTGGCTCGACATGACCGGGCTGAAGATCGCAGGCGTGCCGCTGATCGTCATCATCGCTATTGTCATCCTGTGCGCCGGCTATGTGCTGCTCTATCGCACCGCAACCGGGCGCGAGCTGTTTGCCACCGGCTCCAATCCCGACGGCGCACGGCTGATCGGCATCCCGGTCGACCGGCGCATCCTGCTGGCCTTCGGCATGGCCGGCCTGCTCGGCGGCCTGTGCGGGGCGCTGTGGGCATCGCGCTATGCCACCATCGATGCCCGCGTCGCGCTCGGCTTCGAACTCACGGTGATCGCCTCTGCGGTGGTCGGCGGCGTCGCCATCCGCGGCGGCTCGGGCACGCTGCTCGGCATCATCCTTGGCGCGCTCACGCTCTTGGTCATCAAGAACGGGCTGACGCTGGTGCGCGTCGATCCGCTCTGGCTGCAGGGCGTCTATGGCCTGGTGATCCTGGTTGCCATCGGCATCGACACCTTCATCGTGCGGCGTGCCGAACAGGCGAGACAGGCGAGGGCGAGATGAGAAAGTTTATCCGCTCGATCGACTTCTGGGATCTGCTGCTGGCGACCGCCTGCCTCGCCGTCTTTATCTATGCGGCGGTCTTCGTGCCGAATTTCGTCTCCGGCTTCAACCTCTCGCAATTGGCCGCAAGCGCCTCGGAAAAGGCGTTGCTGATCCTGCCGATGACGCTGCTCATCATCACCCGCGAGATCGACCTGTCGATCGCCTCGGTGCTGGCGCTGACATCCGTGGTGTTTGGCCTGCTCGTCCAGGGCGGCGTGCCGACGCTGGCGGCCATTCCGCTGACGCTGGTCTTCGGCGGCCTGCTCGGCGCCTTCAATGGCTATCTGGTTTCAGGGCTGGGGCTGCAGTCGCTGGTGGTGACGCTCGGCACCATGGCGCTCTATCGGGGCATTGGCTACATCCTGCTCGGCACCGGTTCGGTCAACATATTGCCGCCGGCGGTCGTCGATTTCGGCATCAGCAATCTGCCGGGCACACAAATCCCGTGGACCATCGTGCCGTTCCTGCTGCTGGCGCCGATCTTCGCGGTGGTGCTGCAGAAGACGCCGACCGGCAAGCGCATCTATGCGCTCGGCGGCAGCCCCGAAGTGGCGCGTTTTTCCGGCATCGATACGCGCAAAATGGTGCTGAAGCTGTTCGTCGTTTCGGGCATGGTCGCAGCCATCGCCGGCATCGTCTATACCGCGCGCCTCTCCAACGCCCGCGCCAACAATGCGCTCGGCATGGAGCTCGATGTCATCACCATCGTGCTGCTCGGCGGCGTCAGCGTCTTCGGTGGTAAGGGGCGGCTCACGGGGGTCATGCTGGCGCTGCTGTTGATCGCCATCATCCGAAATGTGCTGGCGCTCAACCAGATCGGCGGCGATGCTCAAGGCATGATCATCGGCCTGCTTCTGATCGGCTCGCTGCTGGTCGGCAATTACTGGCGCTCCCTGGAGGAGCGGCTGTCAAGATCGCGCGTCCTGCGCGAAACCAAGGGGTGATCTCGGGCCCCTTTCTTCAAGCCCGAATTCTGACGGAGGAGACACAATGAAAGCGTTTAGAATAGCCCTGCTCGCATCCGCGGTTCTGCTTGCGCCGGCCTCGCTGGCCTACAGCCAGGAATGCGCCAAGGAACCGGTGACCGTCGGCTTCCTGCCCAAGCTCGACACCGATCCCTACTTCAAGGTGGCTTTCGGCGGCGCCGAGGAGGCTGCGAAGGAAATTGGCGGCACCGCCACCCAGGTTGCCCCTTCGCAAGCGACGGCCGAGGCACAGATCGAATTCATCAACAGCCTTGTGTCGCAGAAGGTCGGGGTCATCGCTATCGCCGGCAACGACGCCAATGCGGTTGCGCCTGCGCTGAAGCGCGCCGTTCAGCAAGGCGTCCGGGTGATCTCGTACGATTCCGACGTCGCGGCCGATGCGCGCGCGGTGTTCGTGAACCAGGTGAAGGGCGACAGTCTGGCCGAAATGATGCTGGAAAGCGCATTCAACCTCAGCGGCGGCGAAGGCGAGTTCGCCATCCTGTCGTCGACGCCGACGGCGACCAACCAGAACGCCTGGATCGACTTCATGAAGGCGAAGATGGCGGCAGAGCCGAAATACGCCAAGATGAAACTGGTGCAGGTCGCCTATGGCGAGGAGAGCGAGCAGGTCAACCAGCAGCAGGCCTTGGCGCTGGTGCAGGCGTTTCCGGATCTCAAGGTGATCATCGTGCCGGCAGGCATTGGCCTTCCGGCGGCCGCGCGCGCACTCGAGGAAGCCGGCATGATCGGCAAGGTCAAGCTGACCGGCCTTGCGCCGGCCACTTTGATTTCGAAATACATCAAGGATGGCTCTGCCCAGGATATCTGGTGGAATGTCACCGACCTCGGCTACCTGACCTATCAGGCGGCCCAGGCGCTGGCGCAGTGCAAGATCACCGGCAAGGAAGGTGAGAAGTTCACGGCGGGCAGGCTCGGCGAATACACGATCGGGGCCAGCGGCGAACTGATCCTTGGCCCGGCCAAGATCGTGACGCCGGAAAACCTGGCCGAGTTTAAGTTCTAAGCCTCCCAAGGCCCGGCGGGCGCCGGTTCAGCCGGCGCCCGCTCGTTCAATTGTCAGTCGAAAAGCGTGAGGGCGACGATGAAACTCTTGCTGGCAGGCGAGACCTTCGCGGCGACGACGTCGGTCGCTGCCGGCGGCGACGTTCTGACAAGTGCGACATGGGTGAATGGCGCGACGGCCTTCAATGCCGCCCTTGCCGCAGAGGGCATAGCGGTGACGCAGATCGGTGGCGATCGCTGCGCGGCCGAATTTCCGTATGACCTCGACGCGCTGGCCGAATACCAGGCGGTGGTGATCTCCGATGTCGGCGCGCTGACCTTGCTGGTCACGCCGGAGGCCCGCGCCGGGCGCATCGGCGTCAACCGCCTCGACGTCCTCAAGGCCTATGTCGAAGGCGGTGGCGGGCTGATGCTGGCCGGCGGCTATATGGGGTTCCAGGGCATGTTCGGCACGGCGCGTTTCCACGACACCCCGGTCGAGGACATCCTGCCCGTGCGCTGCCTGCCATTCTCGGACGGGCTGGAAGTGCCGCAAGGCCTGCAGCCGTCGATCCTTCAGGCGTCGCATCCAATCCTTGCCGGTGTCGCGGGCCCGTTGCCGCCGATCCTCGGCATGAACAAACTCGATTTCAGGCGCGATGGCTCGTCCCAGCTGCTGGCGACCTGCCATTATCGTGGCACGGACTGGCCGCTGCTTGCTGCTCGCAGCGTTGGCCACGGCCGCACTGTCGCCTGGGCGACGGATATCGGCCCGCACTGGCTGTCGCAGGACTTTCTCGGCTGGCCGCTCTACGGCAAGCTGATGGGCAACGTCGTGCGCTGGCTGGCCGGCAAGGATTAAGCCTGGCGTGTTTGTAGGGCAGCTAGTCCGGCTTGCTGCTCAACGCTTCGCGCAGCGCCTGGATCCGCCGATTCAAGGCATCGAGATCAGCCATCGTCATGCCCGAGCGTTCGATCAGGGTTTCGTTGAGGCAGTTGCACTGGACGAGCAGCGCGCGGCCGGCAGGCGTCAGGTCGACCTGCACTTGGCGCTCGTCCGTCTGGCTGCGCTGGCGGGTGACGAGACCGGCCTGTTCCATGCGCTTCACCAGCGGCGTGATGGTGCTCGATTCCAAAGCGAGCCTGTGCGCAATCGAGCCGACCGACATCCCGCCGGCTTCGGCAAGTGCGTTCAGCACGAGATATTGCGGATAGGTGATGCCCATCTCGTCCAGCATGGGCTTGTAGGTGCGATTGATTGCCATGCTGGTGGCGTAAAGCGTGAAGCAGAGCTGGTTGTCCAACGGGAGAGGCACGAGGCATTCCTTTTGCCGACTGAGCACATCAATATGTACCACGAAAAATGATATCGCGATACATATTTTCTGTAGACAAGGATTTGGACCTGCGCTAGTCGTATGGTTATCGCGATATTGATTATCGCGGAAGCAATCAATGGAGAGCGAGATGACCAAGCCCGGCAGCAGCACGATCACCACCAAGGACGGCACCGAAATTTTCTACAAGGATTGGGGAACGGGACAACCCATCGTCTTCCATCACGGCTGGCCGCTGAGCAGCGACGACTGGGACGCCCAGATGCTGTTCTTCCTGTCCAAGGGCTATCGCGTCATTGCCCATGACCGGCGCGGCCATGGCCGCTCCACCCAGACCGATACCGGCAACGAGATGGACACCTACGCCGCTGATGTCGCGGAGCTTGCGGCGCATCTCGACCTCAGAGACGCGATCCATGTCGGCCATTCCACCGGTGGCGGCGAAGTGGCCCGCTATGTCGCGAAGTACGGTTCCGGTGGCCGTGTCGCCAAGGCCGCACTGCTCGGCGCGGTGCCGCCGATCATGCTGAAGACGGCGGCCAATCCGGGTGGCCTGCCGATCGAGGTGTTCGATGGTTTCCGCTCCGCCCAGGCAGCCAACCGCGCCCAGTTTTTCCACGATATTGCGGCCGGCCCGTTCTACGGCTTCAACCGCCCCGGCTCCCAGGTATCGCAGGCTGTCGTCGAGAATTGGTGGCGCCAGGGCATGATGGGCGGCACCAAGGCGCATTATGATTGCATCAAGGCGTTCTCGGAAACCGACTTCACCGACGATCTGAAGGCCATCGACGTGCCGGTGCTGGTCATGCATGGCGACGACGACCAGATCGTTCCGATCACCGACTCCGCGCTGCTGGCTGTCAAGCTCCTCAAGAAGGGCGAGCTCAAGGTCTACAAGGGTTTTCCGCACGGCATGGCGACCACCCACGCCGATGTGATCAACGCCGACCTGCTGGCGTTCTTCAAGGCGTAGAATCGTTCAGTTGAATAGACATCGTCCAGTTGGATAGGCAAGGCACCCGCCGCCGGGCGGGTGCATTTGCTTTCGTCGAAATGTCAGCGGGACAGTGCCTATTTATCGAGAAAACCAGTGATCAGTTTGACGGTGTCGTCGGGGTTTTCCTCCATGATCCAGTGTCCGGAAGCGGGCACGATGCCGCCCGTGACATCGGTCGCAACAAGCCGCAGGAGATCGGCCTGCGTAGTGCCAGCGGATTTTTCACCGCCGACAGCCAGTACCGGCATGGTCAGTTTGCCGCCGGCGGCAAGCATCGCCTGGTTGTCGATCGCGTCCTGGTCAAACGCCTTGAACTGCTCGAAGGCGTCATGCATCGCATGCGGGCGGGCATAGAGTTTGGCGTAGTGCCTGCGCGTCGCCTCGTCGATCTTCTTGGGGTCAGCCGACAACTCGTTGTAGAAGCGGTCGAGATAGATGCGCTCGCGCCCCGCGACCAGCCGCTCCATATCAGGGCCGCGGAAGTTGAAGTGCCAAAGCAGCGGGCTTTGCTTGATCTTTTCCCAGTCGCCTATGCCGGGCAGCGGCGCGTCGATGATAACCCATTTGGTGATGCGCTTGGGATACTGAGCGGCGAGCGCATAGCCGACCATGTTGCCGATGTCGTGGGTGACGAGATCTGCCTTGTCGATCTTCAGGGCATCCAACACGCCGGCGATGTCGACGGCCTGGTTCTTCTTGGCGTAGCCCGCTTCCGGGTGGGCCGACAGACCCATGCCGCGCAGGTCCGGCACGATGACGGTGTGGTCCTTTGCGAGGGCGATGGCCGCGGCGCCCCACATGTCTCCGGTATCGGCAAAGCCGTGCAGCAGCACGACGGCGGGACCCTTGCCGCCAACGCGCACATAGAGTTTGGTGCCGTTGGTTTCGACGGACTGCGTCTTGAAACCCGGCGGAAAGGGAACGATGCGTGCCGTCGCCGGCAAGGTAACAAGAAGCACACCCAATACGGCCAATACGATCTTGCGCATGTCATCCCCCAGAGACGTCGAAGGCCCCAAGCCTTCGTTGATGACTATCTCTAGCAGGCTTTTCAACCAGCGCATGGTGAAAGAATCACAGAGGGCGCAGCAATGCCGCGCCCTGCGTCAAATCCGCAAAATCGACCGGTTTTATCTGGCCGCCGCTTGCGCCTTCCTGGCTTCCTTCATGTTGGGCAGGAACACCGTCAGCAGGCCGAGCAGCGGCAGATACGAGCAGATCTGGAAGACGAAATCGATGCCCTTCATGTCGGCGACGACGCCGAGCACGGCGGCTGCAATGCCGCCCATGCCGAAGGCGAAGCCGAAGAAGATCCCGGCGATGGTGCCGACACGTCCCGGCACCAACTCCTGCGCAAACACGACGATGTTGGAGAAGGCCGAGGACAGGATCAGGCCGATCAGCACCGTCAGCACCATCGTCCATTCGAAATTGGCGTAGGGCAGCGCCAGCGTGAACGGCAGCACGCCGACGATCGAGAACCAGATCATCGCCTTCTGGCCGTAGCGGTCGCCGAACGGTCCGCCGAGCAGGATGCCCAGCGCCGAGGCGCCGAGGAACAGGAACAGCATGACCTGGCTCATCTGCACCGACACGCCGAACTTATGGATGGAATAAAAGGTGTAGTAGCTGGAGAGCGAGGCGATGTAGGCGTTCTTGGTCAGCACCAGCAGCGTCAGCACCGCCAGCGCTCCCATCACCTTCTTGCGCGGGAAGGGGGAGACGAAGCTTGCCGCCTTGCGATTGCCCTGCGCGGCGCGCATCCGGCTGTACCAGCCGCCGACCCGCGACAAAACGATGATGCCGATCAGAGACCCGACGGCGAACCATGAAATGCTGGTCTGGCCGAAGGGCACAACGATGAAGGCAGCGAGCAGCGGCCCCATCGACTGGCCGAAATTGCCGCCGACCTGGAACAAAGATTGCGCCAGGCCAAAGCGGCCGCCGGAGGCAAAGCGGGCAATGCGCGAGGATTCCGGATGGAAGATCGCCGAGCCGATTCCGATCAGCGAGGCGCCGACCAGAAGCAGCGCATAGTGGCCGGCATAGGCCAGAACGATCAGGCCAATCAGCGAGGACGCCATGCCGTAGGGCAGCGAATAGGGCATTGGCCGCTTGTCGGTGATCATGCCGATGACCGGCTGCAGCAGCGACGCCGTGACCTGGAAGGTGAAGGTCAGAAGACCGATCTGCCAGAAATCGAGACCGTAATTCTCTTTCAGCAGCGGATAGATCGCCGGCAGCAGCGATTGCATGATGTCGTTGATGCCGTGGCAAAAGCTCACCGCCAGAATGACGGTGAAGGCGGTCGCCTGGGCTGAAGGGAGGCTGGCGCTTGGCTGCGGTGCAATGCTGGTGGCTGTCGTATCGGTCAAGGCAGGCTCCGAGGTCTTTTTGGCGGGTGTTTGCCCGCGGGCAGGCTTGGCGGCCGCTCCCGCGGACCGCCTTAAGGACGCTCGTCTGAAGCGCTTGGGCGACGCCCCTGCGGAGCGCCTTGGGGATGGCTGCCTTATAAGCCGCTTGCGAGGCGACTTCTTTCGTGGTTTGGTCCAATAGTTTCGCAAGTGGGCCATAGCCGATGCCACATGGCAGGGACATCTTCCGCGCCGGCAATGCCGATCTCGGCCGATTGCACGAAAGCCGCTGGCAGTGGCTGGAGGAGGTTTCCGGGCCGGCGGTGGCTTTGCCGACCGAATATCCGGACGGTTACCTCGTGCCGCAACACCGCCACAGCCGCAGCCAGCTGCTGCATGCGCTGGTCGGTGTCGTGCTGGTGACGACCAGGTACGGGCGCTGGATGGTGCCGCCCGACCACGCAATGTGGATACCGGCCGGCACCGAGCATTCTGTCGAAATGCTGGGCGACGTCTCGATGCGCTCGGTCTATGTCATGCCGGGCGCTATCCACGGCCTGCCGGAAGGCTTGCGTGTCGTCGGCGTCACCGAGCTGATGCACAGCCTGATCGTAGAATCGGAAAAGCTGCCGCAAGGTGGCGAACTGGAAGGCCGCGGCGGGTTGATCATGAACCTCTTGCTGCACGAGATCCCGACCTTGCCGGAACGGCCGCTCGGCCTGCCGTTCCCGTCTGATCCCAGGCTGGCGGCGCTCTGCCGACGCTTCGTGGCGGCACCGTCGCCGCATGCCACGATCGACGAGTGGGCCGATGCCGCGGGGATGAGCCGGCGCTCCTTCACCCGCGCCTTCCAGCGCCAGACCGGACTGTCCTTGTCGACTTGGCGCCAGCAGGCCTGCCTGTTTGCGGCACTTCCCAGGCTCGCCGATGGCGAGCCGATCACCAGGGTGGCGCTCGACCTCGGTTATGACAGCGTGCCGGCATTCATAACCATGTTCAAGCGCATGCTCGGCGCCTCGCCGCGCGGCTATATGCGCGGCGCCCGCGACGAAGGCATGCGGCGGGCTCAGCCTCGACTTGAGGCCCCGGCGCCGTAGCGCCAGGAAAAGCCCGCAGTACTTTGCCGTAGGCCCTAGTCCAGCTGAACGCCGCTGGCCTTGACGATCGGTTCCCATTTGGCGAGTTCGGCCTTCACATGCACTCCAAGCTCTTCCGGGGTGGAGGCCACGATCGAGGCGCTGAACTGGGCCATGCGGGCGATCACATCAGGGTCTTTCAGGGCTTCAACTGCCGCCTTCTGAAGAACGGCGACGACCTCCGGCGGCGTGCCTGCGGGCGCGAACAGAGCGTTCCAGCTGTAGGTTTCATAGCCGGGAATGGTTTCGGCAATGGCCGGTATGTCGGGGAAGGAGGGAACGCGCTCCTTGGTGGTGACGCCAAGCGCTCTCAGCGTCCCGCTCTTGATATGGCCCGATGAAGAGGGGAGGTTGTCGAACATCATCGGCACCTGATTGCCGATAACGTCGTTCAAGGCCGGTCCGGCGCCCTTGTAGGGAATGTGCTGCATACTGACGCCGGCCATCGTCTTGAAAAGCTCGCCGGAGAGATGCAGCGGGGTGCCATTGCCTGATGAGGCGTAGGCATATTTGTCCGGGTCCTTCTTCAGCATCTCGATCAGTTCCTTGACGTCCTTGGCGGGGAATTCAGGGTTTACGACCAGGACGTTTGGCACCAGCACGAGCAACGATATCGGCGCAAAATCCTTCTCCGCGTCGTAGGGCTTTGTCTTCAGGATCAGCGGGTTGAGCGCGTGGGTTGCGACCGTGCCCATCAGGATCGTGTAGCCGTCCGGTTCGGCTCGGGCGACCTGGGCAGCGCCGATGCTGCCCCCGGCGCCGCCGACATTTTCGACGACAATCTGCTGGCCCAGCTTTTCGGACATCTTGTTGGCGACCAGGCGCGCGACCAGATCCGTCGAGCCACCGGCGGAAAAGGGGACAACCATGGTGATGGTCCGGTCCGGAAAATCGGCGGCCCAGGCCGCCGGTGCTGAAAGGGTGGCTGCGATGGAAACCGCGAGCCCGAGCAAAGTCCTACGCCGCATCTGCTACTCCTCCGTTGATTGGAGGGGCAGTATGGCCATGGTGAACTCCTCGCACAATGCAACCATGGACTGACTGCCCGCCTCAGGAGATCGGGCTTGACACCGATGCTTCGGTTGGCGTGCGCGAGAACGCCTCACCCCTCAGTTCAATCAGCCTTGGTCCAGCTGAAAACAAGCCATTTGTATCGTGACGTCTCTTCAGGCTCGGCCGTGTAGGTCATCTGCATGTCGCCGCCCTCGGCGTAGATGTCGAGCCTGGGCGCCGTGTCCAGTTCGAGCCACAGGGAATCGTTCTTGAACGACCATGTCCCGCACCAGACGCAAGGCCCCGATGCCGGGTCACCCGGTTGGTGAAAATTGTAGCGGCCGTCCGCCGTGATCTCCAGATAGTCGAAGGCGCCATAAAAGGCGGTCACAGTCTGCTGAAATTCGGTCGCAGCCGCTTCCTGGTCGGGCTTCGCCGGCTCTTGCAGATCACGCGGTGGCCGGATTGCGGACCCTGCGATGCTCCATTTGCCGATGAAATCCTTTTCGGTGGGAAGATATTCCGTTTGCGCCTGCGCGGTCGAAACCGGAGCGATTGTCGGCGCATAGGCCGCGCTGGCGATGCCGATTGCGAGAAGCATTCCTGCGATGCCTGCAGCCTTGATTCGATTGCGCATCAGCTGGCTCCTTTCACGACGGTTTGGGGCAGATTCCAAAAACGAGATTACCCCCGAGCCAGGCCCGTGGGCACGCTTTTGGGCAACATGGATTAATCGAACAGGCTCGACACGGACTCTTCGGTCGCTGTGCGCGAAATCGCCTCGCCCATCAGGTCGGCGATGGAGATGACGCGGATATTCGGGGCGTCGAGCACGCCTTGCGTCGGCTGGATGGAATCGGTGATCACCAGTTCCTGCAGCTTCGAGCCGCTGATCCGGGCGACCGCACCGCCCGACAGCACGCCGTGGGTGATATAGGCGGTGACGCTGGTAGCGCCGTTGGCGAGCAGCGCATCGGCGGCGTTGCACAGCGTGCCGCCGGAATCGACGATGTCGTCGATCAGCAGGCAATCCTTGCCGGCGACCGCGCCGATGATGTTCATCACTTCGGATTCACCGGGACGTTCGCGGCGCTTGTCGACGATGGCCAGTTGTGCGTCGAAGCGTTTGGCGAGCGCGCGGGCGCGCACCACGCCGCCAATATCGGGCGAGACGACGACGACATTGGCAAGCTGTTTGTATTTTGCCTTCACGTCACGGGCCATCACCGGCACCGAGAACAGATTGTCGGTCGGAATGTCGAAAAAACCCTGGATCTGGCCGGCATGGAGGTCGAGCGTCAAAACGCGGTCGACGCCAGCGCGGGTGATCATGTTGGCGACCAGCTTGGCCGAGATCGGTGTGCGGCCCGAGGCCCGGCGATCCTGCCTGGCGTAACCGAAATAGGGGATGACCGCGGTGATGCGCTTGGCCGAGGAGCGCATGAAGGCATCGATCATGATGAGCAGTTCCATCAGATGATCGTTGGTCGGGAACGAGGTCGACTGCAGGATGAAGACATCCTCGCCGCGCACGTTTTCCTGGATTTCGACGAAGATTTCCTGATCGGCGAAGCGTCTGACGCTGGCCTTGCCCAGCGGGACATTGAGATAGCGGGCGACCGCTTCGGCCAGCACCCGGTTGGAATTGCCCGCGAAAAGCTTCATGCACCGTTCCTGGCGAAGGATGGGGAGGTCCTCTTAATCGGGCTTGTAGCGAGCCGTGCCGGTATTGCAAGCCTCGTTGACGGGAATCCGCCGGCTAATCTCAAAAACGTCAACAGTGAACGGAAGCCGGTAACAGGCGGATCAGCCGGCGCTGCCGCCGAGCCAGGCCGCGAACTGGTCGATCGTCTGGTCGGCGATCGCCTGCATGGTAGCGGGTGCAACCGCGGGCCAGCCTTCGGCGGCATTGACCGAGGGCGCCTTCTGCTGGCCATTGATGCGGTGTAGCCGGTTGCCAGCGGGGTCATAGACGTCCCAGACATAGATAACGGTGGTATCCTTGCCTTCCGTCATGGTCGAGAAGTAGCCCTTCAGCACATGGGTGGCGGCCTGGTCGGCGCTGCCGGCAAGGGTGATGCCGCGCTGCCTGGCGCGTGTCTGCAGTTCGGCCGTCAGCGGCGTTGCCGCTTCCACGGAGGCGCCGACGATCGGCGCGATCTGCAGCCGGGTCTTCGACAAAGCGGCGGCGCTCTGCGCGGGGTTGGCGGGTGTCGTGGCGCCGACGACCGGCGCTGGTGTGGCGGCGGGCGCGATGCCCGGGGCAGCCAAGGGCTGAGCCGGTTGGGCCGAGGCTGCCGGCGGCGTGATGGCGGACGGCTCAAGGACGTCCTTGGCATTGGTGCAAGCGGCCAGCACAAGCGCTGCGAGCAATGACACGGTCGTCACATGCGATCGTCTCATCTGCCCGAAAACTCCTTAGTCGCGAACGCCCCCGCGTGGACCAACCATTATGGATTCACTGTACGATCAAGTCGAGATCATGGCGTGAAAGCGGCTTCGGCTGGGATTCGGTGGTCAGGTAGGAGCGGCCAAGCGTCATCGCCGTCTCGGTTTCGGAGTCCATGATGATCATGTGCGCGAACAATGTCATGTTGGGCGCGATCGGCTCGGGATTGCCCTGGTAGAACATCGGCATATCCATCCAGGACGGGGTGAAGCGGGCGCCGACGGAATAGCCGCAGGCGTTCAACCGATGCTTGGTCAGGCTGTGCGCCTCCAGCGTGCGGGCATGCGCGTCGAAGACGTCGCCGAAGGTGTTGCCGGGCGTCATCGCCTTCTCGACCGCCAGAAGAGCCGCGCGGGCGGCGTCGAACAGCTCCTGATGGCGCTTCGACGCCTTGCCGGTCAGCACGGTGCGCATCATCGGCGCGTGATAGTGATGGAACACGCCGGCCCATTCGAGCGTCAGCTGATCGTTCTTGGTCAGCTTGCGGCGCCCGGCCTTGTAGCGGCAGAGCAGCGCGTCGATGCCCGAGCCGATGATGAATTCATTGGCCGGATAGTCGCCGCCGCCGGCAAACACCGCGCCCTGCATTGCGGCAAGGATCAGCGCTTCGTCGCCGCCCTGCTTGATCAGCGGCAGGGCCGCGTCGAGCGCGTCGTCGGAAAGGTTGGCGGCCTTTTCGGCCTTGGCGATTTCAGCCGGGCTCTTGAACAGGCGCAGACGGCCGACAATACCGGAGGCGTCGGCGATCTGGCCGAAGGTCTGCAGCTGCTCGTCGACGCGGCGGCCATTGAAGGCGGTCAGGCCATGGGTGTCGTATTCGACGCCGATGCGGGCGCCGAGGAGATTGAGGTCGTTGAGCAGGTTGCGCAGGTCGACCGCCGGGTTGGCGCCGTCGCGGTCGGTCCACAGCACGATGTTGTCGATCATCGATGTGTGGCGCGCCTGGCGCAAATCGGCCGAGCGGGTGAGCAGCACCATCGAGCCGTCAGCCTTCACAACCAGGCACTGGAAGAAACAGAAGCCGAACGTGTCGTAGCCGGTTAGCCAGTACATGCTCTCCTGGGCGAAAAGCAGTACAGCATCGAGCTTCTTTTCCGTCATCTCGATCATCAACCGGTCACGCCGGGCGTCAAATTCCGACCGTTCGAAATGCAGCGCCATTATCCGTTCTCCAAGACAATTGCCGAAACCTGCCGACCGTAGTCCGGCTCCTTGCGATGCGTCGCGCGCCGGTAGGAAAAGAAGAGATTCTCCTCGGCATAGGTGCAGCGGCCAAGCCCCTGCGCGGTCACGCCAGCCTTCTTCAGCCGGTCGACCGTATAGAGGTTGAGATCGAACATTGCATGCGCCGGATTGGCCGAAGGCGCGAAATAGCGGATGTTTTCGGCATCGGCTTCGACGAAACGGGCGACGAATTCCGGCCCGACCTCGTAATTGTCGGGGCCGATCGAAGGACCGAGAACCGCAATGATGCGCTCACGGCGGGCGCCGAGGCTTTCCATCGCGGCAATGGTGTTTTCAAGCACACCGGTGAAAGCACCCTTCCAGCCGGCGTGTGCAGCGCCAATGATGCGCGCTTGCGCATCGGCGAACAGCACCGGGCCGCAATCGGCCGTCGAGGCGCCGATGGCGATGCCCGGCCGGTCGGTGACGATGGCGTCGGCCTTGGGCCGCGGGCCGGGAAAGGGTTCCCTGGCAATAACGACATCGGGCGAGTGGACCTGATGCGCGGTCAGGAGATGGCTGGCCGGCACACCCATCCAGGCAGCGACGCGGCGGCGGTTCTCGGCGACCAGCATCTGATCGTCATCCGAGCCGGTGCCGATGTTAAGTCCCTGATAGATGCCGCCGGAGACGCCGCCGATACGGGTGAAATAGCCATGGCGGATACCTCGCGGCTTGGCCGCTTCCAGCAGCGGCGAGCGAACAGGATCCGGTTTGGTCTGATTCAGCATGGATGGGTTTGTTGTCCGCGCCGGCGTTTTCGTCAAGGCGAAGTTCGGCCGAGTGATTGCGACAGTGCTGCCGCGTCGACTTTGCATTGGCCAAAAGCAGGCATGCGACCATAGGCGGCGTCGCGGGACGGCTTGTAACGATCTCTGAGGGTCAGACTGGCTGATGCGGCAGGATTTTCAGGATTTTGAACAGCGTGCCCATGCCGTCGGGGCCGGCCAGGCGCTCGACGGCATCGGCAATGGTTTGTCGTGCCTCTTGGCTTGCCTGGCTGCCCAACTGGCCAGCTCGCTCAAGCAATCCCGTGCCAAGCAGAAAGTCGCCCTGCGTCGCCAATTCCACATCGAGGCCATGCGCCCGCACGACGGCGGCCAGTGCAGCGAAGTCGACATGGGCGGTGAGATCGGCTTCGCCGGGATTGGCCAGCACATCTTCGGGGGCGTGCCTGCGCACGGCCTGCAATGTGTCGCCGAAACCGGGCTGGAGATGGCCGTAATCGGGGAACAGCCCGGCGCCGCCGTGGTCGGCTATGCGTTCGGCAATGGTCGCCATCAGTGCCGCGCGGGCCGGTGCTATTTCGAAAATAGAGCCTTGTGGCGCCTCGGCGGCGTCTTCCGGCAGCAGCGTCGCCTCGACCGAGCCGGCGCCGGCGAAGAAGCTCAACTCGTCTGAGACATCGAGGCCGATCACCCGTTCGCGCCAGCCGGCGCCGGCGCGGATGAACTGGCGGATCGGCACAGCGTCGAACAATTCGTTGCCGACAATCAGCAACGGCGCCTGCGGTAGTGTGGCGATGGTTTCGTGCCAGCCGAGCTCAACCGAAGTTTCGGCAAGCGTCTGCTTCTGGATTTCAGTCAGCCGCGGACTGGTCTCGACCAGAGCGAAGGATGCTCCGGCGGCGATAGCCGGATCGAGCCGCGTCAGGGTGCGAAGCATGTCCTTCATCAGCGTGCCGCGGCCAGGCCCGATCTCCGCGATGGTGACCGGCAGGGGTCGGCCGATCGCCAGCCAGGCCTGATAGAGCCAGACGGCGACGAGTTCGCCGAACATTTGGCTGATCTCGGGTGCGGTGACGAAGTCGCCGGCGGCGCCGAACGGCTCGCGCGTGGTGTAGTAGCCGTCGCTGGGATCGAACAGGCAGAGCGCCATGTACTCGTTGACGGGGAGGGGGCCGAGCGCGCCGATCAGGTCGACGATGCGGGTCTTCAGCCGTGTCATGCCGGCTGTGGTTGCGGCGCCGGTTTGGCTGTGGCCATCGCCCAGATGCCGGCCAGCACCATCGGCAGCGACAGCACCATGCCCATGGTGAGCCAGCCGCCGAGGAGGTAGCCGAGCTGCTGGTCGGGCTCGCGGAAGAACTCGACGAAGATGCGTGACAGGCCGTAGCCGCAAATGAAGGCGCCGCCGACAAAGCGCGGCGTCTTCAGCTTCAGCCGCGAATGGGTGAGGAAGCGCAGGACCAGGAACAGCACCGCGCCCTCGAGCAGCGCTTCGTAGAGCTGGCTCGGATGGCGAGGCTCCAGGCCCGCGACACAACCCGCCACGGTCTGCTGGAGACGCTCGTTGCAGAAGACGACGCCCCACGACACGTCGGTCACGCGACCCCAGAGTTCGGCATTGACGAAGTTCGCGATGCGGACGAGGCCGAGCCCGACCGGCACGCCGGCTGCCACCACGTCGAACAGCGTCCAGGTGCGGATGCCGCGCTTGAGGGAAAACAGCGTCATGGCGAGGATGACGCCAAGCAGGCCGCCATGGAACGACATGCCGCCCTGCCAGACGGCGAAGATGTCGAGCGGGTGGTCGATATAGCGCTTTAAATCGTAGAAAAGCACATAGCCGGTGCGTCCGCCGAGCACGACGCCGACGGCGGCCCAGACGATGAAATCGTCGAGGTCGATCGGCTTCATCGGCAAGACGCCATCAGGCCACAGCCTTGTGTTGGTGACGAGCCGCTTGGCGTACCACCAGGCGAACAGGATGCCGACGATATAGCCGATGCCGTACCAGTGCACAGCCAGCGGGCCGATCTGAACCAGGATCGGGTCGATGTTGGGGAAGGACAGCGACGCCATCGGCAGCGGGAAATAGTCGTTCAACAGGATCTCCTGGGAGGGCTCGCGTTAGGGCGCGGACCATGCGGCAGGGTTTTGGCGGGGTCAAGGCAAGGTGACGACAGCCTGATCGTCAGAGATAATGGGCTCAACCCTGCGGCTTGCCGGCGACCAATTGCCTGAGCGCATCGTTGATCCTGTCTTGCCAGCCGGGGCCATCTTCCTGGAAATGGTCGAGCACGGCGCGATCGATCCTGATCGAGACAAGCTCGCGAACGTTTGGTGCGGCGGAGGGTTCGCGAATGGGAGGCGCGGGTTTCTTGACCGGCTTGAAGGCCGCTTCAGCGGCTTCCATCGGATTGGTCGGTCGGCGCGGGGGCGTTGCCATTGGTTGATCCTGAATGAGAGTGACTCTTGCCTGGAGCAAGTCGTGAGGAAAACTAGGCCGCTGGTCTGTGAAGACCAGTAACTTCACTTGGTTCTCTCTGCCATTGCCCTGTATTTGGCTTCAAGCCTGTCCAGCACCTCGTCGCCAGGCTAGACCCGGCCCGCACTGGCATCCGAAATGCCCTTTGCGAGTGCTGCATCGAGTGCTGCAAAGCGCTTCTCCAAGTCCGCACTGTCCGTCACGGCAATCGTCGTTCCAAGAATCCATTTGCGATAATAGCAATCTGTCGGCCGGACCGTGAGCCAAATCGCGTCCGACATGAAGCCGCACCAGCTTCAACGTTCTTGCATTCCGCAGGCAGTGCCACTACGTCAATTCCAGCAAGCGAGGATTTGCCATGTCGACCGGACCGAACCGCATTCTCGATGAATTCGCCAAGCTGATGACCGATGCCGCGGGTGCCGCACAAGGCGTGCGCCGCGAGGTGGAGACTGCCTTCAAGGGGCAGGCCGAGCGCATCCTCAACACCATGGATGTGGTGCAGCGCGAGGAGTTCGAGGCTGCCCGCGACATGGCTGCCAAGGCCCGCGAAGAAAACACCAGGCTGGCCGCCCGCATCGATGCGCTCGAGGCCAGGCTTGCCGAATTGACCGGACAGGCCGCACCTGTGGCTGCGGCAAAGCCCAAAGCAAAAAAATAAAATTTGAACTTTTCCACAAAGCACAATCCGAAAAAATGCTTTGCCGTGAATCGTTTACCGGCGATGCATGAATCTTTGTGACAGCGCCTTTCCACATGCTGATGACGCAGTGCGAAAAATTAGGCTGTTCACGCGACTCCCGATCAATAGACTGAATTTGTTGCATGATTCGGAGCAGGGTCATGCGGCCGGGCGGTGGGGTCCGGTCCGGGGTCTTTGTGTCGTGAAGTCCTGGCCGTCCGAGTTCAAGACAAGATTGTTCGTCGTGTGTGCCCCGCGGAGCGTGTGGCGCTCCCCTGAACACAGGAAGCATTCCATGGAACTTCTCGAACTCGAATTCTCCCGCGAAATCCATCCGGTGGATGTCATCGAGCAGGTCGCCCATAACAATGACTGGTCCTTCGAACGGGCCGGCGATGACGAAATCTCGATCTCGGTTGCCGGCAGCTGGACCGACTATCACGTCTCCTTCTCATGGATGGAGGATTTCGAGGCGCTGCATCTGGCCTGTGCTTTCGACATCAAGGTGCCGGAAGCCCGCGCGCTGGAAGTGATGCGGCTTTTGTCGCTGATCAACGAGCAGATGCTGTTTGGCCATTTCGATCTCTGGGAGCAGGAGGGCGCGATCATGTTTCGCCAGTCGCTGCTGCTCGCCGGCGGGGTCGAACCGTCGAGCCAGCAGGTCGAGGTGCTTTTGTCGTCGGCGCTTGAAGCCTGCGAGTGCTATTTCCAGGCCTTCCAGTTCGTTGTCTGGTCGGGAACCTCGGCCAAGGATGCGCTGGCCGGCGTCCTGTTCGAGACCTATGGCAACGCTTGAGCTTCCATGAGTTCGAGCAGCGCGCGCAAGCCCGAGATCAGCTTTGCCGATTTTGATCGTGTCGACATCCGTGCCGGCACGATCGTCGAGGCCGAGCCTTTCCCCGAGGCGCGCAAACCCGCCTTCAAGCTGAAGATCGATTTCGGCCCTGAGATCGGCGTGAAGAAATCCTCGGCACAGATCACGAAATACTATGCGCCGGAAACGCTGGTGGGACGGCAGGTGTTTGCGGTGGTGAATTTCCCGCCGCGCCAGATCGGTCCGTTCATGTCGGAAGTGCTCACGCTCGGCTTCCCTGATGAGGAAGGCGCCGTGGTCCTTGGCGCCATCGAGCGCAAGGTGCCGGACGGCGGCAGGTTGTTTTAGGAAGATTGCGTCAGGCGGCCAGCTTGCGCCTTGTGCTCAGCGCCTCTTCGACCGTGTCCATGAACATTTCGGCGCAGGCTTTCCAGCTGTAGCGCATGGCGCGTTCGCGCGCCTCGGCGCGGTCGACATTGAGCGCGGCGAGCGAGGCCTCGCGCAGATCGGTCGACACCGCGCCGCCGATGCCGTCGCCGACAATGTCGATCGGTCCGGTGACCGGATAGGCGGCCACCGGCGTGCCGCTGGCCAGCGCCTCGATGATGACGTTGCCGAACGTGTCGGTGCGGCTGGGGAAAACGAAAACATCAGCCGAGGCGTAGATCTCGGCCAGCTCATCGTTCGGGCGATGGCCGAGGAAGTGCGCCTGCGGGTACTTCGCCCTGAGCCTAGCCAGTTCCGGTCCTTCGCCGACGATCACCTTGCTGCCGGGCAGGTCGAGATCGAGGAAGGCGCTCAGGTTCTTCTCGATGGCGACGCGGCCGACGCACAGGAATACCGGGCCGGGAAAGCCGAGGTCCTTCTTCTTGTCCGGGCGGAAGTGATCGGTGTCGACGCCCCGCGTCCACGGCCTGAGCTTGGTGAAGCCTCGCGACGCAAGGTCCTCCGCCAGCGACTGGGTGGCGACCAGCGTGCCTTGTCCCGAATTGTGGAAATCACGCAGCCAGCGATAGGCCCAGCTCTCCGGCACCGGCAGGCGGGCGCTGAGATATTCGGGAAAGCGGGTGTGATAGCTGGTGGTAAAGGGACGGCCAGCATTGCGGCAATAGCGCCGCGCCATGATGCCGAGCGGGCCTTCGGTGACGATATGGATATGGTCGGCCTTGCGAGCCTCGATCAGCCGCGCGACATGACCGGGCGTGGTCAGCGCCAGCCTGATGTCGGGGTAGGTCGGCAACGGCAAGGTGCGAAAGATATTCGGGGTCAGGAAGTCGACCGCAACGTCGAAGGTTTTCAGCGTTTCGGTGAGCCGCTCCAGCGTGTGGACGACGCCGTTGACTTGCGGCCGCCAGGCGTCGGTGACCATCAGGATGCGCATGGCGGTCCTTTGCTCGGGTCGACGGTTGCCTTGATGCGATAGCGGTACGGGCCGGCTGCCCTCGCTTCGCTCCACCGCACCCGGGCATGCACGAGGTCGAAGTAAGGCGGCTGAGCCGAATCAACTGAGGTCGCGCGCTTCATGCGCGCTCTTGACCATGGTTTCATGACGGGCGGATGAAGGTGGTTTTTGGCCGAGCCCGCCTTCCAGATCATGCTTTGGTCAGGCGGGCACCTTGATCACCGCCCGCAGGCCGCCGAGCGGGCTGTCTTCCAGCATGATGTCGCCGCCATGGCTGCGGGCAATATCGCGGGCGATAGAGAGACCAAGGCCGGTGCCGCTGGCGTCGAGGTTGCGCGCCTCGTCGAGCCGCACGAACGGTTTGAACACGTCCTCGCGCTTTTCCGGCGGGATGCCCGGACCGTCATCGTCGATGGTGACGACGAGTGAGCCGCGGCCGTGATCGGCGCTGATCTCCACCGTCTTGGCATAGCGCAAGGCATTGCCGGCGACATTGGACAACAGCCGGGCGAAAGCGTGCGGGCGCACATGCACGTCCGGATCACCGGCAAGCACGGTCGATAGCTTGCGCTTGTGCAGCGACGCCTCCTCGCCGAGCTTTTGGAAATAGGCCTCGAGATCGAAATGGCCGGCATCTTCCGACGCTTCGCCGCGGGCAAAGGCGATATAGCCTTCCAGCATCGACTGCATGTCGTCGATGTCCTGGTTGAGCGCGGCCTTGGTCTCGGGCTTGCCGCCAGCCAGCGCCAGCTGCAGCTTGAAGCGGGTGAGGATGGTTCTGAGATCGTGGCTGACGCCGGTCAGCATGGCGGTGCGCTGTTCCAGCTGGCGTTCGATGCGCTCGCGCATCTGGATGAAGGCAAAGCCGGCCCGTCGAACCTCCTCGGCGCCGCGTGGGCGGAAATCGCGCGGCATCGGCCGGCCCTTGCCGAAGCTTTCGGCGGCCTCGGCCAGAGACAGGATCGGCCGGATCTGGTTGCGAAGGAAGGGGATGGCAATCGTCAGCAGCACCAGTGACGTCCCGACCATCCAGATCAGGAAGATGTGGGTGTTGGAGGCATAGGCCTGGCTGCGGCGCACGAAGACGCGCAGCACCTTGCCCTCGAGCTGGATGCGGACCTCGACGATGTTGGAATTGCCGACCGTGTCGATCCAGAACGGGCGGTTGATCTGGCGGGTGATCTCGGTGGAAAGGACGTCGTCAAGGATCGAGAAGAAGGGCTTGGGTCCAGGCGCCGGCAACGGGTCGGGCGGCAAGAGGTCGACCTTCAACTGCATGCGGTCTTGGGCGATGCGGATGATGTTGGCGTAGTCGCCATCATGCGGATAGGTCTCGATCATGTCGATGATCGCGGCGATGTCGCGCACGGTGGCCTGCGACAGGCGCTGCGTCACGGTTGCCCAGTGGCGTTCCATGAAGTCGAAGGCGACGACCGACTGCAGAAGGATCATCGGCGCGATGACGATGATCAGCGAGCGGGCATAAAGCCGCTTGGGCATATAGAACGCAACCAGCCGCCAGAACCGCTTCCAGGCACGCGGCATTGCTTTCAGCGCGCGTGATACGCGCGCGCCAAAGCCGCCTTGTTCCGGCCGTTCCAGTTGCGTGGTCGCCATTTATCCTTCCGCTGGGTCAATGGCCGCTGGTCGATGGCCACACATCTATGGCCAAGGGCGGCCGTCAGCGGCATTCTATTCCACGCTGAGCCGATACCCAATACCGCGCACCGTCTGCAGCCAGACCGGATTGGACGGATCGCGCTCGATCTTGCGGCGCAGGCGGTTGATCTGGACGTCGATGGTGCGCTCGCCGACTTCCGAATCGTCGCCGACAAGCTCGTGACGCGGGATCGTTTCGCCGGCCCGCGCGGCAAAGATCGCCAAGATCTCCTGCTCGCGGTCGGTCAGCTTCAGCGCCTCGCCGCCCCGCTTCAGCTCGCGCCTGGCGATCTGGAAGGTGTAGGGGCCGAAGACCAGCTGCTCGACCTTGGGCGTCGTCGCCGGGCCGCCGCGGCGCAGAATGTTATTGATGCGCAGGATCAGTTCGCGCGGGTCGAAGGGCTTGGGCAGATAGTCGTCGGCGCCGGCCTCGAGCCCAGTGATGCGGCTGTCGGTTTCCGATAGCGCGGTGAGCATCAGGATCGGTACGTTCTTCTCCGCCCGCAGCGCCTTGGTGAGGTCGACGCCGGTCTCTCCGGGCATCATGACGTCGAGGACAAGGAGGTCGAAGTCGAGTCCTGCAAGCTTTCGCCTGGCCTCGCCGGCATTTCCGGCGACTGTGACGCGAAAACCATTTTCGGTCAGATACTGCTTGAGCAAATTGCGAATGCGGGTGTCGTCGTCGACCACAAGCAGATGCGGCGCGTCATCGTCCGGCGCCGTCGGCTGGTCCACCCTCTCAATGGTCTCCATGGCTTTTCCCTGACATGTTTGCAGGCACAATGTCGATCTGCGCCCTTAGTTCCGGATTGACCATGGCTTCCAGGAATCGTTCGATCAAGGGACGCTCGCTGGCTCCGGAATCTTCCAATGCAGCACGGATGCGGCGTGACTGTGGCCGCGCCAGGGCCAGCGCCAGGGCGCGCCCCTTGGCTGTCGGATAGAGCTCCCGCTGGCGGCGGTCGCGCGGACCCTGCAATTGCACGATATGGTCGGTGTCGATCAGCTGCTTGAGCACCCGCGCCAGGCTCTGCTTGGTGATCTTGAGCACGTCGAGCAGTTCAGCGACCGTCAGTCCCGGCCGGCGGTTGACGAAATGCAGCACCCGGTGATGGGCGCGGCCAAAGCCGTAATCGGCCAGGATCTGGTCGGGATCGGAAGTGAAATCGCGATAGGCAAAGAAGAACAGTTCGATGATGGCAAAGTCGATGCCGTCTTCGTCGGTGATCGGCGTCTTGATCGGTTTTCCGGCAGCTGGGCTTCGATCCGTCATCATTTCTCCGTCCATAGAGGGAAATTATGTCAGTACTATTGACGTAATTTCCCCGCAATGGTAATTTTTGACAAGCTTTTCGGCTGAATGCGAACGAAAAGGCAAGGGAGTGCGGTTTTTCCGGAACTTCCTGAGTTTGCCAGAGTTCGATTCTCCGCTTACGCTTCAAGGGCCGCCCGACGCGGCTGTCGCGCAACAAGAACAACACCAATGATATGCGGGTCGCCGCCCGCGGGAGGTTTCCATGGCATCCGTTCCCTTCGACCAACTGGACGGCTTCATCTGGATCAACGGCGAGTTCGTCAAATGGGCCGACGCCAAGATCCACGTGCTGACCCACGGCCTGCACTATGCCAGCGCCGTCTTCGAGGGCGAGCGCGCCTATGGCGGTGCCATCTTCAAGCTCAATGAGCACACCGAGCGTCTGCATGAATCGGCGCGCCTGCTCGGCTTCAATATTCCCTATTCCGTGGCCGAGCTCAATGACGCCTCGACCACGCTTCTGAAGAAGCAGGGTTTCCAGGACGCCTATGTCAGGCCGATCGCCTGGCGCGGCAGCGAACAGATGGGCGTGTCGGCGCAGAACAGCCGCATCAACTGCGCCATCGCCATCTGGCAATGGCCGAGCTATTTCGACCCGGCGCAGAAGCTCAAGGGCATCCGTCTCGATCTGGCGGAATGGCGCCGGCCCGATCCGCGCACCGCGCCGTCGAAGTCGAAGGCCGCCGGCCTCTACATGATCTGCACCATGTCCAAGCATGCCGCCGAGGCCAAGGGCTATGCCGATGCCATGATGCTCGACTGGCGCGGCCAGGTCGCCGAAGCAACGGGCGCCAACATCTTCTTCGTCAAGGATGGCAAGATCCACACGCCGAAGCCCGATTGCTTCCTCGACGGCATCACCCGCCGCACCGTCATCGGCCTCGCCAAGGACCGCGGCCTTGAAGTCGTCGAGCGCGCCATCATGCCTGAGGAACTCGAAGGCTTGGAACAGTGCTTCCTCACCGGAACGGCAGCGGAAGTGACGCCGGTCTCCGAGATCGGTCCCTACCGATTCGAGGTCGGCGAGATCGCCAAGACTTTGATGAACGACTATTCTGCTGCGGTGCAACCTAAGCATGCGATAGCCGCAGAATAACGAAAGTCACAGCTTTTTTCGCAAGCAGGGGCGGTTTTGAGGCCGGCCCCTTTATTTCAGCATCTGTGCATTTGACTTTCGTATAATTCAGCGTCTCATGATGGTGTCGGCCCGGGAGGCTGGCAGCTATGGAGGGACTAGGTACATGGATACGAATACGCTCATTGCGCTCGTTGTGCAGGTAATTGCAGGTGTTGTCGGTGGTCAGGCGGTCGGCGTTGCGCTGAAGAATGCGGCGATGGGCCAGCTGACCAAAATCCTCGGCGGCGCCGTTGGCGGCGTCGGCGGCGCGGCGATCCTCGGCAGCCTGCTCGGCGGCACGGCCGACCCGGCAGCGGCTGCCACGGCAGCGGGCGGATTGGGTGATACGCTGAACCTCAAAAACCTGCTCGGCGGCGCCGGCGGCGGCGCCATCCTGACCGGCATCATCGGTGCGGTCATGGGCGCGATGAAGAAGTAAGCCTCTAGATCATTCACCGTTTCACGGCGAATGATCTAGTTTGTTGTTTTACGCAATTCCGGACGGAAGACCGCTTTACACTTTTCCTGGAATTGCCCGAGACTCAGGCTTCGTCAAATGGGCGGCCGTTGGGCCGCCCATTTCTGTTTTGGGACGGACTGTTTGCCTTTCAGCAGTGGACGGCCTTCGCCCACGCCTCTACATCACGCTGGAACAGCGAAAGGACAATCATGGGTCAGCTCAATGCCGGCATCGTGCCGGTCACGCCTTTCCAGCAGAACTGCACCATCCTGTTCGACATGGATGACAAGCATGGCGTCGTCGTCGATCCGGGCGGCGACATCGACAAGGTGCTGGCGGTGCTGAAGGACAATGCGATCACCGCCGCTGCGATCTGGATCACCCATGGCCACATCGATCACGCCGGCGGCGCCATGGAGCTGAAGGAAGCACTCGGCATCGAGATCATCGGCCCGCACGAAGCCGACAAGCTATTGCTCGACAATCTCGAGAACCAGGGCCAGCGCTACGGCATTGCCGGGGCGCGCAACTGCGTGCCCGACCGGTTTCTCGCAGAGGGCGAGACGGTTTCGTTCGGCTCACATATGTTCGAGGTGCTGCACTGCCCCGGCCATGCGCCCGGCCATGTCGTATACTACAATCGCGCGGCGAAGTTCGCTCATGTCGGCGACGTGCTGTTTCGCGGCTCGGTCGGGCGCACCGACCTGCCGGGCGGCGACCATGCGGCGCTGATCGCCTCGATTAAGAACAAGCTTTTGCCGCTCGGTGACGAGATCGGCTTCATCTGCGGCCACGGCCCGGGTGGCCGCTTTGGCGAGGAAAGGCGGACCAATCCCTTCCTGACTTAGCGATGTCTTTCTGCCAAGAAAAAAAGCGCTGGCCTTGCGGTCAGCGCTTTTTGTGGGACAGGGAAGCTCAATTCGCGACGCAGAAATGCTGCTCACCGTCATTGCCGGTGAACGTGCCGGTGCGGGCATTGAAGCTCCGGTAGCGGTCCGAGCAGTATTCGTACCAGTCGCGGGTCCACGGCTCGGCATAGCGGTCGGCATAGACGACCCGCGGTTCGGCATAGTAACGGCGCACCGGCGCCGGCCGCACTTCGCGGTAGTCGTAATCGTCGTCATAGCTGCTGTAGCGCGGCTGCGGGTTGCTCAGCGCACCGGCGATCAGAGCGCCGGCCGCAAGGCCGACGACACCGGCCGCAAGCGCGTCGCCATTATGATGACGACCATGGCCATGATGCCAGCGGTTCCAGTCCTTGGCATTGGCGGCAGGCAAGGTGGCGAGGGTGGTCGCGGCCAGAGCGGCGCCCAGGATGGCGGTCTTGAAAATGCGATTCATTTTGGTCTCCTTCGTGCCGGCCCGGATAGTTTTCGGGGATGCGGTCCAGCCTAGGGGACGATTAATAGAAGACCGTGGCTGAACGGGGGCTGAACGGAATTGGCTGATACGATCCAGTTCTTGCGGCAAAACCAAGCGCGTACGCAAGGCGCTCCGCCTCGTCAATCTCCGTCCGGACTGTCTTGAGCCGGCTTAGCCGACCGACAGGTTGACGGCCTTCGGACCCTTGCCGCGCTTGTCCGGCTCGGTGTCGAATGTCACTTTCTGTCCATCCTCCAGACCGGAAAGACCCGAAGCCTGCACGGCCGAAATATGAACGAAGACATCCTTCTGCCCGTCGTCGGGCGTAATGAAGCCGAAGCCTTTGGCATGATTGAAGAATTTGACAGTGCCGGTCTGCGGCATGGGAAGCTCCCTTTGATCCCATAAAGTCCAGTTTCGGGCCGGCAAATGCCCGAAGGGAAATTTGTCCTTTATTTTAGCGCTATCGGCAAGAGAAAGTTTTGGCCAGGGCGGCAACGCTGAAGGCTGGTCAAATAGATTGTTGCACCGAAGGCAATTCGCGCCAGACGATTCCTCCGGCGATCAGCCACGCCATGGACCGGTAGAGCGTCCTTTGCCTGCGGCGACGGCGGACATGAAAAAGGCGCGACCAGAAACGTCGCGCCTTCGAAACTCTGGGCGGCTGACAAAGCCGGTCAAACACGCTTGAGGTGCTTTTTCGAGCGCCCTGACGGGCGCGCGGGCACCGCCGGTTCAGGCCGCGCGGAGGTTGACCGCCTTCGGACCCTTGCCCATGCGGTCGGGTTCAACGTCGAAGGTGACCTTCTGGCCGTCGACGAGGGTACGCAGGCCCGAGGCCTCGATCGCGGAAATGTGGACGAACACATCCTTGGCGCCGCCGTCGGGCGTGATGAAGCCGAAGCCTTTGGTCGCGTTGAAGAATTTAACGGTGCCGGTCTGGGCCATTGGGGAAACTCCTTCACCCGTGTCAGTCTTATGGTTTGCCCGCCGCCTGGCATCGTGGGCAAGTCCCGGTGGTTGCTTCGGCAGTCCTGCATTTGCGCATGGTAAAACCCCCCGCCGAAAACGGGGCCGTCAGAGATTCACAGTATCGGGGAAAGGTCGTCCAAAACGTTCCGCTCTCCGGGTCGCAAATGCCCGAACACAAAATTTATCGCACGGAAACGTGATAGTTGCAAGATAGCGCCGCGGGCCGCGTCCATCGACGCATCCCAACGAAGGCGCTTCGATCAACCTGGGTTCTTAAGAGTTCATCAGCCAGAGCCCGGCCACGCATGGTCCAGCGGTCTGGTCCAGGGCCAAACCAATGCGCGGGCCAGGCATCGCATGGCTCCCGCGCCGCAAACGGGGGTTGCATTTGGCAAGGGAATGGCGAGGATCGACAGGCGCGTTTTGCGCCGGGGACGGGGGTCTCGAGGGAGGCATATTCATGAGATTTCTTGCGACGATCTTCTCGCGCCAGGGTTTTACTATTCTCTTCCTGTCGGGTCTTCTTGCGGCCTGCACCGTCGTCGTCGATGACGGGCCGGGACCACGTCCGCGCCCGCCACGGCCGGAACCGGAATTCTGCACCAGGCAATACGAGCCGGTCTGCGCGCGGCGCGGCGGTGACCGCCAGACCTTCGCCAATGCCTGCCTTGCCGAACGGGAAGGTTACCGCATCGTTCGCGACGGCCCTTGCCGCGACGGCGGTGGCGGTGGTGGCGGTGGTGGCGGTGGTGGCGGCGAAGAGCCGACATTCTGCACGCGCGAATACGCCCCGGTCTGCTCCCGTCGCCATGGCGAACTGCGCACCTTTCCCAACGCCTGCGAGGCCCGTGCCGCCGACTACCGCGTCGTCGAGGACGGCCCCTGCTGATTTTTCCTTCTCCCCTGTCGGGTGAGTCCGCCGGAGGCGAATTCACCGTCCCACTGGCACGATAAAAGGCGGCGAATGCCGGGACCCTGCGAAGCAGCGGGGACCGGGCGGGTGGACCGGACCACCCTTGGTCCTTCGCAGGCTCAGGGCGTTCGAAACGAAAAGCCAACAATTGGCTTTTCGTCTGCTGCGCGGACCGCTTCTCACCCCCAAGGGAGAAGGCAAGGTCGCGGATCGGAGTGGTTGCTTACGCCGAATACGCCCCGTCGGCCGCGCCGGCATAAAGCTCTGCGCCGTCCTCGTCGCAAATGCGCAGACGGTCGGGGATCTGCGGCATGGCGAGGCTGTGGAACAGCGCGGTGGCGCCCTGCAGGGCGGCGCGCAGGTTCGGCGCGTCCAGCGATACCTTGTCGAGCGTGGCTTCGTCGACGTCGCGCGAGCGGCTCGACGAAGAACGTCAAGCACGCCTCCGTTGCAGAGTTTTGCGCGAGATCGTCAGTCCGAGATCGTCAGTCCATTGCCGGCAGGTGCGCCAGGCGCGCCCTGCCTGGTCAGCCCTTCGACTTCGGCTTCAGGCTGCTCTCGGCTTGCTTGACCGAGGAACCGAACGGGGAGGCGGCCTTGGCCACCACCTTGTCTTTCTTGGGCTTGCGCGTTTCGCGATTGCTGCGCTGCTGACCCTTGGCCATCCGTCTGCTCCTTCATACGTGCTGGGTGGGTGCGGTGTCAGACGGCCGGGCTGTCGGGGACAGCCGGGGCGTCCGCCACTTCGAGGTTGTCTTCCGTGGTGACCCGCTCATAGGTCTCCTCCTCGCTGCGGATGCGATATTGCGGCGAGCCATCCTTGACCGGCAATCTGCTCTTGATCTGAAACAGCTCGGCGGCCTTCTGGGCGAGCCCGCTGCGGCTCTTCATGCGCACGGTCTGGCCGATGGCGAAGAGGTGCGAGGGCGTATCGGTGCGCGGACGCGCATTCTGCTGGAAGCGGATCATGCTGCGTTCTCCTGGTCGCGCCTCAGCGCTGTTTCGAGTTCGAGGTAGTCGATGGCGACAAGCTGGCTGGTGGCCGGGTTCTTCACCGCCCTTGCCGGCAAGTGGATGAAGGTGGCGACGCGACGCCAGGCAAGCCGCGACATGCCCTCGATCAGCTCTTCGTCGTGATCGATGTCATAGTCGCCGGCTGGCAGTTGCCCTTCCAGCCCGCCAAGCACGACGGGTGCCGCGAAATGGGCGATGGAACGGGTGGTGCGATCCGGCATTGGCTTGGCTCTGGTTCGTCGATGCTTTCCGGCATCAACAGGGAACTCAACCATCGGCGATTGGAATGAGTTTGGCGGGTCGAGTATCTCCGACGCCGCTATATGCCAAGCTTGGCCCAAAAAACGATCTCAGACCAATAATCCGAAATTGCTGATTATTCAAGCTGATTTCCGCCACGGCTCGACCGATATAAAAAATTTCTCGTATAAATCCCTAATAAATCTGCTATCGTGGAACAATATCAGCCAGCTTTTATTTATGGAGCATCGGAATAATTAGTCCAGAGCCTAAGATTATTTTTACGAAAGGGCAAAATATATGAGAATCATGAAAACGCCGGATCGTCAGGCCGCAGCAATCGAGCCAATCGTCCTCTTCCCCAAGGCAATGTCAGTGCGCCTGACGATAAGAAGCGACGAAGCGGCACGGCGCAAGATTGCCGACACCGACGGCACGCAGCGGCGGGAGCGCCGGCTCGCCGAAAGCAACCGGTTGATTTGACCGGGCTGCGCTGCTTTGGGTTCAACCGCAGCAACACCTTGTCCGGACCGAAGAGGATATCCGGCGGCACCCTTGAATCTGTCTCTTCCATGCCTTAGGTCCGGCAAGCGGACAAACACGGCAGGTTTCCCATCAACAGAGATCAGAGAAGAGCGGCGGGTGCTGGAGCTGGCGGACAGCCGCCGCTGGGCCTCGACCAATATGTGCAGCAGGCGCTGCAGCTGCATCAGGGCGGGCGCCGGCAGGAGGCCGAGACGCTGTACCGGCAGGTGCTGGCGCGCAAGGCCAATCACCCGGCAGCGGCGCATTTCCTGGGCCTGCTGCTGCACCAGACCGGGCGCAGCCCCGAAGGGCTGGAGCTGATCGAGCAGTCGGTGCATCTGCAGCCGAAGAATCCCGATTTCCTCAACAATCTCGGCACGGTGATGCGCGATCTCGGCCGCATCGCAGCGGCCGCCGATTTCTTCCGCGGCGCGGTAGATCTCAAGCCCGACCAGCTCGCGGCACGCGACAATCTGGGTTCGGCGTTGAAACAGCTCGGCCAGTTCGAAGCTGCGGAGGACATCTATCGCGGCACAATCGGGCGCAATCCCTTCCATGTCCGCGCCCGCATCGGGCTTGCCGAAACGTTGCAGGAAGCCGGTCGTCTGGACGAGGCGCTGGCGACCTTTCGCGAGGCGCTGACGATCCGGCCCAGGGATGCCGACCTGTTGCACGGGCTCGGCGTCGGGCTGATGGAAAAAGGCAAGCTCGATGAGGCGGCCGACCTGTTCCGGCAGGCGTTGGCGATCACGCCAGGCATGGCAAAAGCCTGGCTGATGCTGACGCAGGTCAAGCGCCAGAAGGAGCGCGACGCCGAACTCGCCGGCATGGAGGCCCAGCATGCCAAGGCGCCGGCCGACAGCCTGGCACGCATGCAGCTGTCCTTCGGTCTCGGCAAGGCCAATGACGATTTGAAGGACTACAACAGGGCCTTCGACTATTTCGCTGAAGGCAATGCGATCCGCCGCAAGGGCATCGATTATGATCCGGTCAGGACGCGGGCCGAATTCGAGGCGATGAAGACGGTGTTCAACGCCGGCTTTTTCGAAAAGCACAAGCCAAGTGCAATCTCCGACGACACGCCGATTTTCGTCGTCGGCATGCCGCGCTCCGGCACCACGCTGGTCGAACAGATCATCGCCAGCCATCCACAAGTCTATGGCGCGGGCGAGCTCAGCATGTTGAAAACCGCGGTCGGCAAGCAATTTCCGCTGACCATGCCGGGAGGTTTCCCCTGGGGACTGGTCGATGTATCCGACGCGGAGTTTGCGGAGGCGGGCCAAGCCTATCTCGACATGCTGCATGAGCGCTATCCCAACTTCAGGCATGTCACCGACAAGATGCCCGGCAACTTCCTGCTCATCGGCTTCATCCATATGATGCTGCCGAAAGCCAAGATCATCCATTGCGCGCGCGATGCGGCGGCGACCTGCCTTTCGATCTACAAGGTGCATTTCCGCGGCGACAACCACCGTTACGGCTATGATCTGGGCGAGCTCGCCGATTTCCATAACATCTACACCGACATCATGGCGCATTGGCACGATGTTCTGCCGGGCGTCGTCCATGACGTGCGTTACGAGGATTTCGTGGCCGACCAGGAGGGACAGACGCGGGCGCTGATCGGGCATCTCGGCTTGTCCTGGGACGACAAGGCGCTGTCGTTCCACGAGACCGACCGTCCGGTGCGCACGGCCTCGGCCGCGCAGGTGCGCCAGCCGATGTATCAGGGCTCGGTCGATCTCTGGAAGCGCTATGGCGACAGATTGAAGCCGCTGCTGGACAAGCTGGCCTGAGCAGCGGCTAAAGCTCGATGAAGGGCTGGAAGCCGCCGAAGATCATGCGCTTCATATCGAAGGGCATAGGCCCCAAATCGGGCGTCAAACGCGGATCGGCCATAACCTTGGCCATTACCGCGTCGCGGCTTTGCCTGGATGAATAGACGGCCCAGGCGAAGACGACGATCTCGTCGTCTTTTGCCTGAACGGCACGCGGAAACGAGGTCAACTCACCATAGGGCACGTCGTCGGCGATACATTCGACATAGGCGAGCGCTCCGTGTTCCTTCCATATCGGGCCTGCGAGGTTGGCCAGCTTCTTGTAGTCATCGATATTTGCCTTCGGCACGGCGAGCACGAAACCATCGACATAGGACATCAGGTTCTCCTTGGAGTATCTCACAAAGCTCCTTACCGGCGTCAGCCGGTGAGGAGCTTTGTCAGCGGTGGTCAGTCTTTCTTCGCCGGCGCGTTCATCGCCCATTCGACCCCGAAGGGATCGCGCATGTTGCCCCACTGGTCGCCCCAGAACATCAGCTGCAGCGGCACTGCGACTTCGCAGCCGGCATCGACCGCGCGCTTCCACCAGCCATCGATCTCGTCGGCGCCGAGATGGAGCTGCATGGTATAGCCCTGCGGCTTGACGGCAGGCATGCCGTTTTCGGGGTAGAAATCGGAAATCATCAGCGTCGAGCCGTTGATGTGGAGATGGATGTGCATGGTGCGGCCCTGCTCATCGGGCGGATAGAAGAACACCTGCTCGGCGCCGAAGGCCTTCTTGTAGAATTCGGCGGCCTTGAAGGCGCCGTCCAGCTGCAGATAGGGGGTCAATCCACCGAGAACTTTCGCGGCCGGCTGAATGGGGGTCTGGTCGGTCATGTCTTGTTCCTCTTTGGGTTTGGTCTGGGCGCTTGGTCTGGCCTTTGCGAACCTCAGGACGAACGAGGCGGCGGCAATCCTACATGTCTGATGCGATTTTTTGGGCCGATGCGATTTTTGGGGTGAAATGAACTTGCGTCGGCGGCGCCCAATCAGAGCGCAATCCTCGGTATGAGCAGGCTAGAAAAGGGGACTGCTTCTCCAACCCGCTGAGACGACAATGATCCTCTATTACCAGACCCATTCGCCCTTTGCGCGCAAGGCGCTCGTCTTCGCCCATGAGGTCGGGCTTGCCGACCAGCTCGAGGTCATTCATCACGAGACCAGCCCGACCTTGCGCAATGCCCGTGTCTACGCCGAAAACCCGCTCGGCAAGGTGCCGGTGCTGCTGCGGCCGGATGCGCCGCCGCTCTTCGATTCCGATGTCATCTGCGCCTATCTGGATACGCTGCATGACGGCCGCAAATTGCTGCCGCAGGACGGCGAAGCGCGCTGGCAGGCGTTGCGGCTGCAGGCGGTCGCCCAAGGCCTGGCGCAGACGGGCATAGGCCTGCGCTGGGAGACGGAAAGGCGGCCCGAACAGTTGCGCTATGCAGCGCTTGCCGAAGGCTACCGGGAAAAAATCGAGGCCAGCTATGACTGGATCGAAAGCGCGCTGGACGCCGAGACATCGCTCCATGTCGGCCATATAGCGCTTGCCACCACGCTGTCCTGGATGGCGTTCCGCCAGCTGCCGTCCTTTCGCGCGCGGGCGCGGCTGACGCGCTGGTTCGAGGCGTTCGAAAAGCGTCGATCGATGCAGGCGACGCCGCTGTCTGGCGATACGCATGACTGAGCAACGGTCGCCCCGCGGCGGCCTGCATCGATCTTTCCCGACCGCATGGTCAGGGCGCCCTGCAGATCCGCGGGCCGTTTTGCGCGTCGATGAGGATTTCCGGCCAGCCGATATCCTTGCGCAGTTCGATCGGCAGGGCCAGAAGCTCGCGCTCGCTGCGATAGCGGGCGCGGTTCTGTGCGTAACGGGCGGCGACGCGGCCTATGGATGACAGGATGGACATGATGCGTTCTCCTCAGATGAAGCCGGCATCATCGTGTCGGCATCCCAAGGACGCAGCAGGTTCAGGCGATCCGACAGAGCGCTGAAAATATTCTGAGAGATGTGAAACCATGGGCCGCAACACAGTGCGGCCCATGGTGGTAGTTCCTCAGCCCGCCGTTTCAGCCACTGAGCGGAAGAAATCCTCGGGGTCTTCGACTTCGGTCAGCTTCCGCTTGTCGATCAGCCAGAAGCGGTTGCCGATGGCGCGGATGAAGGAACGGTCGTGCGAGGCGAGCACACAGCTCGCCTGGTGCTTGAGCAGTTCCTCCTCCAGCGCTTCCTGGCCGTCAATGTCGAGATGGTTGGTCGGCTCGTCGAGCAGGTAGAAGTTGGGGTTGGCGAGTCTCAGCGCCAGCATCATCAGCCGCGCCTTCTGGCCGCCGGACAGCACGCCGATCTTCTTCTCCTGCATCTCAATGACAACGCCGGCGCCGGCAAGCAGCGAACGGGCGCGCTGCTCGCCGACATCGTAGCGGCGCGAGACCATGGCCAGAGGCGTGTCGTCGCCACTGATGCCGGCCAGCGCCTGGTCGCTGTAACCGAGCACCGTCGACGGCGTCACTTTGACGTTCGGCACCGTGTCAGGCTCGGAGATGGCATTGCGGATCAGGTTGACGAAACGCGACTTGCCGACGCCGTTGCGGCCGAGCAGAACGATGCGATCGCCCTGGCAGATGTGGCGCTTGCCGGTCTTGAACAGCAGCATGCCGTCCGGCGTTTCCACCGTGGCGTCGTCCAGCGTAATCAGCACCTTGGCATGGGTGCCGCGGTTGGCCAGCCGGATCGCGCCGGCCGATTTCTCGCGATGCGCCGATACCGCGGCGTCTTCCAGCTTCTCCGCCCGTTCCCTGAGTTGCTTGGTCTTCACCGTCAAAAGGTCGCTGCCGGAATTGATGCCGATGTTGTTGAGCTTGGCGGCCTGCTTGCGCAGTTGCTGCGCCACCTCCATGTCGCGCTCGAACCGGCGCGCCGTCGAAGCGTCCAGGTCGTCGAGCGCTTGCCTCGCCCTGGAATAGGGCAGTGCAAACACCGGCGAGTCCTCCGGGCGCAAGAACAGCGTGCGGTTGGTGACGGCGTCGAGAAAGGCGCGGTCGTGACTGGCGATGACCACCGGCACCTCGCGAGGCAGGGCGTTCAGCCAGCTTTCCAGCTGGCTGATCTTGGCGAGGTCGAGATGGTTGGTGGGCTCGTCGAGCAAAAGCACATCGGGGTCGGTGACCCAGACGCGGGCAATCAGCGCCAGCCGCTGCCATCCGCCGCTCAGCGCCTGCATCGGCCGTTCGCGCATCGGCTCGGGCACGTCGAGCGAATCCAGCACCACATCGACGCGCCACATCTCGCTGTCGGCCTGCTCGGCCGGCAAGGCATCGGCCACCACCTGATGGAAGCTGCGGCTAAGAAGGGCAGGCGGAACCGACTGCTCGACATGGCCGACACGCAGGCCGCGCGTGCGAGAAATGTCGCCCGAGGTCGGCTCCAGCGCGCCGGTCAGGCATTTAAGCAAGGTCGACTTGCCGCGGCCATTGGCGGCGACGATGCCGAGCCGGTCGCCGGCGCCGATGGTGAGGTCGAGATTGGAAAACAGCGGCGCACTCATGGTGACGCCGAGGGATTTGAGGCTGATCAGGGCCATTGCGATTTCTCTGGTCTTGCCGGAGACAACTCCGGATGCACTTTGACGGTGTGCTTGCCGGCCATCAGGCTCAGCTTTGCGCACCACGAAGGGCAGACCAAAAAATCGAAACGGGAAAAAACCCGTAATGTCCCTGGTCAACCCTGCAAGCGAACTCGCAGGGCAGAAATCGGGCCACGCTGATGATGGTGATCGATAGACACGCAGCCCTCCTTTCAAGACAAGACGTTGAGTGTGCGGAGCGATTACACCAAAGGCGGGGGTGGTGGCAAGTGGGCGGGTCGGTTGGCAATCGGCCGCTACTGTCACACGGGCCTCAGATGGCCTCCGCTCACTCCGTATTCCCTGTTTGGATCCAGCAGGAAATGTCCGAACACTGCGCTCCTGTGAAGATCAACAACGATCACAAGCAGGGCGTTGAACCTGCCGGTGCCAATCAGAACTTGATCGAACCGGTTTTGGGCATCCCGGTAGACATAGTGGACGTCGTTCAAATAGGGCAGGCCGATCTCATCGAGATCCAGCGCCTCGACATACGGCCATATGTCCACGGCAGCCTCTGCCTTGGCGGTGACGTTCGTCATGGGCTCGGCGAAGCAAGCCTTGAACTCGTCTTCCTGAAGTCTGCGCGTGACGATCATCACGCATTCTAGTGGCCGGCGTCGAAAATTCGCAACGGTGCAGCGGGTCGGTTCTTACCTTCTCCCCTTGTGGGAGAAGGTGGCCGAGCGAAGCTCGGTCGGACGAGGGGTGTTCCAGAAAACACCAACGTCTCACTCCGCTGGAACACCCCTCAACCGTCTCGGCGCTGCGCGCCGATCCACCTTCTCCCACAAGGGGAGAAGGGAAAGGGCGCTTACTTTCCTGGCCGTCCCGTCTTCCCCGGCCGCCGCTTATCACGACGCGCATCGCCTGGGTCCTCGTAGGAGCCGATGCCAGCACGCTGGCGAATGATTGGCTTGGGGGAATCGTCGCGATCCTTCGCGCCCCCCTCTGTCCTGCCGGACATCTCCCCCACTTGGGGGGAGATTGGGTTTGGCTTGGCCGGCACTTTTCCTTCGACCGGCTTTTCGGTCCGCCGCACGGTCATCTCGTCCAGCGAGTTTTTCTTGAACAGCGGCTTGGTGGCATCACCCGGAATGCCGAAGTCGGAGCCGTGCGCTTCCTGCGCCGACTGTTTCTTGAACAACGAGCGCGACACCGCGCCTGACGGTGTCGGCATGTCGGTACCAGGCCCCATATCGTCGATCGACGGCTTGGCAAGCAGCGGTTTCTTCACCGGCACGGCGCCGTCGGCACCCATTTCGTCGAGCGCCGGCTTGCGGAAGAGGTTGGACCGGGCAGCCCTGGCCGCCTCTTCAGCCGCGCGTGCGTCGTCGAACTTGCGAAAACGCTCCTGTTCCTCAGCCGTACGGTGCTTGGCCACGCCCTTGTTGTGCTTGCCCTTCTCGCGGCCGGAGACCGGGCTTTCCATGTCGGCGTATTTGGCCAGAGGGTCTTCCGAGATGGACAGTTCCATCTCGCGCAGCCGCTTGATCTCGTCGCGGATGCGGGCGGCCTTCTCGAAGTCGAGATTGGCGGCGGCGTCGCGCATCTGCTTTTCCATGGCGTCGAGATGAGCCTTGAGATTGTTGCCCATCATCGCACCGGCGCCGTCGGTGAACTGCGAGATATCGGCGCGGACATGGTCCTTCTCGTAGACCGAGTCCAGAATGTCGGAGATGCGCGACTTCACCGATTCCGGGGTGATGCCGTTGGCCGCGTTCCATTCCATCTGCTTTTCGCGGCGGCGGTTGGTCTCGGCCATCGCCCGCTCCATCGAGCCGGTGACCTGGTCGGCATAGAGGATGACCTTGCCGTCGACGTTGCGGGCGGCGCGACCGATGGTCTGGATCAGCGACGTCTCGGAGCGCAGGAAGCCCTCCTTGTCGGCGTCGAGGATGGCGACGAAACCGCATTCAGGAATGTCGAGGCCTTCGCGCAGCAGGTTGATGCCGACCAGCACGTCGAAAGCGCCGAGGCGGAGATCGCGCAGAATCTCGATGCGCTCCAGCGTGTCGATGTCGGAGTGCATGTAGCGAACGCGCACGCCTTGCTCATGCAAATATTCGGTCAGGTCTTCGGCCATGCGCTTGGTCAAAACGGTGACCAGCGTGCGGTAGCCGGCGGCCGTGGTGTCGCGGATTTCGCCGACGACATCGTCGACCTGGCTTTTCGCCGGGCGGACTTCGACCGGCGGATCGATCAGGCCGGTCGGGCGGATGACCTGCTCGGCGAACACGCCGCCGGCCTGTTCCATCTCCCAGGCGCCGGGTGTCGCAGAAACCGCGACGGAGAGCGGACGCATGGCGTCCCATTCCTCGAAGCGCAACGGGCGATTATCCATGCAGGAGGGCAGGCGAAAACCATACTCCGCCAGTGTCGCCTTGCGCCGAAAGTCGCCACGATACATGCCGCCGATCTGCGGCACGGTGACGTGGCTTTCGTCGATGAAGACCAGCGCATTGTCGGGGATATATTCGAACAAAGTCGGCGGCGGATCGCCCGGCTGGCGTCCCGTGAGATAGCGCGAATAGTTCTCGATGCCGGCGCAGGAGCCGGTGGCTTCCAGCATCTCAAGATCGAAGCGGCAGCGCTGTTCGAGCCGCTGTGCCTCCAGCAGGCGGCCGGCGCGCTCGAGCTCGACCAGCCGGTGCTTGAGCTCCTCCTTGATCGACTTGATCGCCTGGTTGAGCGTTGGACGCGGCGTCACATAGTGCGAGTTGGCGTAGATCTTGACGCTCTTCAGCTCGCCGGTCTTCTGGCCGGTGAGCGGATCGAATTCGGTGATCGCCTCGATCTCGTCGCCGAACATCGAGATGCGCCAGGCGCGGTCCTCAAGGTGGGCCGGGAAGATTTCGATCGTGTCGCCGCGCACGCGGAACGAGCCGCGCACGAAATTGATGTCCTGGCGCTTGTACTGCTGGGCGACCAGATCCGCGAGCAGAGCCCGCTGGTCGAGCCGGTCGCCGATCTGCATCTGGAAGGTCATCGCCGTGTAGGTCTCGACCGAGCCGATACCGTAAATGCAGGACACCGAAGCGACGATGATGACGTCGTCGCGCTCGAGCAGCGAGCGGGTCGCCGAATGCCGCATGCGGTCGATCTGCTCGTTGATCGAGGATTCCTTCTCGATGAAGGTGTCGGTACGCGGGACGTAGGCTTCGGGCTGGTAGTAGTCGTAATAGGAGACGAAATACTCGACCGCATTGTCGGGGAAGAATTTCTTGAACTCGGAATAGAGCTGCGCGGCCAGCGTTTTGTTGGGCGCCAGGATCAAAGCAGGGCGCTGCGTCTGCTCGATCACCTTGGCCATGGTGAAGGTTTTGCCGGAGCCGGTGACGCCGAGCAGCACCTGCGTGCGGTCATTGTTATCGACGCCCTCGACAAGATCCTTGATGGCGGTCGGCTGGTCGCCGGCCGGCTCGAAATCCGACACCATCTTGATGGCGATGCCGCCTTCGGATTTTTCCGGGCGGGCAGGGCGGTGCGGCGTCCACAGCACGCCGTCCTTGTGCAAGGGGTTGCCGGATTCGATCAGCGCCGACAGCGCCGCGACCGTGGCGGTGACGCTGCCCGAGGCCATGGTCTCGGCGTCTTCCAGCGAGATGTCGAGGCCGGCGACCGGATTGAGGCCGGCTGCGGTGCGTTCGCGGGCCGTGGCCGCGCCGCCCATCGAGGTGCCGCGCGAACTGCGGCCGGGCGCAGCGGACCGCTCCGGGATCTTTTTCGCGGACTTTGGCGATCTACCATCGCCCTTACCGGTGAGACGGCCTTCCTTCTCGGCCTCCTGCTCGATCTGCTCGGCCCAGTCGGCAATCGAGCCGCTCAGCGGCGCGCCGGTGAAGTCGGCCTGCGGCGCCTCGGCGAAGCCGCCTCTGTGCAGAGGTTCCGAGGCATCGAGGAAATCGGTCAGCGGGCTGCGCCGCTCCGGCGGCGAAGCGCCGTTGTCACCCGCCGGAGACGGTGTCTTTTTGTCAGAGAGTTTGGCCATGCCCCAAATATGGGCAGAGTCCGCCAAAATGGAAAGAGTGCAGTGGCGAAGGGCGCTAAGCGGGTCGAAGCTCCTGACACAAGGGTGTCAGGAGCTGTGTTACGCGAAGCCAGGCCGCCTGCTCAATTGAACCACAGCGCGAAGGTCAAAAACCCACCGCCACCGAACTGGCGCTGGATCTGGTCGAACTCGCCGCTGGTCACGATCTCACCGCTCTCGAGGTAGGGCGCGATGGCCGGGCCGGTAATCGACAGCACGAGGTCGAAAGGCTTCGGTTCTTCGAAGAAACGCTTCATGTTGATGCCCTGGCCGGTGCTGGCCGTGATGCGGAAATGCGGCAGCAGCTTGCGGCCTTCCAAAAGGTCTTCGGCCATGGTCAGAGTGGCGAGCCAGGCCTCGACCTGCTCCTCGCCGACTTCGAGCCCGGTGAGCGGGTTCTCGCCCTTCTGCTGCGGTCCCGGCAGCCATTCGCGGTCATTGTCGGTCTCGGCGCGGATCGCCTTCCAGTCCTCGCGCGACAGCCGGATGATTTCGAGCAGATGGCGGCGCGCCGCTTGACGGCGCTCGGGCTCGACCACCGGCCAGTTGACGAGGTGAACCATGGAGATGAAATCCGCGATGCGCCATTCCGATGAGAAGATGCTGCTGCCCATGTCGCCGGCGGGAGGCACGAGAATGTCCTGCAGCGGCAGTTTGGCGCGCGGAAACAGCATGTGGAACGAGCCGTCGAACATGGTCCTGAAATCATGCGCCAGCCAGAAATCGGCCTGCGCCATCAGGAACTCGGCATAGCCCTGCAGCCAGTAACCATCGGCGCGGTCGAAGCGGAAGGCGAGCGAGGGAGCGGCGGCGTCCGACGAGATGCCGCCGCGCGACAGCGCGGCCATGACCGCCGCGATGCTTTCATCCGGCGTGATACTGCTGTCCTCGTTGAGATCGATGCCGAGATGGGTGAGGTCGATGACCATGCCGATATCGGCTCCCGCGGGCACCGAACCCAGTGTCACCGCCGACTCTTCCAACCGGTCGCGGAAGGCGACCAGAATGGCACGGAACTGCTCATAGGTCAGCGGTTCGGGATCGGGATTGTCCGGAATCGGCAGCCGCATCAGCGGCAGCATGAAGGATTGCGGGCTTTCGAACCCGTGGCGGTGCAGACCGCCGGCGAGGATTTCCAGCGCGGTGAAGAATTCGCCGGCGCCGGCGGCATAGGCTGACGCCGGATCGCCTTTCGCTGCAGACTCAAGCGTTGTGAGCGCACGGTTGCGCTCGGTCACCGTTTTGGCCTCGAACAAAGCGGTTGCCGCTTCGGGCGCGGCGGCGCGGGCCGAAGATAGCGGCAGCAACAGGAGGAAGGCGGACGCCAGCAGGCCTGCAAAACGTGTCATCTCATCCCTCCACTATGCGATGCGCAGACATTACACGCATTTGGCGCCGTGTCTGCCGGCGGCAGTGTTTCAAGGACTGACGGTCGACACTCCCCGGGCAGACCGTCTACACAAGCTAACCGATTGGGCAAACGATTGGGCGTCGCGTGTCGAACTATCCGCTTTCCTACAAACTGTCATGGCTGCCGCGCTTCCTGAAGCCGTCGCTTGGCGGCGATGTCAGGGATTTTGCGCCGATCGCGGCAACGACACTCATTGATCCACCGCCAGGGCGGAAGGTGCGGCTGGCCTTTGTCGGCGATATTTCGGCGGTGGCCAACCATAGTGCGCCGGAGTGCGATCCGGCGATCGCAAAACTCTTGGGCTCAGCCGACCTGGTGATCGGCAATTGTGAAAGCCCGATCGTCGAGAAGCCAAGCGTGGCGCTCGGCACGCGGCTTGGCACGCACCATGCGATGAGCGAGCGGTTTCTTGCCGCGGCGCTTGCCGCCGTAGGCATCGCGCGTGAAAAGCTCGTGCTGTCGCTGGCCAACAACCATGTGCTCGACCAGGGCGTCGCCGGTTTCGACGAGACGGCTGCGGCGCTGAAGCGGCTTGGCATCCGCACCGTCGGCACCGCGAAAAAAGGACCGGTCGAGCAGGTCAAGGCCGGGCCGCTGACGATCGGCTTTGCCGCTTTCACACTGTGGCGCAATGCCGACGCCGCAGTTTTCAATGAGCGTGTGTCGGTGCAAAGCGATCCGGCGGCATGGCCGAGAGGCGCGGCCGACAAGAACATCGATCTCACCTGTGCGGTGCCGCACTGGGACTGGGAGTTCCGGCATTTTCCGCAGCCGCAAACGCAAACGCTGGCGAGGTTGCTGGCCGGTCACGGCGTGGGGCTGATTGCCGGGCACCACGCCCATGTCGTGCAGCCGGTGCAATGGGTCGGCAAGACGCTCGTGGCTTACGGGCTTGGCGACTTCCTCGGCACGGCGCTGGCGCGGCAGCCCTGGCCCGGCCGCATCGCCGGCATTTTCGTCGTCGATGTCAGCGCAGATCTCGGCAAGCGCGGCGCGATCGCCGGCTACCGGATGCATGCCTTCATGCGGTTGCGCGCAGGCGGGCATGAGCGGCTGGTTCCGGTCGAGGCGCTGACTGGCCGGATGAAGGGCAAGGTCGAAGCCAGGCTGAAGGCGATCTTTGGCGACTGACGACTTTCCCGCTATTATAGGCATAAACGAACTTTGCGAGGGGGCGATGGAAGCAGCTGAGTTCATGCCTGATGAAGCGGTGGTCGCCGGCATCAGGAAGAATATCGAGATCTATGAGGCTGGACGGGCTTCGGCCTACCGCCAGGTGCGCTGGCGGGTGCCGGTGTTTCTGGGGCTGCTGCTGGTTTTTGTCGTGCTGGTGGCCTGGCTGTTCAACAAGGTCGCCGACTTGAACGAGCAATGGTTCTCGACGCCGCATGTGTTCCTCTATGTCGGCGGTTTCTTCGCGGCGCTGCTGCTGTACTTCCTGGCGATCAGGCCGGCGACGCGGCTGCAGCAATCGTTCCGTGACACGCTGCTGCCGATCATCTTCGGCTTCATCAGGGATGTGCGCTATCAGCACAGCGTGACGCCGAATTCCTTCGACCGGCTGCCGCGCGCCGTGGTCGGCGCCTTCAACCGGCAGAGCTTCGACGACATCGTATCAGGCCGCTACGAGGATTTTCCGTTCGAGCTCTACGAGGCGGAGTTGCGCCAAGGGTCGGGCAAAGGCTCGTCGACGGTCTTCAAGGGCGTCGTCGTCGCCTTCGAGACCATTGCGCCGTTCCCCGGCATATTGGTCGCGACGCGCCGCAGCAACGCGGTGGTCGGTTTCTTCCGCGGCATCTTCGCCGGCAAGATGCAGGAACTGTCCAGCGGCGATCCGCTGCTCGACGGCGACTACGAATTTCGCACCGACAATGTCGCCGCCGCGCAGCCGCTGGTGAGCGGCCGGTTGGCGCAGGCGCTGAAATGGCTGCACGAGACATGGCGCGATGATCCGGCGCGGGTGGCACTTAATGGCAGCGATGGTTTCCTGCTCTTGCCGCAGCCGAAGAATTTCTTCGAACTGCCCGCCATTTCCGTGCCACTCGATTACACCAAGCACATCGCCCCGATGATCGCCGATATGGGCGCGATCTTGGCGACCGCGGCGCTGGTGCGCAAGATCGGCGCGACGGATGGCGAGGCGGCCGCAAGCTAGGCAGTTCCCGATTGCAACAAGCCGCCATTCATCCGGGTGCGGCTCTCGCGACAAGGCGGACAATATCGCCGAGCCTGCGCTGCTCCTCGGCGGATCTGGAGCGGCTGACCGCGAGATTGACGACTACCAGTTCGGCTGCCGGCAAGACGCCGATCATCTGACCGAAACCGCCATGGGCGAAATAGCGAACCCTGGGCAAATCCGCATTGCGAAGAACGGTGGCTTCGGACTGGGCTTCGCCATCACGGCCGGTCGTCCACCACATGTAGCCATAGCCGCTTCCGTCTGGAGTGATCGAATAAGCCTTTGTGCTGTCTTCGATCCACGCCCGCGGCACGATCTCCGTGCCGCGCCAGCTGCCTTTGCGCAGGTACAGAAGGCCGAATCGGGCAAGATCGCGCGCGGTCATGCGAAAATGATAGGCGGGGTGCTCCGATTCGGGGCCGCGCAAATACGCGCCGTCGTCAGGGTGAAAATCCTGCATGCCGAGCGGGACGGCGATGTCGGCATGGAAGCCGTCAAAAACGGAGCGGCCGGTTGCCCTCTCATAGATGGTGCCAAGGGCGTTGAAGTCCCAATTGTTGTAATACCAGTGGCTGTCCCTGGGGTGGCTGCCGCGGACGGGCCGGTCGGCTTTCATCTGTTCGGATTCGGCGAGCGCCGGGTGGTAAATCCCGGACCGAGCCTTGATGAGATCGCCGACTGTTGCCTGCTTTTCGGCTTCGCTCAACGACGGCGCGACATCATCGATGCCGAGCTCGCCCAGCGTGTTGTCCAGACGAATGCGTCCGCGCTTGACCTCGATGCCGATTAGAGCGCTCAGCAGGCTTTTGCGGACCGAGCGGATGACGACTTTTTTCGAGGCCGAACCGCTGGATGCGACGACAGATCCGCGATGGATGGCCACAGACGCTATCGAACCAAATTGCCGTGCCGCTGCTTTCGCCTCGGCGAGGAGATCGACGTTCCATCCGGCATCGGCCGCCGAGACGACGTTCCATTTTTCGCCGGGATATTCAGCCCCTTTCATGTCGCCGCGCCTCAGCAGTCGAAGCCGTAGTTCTGGCGATAATATTCGACATCTTCTTGCGCCATCGTCTTGAACATCACGCAGACGGTGAAGCTGCCGACCTGGCGACCGTTTTTGGTGTAGCCCCAGTCGGAAATATCGTCCCGGTTGAATTCGAGTTCCTGGCCGGCCACGACATTGTGCACCGCTTGCGGCTCATTGGCCAATGTTCCTGCAAATCCGGTCGAGGTCTTGTGGAAGGGGATGATCCAGAAATGCTCCGAGGCGTCTCCGTCCCTGACCTCGACTTTCAATTTGTAGCTGGTTGTCCCGGCTGGCGGCGCATCCGACAAGGACAGGAATTCATCGAGGCTGGCGCGCGCCTGCGCAATGGCCGCCGCCATGTCCGGATCGTCCCTGGCGACGCCTACAACCTTGTCGCCGCCCTGGCCGGAATCCTGCGCACCGGCCGGAATCGGCGCCAAGGCCAGCACCAGGGACAACACGGTTCGAACTGCATGCTTCATGAAATGGCGCTCCTGCGTGTCGATGCTGACACCATCATGCATCTATCTGGAGTTTTCAACGGCAGTGCGACAGGGTGGTATGGTCCGAACGGCAGGCCGCTCACAACCCGCTCGGCACCAGCCCTGCCAGCCAGTTCGCGGACCGCTTGGCAATGCCGACCGTTGCCGACGCGACGCGGCCGAGATCTGTCTTGACAACGGCGTAGCCGTTCCTGGTGCGGTAGAGCACGCCTGTTCCGCCATCGACCACTTGCTCGTAGGCGACGGGCCGTACCGCTGCTGCCTCCATGGCCGTCGTCGGGGAGCCGACGGGAACGCTCGGCCGATGGCTCAGTTCCGGCGGCAACGGGGTTTGGACATTCCGGCTGGCGGGCTTCAGTTCCGGGCGGGATGCGGCCGCCGCCAGTTGCGAAGAAGACGCCGACCCCTTGCTGCGGCAGATGCCAGAGACCAGCGGATAGTCGAAGTTCTTCTGGTGCAGCATCTGGCTTTTCATCGCCGCCTCGCAGTCGGCGATGGTCCCCCACTTCGCCGGCGTCTCGCCGATATATTCGCAAAGCTTGGCGTCGCAGTCGCAGCCGACAATGGTCATGGCGACAAGGGCGGTCTTGATCACGGTCTTGTCCTTCGGATTGCCCCCCGGCAGCCAGTCCTTCCATCGCGCGCGAACAAGGCGGGATTTTGGCCGCGATCACGCGATGAGCCGGGGGATGCGTTTTTCGGGTACGGCTCACTATAGGTGGATTTCGAGACACCCGGTAGCAGATAGGGCGGGAGCGTGATGCATTTGCAGGAAGAAGCCTGAATAAATCTTGTCGGCTATGGCCGCGACAACTGTTTCTTGGCCCGGTTTTCTACTACGATACTCACGGGGCGATACAACAATATAGGAGGGGGTTGTCATGGGAAGAATTGTCCGGTCCGCTGAGCCTGTGCCGAAAAGGGATTCAACGCTCGAGGGCGTTCCAGGCGATGCTCCGCTCGGCGTCGACGATGACAAGAAAGAAGATCAAGGATCGAAAGGCGGCGACGGCTATCTCGACCGGGTTGCGAAGTACGTGCCTGCCGAAGTCGTGGCATTTTTCATCTTCGTCAACTCCATCCTGGTCAATGCCACTGAGCAGCCGGTTGCCAAGGCGTTGACCGATGCGGTGGCGGAAGAGACCAAAGGCAATCCGGGGGACATTCCGGGTAAGGTGCAGGCAGCCATCTATAAGATTGAAATGGCCGGTATCAGCGTCTGGACCATTTCATGGATCATGTTGATCGTCGCGCTGGCGATGACGCCGGTGTATCTGAAATCGGTCAGCGATTCAGCCGACAATGCGGAGGCTCCGGGAGCCAACATCGTCATGTCGATGCTCGCCTTCCCATTCTGGGCCTATGCCGTCAACGCGCTGGCCCTCAGGCCATGGCATGACGGTGCGCTGGCCAGCATCATGCTCGCCACCTTCACGCTCATCAGCGGCGCCATACGGCCGGAATATATAAACGCTGGCCTCAATTTGGTCCCGGGCATCGGCCCGAAGAAGTAGCTCGGCCCGCCGGGCAGGCCGCGTGCAGGGCGCGGCTTCAGTTGTAGACGCGCTCAAGCCTCGCGCCTGCTTCGAACAGCGCCGGCAGCACGATGTGCAGCTTGCGCACGGCGACGATCAGCCCGGTGCGACGGGTGGCCGGATCGATCGGAAACGGTTGGCTGAACAGCGCCCGGGCGCCTTCGGGCGGAGCGAAGTCTGCCGCCGAAAGCACGGTGAGCATGATCGCGTCATTGCCACCGATCTCGACGAAGGACACGCCTCTGTCGATCAGGCGCGGGATCATGTCGGTGAATTGCTGATCGCGCCTGGTGATGAAGATGGTGCCGTCAGCGCCGAAATCGCGCTCCAGCAAAGTATCGGCTTCTTCACGCGTCGCTTCGCCGACTGGACCCTTAGCCCAAAAGACAGTCGGCGCCGGGATTTCTCCCAGCGCCTCCCTGTCAGATCAGGACACGGTCGCGGCAGCAACTTCCGTAAAGTCGTCGCGCCATGCCGGCCTTGATTTTGACGGTCCTGCCAGTCACCGCCCGAGGGCAGTGCCCGTTCCAGACCACGCCGTGCTCCACCCTTGCGAGCTTCGCCCAGCGCGCCATCGAAGGTTTTCGCCGTCCTTCATGGCAGCATCGGTCCGCCGTTGGCGTTCGCACGCTTTCCGCGGCCCCGTAGGTCTCGGCATCCGTCCCTCGAACAAGCAAGCCTGCTCTCGCTTCGGGCCGTACGGGCCTCAGGAAATCCGCCTTTTCGCTTTGCCTTTCGGCGTGGCGATCGGTAGCCGCCTGAGATGGGTTAAACTTACGCCGGGTAAGGGTTTTGGGGAATGGGCGTGAGCCTGTGGATAACGGGATTATCGGGGATCGTTTGCCACAAAGCTCGGAATTTCGACTCCAGTTGCATTAGACAGCCCGCCCGCTTTTTGGCGCCTGATCGGCTGTGCCCCTTGCTCCGCCGGCTGGCGCGGGCTTCAATGCCGGCAAAGCATCGAGCCTATCGGCTCGGTGCGGGGAGGGTGCGCATTGAAAGTCGGGGTGGTGCTCAATCCGATTGCCGGCGGCGGCCGGCTGAAACGGCATTGGCCGGAGGTCGCCGCATCGCTGAAAAAGCATTTCGGCGAATTCGAGCTGCGCGAGACGCAGGCCGAGGGCGACGCCGAAAGGCTGGCGCTCGACCTCGCGGCAAGCGGCTTCGAGCTGGTGATCGCGGCCGGCGGCGACGGCACCGCCAGCGAGGTGGCCGACGGATTGCTGCAGGCATTCGATGAGAGCGGCCGGACAACCGAACTTGCCTTGCTGCCTTGCGGCACCGGCATCGATTTCGCGCGCGGGCTCGGGCTGCCGAAAGAGGTGGATGCGGTGCTGAAGCGGATCGCCGAAGCCAAGGCGCGCAAGGTCGATGCCGGGCGCATCTGCTACATCGACGACCATGGCGCGCTGGCCAGCCGGCACTTCATCAATATCGCCAGCCTCGGCCTGTCCGGCGCCACGGACCGTGCGGTCAATGCCGACAAGCGCAAGGGCAGGATGTCGGCCAAGGCGCTGTTTTTCTGGCGCACCGTGGTCGAGTTCATCCGCTACCGCTTCCAGGATGTCCGGATCACCGTCGACGATGGCACCCCGGTCGAGGCGCGCATGGCGCTGGTGGCGGTCGCCAACGGAAAGTTCTTCGGCGGCGGCATGATGATCGCCCCGGACGCCGAACTCGCCGACGGCCAGTTCGACATCGTCATCCTGCGCGCGGCCGGCAAGCTCAAGCTGATCTGGGACATCCGCCTGCTCTATGGCGGACGGCATCGTAACCATCCCGCCATCACCATCCTGCGCGGCCGGAAAGTGGTGGTCGAACCGATCGGCGATGTCGAGAAGAATAGCGCGCTGGTCGACATAGACGGCCAGTCGCCGGGGCGTATACCCGCGACGTTTGAGATCCTGCCCGGAGCGCTGACGCTGAGATATTGAATCAAGGCGTTGAGGGATTGATTCAGGTGGTTTGAGCGGCGATTCCGGCGAACCGGCCAAGGGCATGAAATCGCAGGACATATTTACCCGGCTTAGCTTTCCAGCTTGGCTGGGAAACCGGGCGCGCGCAGATCCATGTCGACGGCATCCTCGAGCAGTTTGACGATCTGGGTCGACCAGGCGCCGCCGCCATATTCCTGTTTGCCCATCAGGAAAATCTCACTCACAAGCGGCGCCAGTTGGAGTGGCAGTCTGAACTCCCTGCCCATCGCAAGCGCAAAGCCGAGGTCCTTCAGTGCCAGGTCCATGGTGAAGCCAATGTCGTAGGAGCCGTTGAGGATGAGCTGGCTTTCGGTCTCATGGACGAAGCTGTTGCCGGAGGAGGCGACGATGGCGTGGTAGGATTGCGCGAGGTCGAGGCCGCCTTGCTTGGCCAACATCAGCGCCTCGCCGGCGGCGACGAGATGGATGAAGGCCAGCATGTTGGTGATCACCTTGATCACCGCCGCCGAGCCGACCGGACCCATCAGGAACGACTTTGCGCACATCGCTTCGATGGCCGGACGATGGCGCTCGTAAAGCGCAGCATCGCCGCCGACAAGCGCGGTGATCTTTCCGACCGCGGCCAGATGCACGCCGCCGGTGACCGGGCACTCCAGCGTCTCGATGCCTTTGGCCGCGGCGAGGGCGGCTAGGCGCAGGATCTCGTCGCGGCCGTTGGTCGACATCTCGATCCAGGAGCCGCCCCTGGGCAGACCCTCGAGCAGGCCGCCGGCATTCGCCAGCACCGCTTCGCTGACCTTGGGCGAGGGCAGGCAAGTAATGGCATTGCCGGCCTGTGCCGCCGCTTCGGCCGGGCTGGTCGCGGCCGTGGCGCCGAGCGCCACGAGGCGCTCGACGGCGGCGGGGTCGCGGTCGAAGACGATGACGACAAAACCGTTGCGCAACAGGCTGGCGGCAAGGTTGCCGCCGAGATGGCCAAGGCCGATGAAGGCGTAGCGTTCGCTCACGGCATCAGCGGCGTTTGCATCATCTGCAAATGCAGGTCCTTGCCGGTGTAGGGATGCGCGTCGCAGACCGCTTCGTCCAGCTCGACGCCGAGGCCCGGCTCCTTCGATGGAATGACATTGCCGTCCTGCCATTCGATCTTCTTCTTGAGCAGTGTCGCGTGGAAGCCGTCCCACTGCTTCAGCGATTCCAGGATGAGGAAATTGGGCAGCGTCACCGCCAGCTGGATGTTGGCGGCGCCAACGATCGGCCCACAATAGCAGTGCGGCGCGATCTGGATGTGGTAGGCCTCGGCCATGGCGGCGATCTTCTTGGTTTCGAGAATGCCGCCTGAGCGGCCAAGGTCCGGTTGCAGGATGGTGGCGGCGCGGTTCTCGATCACGCGAGCGAATTCGAACTTCGTGGTCAACCGCTCGCCGGTGGCGATCGGGATCGAGGTGCCGCGGGCGACATGCGCCATCACTTCGGGCATGTCCGGCGGGACCGGCTCTTCGAACCACAAGGGATCGTAGGGCTCGATGGCTCGTGCCATGCGCAGCGCACCCGACGCGGTGAACTGGCCATGCGTGCCGAACAGAATATCGGCGCGGGTGCCGACCGCTTCGCGGATCGCCTTGACCATGCGGGTGGAGACATCGATGTCGATCAGGCGCGGCTGGTGGCCGTCGAAGGCGGTATAAGGTCCGGCCGGGTCGAGCTTGACGGCGTTGAACCCCTGCTCGACATATTCGAGCGCGCAGGCGGCCGCCAATTCGGGGTCATTGTAGACGTTCCTGCCGTCCGGCGCGTCTTCCGAATGGACGCTGCCGGTGTGCGGATAGAGATAGGTGTAGGAGCGCAGCGTCTCATGCACCTGGCCGCCGAGCAATTTGTAGACCGGCTTGTTGGCTTCCTTGCCGACAATGTCCCAGCAGGCCATTTCCAGCGCCGAGAAACAGCCCATGCCGGTAACGTCGGGGCGCTGGGTAAATCCTGAGGAATAGGCGCGGCGGAAGAAGGTCTCGATGTCATGCGGATCGTGGCCGATCAGGTAACGCTCGGCCATGTCCTCGACCAGCTTGGCCGTTATGTGAGCCGAGAAGGTGGCGTTGTAGGCCTCGCCGTAACCGACCACGCCGCCATCGGTGGTCAGCTTGACGAAGATGAAATACTTGCCGCCGATGCCGGGCGGCGGGTTGCCGACTACCCAGGTCTTGACGTCGGTGATCTTCATTTTTGGTCCTCCAGAACCAGTTCGGCGCCCTTCCATCCGGTCATGACCGAGGCGGCGTTGGTGTTGCCGGTGATGTTGGCGGGAAAGATCGAGGCGTCGATGACACGCAGACCTTCGAGCCCGTGCACTTTCAGGCGCGGGTCGACGACGGCGGCCCCGGCGTCCGGCCCCATGCGGCAGGTCGAGACCGGGTGATAGACGGTGCCTGAGCGCTTCCTGAAATCCTGGATCAGGTCGGCATCCGATTGGATCGATGGGCCCGGCAAAACCTCCTCAGTGATGATCTCGGCCATGGCGGGCATCGAGGCTATCTTGCGCACGAATTTCACCGCCGCCAGCATCTCGTCGACATCGGCGTTGGTGGAATAGGCGTTGGCTACGATCCTGGGATAGTCCAGCGGATTGCTGGAGCGGATCATGATCTCGCCGCGGCTGGACGGGCGGCAGTTGGAGAGGCCGATGGAAAAGCCCGGCCACGGATCCGGCGTCAGGATCGGCCGCTCGCCGCTCTTCGGAATGACGGTCGAGAAAGCCTGGAAATAAAGCTGCATGTTGGGGCGCGAAAACGCCGGGTCGGTTCGGAAGAAGCCGCCGCCATGGTTCATCGACAGCGACAGCGGGCCGGAGCGGGTGAGGATGTACTGCATGCCGACCAGCAGCTTGCCCCACCAGGGCCGCAGGATTTGGTTGAGCGTCGGCACGTTTCCCTTGAAGGTATAGTTGATGCCGACATGGTCCTGCAGATGCGCGCCGACATTTTCGTTGGCGTGGACGACCGGGATGCCAAGCCCCTTGAGCAGTGACGAGGGGCCGACGCCGGACAGTTGCAAGAGCTGCGGCGAGTTGATCGAGCCGGCGGACAGGATGACTTCGCGGCCGGCCCGCGCCGTCTTGGTCTCGCCGTTCTGCAGATATTCGATGCCGACGGCTCGCTTGCCCTCGAACAGGATCCTGCTCGCCAGCGCATTCGTCTCGACGCGGACGTTTTTGCGCTTCATCGCGGGGCGCAGGAAGGCGCGCACGGCCGACATGCGGCGGCCGTTTTTGGTGGAGATCTGGTAGGTGCCGACGCCTTCCTGGGCGGCACCGTTGAAGTCGGGGTTGAGCGGCAGCCCGGCTTGCTGGCCGGCGGCGAGGTAGCGCCTGGTCAGCGGATGGACGGCGTTCGTCGTGTCGGTGATATGCAGCGGCCCGCCGGTGCCGCGCCATCTATCGGCGCCGGCCTCATTGTCCTCAAGCGCCTTGAAGCCCGGCAACAGATCGTCATAACCCCAACCGGGATTGCCGGCATCGCGCCAGTCATCAAAATCCTCGCGCGCGCCTCGGATCCAGACCATGGCGTTGATCGAGCTTGAGCCGCCAAGCAGCTTGCCGCGCGGCCAATGGTCGACATTGCCGGCAAGGCCGGGGTCCGGCTCGGGCTTGTAGTTCCAGTTGACCGCGGGGTCGAAGAAAGTCTTGCCGTAGCCAAGCGGCATCTGGACATAGAAGCGGCGGTCGCTGCCGCCGGCTTCCAGCACCAGCACGGAGTAACGGCCGGAAGCCGACAGCCTGTCGGCGAGAACCGAGCCGGCTGAGCCGGAGCCGACGATGATGAAGTCATAGGTCTGCATGATTGGTGTTGGCGGCTCCGCAAAACTGGCTGCAGCCTATCCGCGGCAGGCTTCCGAAGTCGCGGTGCCTTCCGGCATGCGTTGTGAAAAATGCGACCGTGAGACGCCTGGCCGGAAAAGCTGCCATGGAACCGACATTGCGCCGGGAGCCTCGCCCGTCGCGTTGACCTCTTGGGTCCATGACGCTAGGGGATCGAGGGCAATCGTTTCAGGGGATCCGGCAGATGGTGCATTACGCGGACGGACGGCCGATCGGCGATCTGACCTTGCGTACGCTCGCCATGCCGGCCGATGCAAATGCGGCCGGCGACATCTTTGGCGGTTGGGTGATGGCGCAGATGGATCTTGCCTGCGGCATCCGTGCGGCCGAGCGGGCCAAGGGTCGCGTGGTGACGGCGGCTGTCAAGGAAATGTCCTTCGCCAAGGCGATGAAGATCGGCGACACGCTGTGCATCTACACCCATGTCGAGCGCGTCGGCCGCACCTCCATGACGCTCAAGGTCGAGGCCTGGGCGCAACGCTACCTCTCCGACCTGATGGAGAAGGTCACCCACGCCGATTTCGTCATGGTGGCGCTGGATAGCGACGGCAAGCCGAAGCCGATTCCAACCGAAAGTTGACATCGTCGATTCTGCCAAGCTTGCGCTTATGTAACATCCCCCGCGCGGGCGATGCGCTGCGCGACATCCAATGGTTGCCTTCACATCCGATTCTGCGGGCGGCGGAGGGAAGACAATGCGTCAACACATGCTGAACGGCTGGCTCGTGGCGGCCCTCGTCGCGGTGATCTGCCTGCTTGGCACGACCGCTTATACCGAGATCAGGAAAGAGCTTCCAGGCGTTGCCTGCACGCACGACCGGACCGTTGGCAACGAGCGGACTGCCCAGCGGTCTGCAAGGGTAGAGACGTGCGGCGCAGTGTGTTGCAGCAACCCTGCGTCAAAGGCCTGAGGGCCCGTCAGCGGAAGACCTCGTCAGCCTCAAAATGATGATGCGCCCGGCGAACGAAACGCTGCAGCTATGTCGCGATGGCGTGACCAACGATGCAAGGGCGGATCCAGTTAAACCCGGGTACGCGTCGTCGACGGCAAAATCCGTAAACTATTGCTGGGCAACGGTTTTCAGGCGTGCACGCCATCGAATCTTTCACGCGCCGCCTGGACCCGCGAGGTGTTCTTCCGCGCCCATTCGCCGAGCGCGCCGACCGGCACCAGCAGCTCATGGCCGAGCTCCGTCAGCTCATAGTCGACGCGTGGCGGGATGGTCGGGAACACGGTTCGGGTGACGAAGCCGTCGCGCTCAAGACCGCGCAAGGTGGTGGTCAGCATCTTCTGCGAAATGCCGCCGACAGCGGCGCGCAACTCATTGAAACGCAGCGGTCCGCCGCCCAGCTTGCCGACGACCAGAACGGTCCATTTGTCGCCGACGCGCTGCAGGATTTCCGAGACGGCGCGGCAGTCTTCGGTGTTGTGCGGGTGCCTCAGTAACATAACGGTGCCTCCTTGCGCTGCCATTTGTCAGTATCTCATATAGCGCCGGTATCCAAACGATACCAGCTTTTGCATATATGGAGAGCCCCATGTCCAAGCCCAAAATCGCCATCGTCGTCGGTTCGACACGCGCCGCGCGTTTCGCCGATGTGCCCGCCCAGTGGATCGCCAAGATCGCGAAATCTCATGCCGACATCGACGTCGAGACCGTCGACCTGCGCGACTGGCCGCTGCCCTTCTTCGACGAGGTCGCCTCGTCCGCCTGGGCGCCGTCGCAGAACGAAGTTGCCCAGCGCTGGCAAAAGAAGGTCGCCGAATTCGACGGCTTCATCTTCACCGCCGCCGAATACAATCATGGCCCGACGGCCGTGCTGAAGAACGCCATCGATTACGCCGCCAATGAATGGAACAAGAAGCCGGCCGGTTTCGTCGGCTATGGCAGCGTCGGCGGCTCGCGCGCTGTCGAACATTTGCGTCTTGCCGCGGTCGAATTGCAGATGGCGCCGGTCAAATCCGCCGTTCACATTGCCTGGAGCGATTTCCTGGCGGTGCGCCAGGGCGAGAAGAAGCTCGAGGAGATCGAGCATCTGAACCAGGCTGCCACGGCGCTGGTCAACGACGTTGCCTGGTGGGCCCGCGTGCTCAAGGCAGCGCGTCAGGCCGACGCGATTGCCGGCGAAGCCCAGGCGGCCTGAGCCTTATCCTCCCAAGGATCGATGATTTTTCCAAAGGGCGGCGTTTGCGCCGCCCTTTTTCATTCACGTGAAGAGGCGCTCTCGGCTCCCTTGGCCGGATGGTGGAGTCGGACCGGCAAGGTCGCGCTGATGCCTTGACGATCCCGCGCGAAGGATCGCCGCCTGTCACAGCCAACCGCCGGAAAACCCGGCCCGGCGCAGTCCTGTGGTGATGGCCGGCACGCGGCGCATCAATCGCCACAGGAAGTCGGACCGGTAGTTCTCGATCATCAGGGCGATCGGCCCCTGGTTGATGCCGACATGGTCCGGCGATACCCAACCGCAGGCGCGGCCGTCGTCGGCAGCGATCGTCGGGTTGAAGCTCGCGGTGAAGCCGTAAGGGTTGCCGTCGCGCAGGTCCATCTCGTGGAAATGGCGCAGCGCCGGCAGCACGATTTCCGGCGCAAAAGGCAAAGGAGGCGATTGCCGCCCATGGCGACAGCGTGCCGTCATCGGGGCCAAACGGTGCGCCGCGGGCGAGATAACCGAAGAAGCGGCGTCCATCGGCTCGCCGCGCGATCGGACCTGGGCCGTCGCTGGCGGTGACGCCCCAGCAATTCTCGCCATAGCCCGCGAACCCCCTCGGATTGCGGATTGCGTAATCGCGCTGCAGATACGTCGCCTGGCGGCTGTTTTCGAAATAGTCGCTGTCGTGATCGCGCATGAAAGCATCGCGGATGTCGCGAAAATCGATCCAGATATGCGAGAACTGGTGGATGAAAAGCGGGCCGGCATAGACCATCTCGCGGCCGTAGATTGTCTTCCACTTATAGGTGGACAGCCAGGCTGCGTAGCTCTCGGGCGGCAGCGAGTGGGTCGGCGAACCGAGACCCAGAACGTACAGGATCAGCGCCTCGTCAAATCCTTCCCAGCGGTAGCGCAGAAAGCCTTTTCCAGGCCGCCAGCCATGGGTGACGGTGGCGCCGCCGTTCTGCGCCCAGCGCCAGTCGGCACGGCGGTAGAGCGCATCGGCAAGCTTGCGGATTTCCAGTTCGAGCTCATCGTCCTGGTCGAAATAAGCGCCGGCAGCCAGAACACCGGCAAGCAGAAGTGCGGTATCGATCGTGGACAGTTCGCAATTCCAGACGCGGCGGCCGGTCTTCATGTCGAGGAAATGATAGTAGAAACCCTTGTAGCCGGTGGCATCGGGCTCCGGCCCGTGCGGGGCGTTCCAGAAGAAGCGAAGCGTGGCGAGCGTCCGCTCGATTGCGGCATCGCGCGTCATGAAACCGCGCTCGACACCGACGGGATAGGACGACAAAGCGAGCCCGACAGCGGCTATGCTGGCAGGCGACGTTGGCGTGTTGCGGTCGGCGACCAGGCCGTTGGCAGGGTTGGCCTCGTTGAGAAAATACTCGAAGGACAGGCGCTGGATATCTTGGAGAAGCTCGTCGTTTAGCGCGTGTTCGTTCGATGCATCCATGACAATCGATATAGAGGCTTTGGCTGCTTTTGCCATTCTTCCAGCGGATCAATCATGGGTGAGGGCAGGCTGGGGCCGATAGCGAAAGGCGCTGCCGACGCACCGAATTCAAATCGAGGGGCTGCGAAGATCGGTTGGACCGCCATATGCACGGCCCTGCCATCTGGCCTGGCCGTCCTCCCCTGATATATCCGGCTGCGATCCATCACATGAGCATGCCCCGTGAAGTCACCCAGCCTGTCAGGCGTCGTTTCCCCCATGACCCCGGTGCTGGTCTGTGCACTTGCGATCTTCCTTCTGTCCGCCATGGATGCGGCGATGAAAATCCTGGTCATCGCCGTCGGTGTCTACAACACGGTGCTGTGGCGAAGCATGCTTGCGAGCGTGGTCGCGGGCACGGCCTGGGCGGCGGGGCCGCGTTCCCTTCCCACGCCTTCCGTGCTGCGGCTACACGCGCTGCGCGCCGTGATCGTGGGCATCGTTCTGCTGTCGTTCTTCTGGGGCCTTGCCAGATTGCCGCTAGCGGATGGGATCGGGCTTAGTTTCGTCGCGCCGCTGTTCGCTCTCCTGCTGGCGGCGCTGCTTTTGGGCGAACGCATACAGCGCCAGGCGATCTGGGCGTCGCTGGCGGGCATCGCCGGCGTCGTCATCATCATGGCCGGACAGTTCGGGCAAGGGAACTATACCGGGGATGCCCTGCTTGGCACGGTGGCGGTGCTCGCATCGACGGTGTTCTACGCCTACAATCTGATCCTCTCGCGGCGGCAGGCGCTGGTGGCCAAACCAGTCGAGATCATGCTGTTCCAGAACCTGTGCGTTGCCGCCGTCCTTCTCCCCGCCGCTCCCTGGCTCGCGGTTGCCCTGCCGGGCAATCTCTGGCTTCCACTGGCCGGGGTGACGGCGCTGTCGCTCTCCGGCCAGTTCCTGATGAGCTGGTCCTACGCGCGGGCCGAAGCGCAATATCTAATCCCGACGGAGTATTCCGCCTTCATCTGGGCGATCGTGTTTGGCTGGCTGTTCTTCGACGAGGCGGCGACCTGGACCACGCTGGCTGGAGCGGCCCTGATCGTGGCCAGTTGCCTGATCGCCTCGCGCTCCAATCCGAAGCTTGCCGAACCAATCGAAGCCGCGGTCTGAGGGCGCTATTCGCTTTGACGGCAGAGCGTCAACGCACCACTTCGCGATGGCCGCTGGGCAGCCGGGTGGCGATCAGCTTGTCGATGCGGCGGCCGTCGAGGTCGACGACCTCGAAACGCCAGCCTTGCGCGTCGACGCATTCGCCGGTCGCCGGCAGATGGTGCATGTGCGACAGCACATAACCGGCGACGGTCTCGTAGTCGCGGTTTTCCGGCAGATCGATACCGAGAACGTCAGCCATCTCGTCGGCTTGCATGTATCCCGCGAGCAGCCATGAGCCGTCCTCGCGCTTGACGGCGTTTTCCTCGTCGCCGGCATCAAGGTCGGCGCGGAAGACGCCGGTGATGGCCTCGAGAATGTCGGCAGGCGTGACGATCCCTTCGAAATGGCCGTATTCGTCATGCACCAGCGCCATCGGCACGTCGGATTCCTTCAGCTTCTGCAGCACATCCAGCGCGTCGGCCTGATCGTAGACGATGGGGGCGGCGCGCACATGCTTGCGCGGATCGAGTGCGCGGCCGGCGAGCAGGGCGGCCAGCACGTCGCGCGTCTGAACAACGCCAACCATGACGTCGACGCCGCCATCGCCGGCCGGCAGGCGCGAATGCTGGGTCTCCATCAAGAGCTTGCGGATGGCACCCTCATCGGACTGCAAATTGATCCAGTCGACCTCGGTGCGCGGCGTCATCACGGCGCGCACGGCGCGATCGCCGAGCCGCATGACGCCGGCGATCATGCGCCGCTCGTCGGATTCGATGGTGCCGTGGTGCTCGGCCTCGGCGACCAGCATCTTGATCTCTTCGTCGGTGACCTTTTCCTCGCTCTCGCCGCGCTGGCCAAGCAGCCACAATATGGCGCGGCCGGAAATGTCGAGCAGGAACACCAGCGGCGCCGAGACGGTGGCGAGGATGGTCATCGCAGGCGCTGCGCGGGCCGCAACACGCTCGGGATCGCGCAGCGCGATCTGCTTGGGCACCAGTTCGCCGACGATCAGCGAGAAATAGGTGATGATCGCAACGACAATGCCGACGCCGAGCGGATCGGCGATGTTTTCGCGCATGCCGGTCGAGGCCAGGTACACCGACAGCCTGTCGCCCAGCGTGGCGCCGGAGAAGGCGCCCGACAGCACGCCGACCAGAGTGATGCCGATCTGCACTGACGACAGGAATTTGCCGGGATTGGAGCCGAGCGTCAGCGCACGCCCGGCGCCATTGACGCCGCGGTCGATCATCGCCTTGAGCCGCGCCGGGCGCGACGACACGATGGCGAGCTCGGACATCGACAGAAGGCCGTTCACACAGATGAGGACGACCACGGTGGCGATTTCGACGTATAGCATCAGGGCTCAATAGCATTGCGGCGGGCCGCAGGAAAATAGTCCGCGATGATTTTTGGGAAATGACGGTGGTTCAGGGGAATTGCCTGAGCACCCCGACAACAGCCTTGCCGTCGGTGAAATAGGGATCGCCGCCGCCGTTGCGTCCGGTCCTGGTGGCGCCGATGCCCGGGATGTCGCTCGCCGAGGTCACCATGCCGGCCGCCGACAGGTCGTGGATCACGAGATCGCGCTCGGCGTCGATGTCAGGGGCGATATGGTGGGTGATGGCGCCGGTATCGTGGCTGAGACCAACGCCGCGGTCGAAACTGGCCGAGCCCATCCAGAGCGTTCGGCCGTCGTCGCCGGTCGCATCGCTGCGCCAGAAGCGGACATGATGGCGCCGGTCGGCGCTCCCGCCGACCGGCTTTTCGAAGGCGAGATCCTGGGCCCGGCCTTCGAACAGCAGCCGGCTGACCGGGGCGTCAGGATAGGGATGGTCGAACAGCACGCTCTCACCGATTTCGATCGCGGTCTTTAGCGTCACGCCATCGGCCGTATCCCATCCGGTCATGGCGAAGGCATGGACCATCTCTTTTTCGGTACCGACAAGGCCGATATTGATCGGGTCGCCCGGAATGCCTTGCGGCGTGTGTGTCACCATCTCGAAAGTCCGCGTGCGAAAGCCGCGGTCGCGAACCGTCCAGAATTCCGGCGCAGCGACATAGGCGAGGGCCAGCCAGACCGCCAGAAGAGCGGCGAGCCAGGTCAATGCGCGTCGTTGCAGGCTTCGTCGGCTCATGAAAGCGGCTCGATCCGTGCGGTATCTGTGCCTGACGGACCCTGGAAATCAATGGCCAGCGGCGAGCAGCCGTTCTATCGTCGGCCATCGTTTTTGCGGGGGGTGAGCAGGAATGGATAAGAAGCCGGTGGGTCGCAGCTCGATGGCATTGACCGCGGACCTTGTCGCAAGGGTCGAGCGTGTCGAACCGGATCCGGGTCCCGAGCCCGGAACAACCGAGCATACAGACGCGGAGTTCGATAGTCTTGTCGAGCAACTTCTGTCGGAGCATCGGCCTGAAGCGCTATGGGTCTTTGCCTACGGGTCGCTGATCTGGAACCCCGAATTTGCCCATGTCGAGCAGCGCCCGGCCACGGCGCCAGGATGGCACCGCTCGTTCTGCCTGACGCTGACCCGTTGGCGCGGAACCCGTGATTTGCCGGCGCTGATGCTGGCGCTCGATCGAGGCGGCAGCTGCAACGGCATCGTCTATCGGCTGCCCGCGGAAGACCATTTCGGGCAACTTGGCCAGTTGATGCGCCGCGAGATCGATGCCAACCCGCCGACTAACGTGCCATGCTGGATCAAGGTCAAGACCAAGGATGGGCCGTTGCGGGCCTTGGCTTTCGTCGCCGCGCCAGACGGCAGGGCCTATGCGGGCCGGCTGCCATTGGAGCAGGTTGCCGACACGCTGGCGCGGGCTGCCGGGCATTGGGGCTCGTCGGCTCAATACCTGTTCCGAACCGTCAGCAAGTTGGAAGAGAGCGGTATCCGCGACAGGAACCTTTGGCGCATTCAGGATCTGGTGGCCGAGCAAATCATCGCTTCCACCGGGAACGCCAATCCCGACTGATTTCTGAACGGTGAACGCTTTAGCGGCAGGCGCGGTAGCCGCTTTTGCGGTTCTTGATGTCGAAATGGAAATGGTTGCGGTGATCGTAATTGTAGCCGGGACCGAGCACGGTGGTGAAATACTGGCAGCCGTCGGCGCGCACATTGTTGAGGAAGCCGCGGGTGCGGAAGGCAAACAGGCCGGGCTTGCGCACATCGATGTCGTCGCCGTTGTTGAGCTCGATGCTCATGACGTCGAGGGCGTTGCCCTTGCCGTGCTCGGACAGGACACCTTCGCCGGCGATGTTGCGGCAGGAATAGCTCGAGCCCTGGTGGATGGTCTTGACGCCCGAGAAATAGCGCCAGCGGGCGGAAGGAACCAGTTCGTTGCTGGTCCAGGCGGCGAAACTTGCGGCCATGTCGCAGGTCAATGTCGCGGCGGGCTTCATCTGGATGCCGCCGATGGCGGAGACCTTGACCGGCCAGTCTATGCCGCACTGTCCCTCATGGATCGGCTGGACATCGGTGTAGACGACGCGAAGGCGCTTCAGCTCGCCACGGCAATCGGTTTCGCTGGCCGGCATCTGCTGCGGCTCCGACATCGGCTCGTCCATGCGCGGATAGGCGGCAGTCATATAGGGATTGGACGGGACGAGCTTCTGCATGCCTTCATATTGCGGCACGGCCGCGGTCTGCGAGCCGACATCGACGGCCGGCTGCAGCGACAGCACGCTGCCAGTGTTGCAAGCCGAAACGGCGGCCAGCGCAAGACCGGTGGCCAGTATCGCTGCGCTTTTTGCCTTCGCGGCGCGAAATATTGCGGCCATGGGCGGAATCCTGTCCTTGATCGGTGGGATTTTAACGATCAAGGGTAAAGGAAAACTCAGCGTTCCCGTTCATGCCTGCGGCCGAAATGCGGCAGCCAGACCATCACCGGCATGACGATCACTGGAGGGCCATTACTGGCAGAAAGTGCCACCATTCCGGCGCGGTTCGAGATCGAGATGGAAATGCAGGGAATGGTCCGGGTCCGCGCCCGGTCCAAGCACGGTCTTGAACGGTCCGCAGGCGGCCTTGCGCACCGCATTGAGGAATTCGCCGTCCTTCTCGGGCGGCGTTGGACCGACTTCGATCTTTCTGCCATCCGACAACGTGAAGCTGGCAATATCGAGCGCGTTGCCGAAGGCATGTTCCGACAGATGGCGCGTGCCGTTGCGCGGCCGGCAAACAAAGGCCGATGCCTGGTTGATCGATTTCAGGTCGGCTCCGAACTCGGCTTTCGCCGCCGGCTGTATGATTTCGGCGGCAAAGCGGGCTGCCGCCTCGGCCATCGGGCAGTTGAGTTCGGTCGCGGGGCCGATGGCGATGGATTTTCCGAGCGACTTCAGCACCAGGGGATAGGGGATCGAGCAGCCGATGTCGGGATTGCTTTCCGCCTTATGCTCCTCGAATTCGACACCAAGGGCCGTCAGCCGCTCGCGACAGGCGACTTCCGCCGCCGGCATTTTTGCATCGGGCACATCGGCCGAGCGCGCATCGGGCAGCATCTTCTTGTCGCCGGCATCGGGTTTTTCAGGTGGTTGCGGAGCAACGGCCAGCGGCTGAGCTTCAGGTTCCGAAGTGTCTGGCTTTTGTGTCGGAATCGGCACCGCGGCCGGCGGCTCGGGCTCGCTTTGCTTATCGGTCGACGGCTTCGGGGCTGACGGTCCGGGCCGCGCCTGCTTTTTAAAACGGGACTTTTCTTCGTTGAATCGATCGTCATTGGACCGGTTGGGCGCGCCAAGGGGGTTCGGACCTTCGGCCTTTTGCTTTTCGATCGGTGCCGCGCCGGTCTTCGGCGCCTCTGAAGGACGCGCCTCGGGCAGCGGGACAACGCGCGAGGGCTGCACCGGAACATCGGCGGGCGAGGGCTCTTTATCCGGGGTCTTTTGTTCCACCTGCTTTGGCGTGATGTGCCGCTGTGGCCTGGGCTTCTGGCTGTGTTTGCTGCGCGGCTTAGGATGCGAGTCGACCCGCGGTGAAAACAACTGCTCCAACCGCTGTGACAGCGGCGTGTAATGCTTCTTGCGCTGTTTGGCGTCGGCTTGCGTCAGCAGGGGCGTCAGCAGCAGAGCCGTGACGACCATGACCAGTGCAACCCTGCATGTTCGGGAAAGTACAACAGACCCCATCCTCCTCAACGGCGCGAGCGCCCGGAGGTTGCCTGCGGCCCATCACGAACGGTAACCACGCCGTTACGCGCCAATCGCTTCCAGCCCTTCTTCCAGCCAGTCGGCCAAAAGCGGCATGCCGAGCAGGTATTTCGCCGTGCGCTTGTTGGCGCGGTCGCGCGCGGCGGCAACCGCATCGGACCATTCCGCAGCGTCATAGTCGCCGCGGCCGACCCAGGCCAGCGCGATCAACTCGGCCGCTTCGTCGACGTTGAGGTCGTTGATCAGCTCGCGCAGCTCTTCCTCGGTGAGGTCTTCCGCGCTTTCCTCCGCCAGACCGTCATGGTGGTGATTGGCATGTGATTCACCATTGAGCTCGACCTCATGCTCGGCACCGTCGGCATAGTCTTCGTTGACGGCAGCACTCAGTCCCTTTGCCTTGAGAATGAACAGGCGCACGGTGTCCGGGCCGATCGATAGCTCCCATTCCCGCTCACGGCGCTGTTGCACTCTCGGGCACCCCCGCTGATCATTTCCCGAATGATAGCGGATTTGCAGCGCGCGTCACGTCATGTTCTGATCCCTGGCTCCCGCCTTTGACCGAATTCAAGTTAGGCATGGCGCACAAATAGTTTCGGCGGCTGCGGGTTTCCGGGATGAAAAGTCTGCATCCCGGCGTTAGCTTTTCATTATCGTCATTTTCCCTCAAGCTTGTCATTATCCCCTCAAGGAGGCTTCGATGCATAAAAGAGTGTTGATCCAGGCGGCTGCGGCGCTTGTCGCGCTGCAGTTCTTTGCGGTTCCGGTGTTTGCGGCCGGCGGCGGTGGCGGTGGTACCGAGACCACCACCCAGTGCAAGAAGGGGCAGGTCTGGGACAAGAAAAAGCAGAAATGCGTCGCGCCGAAGTACGGCATGCTGGACGACGACAACATCTACGATGCTGGTCACGACCTGGCCATGGCCGGTCGTTATGATGAGGCGATCGCCGTGCTCAGCCTTGCCGCCAACAAGCAGGATCCACGCATCCTCAACTATCTCGGCTATTCGCATCGCCATTCCGGCCGTGTCACCGTCGGCCTCGGCTATTACGAGGAAGCGCTCCGCATCAACCCGGATTACACGCTGGTGCGCGAATATCTCGGCGAGGCCCATCTGCAGATCGGCGATCTGGCCGGCGCCCAGGCGCAGCTGGCCGAGATCGAGAAGCGGACGGGCAAAGATTCGCGCGAATACGGCATGCTGGCCGAACAGATCTACCATTTCATGAGAAGCTGACCCCACCCCAACGGCTTCTCTGGGCCGGCTGCGAGCAATCGCAGCCGGTTTTTGTTGTCGCAACTGCAACACGCTGCACATGCCGTGACGGCAATTGCGCAAGTCGGCTCATGATTTTTCAAAAAGCCTGCTTTTTCAGCGTGAAAAACGCGCGAGGATCGCTATATTGGGGAAAATTGCGGTGAAACGGTTCCGTTAGCCCGAGGCTGCCGGACCCGTTTTCTTTTTATACCCATCGACAAGGCTTTCCCCGAAATGCGGGGGTGGCGGCAGGAAAGGTCAGGCATCATGAACAAGGTCCCGATGACAGGCGAGGGGTTCGCGTCATTGAAGGAAGAACTGCGCTGGCGCCAGCAGCAAGAGCGGCCGCGTATCATCGAGGCGATCTCCGAAGCGCGCTCGCATGGCGACCTGTCCGAAAATGCCGAATATCATGCCGCCAAAGAGGCGCAGAGCCTCAATGAGGGCCGTGTCAACGAACTGGAAGACTATATTGCTCGGGCCGAGGTGATCGACGTCACCAAGCTTAGCGGCGACAAGGTCAAGTTCGGCGCCACGGTGGTGCTGGTCGACGAGGACACCGAGGAAAAGAAGACCTACCAGATTGTCGGCGACCAGGAAGCGGATGTGAAATCGGGCCGTATTTCGATCTCCTCGCCGATCGCGCGCGCGCTGATCGGCAAGGAAGTCGGCGACGCCATCGAGGTCAACGCCCCCGGCGGCGCCAGGGGTTATGAGATCGTCCAGGTGCAATTTATCTAGCACCTCAGAATTGCTGGAAGGTCCTATGCCGAAGCTTGGAGCTTAAGGGCTAATAGCTTTTCTGCTTCCGGCACCACCTGTGCCGGCATGAGGCGCTCCCCCGCTGCGGCCAGCAACGTTGAGGCATATTGCCCGCGCGGGCCGGTCAAACCCGGCTCGGTCGCCAGGAACACCGCGACCGTCGGCAGGCCGAAGGCGCTGGCGAGGTGGGTCAGACCGGTGTCGGCGCCGATAACCAGCGTCGAGCGGCCAAGGATCGCGGCAATGTCTGCCAGCGGCGATCTCGGCACCACGATCGTTGACGGCACGGCTTTCGAGATCGCCTTGGCCACCGCCTTCTCACGCTCGTTCGACCAGGTGGTGACCGGCGTCATTCCGCTACCAACCAGCAGGCGAGCCGTTTCGATCCAGTCTTCGGCGGGCCATTTCTTGTCCTCGCGGCTGGTGCCGTGCAGCAGGAAGGCCGTCTTGCCGTCAATGCCGGCCAGGCCGCCGGGAGGCGGCACAATCCCGGATGCGAGCGCCGAAAGATCGGGCTCGTAGCCGAGCGCCAGCCCGAACAGCCGGCGCGTGCGTTCGATGGCGTGCAGGTTGCGCGGCACGGCGTATTTGCGCTGGTAAAACAACGTTGCCGAGGGCTCCCGCGCGCTTGCGCGGTCGAAACCTGCGATTGGTGCCGCTGCCTGTTTCGCCACCAGGGCCGATTTCAGCAGCCCCTGCGCATCGATGACGAGGTCGTACTCGCCTGCTTGCAGAGCGCGGCGCAAGCTTGTCGCCTCCCGCCATGTGCCGGCGTTGAACAGATGCTTGCGCCAGCGCCGGATGGCGACGGTATGGATCTTTGCTATCGCCGGATGCAGCGCGACGATGCCGGCAAAGGCCTCTTCGACGCACCAGTCGAAGGCGATATCGGGGCGCTTGCGGCGTGCATCTTCGACGGCGGGGAAGGTGTGGATGACGTCGCCCATCGAGGAGGTCTTGACGATCAACACCTTCATGCGGCGGCCGGGAGTTCCAGCAACCTGTCCGCCGCCGCTGCCACTCGGGCAACGTCCAGCGTCTTCAGGCAGTTGAGGTGGCCGAGCGGACAGACCTTCCGGTGGCAGGGCGAACAGGACAGATGCAACCAGATCAGTTCGCGCTGTTCAGCCAACGGCGGCGTGTTTTCCGGCGAGGTCGAACCGTAGACGGCAACGACCGGCGTGCCGACGGCGGCCGCGACATGCATCAGCCCGCTGTCGTTGGACACCGCCAGCCTGGCCGCGGCGATCAGGTCGATGGCGTCCTCCAGCCGTGTCTTTCCTGCCAGATCGACGACACCGGGCGCGAGTGCTGCGATCTCGGCGGTGACGTCGCGATCGTTCTTCGAGCCGAACAACGCGACCTTGAATCCTTTCGCCATCATCTCTCCGGCGAGGCCGGCATAGCTTTCGCTAGGCCAGCGTTTGGCCGGACCGAATTCGGCGCCGGGCATCATGGCGACGAATTTTCCCGGCTGCACTGCGAAGCGAGCGAGCAGATCTTTCTGATTGCCGGCGTCGACGGTGAGCCGCGGCGGCCGGAAATGTCCGCCTTGGGCGAGGCCAAAATAGGCCTGCGCGGTGCGCCGTTTGACGGCATCGGGCAGCGGCACGATGTCGGTCAGCAGGCCGTAGCGCATTTCCCGGAGATTGCCGAAGCGGCGGGGGATGCGGGCAAAGAACGGGATCAGCGCCGATTTCCAGCTGCCCGGCAGGACGTAGGCCATGTCGTAGCGGCCGCGCAGCAGGCGGCCGAAGCGGCGGCGAATGGTGAATTCGAGCGCGCCCGGTTGCAGCGGGAAATCGATCTGCTGGCGAATCTCGGGCATGCGCTTGACCAGCGGGGCCGCCCAGGCCGGGGCCAGCACGTCGATGGCGGCGTTGGGATGGACGTCCTTCAGCGCTGAAAACAGGCACTGCGCCATGACCATATCGCCCACCCAGCGTGGGCCGATCACGAGGATCGTTGGGCTTTCAGCCATTCGACATAGTCTCTGACGCCGGTTTCCACGCTGCGGAATTGCCCATTATAGCCGGCTGCGCGCAAGCGGGACATATCAGCCTGGGTAAAACTCTGGTAGCTGCCCTTGAGGTGATCGGGGAATTCGATGAACTCGATCTCGCCCTGGCCCAGCGTATCGATCACGGTCTCGGCAATGGCGCGGAACGGCTGGGCGCGGCCGGTGCCGCAGTTGAAGATGCCGCTGGAGCCGCGCTTCCACAGCCACAGATTGACGTCGGCGACATCGCCGACGTGAATGAAGTCGCGGCTTTGTTCGCCGGGGCCGAAGCCGTCATGGGCGCCGAACAGCTTTGGGTTTTCGCCGCGCCCGACCTGATTGAACAGATGGAAGGCGACCGAGGCCATGGCGCCCTTGTGCGCCTCGCGCGGGCCATAGACGTTGAAGTAGCGCAGGCCCGCGACCTGCGAATGATCGGTGTCGAACACGGTGCGCCTGACATAGTCGTCGAATAGTTTCTTCGAATAGGCGTAGACGTTGAGCGGCCGCTCAAGTGCGGGATCCTCGCGAAACTCCGAACCGCCGCCGTAGACGGAAGCCGAGGAGGCATAGAGGAACGGTATGCGCAGCGAAAGACAGCCATGCAGCAAGCGCTTTGAGAAGGCGTAGTTCACGTCCATCATGAACTTGCCGTTCCATTCCGTGGTGGTCGAGCAGGCGCCCTGGTGGAAGACGGCCTCGACGCGGCCTAGGTCGCCGGCTTCCAAGGTGGCCAAGAATTCGTCCTTGTCGAGATAGTCGGCTATCTGCAAATCGGCCAGGTTGGCGATCTTGTGGCCGTCGGTGAGGTCGTCGACGACGAGGATGTCATCATGGCCTTCGGCATTGAGTGCGGCGACGATGTTGGAGCCGATCATGCCGGCCCCGCCCGTGACGATGATCATGAAGGCCTCTGGTTGCTTGCGATTCCGGTCCTTATAAGGGAGGCCAAGCGTACTGTCGATGAAGCACCACGACGCCACAGTGAGACCGCGAAGCGGCCCGCTTTATTCGAGGCCCGCAAGCTAGGGGACAAAAAATGCCGTCGACCGAACTGCTCATTGCGTTTTTCGCCACCACGGCGATCTTTGCCTATATTCCAGGACCGGCGATGCTCTATGCCGCCGCGCAGACCATGGCGCGCGGGCGCTGGTCGGGGCTGACGGCGGCACTTGGCATCCATCTTGGCGGTTATTTCCATGTCTTTGCGGCTGCCGCCGGGCTGTCGGTGCTCTTCCATGCGGTGCCGCCGCTCTACATGGCGGTCAAGCTCATCGGCGCGCTCTATCTGATCTGGCTTGGCGTGTCCTTGTTCCGCAAGCGCGGGGACGGTGACACGGCGCTGCCGGCGATCGAGCGCAAATCGGCGCGCCGGGCATTTTTCGAGAGCATCACCGTCGAAGTGCTCAATCCGAAGACGGCGATCTTCTTCATGGCGTTCCTGCCACAGTTCATCGATGCCTCGGCGGGGTTCCCGGTGTGGCTGCAATTCGTCGTGCTGGGCACCATCGTCAATTTAATGTTCTCTTCGGCAGATATTGTCTGCGTGTTGCTGGCAGGCATGGTGATCGCCCGGCTGAAGCGCTCCAGCCGTGCGCAGCGCATCATGCAGAGGGCGGGCGGGGCGGTGCTGGTCGGACTGGGCGTCCACGTCGCGTTGCAGAAGAGCTGACGGCCGCCCTGACGTTGCGCTGCGCGGATTTGCGGTATATCGGCTTCGCCATGAACGATCCGGCCCGTAAATTGACAATTTTCAGCGTGATTGAGGTCGGCCTTTCCCTCGCATTGCCAGTGACATGATCAAGCACAATCCGCCTTCGCCCGAACCTTTGCACCGCGCCATTGCCCGCTTTGGCGACGTTGCCGTGCTGGTGGTCGGCGACTTCATCCTCGACCGTTTCGTCAACGGCGTCATCGAGCGCATCTCGCCGGAAGCGCCGATCCCGGTGCTGCACGGGCGCGGCGAGACCTCGACGATGGGCGGCGCAGGCAACGTTGTCGCCAACATCGTCTCGCTGGGTGCCAGCGCTATTCCCATATCGGTGATCGGCACCGATGTGGCCGGCGACAATCTGGTGCGCATGCTGCGCGAACTCGGCGCCGATACGGCTGATATGGCGCAGGAGCGCGGTCGCATGACGTCGTCGAAGAGCCGCTTCAGCGCGCTCAATCAGCAGGTGCTGCGCTTCGATGAGGAAGAGATCAAGCCGCTCGACGACAAGGAACGGGCGGACCTGGTCCGGCATTTTCGCGCCGCACTCACGCGCGCCGACATCGTCATTCTGTCCGACTATGGCAAGGGCATCTTGCTCGACGGCGTCGCCGCCGACCTGATCGCCATCTGCCGCGAGGCGGGAAAACCGGTGCTGGTCGATCCCAAGGGCCGCGACTATGCGCGCTATGCCGGCGCGACCGCCATCACGCCCAACCGCAAGGAGCTTGGCGAAGCTGTCGGTCGCCCGGTTTTCGCCGACGACGAGATCGTCGCGGCGGCACGCCAGCTGATTTCGGCACATGGCTTCGACTTCGTCGTCGCCACCCGCAGCGAAAAGGGCATGAGCGTCGTCGGCGCGGATGAGGCGCGCCACATCGCCACCCAGGCGCGCGAAGTGTTCGACGTTTCGGGCGCCGGCGATACGGTAATCGCGAGCTTCGCGCTGGCTCTGGCCGCGGGCGCCGATCGCGTCATGGCCGCCTCCATCGCCAATGCCGCCGGCGGTGTGGTGGTGGGCAAACGCGGCACCGCGCGGCTGACCGTGGAGGAACTAACCGGCGCGCTGTTCCGCTCGCACGGCCCCACCGCCCATAAGGACGCCATCCTCGATGCCGCATCGGCCGCGCGCATGGTGGCGGCGTGGAAGGACGAGGGCCTGAGCGTCGGCTTCACCAATGGCTGCTTCGATATATTGCATGCCGGCCATGTCAGTCTTCTCCACGCGGCGCGCAGCCAGTGCGACCGGCTGGTGCTCGGCCTCAACAGCGATGCCTCGGTGCGTCGGCTGAAAGGCGCAGGGCGCCCGGTCAACGATCAGCATGATCGTGCCTGCGTGCTCGCCGCCCTGGCCTCGGTCGATGCGGTCGTGGTGTTCGAAGAGGATACGCCGCTGGCGCTGATCGAGGCGCTTCTGCCCGACATTCTGGTCAAGGGCGCCGACTACACGGTCGAAACCGTTGTCGGCGCCGATGTGGTGCAGAAGGCGGGCGGGCGCGTCGTCCTGGTCGACCTTGTCGCCGGCAAGAGCACCACCGGCACGATCGGCAAATTGCGCGCCGGCGGCGGTACTAACTGAGGGATTTCATGTCCGGACTGAATGACTATCTGGTCCGCTCGGCGGCCGCGATCACCGCGACAGTCGAGCGTGACCTGACCGCCGAGATGGAACGTGCTGTGAGTGCGGTCGTCGCCGCGCTTTCCTCGGGCAAGGCGCTGCTGGTCTGCGGCAATGGCGGCTCGGCCAGCGACGCCATCCACATTGCCACCGAACTGGTCGGCCGCTTCCTTAAGGAGCGCAAGGCCTACAATGTGATTGCGCTGCCGGCCAACGCGGGCATGCTGACCGCCTGGGGCAATGACTATGGCTTCGACACCGTGTTTTCGCGCCAGGTCGAGGCGCATGGCGCGCCCGGCGGCGTGCTGCTTGCCATCTCGACCAGCGGCAATTCGCCGAGCATTCTGGCTGCCGCCGAACAGGCTCGGATGATGGGCATGACGGTGGTCAGCCTCACCGGCGACAGCGGTGGCAAACTCAAGCCGCTCACCGACATACTGCTCAACGTGCCCTCGACCTCGACGCCGATCATCCAGCAGGGACATCTCTGCCTCTACCACTATCTCTGCGAGGTGGTGGAAGACCGTCTGTCGAATGGCTGACACCGGGGCCTACGGTCCATACCCGCTGGCTGAGCCCGGCCTGTGGGTTGAGCGGGTGGGTTCGCGGGTGTTTCCAGCCAACGCGCCGGCGCTGTTCCTCGACCGCGACGGCACCATCAATGTCGACACCGGCTATCCCGACGATCCAGCCAAAATGGCGCTGCGCGACGGCATCGTGCCGGTCATCGCGGCGGCCAACCGGGGCAACATCCCGGTGGTCATCGTCACCAACCAGTCCGGCATCGCGCGCGGCTATTTCGGCTGGAAGGAATTTGCCGCGGTCAACGGCCGGGTTCTCAAGCTGCTTGCCGCCGGCGATGCCTTCGTCGACATGGTTCTGGCCTGCGCCTACCACGAGGCGGGCAGCGGGCCACTGGCGGTCGCCGACCATCCAATGCGCAAGCCCAATCCGGGCATGCTGCTACAGGCCCGGCAGCGTCTCGGCCTCGATCTCAAGCGCTCGCTGATAGTCGGCGACAAGGCCGCGGATATGCAGGCCGGACAACGTGCCGGCCTGCCGCGCGGCTGGCTGGTGGATGGCGAGGGAAGTAATGAGCCGGGCTTCGAGGTTCTGCCGCTGCGCAACCCCGATGATCTGGAACGGCTTTTGAGAGCTGTCGAGTCGCTCGGATCGAGACTGATTTAGCTTTCCGGATCTGTTGCGACGCAATCTCAATGGGTTAGCTTGAGCGTTTCACCGTTTCGCAGAAACGGCGAGCCGATCCATTTCTTTGCTTTGACGCTATTCCCCAGGAAAGCACCACGCTCTTTTGCGGAAAAACTGCAGAGATCAGACATCATTCAAGCAAGAAATTTGCAGATGTCATTCCATCGAAGAACGAGGGGAATTCATTGAAGAAAGCAATCTCTGTTGCCGTTGTCTTGTTGATATTGGCTGTGCTTTCAGCCGTGGGGTATGTCTGGCAAAAACACGGCGTGTATGGGCTCAATGCACTTCTTCGCCGCGGCGGAAGCTACTGGATCGCCGTTGCACCCGACGATGCGCGTCTCTCGCCTGCCATGCAGCTTGCGTTGAAATCGGAAATTCCTGATGTGACCGCTGGAGCCAGCTCATGGAATGAAACCGAGCCTGGATTCCAGGTCAGAGAAATCCCCATCATGGCGGGCGACCGTGAAATTGACCGGCTCTATCTCAACCGTTTCGATCCAGCCAAATTCCGTTTCGTTGCCCGTAACGAGCCCAGTGGTGCCAAGGACATCGACCAGTGGGAAGCGGCACTCAATCCACAAGGCACAGGCGGCACCGTTCTGATCGTCAATGGCAGTTATTTCGGACTGAAGGGCGAAGCCGACACGCCCTTTGTCAGCATGGGTACGAGGCTCGGGCCGGATGAATACGATGCCAAGGCCGGCGCCTGGTTCGTGAATGCCTCCGGCACGCATGTGGTCGATCTCAATTCGCGTGACTGGCGCGCAGTCACGGAGAATGCCGAAAACGCTATGGTTTCCTATCCATTGCTTGTCGGTGAGGACGGCCGCAACAATGTACGCGCCAAGAGCAACTGGTTGGCCAACCGCACCTTTATCGCGGAAGATCGTCAGGGCTGGATCATCGTCGGTTCGACCAAGGACGCTTTCTTCTCGCTGGACCGGCTAGCAAACTTCCTGTTGCAGACCGACCTCGATCTCAAGACGGCGCTAAACCTCGATGGCGGGCCTGTTGCCTGCCTCAGCGTCCGCTCCGGGAACTACCGGTTGAAACACTATGCCAAGTGGGAAGCCCAGGTCGCGGATGGCGACGTCTCACTACTTCAAGCACCGCTAGATGTGCCTTGGGGATTGCCTGTTGTTCTCACGGTGGAGCGCAGGTAGCAGATCCTGCCCTTGGCAGGGTGGTCAAAGTACTCCCGATTCCGTAGCTGAAACCGGATGGCATATTCAACCTTGGCCGCTCATGTTCACGCAATCTGACCCGGAATACCCTACGATTTTGGCGCCAGAATTCGCTTCTGGCTCATATTCGTCGTCAACATAATTGTGATCGGCGCGGCGTTTCTCGCGTCAAAAAACATGTGCCGTTTCAAATGGTTGCCGCATGTCAGCACATTCGTCTGGCTCGCTTGCTCACCTATCCTGCTAGCCTTTTTAGCTTTGCCGGAGATGTCTCCTGGCGAGAGCCCCGGCCCTGGCGATGGCTTCATTCTTTTGCCGGTTTTGGAGAGGTGGCCGCGTATCTATTGGGGTGTGTCTTGACGGGCGTCGCGATGCTTCTTCGACGTTAATCTCGCTCGGCGCTAAAGACAGCCAGTGCCACCGTACCCTTCAACACTGATAATTTTGTCGTCCTTGCCGGGTGTCCATTTGACGTAGATGTGCCCTGCGCATACTAATCCAATCGTCCAATTGTATTCCATGTGATTTCTTGTGTCATAACAGGGGGTGAAGATTTTTCGCGGGGGCATCTCTCCTTCCTTGTCAGCGGAAATACAATCGGATGGTGGCGGTGGAACGTCTTGAAACCCCTCTTTGGACAATGAAGACTTCAGATCTGCTACGGCGGTTCCCGAAGGAAACGTACTTTGGAGAACCTCGGTGATAGCTGCGTCCGGCGCCATCTGGTTCGGATTTCCGCTCGCGAACAGTTGCGAGAACATCCCAGGTGGATGCCAATTAGTGGCCATGAAAATGCCAGTTATTAAGGCACACAGCGCAACGACTGGTATTATTATACAGGCAGCCAGTATCCGGGATCCAATGCGCTTCAAGCTGTCGCCATCCTAAGCAGTGTCGCGTAGATATTGCTCATACGTTCGGCATAAGCGGCGCCGACATCATGGACAAGATTATCGATCATATGAATTTGGAATGGAAAGCCAGACAATCCTTGGTCGCGAAGCCGCAAGCGATGAATGGTCCAGCTCATGCGTTGAGCGCCACCAGCCCTTCGTCCTTGACGCGGCGGATGGTCAGCGCGGTGCGCACCGTGTCGACATTGGGGGCCGAGGCCAGTTCTTCAATGACGAAGGTCTGGAACGTGCCGAGATCGCTCGCCACGCAATGCAGCAGGAAGTCGGATTCGCCCGAGACCATCCAGGCGTCGCGCACGATCGGCCAGCCGCGAGTGCGCTCGGCGAAAGCTTTGAGCTCCGCGTCGGCTTGGTGATGCAGGCCGATCAGGCAGAAGGCGACGACATCCATGCCGAGCGCCGGCGCGTTGAGCAAGGCGCGATAGCCTCTGATGATGCCGGTTTCCTCCAGCCGCCGGACACGGCGCAGGCAGGGCGGGGCGGAAATGCCGACACGGCTCGACAGTTCGACATTGGTCATGCGCCCGTCGGCCTGAAGCTCGCGCAGGATCTTCCAGTCGATGGCATCGAGGTCGGCTTTCAGGGGCATGGCGGTCTCGGCTTAGCGCAAGAATCTTTCGCGCTCTCGTCCTTAAACGACTTTTGTGTCGATGCCAGCCCTTTGGTCGGGCGATTTCGCAACCGTAACGAAAGCGCCATTGCGCGAATAAGCCTGTAGGCCGAAGCTTTCCGGGGACGACGGCCTGATCGTCTTGCTGGTGTGGTTGGCAACCCTTACATTACCAGCAACATTTCACGTCGTTTTCCAAGGCACACTCGATTGTCTGCCCCGCAGAGGCTTTAGATGACCACCAAGCACGCGCCTGTCCTTATCATCGGTTCCGGCCCGGCCGGCTATACCGCCGCAGTCTACGCCGCGCGCGCCATGCTCAAGCCGATGCTCGTAGCAGGCTTGCAGCAGGGCGGGCAGCTGATGATCACCACCGATGTCGAAAACTATCCGGGCTTCGCCGATCCGATCCAGGGCCCGTGGCTGATGGAGCAGATGCTGAAGCAGGCCGAGCATGTCGGCACTGACATCGTCAACGACATCATCACCGAGGTTGACCTCAATGTGCGGCCGTTCCGCGCCACGGGCGATTCCGGCACCACCTACACGGCCGACGCGCTGATCATTGCCACCGGCGCGCAGGCGAAATGGCTGGGCATCCCCACCGAACAGACCTTCATGGGCTTCGGCGTGTCGGCCTGCGCCACCTGCGATGGTTTTTTCTATCGCGGCAAGGATGTCGCTGTCATCGGCGGCGGCAATTCGGCGGTGGAGGAGGCGCTCTATCTCTCCAATCTGGCGAAGAGCGTGACCGTCATCCACCGGCGCAACGATTTCCGCGCCGAGCGCATCCTGCGTGAGCGGCTGTTGAAAAAGGACAATGTCCGAGTCATCTGGGACACGATCGTCGACGAGATCACCGGCCGGCCCGGCAAGACGCCGCTGCCGCCTTCGGTCGAAGGGCTGAAGCTCAGAAATGCGATGACCGGCGAGGTCACCCATCTCCAGGTGGACGGCGTGTTCGTGGCGATCGGCCATGCGCCGGCGGTGGAATTGTTTGTCGGCAAGCTGAAGCAGAAGCCGAACGGCTATCTGTGGACGGCGCCGAATTCGACCCGCACGGACGTTCCCGGCGTGTTCGCCGCCGGCGACGTGACCGACGACATCTACCGTCAGGCGGTGACCGCCGCCGGGCTCGGCTGCATGGCCGCGCTCGAGGCGGAAAAATACCTGGCCGGCATCGAGGTGCACCGCGAAGCGGCGGAATAAAATCTATCAAGACGGCGTCGCAAGCCGTTCAAAAGCCTGATTTTTCATTCAGACGCCAAAAACAGAACGAGGGGAATTCAATGGCGTTGGACTGGGACAAGCTTCGCGTGTTTCACGCAGCGGCGGAGGCTGGGTCGTTTACCCATGCCGCCGAGACTTTGCACCTGTCGCAATCGGCGATTTCACGCCAGGTCAGCGCGCTCGAGCATGATGTCGGGGTGCCGCTGTTCAATCGCCATGCCCGCGGCCTAGTGCTGACCGAGCAGGGCGAAATGCTGTTCCGCACGGCGCATGACGTGCTGATGAAGCTGGAGACCATCAAGTCGAAGCTGACCGAGGCCAAGGACCGGCCCTCCGGCGTGCTGAGGGTAACGACCACCGTCGGGCTCGGCGCCGGCTGGCTGACCGAGCGGGTGCAGGAATTCATCGAGCTCTATCCGGAAATCAGCCTGCAGCTGATCCTGGCCAATGAGGAACTCGACCTCACCATGCGCCAGGCCGACTGCGCGATACGGCTGCGCCAGCCGCAGCAGCCCGACCTTATCCAGCGCCGCCTGTTCACCGTGCATTTCCACCTCTATGCCTCGCCGTCCTATGTCGGCAAGCACGGCAAGCCGACCTCGGTCGCCGATCTGAAGAACCATCGCATTGTCACTTTCGGCGTGCCGGTGCCGTCGCATCTGTCGGAGTTGAACTGGCTGGAAACGATCGGCGATTTCGACGGTGGGCAAAGGGTGCCGACGCTGCAGATCAACGACATCTTGTCGATCAAGCGCGCCGTGCAGGGCGGCGCCGGCATCGCCATGCTGCCCGACTACGTGATCTCCAAGGAATCGGATCTGGTGCAGCTTTTGCCGGAGACCGAGGTGCCGTCCTTCGACACCTATTTCGCCTATCCCGATGCGATGAAGAACCAGGCCAAGCTGCACGTCTTCCGCGACTTCATCATCGCCAAGGCGCGCAGCTGGTCATTTTAAACATGCCCTTGGGAGGTGCTGGTCACCCCCGCCACGGCGTCAGCCGTGGCAGCCAGCCGGGAACATTGCGGCGGTAGGTTTCGTATTCGCCGCCGTAGCGGCGGGCGAGAGTCGGCTCCTCATAGAACCTGACGAAAGAGCCCATGACGATCGCGCCGATGGCGGCATAGGCAGCGACGCTCCAGCTTGAAAACAGCAACGCCTGGCCGAGGATGATCGACAGCACGGCGACGTACATCGGGTTGCGGACATGGCGGTAGACGCCGCCGATCACCAGTCTCTCGGTGGGTGCTACAGGCGCCGGCGTGCCCAGGCCTTCGAGCGCGAAGCGGGCAAAGGAATGGACGAGCAGGGCGATGGCCGCGACGATTAGGATGGAGCCAGCCGGCACGAAGCCGGGCACCGTCGACAGCGGCAGACGGTAGCGGTCCGTCAGCAGCCAGGGCACCAGCCCGGCGACGACACAAGGTGCGGCGATGAAGAAGACCGCGCTGCCGGCGATCGCCTGGGGTGTCCGCATGTCAGGTCTCCCTTCTTCCGGCCGACCCTTCCCATCCCGCTGCCGCAAAAATAAACGCCTGCTGCCCGATTCAACGTCATTCGGCTTTTTGCCCGCGAGCGCGAGAATCAGCCCGACTTGCGGTTCTGCGAAGGCAACAGCACGGTCGCGCCATTCATTTGGCAACTTTTCGTGGTCCTATGGCCCCTAGACATGGGTTAGACCACAGCCTGTACCTTTTTGCATGCGTGTGTTGCAAAATAGATGCTTGTTTCTTGGGCATGAACAGCACATATATAGATCATCTCCTGGGCGCGTTCTCCTCCCATTAGCGCCCTCGAGTGTTCCCCTCTGGAGGTTAGCCTTAACAGGCACTTCCAATCAAACTCAGCCGGATCTTCATTGATCCGGCTTTTTTGTTTCCGGGCCTGCCGTAGCCAGCGAAAAATCGAGCAAAATCGCCGCGTAACAGTGACATGTAACCTCAGGTAACATGCCGCAGGCGCGATTCATCGTTTAAGCAGATCATAGGACGCGGTGTGGTTCGACCGGGAGATGGGGGCATCACTCGGAAGATCCGGGCTCAGGCGGCTACCGCGTCCGAACCTGTTCGTCTGCCAGTGCCGTATGGCGCGGCGGATACGTGCGGCGGACCTGCCGTTTTCCTCCCAAGAAGACGGTCCGCAATAAGAGCGGCGTCCGGGTCATCCGGGCGCCGTTTTTTGTGCGGATCATCCTTCGGCCTGTCAGGCAGCCTTGCCGTTGGCGTTCATCGCCTCGTCGGCCAACCGACCGGTCAGCTCGGCCATGTGATCGAAGGCGCAACGATAGCTGGCGACGCCGGAGGTCGCCGAGCGCAGTTCGATGATCAGGTCGCCGATCTCGGCCTGCGGCATGGTCGCCTCCACGACATCCCATCCCGGCCAGTCAGGCCGCGCGTCGTAGCCAAGGATCTGGCCGCGCCGTTGCGGGATCAGCGCGATGATCTTCGAAGTGGCTTCGGACGGCGTGACGATCTCGACCTTCATGACCGGCTCGAGCAGCACCGGCGAGCAGGCCGCCATGCCTTCCTTCATGGCCAGCTTGGCCGCCATCTGGAAAGCCATGTCGGAGGAATCGACGGCGTGGTAGGAGCCGTCGGAGAGGTTGACGGCGACATCGACCACAGGGAAGCCGAGCGGGCCGGATTTCAGATAATCGCGCACGCCGGTTTCGACCGACTGGATGTAGGTCTTGGGCACGACGCCGCCGGTGATGGTGTCCGAGAACTGAAAGCCGGAGCCGCGCGGCAGCGGCTTGATCTCGATCACCACATCGCCGAACTGGCCATGGCCGCCGGACTGCTTCTTGTGGCGGCCGCGCTGCTGCACCGTCTTTCGGATCGTCTCGCGATAGGGGACGGCAGGCGCATGGCCTTCGACCGGAATCTGATTCTTGCCTTCCAGCCGCTCGCGCACGACCCGCAGATGCATCTCGCCATGGCCGGACAGCACGGTCTCGGCCGAGTCCTGATTGTGGCGCAAGGTGAGCGAGGGATCTTCCTCGGCCAGGCGCTGGATGGCCGCCGACATTTTGACCTCGTCCTTGCGCTCCTTCGGCCGTAGCGCAAAGGCAAAGACCGGCTGCGGCGGCGTAAGCGTGACCAGCGGCTTGATACCGCCCTTCGTGGAACTCAACGTCTGGCCGGTCTTGACCTCGTCCAGCTTGCCCAACGCCACCGTGTCGCCGGCCTTGGCAGCGGTGAGCTTGGACTGGTCCTTTCCGAGCATCTTGTAGATGCCGGAGACCTTCGCCGTCTCGCCATTCGACAAATAGAGTTCGGCTGCATCGGCGATCTGGCCGGAGAGTACGCGCGACACGGACAGCTTGCCGCCATGCGCGGTGTGGATGGTCTTCATCACCTGGACCACGGTGTGATTGCCGTCGGGGACGCCGAGCCGTTTGCGCGTCGCCTCGACATCCGGTGCATCATGGCGGATCGCCTTCAAAAGGCGCAGCACGCCGTTGCCTTTTTCGGCGGTGCCGATCAGCACCGGCGTTATGGCGCCGGCGCGCAGGTCGGCGGACAGATCGTCGAAGACCGCGTCTTTCGGCGGCTCGATCTCCTCCAGTAACTGCTCCATCAACTGGTCGTCATGGTCGGCAAGCGTCTCCAGCATGGAGAAGCGAGCCTCCAGTTCGCGCGCCTTGTCGTCAGTTGGAATTTCGGCAACCTGGCTTTCGGCATATTCGCGGTAGATGTAGGCGCGCTCCAGCGCCAGGTCGATCGAACCGATCACCACATTGTCCTTGCGCAGCGGGATCTGGCGCAGCAACAGCGGCGCCGCGCTCGTCGGCTGCAGCATCTTCAGCGTATCGCGTACGCCGGCAATTGCCTTGTCGACCTTGTTGAGGAACAGGATGCGCGGCACGCCGAGATCGTCGAGCTTGCGCATGATGAGCTGCAAGGCTGGGATCTTCTTCTCGTCGGCCTCGGCGACGACCACCGCGAGATCGCAGGCTGCCAGCACCGGCTCGGCCTCGAAGGAGAATTCGATCGATCCGGGACAGTCGACGAAGGTGATCTGCTCGCCCATGAATTCGGTGGTGGCAAAGGTCGCCTCGACGCTCATGGCGTGCGCCCGCGCCTCGGGCGAATGATCGGAAACGGTGCTTCCCGATGAAACGGGATTTTGGCGGGGGATGGCGCCCGTACGGGCGAGGATGGCTTCGAGAAGTGTCGTCTTACCGCTTGCAAAGGGACCGACTATGGCAATGCATTTCGGTCCCGTGCGTCGTCCTCCGGCGCGAGTACCCATGGCTGACCTCCACTCAGGCGTTGCCCTTGGAGTGCGATCAGCAAAAGTGGAAACGGTTTTGCGCCGATCGCACCCTGTCGTGAGCGGCGGCCGGCCTGTTCGACCGTCGCGGGCGGTTTGTTTTCATTTAGCCACCTGCCCAACCCATCGTCCCACGGGTTAGCCGGCAGGGCAAGGAAAATAGAAATCGCGCCGCCGCCAGACGGACGGAGCGAGAGCCGGGGTCAGAACCGCCGGTAGATTTCAGCGGGCCTGGGTGCGGCGCGCCGGCCTGGCTGCGCTTTGCTTCACCACCGTCTCGGCGTAGCGCGACAGCAACGGGTTGAACAGGTCCGGACGTTCCCAGAAGGGCGCATGGCCGGCGCCTGGTATGACATGGCACTGTTCCCACAGCGAGCTGTAGGCGACGGTCTCGAAATAGCTCAGCCGCACCAGCGGATCATGCTCGCCATTGATCACCGCGACGGGGAACGGAGCGTGTTCGACCACCTGTTTCTGGTCGGCGCCCTTGCCGGCAAACATGGAGCGCGCCACGGCGGCGCGAAGCCGGCCGTCGGTGCGCCTGATGGCTTCGCGGAAAGACGGACTGGCGGTGTCGCCGTAGCACAGAGCCTCAAAACGCTCGATGTCGCGTTCGGAGTAGACCTTCTTGGAGGCGAGCAGCATGTCCCAGTTGGCGTGAAAGCCGCGCAGCATGCCAAGCGGCCCCCGCGACACCGGCGGCGCTCCGGTCAGCACCAGGCCGCTGACCGCATGGTGAAAGCTGGCCAGTTCGACCGCCACATGGCCGCCGAGCGACCAGCCGAAGATGATGGCGTGGCCGATGCCCAAAGCGTCGAGAAGCCGGGCTGTGGTCTGGGCAAGGCCGGTAATCGTATAGGCGGTCGCCGGGTCGCGGGCATCGGAGGACTCGCCGTGGCCGGGAAGGTCGAAGGCGATCAGCCGATGGGCGTCGGCAAGCGGGCTATCGAACTGACGGGCAAACACGGCGCGCGAACTGCCCGAGCCATGGATCATGACGATGGGCATGCCGGACCCAGACGACTGGCTGAGGCGCAAGTCGGCCTGCGGCGTGCGGATGGTGCGGTGAGTGATGCTCATGCTGGATTAGACCTTGAGATTTGCCTGACCGCCAACATCGCATCGCTGGCTCTATATGTTCTTTAAACATGTGGTTAAGAAACGATTTCTAAAGAGATAGCCGGCACGAACCTCCGGCTCCATGGCAACCACCCGCGGAATCCCGACAATGGAACCAGTCCTCGATCTTCTTGTCTCGATCTGCAGCATCGCGACGCTTGGCCAGTATGTCTGGTCGATGCGGGCGCATTTCCAATCGCAGGCGATGTCTCCAGGCGCCATGGTGATTTCGGCGGCGGTCATCGCCACGGCGCTGTTCTTTCTCGCCATCCTTTGGATCCAATCGCAGCCGGGTTCGGCAAAGCTCACCGGACTTGCCGTCGAACTGGCGAGCTCTGCCCTGTTCTGGTGGGCGATTGTCACGTCGCGCAAGGCGCGGTTGCGCTTCGCCTTCGCACCCGACGATCCGCACAGCCTGCTGACCGACGGCCCCTACGGCCATGTCCGCCACCCCTTCTATACGTCCTACATCGTCTTCTGGATCGGGTGGGGGATCGCGATCTGGTCGGTCTGGGCGGTGGTGCCGGTCGCCGGGATCGCTATCCTCTATGTGTTTGCGGCGCTGGACGAAGAGAAGAAATTTTCGCGCACGCCGCTGGCCGGAGCCTACGCGGACTATCGCGTACGTGCCGGCCTGTTCTGGCCCCGGCTGGGGTGGTAGCCGGCACCGGGGCAGGGTAGGTTCTGCCAAACTTAGGGATCACCAGAGATGAAGATCATTGCCTGCGGCAGCGTGCCGACCCTCATCGCACCGGAGAAGTATTTCACTGGCCGCGTGCTGCAGACGCCCATCATCGAGAAGGAAGCGCCGGCGCGGCTGCGGGCCACGCTGGTCAGCTTCGAGCCTGGCGCGCGTACCCACTGGCACACGCATCCGCTCGGCCAAACGCTCTATGTCACGTCGGGCGCCGGCCTTGCGCAGACATGGGGCGGGCCGATCCAGCAGATCAAGGCGGGCGACGTGATCTCGTTCGAGCCCGGCGAGAAGCACTGGCACGGCGCGGGTCCAAAGACGACAATGACCCACGTCGCCATGCAGGAAGCGCTGGACGGCGTCCACGCAGATTGGATGGAAGCGGTCACCAGCGAGCAGTATGGCGGCTGAGGTCTGCTCCTGACAAAAACCCGGCTCGAAGCCGGGTTTCATGTCTCGGTGCCGCCAGTTCAGGTCAGCGATGCCGTGAACCGCTGGATGCGGGTGCAGGCTTCCTCCAGCAGGCTCTCCGACGTGGCGTAGGAGATACGGAAGTTGGGGCCGACGCCGAAGGCAGAGCCGAACACCACCGCGACACCCTCGGCCTCGAGCAGTTCCGAGCAGAAGGTCTCGTCTGTGTCGATGACCTTGCCGGCCTTGGTCCTCTTGCCGATCAGCTGGGCACAGGACGGATAGACGTAGAAGGCGCCTTCCGGCGACGGGCAGGTTATGCCGCGCGCCTGGTTGAGCATCGACACGACGAGATCGCGACGGCCCTGGAAAATCGCCTTGTTCTTCGCGATGAAATCCTGCGGGCCGTTGAGCGCCTCGACCGAGGCCCATTGCGCGATGGTGCAGGCGCCCGAGGTCTGCTGGCCCTGGATCATGTCCATCGCCTTGATCAGCTGGACGGGACCCGCGGCATAGCCGATGCGCCAGCCGGTCATGGCGTAGGCTTTCGAGACGCCGTTCATGGTCAGCGTGCGCTCGTAGAGTTTCGGCTCGACCTCGGCGATCGTCCTGAAGACGAAGTCGCCATAGGTCAGGTGCTCGTACATGTCGTCGGTCAGTGTCCAGACATGCGGATGCTTCAAGAGCACGTCGGCCAGCGCGCGCAGCTCGGCTTCCGTGTATGCGGCGCCGGACGGGTTCGACGGCGAGTTCATCAACAGCCATTTGGTCTTCGGCGTGATCGCCTTTTCCAGCACGGCGGGAGTGAGCTTGAAACCATTGTCCATCGAAGTATCGGCGAACACCGAGGTGCCGCCGCAGATCGCCACCATTTCGGGATAGCTGACCCAATAGGGGCGGGGGATGATGACCTCGTCGCCTGGGTTCAGCGTCGCCATGAAGGCGTTGAACAGGATCTGCTTGCCGCCGGTGCCGACAATGGTCTGCTCGGGCTTGTAGTCGAGATTGTTCTCGCGCTTGAATTTTTTCGCGATCGCCTCGCGCAGCGGCGCGATGCCCGAAACCGGCGGGTATTTGGTCTCGCCGCGGCGGATCGCCTCGATCGCCGCATTCTTGATGTTGTCGGGCGTGTCGAAATCCGGTTCGCCGGCGCCGAGGCCGATAATGTCGCGGCCGGCATTTTTCAGCTCGCGGGCTTTCTGCGTCACCGCGATGGTGGCGGAAGGCTTTACGCGGGCAAGGGCGTCGGCAAGAAAGGCCATGGCCAGATATCTCCAGAGGGGTCGGCGCAACCGCAAACAGCTGCGGCGCCTCTCATGTCGCATCGACCCGGCAAGTGCAAGCATTGTCGGATGAGCCAGGGTCAAGGACCCGTGGAGATCGGCTTTTTGGAGCGCGTGCATGACGGTTTCACTCTGCGTTGCGGGCTCTGCAATCGATAGGCTTATCCCCGGCAAGAATAAATTCATCAACGGCCGCTAAAACCTTTGACGGCAGGATCGCCAGCCATTTCGCCTGTCTCGCGGAGCGAGGGACCCTTGTCGCGCAGCACCGGGCTTGCCCACATCATCCGTCACGATGACGGCACCGCTTCAGGTGTCTGGGGTCCCTACACGCTGCAGAGCGCCTTTCAGCCGATCTTCGCCTTCAAGGACGGCAAGCTCTCGATCGCAGCGTTCGAGGGGCTGATCCGGCCGTTTCGTGACGGCGAGCCGCAATCGCCGATGAACTTCTTCCGCACCTGTCCGGCCGGCGACCGCCTGCATATCGAGGCGCTGACGCGCACGCTGCATTTGCTCAATGCCGGCGCCTGCCTGCCGCAAGAGGCTTCGATCTTCGTCAATTTCGATCCGTCGGTGTTTACCGAGCGCTCCATCGCCGATAACGCGCTGCGCGACATGCGGCTGGTGCTGCACGAAGCCGGGATCGATCCGCGCCGCATCGTGTGCGAGGTGACCGAGCAGAAGTCGGCGTCGCAGGAAACGCTCTACAGCTTTGTCGAGGCGCTGCGGGCCAATGGCTTTCGCATTGCCGTCGACGATTACGGCGCCGATGAATCCGACATCAACCGCATCAAGGAGCTCAAGCCCGACATCGTCAAATTCGATGCGCACTGGATCACGCAGCTCATGGAATCCGGCGCCGGCTTTGCCCTGCTGACTGCCATGGTGACGAACTTCGAACTACAGGGCATCCGCACGGTGTTCGAAGGCATCGAGGAAGGCTGGCAGCTTGAATTGGCCGAGAAATCCGGCGCATCGATGGTGCAGGGCTTCGTGCTGGCGAAGCCGGAACTGGCGCCGACCAGCTTTCGCGCTTTCGGCAAGGATGGGCAGCCGTCTGTCGCGGCGGCCGAGCCTGGCAAGACGCCTGCCGGCCCGACTGCAGCGCCTCCGGCTCGGCCGGGCAGGGTGTTCGGGCGCAGGACCGGGCCATGACCGGGCAGCGCGAGAGGCGTCGCGATATCGGCGAATCGATCTTTGCCGACGAGGTCGGCATCGAATACGGCGTCTACGGCGCGTTCCGGCTGAAGAGCGCCTACCAGCCGATCTTTGCGCCACGCGGCGGCGCGTTGGCCGTGGTTGCCGTCGAGGCGCTGATCGAACCGCAGCGCGCTTCCATGCCGGTTGCACCGGCCATGTTCTTCGACAGTGTTGCGCCGGGCGACCGCCTGTTTGTCGAGACGATGTGCCGGATGCTGCATCTGAAAAACTTCCGCAACATCGGCGTCGACGGGCTCGACCTGTTCTTCAATTACAACCCGATGATCAACGATCATCTCGGGCGGGCGCTGGCCGAGATCCGGCTGATGACGCGGCATCTCGGCGATCTCGACCTGCATGCCGCCATGCTGGTCTGCGAGATCACCGAACAGGCGGCCGACGATAATGTGCTGGCCCCGCTGGTGCGCGAGATGCGGCGCCACGGCATCCGCATCGCCATCGACGATTTCGGCACCGGCCACTCGACCGCGGAGCGGATGAGCCTGCTTCAACCGGATATTGTGAAGATCGACGGCGGCTGGTTCGCCGAATTCTGCCGCCACGCTGCCGCCGAGCGCTTCTTCCGGCCGCTCGTCTCGTCGCTGCACGATCGCGGCGCCAAGGTGCTGGTGGAAGGCATCGAGCAATCCGTGCATCTGCGCGTCGCGCTGGATGGCGGCGTCGACCTGCTACAGGGGTTCCATCTCGGCCGCCCGGCGCTGGCCGGCACGATCTTCAACCGGGAGCCGCTGTCGATCGAGGCGCTGCTTGGCGCCGACAACAAGGTGGTGCCGCTGCATCTGCGGCGCTGATTTGTGCTCGCGCTTGCCGCCGCTTCGCGGCTCGTTCCGGACCGGACGCCAGGCGCGATGCCCGGTTGGGCTTGCGGCCTTCGGCCGTAGCGCGCATTCAAAGAGGGCGAACTCGGCCCGCGTGAAGTTCAGCCAAAGCCTGCTCGGCAAACTTATCCAGCCGGCCAGCCTTGGCGTCCGCCTCGATCTGCATATCCCACACCTCTGCCTGATACGCTGCGAACCATTTGGTAAAGGCCTTTAGTTCTTTGGTGTTCAGGGCTGCGATGGATCTTTCAATCTGTTCGAGCTTGGTCATGGGGCGAAACTAGCATGGCCATCGTCCAATTCCAGACAAACAAAAAGGCGGGATAAATCCCGCCTTCCCATTTTCGGTAGCCTGATCGGAGCTTTAAGTCCGGGCCGGCAGCTATCTGCTGATCCAGCTTGTCGGGTCTTTCTGCTCCAGCGCGCTTCTCGCGCGACCGTCAGTACATCCGTGACTTGCCGCGCGCCCCGAACTCTCGTCCGGCGCGCGCTATCGCAAAATCAGGCTGCCTTGCTCAGAGAACCAGCGGACGACTTGCCTGTGCGGCGGTCCTGCTCGATCTCGAAGTTGATTTTCTGGCCTTCGACCAGGGTCGACAGTCCAGCGCGCTCGACAGCGGAGATGTGAACGAAAACGTCCGCACCGCCCGAATCAGGCTGAATGAAGCCGAAGCCCTTGGTGGCATTGAACCACTTGACCGTACCAGTTGCCATATGAATAGTCCTCGCATTTGCTTTGGTTTGACCGAACCGAGGTTCAGCCGGTTTGTATCGAGATTTTGGAGATAGACGTCAGCAAACGCGAAGATCGCGAGGCCCGGATCGATCGGCCGAAATATCAATGGAGCTGATATAGGCGGGTTTCGCACCAAAAACAAGATGGCTCGAAAAATGGCGTTGCGGTGGCGCCGCCCAAAGGCCGCCCCAATCGCATGAAAGCGTCGAGCAATCGGGAAGATCGGGACGCCCGACGGCGTTAGTCCGGTTTTGGGAGACTGTCATGAAAACGGTTGTGAAAACCATTCTGCTTGCCGCCTGCCTGACGCTGGCGGCCGCCGAGGCGCAGGCGATCTCGCGCTACGACCCCACTCGTATGAGCTGCGACAGGGTGCAAGGCACGATCGCCCGCCAGGGCGCGGTCATCCTGCGCTATCAGTCCAGGCGCGTGCCGGGGCTGCCGCTCTTCGACCGCTATGTGCAGAGCCAGCAATTCTGCAATGTCGGCGAGGTCAGAAAGCGCGCCTATGTGCCGAGCGCCGATACCGAATCCTGCCCGGTCTATCTCTGCAAGCGGATCGAGAACGACCATTTTCACCGCCGCTTCCTGCGCCGTCATTAGGCATATTGATATTCAAGTGAGGCCGGTCTTCTGCGCTTCCGGCGCCCACGTACATTAAGTACGCTCCGCTCCGGTTCTCGAAGACCATAGTTCTCGGTGCGGCCTGACCTGAATCTCAACATACCCAGCCGGCATACCATTCAAGCTCTTAGAACCCGAACGAGACCTGCGCCGCCGGCGGCGGGCCGACGCGCACGCCTTCCATGGCCAGCATCTTTTCCTTGGTGGCCGAGCCGCCGGGCGCCGAGAAGCCGCCGATCTTGCCGCCCGCGGCTAGTATCCGATGGCAGGGGATGACCAGCGGCACCGGGTTGGCGCCCAGCGCTGCCCCGGTTTCGCGCGGCAGGCCGGCTTGGCCGGCGCGCTTGGCCAGTTCGCCATAGGTGGTGGTTTCGCCGTAATGCAGTTTCCGCGCCGCGTCGTAGATGGCGAGACGGAAGTCGTCGACGCCGTCGAGATCGACCGGCACACCGGAGAAATCGACGTCCTCGCCTGACGCATACGCCTTGATCGAGGCGATCAGCTCGACCACCCATTGCGGCTGCCCAATGTTCGCAGTCGTATTGGCGGCAACACCGGCATGCCGCATCAGCCGGCGCTCCACTGCTTCGCGGCTCCTTTCGGGCAGGCAGAGCCGGATCAGGCCCTTTTCGCTCCAGGCGATGCCCATGAAGCCGATCACTGTTTCTAACACTGCGTGGCCGGCTGTGATCGAAGATGCCGTTTCCATGATGCGCTCCTTTCCGCAAAGCGGCGAAAACCGGGATACCGACCGGTACATATGCAGAACAATATGGCATCTGAGCCCGGCTCTCGCCACCCGAAAACCACCAGATGGTCCCGATTGCCCACCAGGAATCGCTGGTGTAAGGACTTCTTAACAACCGACAAATCGGACCCGCGCGGCTTGCCAGCAAAATTCAACCTTTTCGCGATCTCTGTGATCGTCGGCGCAGCTGCCCTCAGCGGCTGCCAATCGACCTCGCAGATGAAGGCCACGCCTGCGCTGACCGAAACCGCGACCGCTGCCGGCAGCGATGCCGGCTTTACCGTGCCGCTGCCCGATACGGTTTCGGTGCTGCCGCAATCCTCGGGCATAACACCCGTTCAGGCGGCCGAAGCGACGCCGGCCACGCCAGCGCTCGATGCCGCTGCTCAGCCGGTTGCCGCGACCGCGGCCTTTGCCGGCGCGACGCCCACGGCCCCGGCCGTGCCTGCGGTGATGGCCGCCAATGCCTGGCAGGCGCCTGCGCCCGCCAACGCCGGACAGCCGGTCGCGGCGCAATATACGACCGCCAGCCTTGTCATGCCGGCGACCGCCAAGGGCGGCCAGAACGCCATGCCCGGCGTGCAGCAGGTAGCCTATGTCGTGCCGCAGAACCCGGCTTCCTTGGGCCAGTTCCCCGCCGCGCCGCTCGGTCTCCCGGAAGAAGAGCATGCGACCGGCATGCGCGGCGACGTCGACCGGCTGATCCAGAAATACGCTGCTCTCTACGAGGTGCCGGTCGATCTGGTGCGCCACGTCGTCAACCGCGAAAGCACCTACAATCCCAAGGCTTACAATAACGGCCATTGGGGGCTGATGCAGATCAAGCACGCGACGGCGCGCGGCATGGGCTATGACGGGCCGGCCAAGGGCTTGTTCGACGCCGAAACCAATCTGAAATACGCGGTCAAATATCTGCGTGGCGCCTGGCTGGTGGCGGGTGGCAACGCCAAGAAGGCCGATTGGCTCTACCAGACCGGCTATTATTTCGACGCCAAGCGCAAAGGCCTGCTCGAGGCCACCGGCCTCGGTGTCGACCGCAAGCGCCGCCGGCTGCAGCCCGACGCCTGAGCGCGATGCCTGAACCGCGCCCGCCGGCTCCAAACGACATCCGGCTGCGCAAAATCCTCGACGAGACGCTCGTTGCACCGCACTGGCCGGCCGGCTTTACCATGCGCTGCTTCGAACATGGTGACGCGCAGCCCTTGCATGCGCTTTTGAGCGAGGTGTTCGACGACGGCACCGACGGCCCGTTCGACGAATGGTGGCCGCGCATATCCAGCGATGCCGAATTCGACCCGGCGCTGTGTTTCCTGGTCATCGACGCCAAGGGACGGCTGGCGGCGGCAGCGCTGTGCTGGACGAGGGCCTTCGTCAAGGACCTCGCGGTCCATCCCGAAGCGCGCGGCAAAGGCATTGGCGAGGCGCTGATGTGGCAGGCTTTCAACGCCTTTCGCGATCGAGGCGCGGCCCATGTCGACCTCAAGACCAACACGGTCGAGAACGCCGCCGCGCTCAGGCTCTACGAGCGGTTGGGAATGATGCCTGTCGCCTGGGAAGGGTAAGGGTTTTTTCTTGCCGCAATTCCCTGGGGAAAACGCTACGCGCTTTTCACGGGAAAACCGGTTCCCACCTTTCCTGGAATTGCTCGAGCGCTGTTGAAATCCTTCGGATTGTGAACTGCTTCACATTGGCCGCTGCAACCGGATGCTAACTCACCATCCATGCCTTTCGACCGATGGCGGATCGACGACTGGCAGATGTAGAGGGGCTGCACCGGCATGTGTTCAGCCACTCCTTGGCGGGTCCCAGGCGGGGGTTTGGGGCCCGCCAGTCGTTTTACGGTCGCCCTCAGATATCGGGCGCATTACCGATCTTCTTTTTGAGCTCAATCGCCCAGGCGCGGCCCTCGTCGCCGCCCCACAGCAGCCAGGCGATATGGCCGGCCGATGGATTGTCTTCATTGCCGTAATTCTTGCCGCGCTTGTCGACCTCGTGGCGGGCGAAGTAGCTGACCATGCGGCGGATGGTGGATGGCGCCAGCTTTTCGCGGTTCTTGAGTTCCGTCGCCCGCGCCACGCCGATCTCGGTGCCGCCCCGGCCGAATTCTCTTCGCAGCCTCAACCCCTTGGCGGCATTGTCGGCCACCACTTGCGGGCAGCGCAGATCGATCTCTTCATCCTCTTGCATGTGTCTCCCCAGCTCCGGAAATCTAACCTGCAGACGCAATACAGGGAAGTGCAACCGGCTCCCAATGCAGCGCCGTCCATTAGGATCAGCGCGCCATCGGCATGTGCGAGATCCTGTGGAACCTTATGGATTTCACGCCTGAGGGTCGGCCGAACTGGAACGAACAGCTGCAATATGGCGAGGCGTGCTGTCCTGAGGTTTGTCCGCCAGGGGCTCGGGACGGCTCTTCGGCAGATGGTCGCTGACGAATAGTTCTCCGGACGCAACCCTGCCGCCAATGCCGCGTTTGATTAGCCGAGGGAAATTTTCAAATCGGAGAACTCAGATGAAAACGCTTCTCACCATTGCCGCCGTCGCCTTGTTCGCCGGTGCCCCTGCCGCCTTTGCGGCCAACTCGACTGCGGTCGCGCCTGCCATGGCCGCCAGCAAGGTCGATACCCCAACCTTCGTCAAGACCGTGCCTAGCTCCAACGAATTCGAAATCCAGTCGAGCAAGCTCGCGGAGGAGAAATCCAAGGCGGCTGACGTGAAGAAATTCGCCAAGCAGATGGTCAAGGACCACACCAAAGCCGGCAAGGAGTTCAAGGCGGCGCTGAGCCAGGGCCAGACCACCGGTTCGACCAAAGCCGCGGGACCGGCCCTGCAGCCGAAGGAGCAGGCAATGCTCGACGAGTTGAAGAGCGCAAGCGGCAAGGATTTTGACGCCAAGTACATCCAGATGCAGACGGACGCGCACAAGGAGGCCGTTGCCCTGTTCAGCACCTATGCCAACTCGGGCGACGACCCGGCGATGAAGGAATTCGCCAAGAAGACGCTGCCGACGCTGCAGATGCACGAGAAGCACGTGAAGGAACTCGCGGCCGCGCATCAGGGTTGAGGGTTGGTGACTGGCCAGCAATAGCATTCTACGGCGCCCCCTCTGTCCTGCCGGACATCTCCCCCACGAGTGGGGAGATCAGCAGCGTCGGCGCCGTGCTTTTCTACCGACGGTGAAAATTGGCGAAGGCTGAGGCGACAGCCAATCTCCCTGCTTGTGGGGGAAATGTCCGGCAGGACAGAGGGGGGCGCCGTAGAGTGCGACGGCCGATGCCTGCCGTTGGCAAGGCATTGCGGCAAAGTGGCTCTGTGGCTGCGCCGGCAGTGACATACACTGCCGCCACCAATTCAATGGAGCTCCCATGCCCAAGATCGACCTGTCCACCGTGCCTGTCCGCAAGGGCTCCGGCTACCCCGCACCCTTCGACGCCCCTTGCGCCGAGCGCACACGCCACCGCCTCGGCGATGCCGGCGGCCTCACCGATTTCGGCGTCAACCTGATGACATTGCCATCAGGCGGCTGGTCGAGCCAGCGCCACTGGCACAGCCATGAGGACGAGCTCGTCTATGTGCTGGAAGGCGAACTGGTGCTGGTGGAGGATGGCGGCGAGACGCTGCTCAAGGCCGGCGACTGCGCGACCTTTGCCAAGAACAGCGGCAACGGCCACCACATGATCAACCGCTCGTCCACAACGGCGCGCTATCTCGAGGTCGGCTCGCGCAATCCGGATGATCTCATCACTTGCTCCGACATCGACATGATGAGCCCGAGTTCCGATGGCAGGTTTCTGCACAAGGACGGCATGCCCTATCCGGGGCAGGGGTGAGCGCTGGACCATGCTTCGGCGCTGGTGTTCGCTGGGCGGCAGGATAAGTTGCTCACGATTAAAGGTGGCGCAGGCCCCCTCATCCGTCCGCTTCGCGGCCACCTTCTCCCCGCTGGGGAGAAGAGGGACGTGCTGGCGCTGACCGGCTCCTCTCCCCTCGGGGAGAGGTCAGCCGAGCGAAGCGGAGGCTGGGTGAGGGGGCCTTGGCGCCAGCTTGGCAAACAAGGGGAAGATCACCATGAAAAAAGAAGTCATCGAAGTGCCCGTCATGTCGGCCAAGGTGCGGGCGCTCGGGCTGCCTTGCTCGACGGCAGTAAGGGCCAATGGCTTCGTGTTCATCTCGGCGACGCCGCCGGTGGACATGGTGAGCGGCGAGATGGTGCGTGGCGATATCGAAACGCAGACCGAGGCGTCGCTGAAGGCGCTGAAACACTGCCTGGAAGCCGCCGGCACCTCGCTGGACAATGTGGTGATGGTGCGCATCTACGCCGTCAATTCCGGCTTCTACAACGCCATCAACCGGGTCTATGCCCGGTACTTCAGCGTCAACCCGCCTGCGCGGAGCTTCGTGCCGGTGGCGTCGTGGCCGATGGAGTTCGATATCGAGATCGAGTGTGTGGCGGTGGCGTGAGGGGCCACCTATAATTTCCGCTTGTCTTTGAAGTAAAGTCGTCCTCAAATCTCGCCGGGGATAGGGAGGGCGAGTCATGAACAAATTACCGAAGAAATTCGGCGAACGCGTTGCGTCGAATCTCAAGAAGTATCAGCGGATTACGCTGGCTCAGCAAAAATCTGATGTCGCGGAAGCCGACACGGTTACCTTGGTCAAGGACATCCTGGCCGATGTTTTTGGCTATGATAAATATGACGAGCTAACCTCGGAACACCAGACCAAGGCTACATATTGCGATCTCGCGATCAAGATTGCAGGAAAACTGCGATTGCTTGTTGAGGTGAAATCAGCGGGCAGCAGCTTGGCTGATAATCACTTGAGGCAGGTTATCGACTACGGAGCCCACCAAGGCATTCACTGGGTGATCCTCACCAATGCGGTCGAATGGCGGTTGGTCCGTATCTATGTGGCAAACCAGATCAGCCATGAAGAAGTTTGCCGGATTGTCCTTGCCGACATGAATCCCAAGAATGAGGACCATCTACAGTGCCTCTTCCTGTTCGCCAAGGAAGGGCTGACGACCGATGCAATGGATGCATTCCATCAGCAGGCACAGCTGTTCAACAAGTTTACGGTTTCGGCGATCATCCGGTCTGAAGCCGTGATTTCGGTGGTGCGCCGGGAAATCCGGAAGCTCTTTCCAGACATCAAGGTTGGTAACGAGAACCTCTCGCAGTTGGTCGAAAATGAAGTAATCAAGCGGGATACGATCGAAGGCGACAAGGCTAAGGAAGCGGTCGCTAGGATGCGAAAGGCTACGAACAAACTGGAGAGGGCTAAGGCTAAGGCAGTGAAGCTCATTGAGGTAGAAACGCCAAAATGAGATTCTTTGGAGCCGAGCAATGAAAATTCAAAATTTCAGGATACGCCGGTTCAAGGTTATCGAAGATACCAGTGTAGGCCTATCTGATTTGAACATAATTGTTGGATCAAACAATTCTGGAAAAAGCAGCATAATTCAAGCTCTCCATTTTTGCATATCGATCTTGCAGTCCATCGCACTGGCAAAGAAATGGACGCGAAAAAGCCCTTTGATAGCGACGCTAGGGCCGGATGAGATCATATACTCTCCTGCGTCTAATCCATACGCCCTAGGTCAAGGTGGAAAATTGGTGGAGGGTGAAAATAGATCGATTTTGTTTGATTTGACCTTGGAGAATGGGCGTACTTTTTCCTTGGAAGTTGCGAAAGGTAAGAACAACAATGTCCAAGCCCGAATTGTGAATCCGGAAGTCGCTGTGGGATTAGCGAGTTTAGATGATCCGTTCAGCATATTCTCGCCGGGATTAGCGGGTGTCGCTAAGAGCGAGGTGTTTGTTTCTGATGGAGTTTTGTTGCGGGCTCTTGCTCGGGGTGACGCGAACGTAATTCTTCGCAATATGCTCCTTAGGCTTTGGCCAAATGAAGATAATAGAAATAGATTTCTCGTTGACCTCGCTGAGGTATTCCCTGGTGTCGAGATCGATGTTATTTTTGAGCAAAAGATTGATGAATATATATATGTATTCGTTAAGAAGGACGGCACGAGTATCCCTATTGAACTTTGCGGAACCGGATTCCTACAGGCAGTTCAGATACTGTGTTATCTTCATAGATTCCGCCCGAGCCTAATTGTTCTTGATGAGCCAGACTCCCATCTTCATCCGAACAATCAAAGGATAATCTCGAATCTTCTATTTAGAATAACTGAGGATTTAGGAACTCAGATTGTTATCACGACCCATTCTCGACACATAGTTGATGCGCTTTCCGGCGTTGCTCGATATATTTGGGTTCAGTCTGGTGCTGCGGCTCCGGCTTCCCGCGACGACCAGATTGACATACTAATGGATTTGGGCGCTCTCGATTTTAAGGAGAGAATTGGAACAAAGAACTACGATGCTATATTATTAACCGAGGATGAAATAACTAGAAGTATCGTTACATTATTGGCGTCTAGTGGATTTGATATGGAAAGAACGTTGATTCTTCCCTATCGCGGTGTAACGGAGTTACATAATCTTAGGACTATAGCGGATCATACTCGACGTATATCGGGCGCCCGCCTTGTGATTCATAGGGATCGCGACTTCCTTGGCCCCATGGAAGTCGAAGCGTGGAAAACGTCAATTCGGGAGATGCAGTGTGATTCATTTGTGACAACTGGTGTCGATATCGAATCCCACTTGCTGAATCCGCGCTACCTTTCGGCTCTAAACAACTTACAGAACGAGGCTCAGTTTACGGAAATTCTCAATCAGGCGATCGAGGAGATTCGCGAGGACGCATACGAGCATGCTCTCAATTCCCGGTTAGATTGGGAACGCAAACAGGGAAATGGACGAGTAAACGTAGGAGCTTTAGCGCGAGACATGAGGCAAAGGGTGAATGATGACCCTCGTGCCAATATGTCGGGAAAGAAACTGCTTAAGAAAATTCGAGATATTTATCGCCAGCGCGTCGGTGCAAACCTGACCGTAGGAACGGGTTCTGAGTTGATACGTGATGACAGCTTATTGACGATAGCAAATAGGATATTTCCGCGCCGCAGAGAAAATCAGTGATGGACACCCTCAGGGAGCTCATCTGGGTGGTGGCGCTGCCCTTCATCCGCCTGCCGGCACCTTCTCCCCGTTGAACGGGGAGAAGAGAGCTAATTGCCTCAAGCAAAATACTCCTGCAGCGGCCGCACCTCGAGGCTCCCTGCCTTCAGCGCCGCGATCGCCTCGGCCACAGCCGCAGCACCTGATAGCGTTGTGTAATACGGCACTTTCTGCATCAGGGTCGCGCGGCGCAGTGACTTCGAGTCCGACACCGCCTTTTGGCCGTCCGTGGTGTTGAACACGATCTGGACCTGGCGGTTGCGGATGGCGTCTTCGATGTGGGGGCGGCCTTCGAGGACCTTGTTGATCTTCTGGGCGTCGACGCCGTTTTCGGCGAGGAAGCGGGCGGTTCCGGATGTGGCGAGCACCTTGAAACCCTGGCCGGCGAGGCGCTTGACCGCCGGCAGGATGCCGGCCTTGTCTTCGTCGCGCACCGAGACGAACAGCGTGCCGGAGCGCGGCAGGTCGACGCCGGCGCCGAGCTGGCTCTTGGCGAAGGCCAGCGCAAAATCGCGGTCGAGGCCCATGACCTCGCCGGTCGAGCGCATTTCCGGGCCGAGCAATATGTCGACGCCGGGGAAGCGGGCGAAGGGGAAGACGGCTTCCTTGACCGCGATGTGGCCAGGGTTGCGAGGATCAGGCATGGCGCCGTAATGGGCGAAGGCATCTTCCAGCTTTTCGCCGGCCATGATGCGGGCGGCAATCTTGGCGATCGGACGGCCGATGGTCTTGGCGACGAAGGGCACGGTGCGCGATGCGCGCGGGTTGACCTCCAGCACATAGACGGTGCCGTCCTTGATCGCATACTGCACGTTCATCAACCCGCCGACATTGAGCGCGCGGGCAAGCGCCGCCGTCTGGCGCTCCAGCTCGTCGACCAGATCGGAAGGCAGCGAATGCACCGGCAGCGAACAAGCGCTGTCGCCGGAGTGGATGCCGGCCTCCTCGATGTGCTCCAGAATGCCTGAGACGAAGGTCGACGTGCCGTCGCAGAGGCAGTCGACATCGACTTCGATGGCGCCCGAGAGATAGGTGTCGAACAGAAGCGGGTTCTTGCCCAGCAGCGTGTTGATCTGGCCGGTCTTGTCGTTGGGGTATTTCTGCTTGATGTCCTCCGGCACCAGGCCGGGCACGGTGTCGAGCAGGTAGCTCTGCAGCATGCCCTCGTCATGGATGATCTGCATGGCGCGGCCGCCGAGCACATAGGAGGGGCGCACCACCAGCGGGAAGCCGAGTTCGCCGGCCACAAGGCGGGCCTGCTCGACAGAATAGGCGATGCCGTTCTTCGGCTGGCTGAGGTTGAGCTTGTGAAGCAGCTTCTGGAAGCGGTCGCGGTCTTCGGCGAGATCGATCATGTCGGGTGACGTGCCGAGGATCGGGATGCCGGCCTTCTCCAGCGCGTCGGCCAGCTTCAGCGGCGTCTGGCCGCCGAACTGGACGATGACGCCGACCAGTTCGCCCGAGGCCTGTTCGGCGCGCAGGATCTCCAGCACGTCCTCGGCCGTCAACGGCTCGAAGTAGAGCCGGTCCGACGTGTCGTAGTCGGTCGACACTGTCTCGGGATTGCAGTTGATCATGATCGCTTCATAGCCGGCGTCGCGCAGTGCGAAGGCGGCATGGCAGCAGCAATAGTCGAACTCGATGCCCTGGCCGATGCGATTGGGACCGCCGCCGAGGATGACGACTTTTTTCCGCGCTGACACTTGCGCTTCATTGGCCAGCGCGCCGGCGAAGGGCACTTCGTAGGTCGAGTACATGTAGGCGGTGGGCGAGGCGAACTCGGCGGCGCACGTGTCGATGCGCTTATAAACCGGATGAACGTCGAGCTTTTCGCGAATCCTTTGAATCACTTCGGCGTCGGACTTCGTCAGCGAGGCGAGGCGGGCATCGGAGAAGCCCATCGCCTTCAGCATGCGCAGATTGACGGCGTCTTGCGGAATGCCGTGCTCGCGGATGCGGGCTTCCATGGAAACGATGCCGGCGATCTGTTCGAGGAACCACGGGTCGATCTTGCACATGGCGTGCACGTCTTCCAGCGAGGTGCCCATGCGGATCGCCTGCGCCACCATGCGCAGCCGGTCGGGCGTCGGCGTGCCGAGCGCGGCGCGGATGGCGTTGCGGTCGTCGGCGTGGTTGGCAGCTACGGCACCGTGGCCGAGGCCGGGGATTTCGATTTCGTCGAGGCCGGTCAGGCCGGTTTCCAGTCCACGCAAAGCCTTCTGCAGGGACTCCTGGAAGGTGCGGCCGATGGCCATGACTTCGCCGACCGACTTCATGGCGGTGGTCAGCACCGGCTCTGCGCCGGGAAATTTCTCGAAGGCAAAGCGCGGGATTTTTGTGACGACGTAATCGATGCTTGGCTCGAAGGAGGCGGGCGTGGCGCCGCCGGTGATGTCGTTCTCCAGCTCGTCCAGCGTGTAGCCGACGGCGAGCTTGGCCGCGATCTTGGCGATGGGGAAGCCGGTCGCCTTGGACGCCAGCGCCGACGAGCGCGAGACGCGCGGGTTCATCTCGATGACGACGAGGCGGCCATCGGCCGGGTTGACGGCGAACTGCACGTTGGAGCCGCCGGTCTCGACGCCGATCTCGCGCAGCACCGCGAGCGAGGCGTTGCGCATCATCTGGTATTCCTTGTCGGTCAAGGTCAGCGCGGGGGCAACGGTGATCGAGTCGCCGGTGTGTACGCCCATCGGGTCGATGTTCTCGATCGAGCAGACGATGATGCAATTGTCCGCCTTGTCGCGGACGACCTCCATCTCATACTCCTTCCAGCCGAGCACGCTTTCCTCGATCAGCACTTCGGTGGTCGGCGAGGCGTCGAGCCCGGACTGGACGATGTCGTAGAATTCGGCGCGGTTGTAGGCGATGCCGCCGCCTGTGCCACCCATGGTGAAGGACGGGCGGATGATGGCGGGCAGGCCGACATGGTCGAGCGCCTGGGCGGCGATCGCCATGCCATGGCTGATGTAGCGCTGCTTGCGGTCGCCTTCGCCGAGATTCCAGCGGGTTTCCAGCGCGTCGAGCGCGGCATCGAGGTCGGCAGGCGCCTCGGCCTTTACGGCGGCGCGCTCGGCCTCGTGCGTCTTGCGGTCGGCGTTCTTGACATCGGTGGCATTGGCAAGCATCGACTTCGGCGTTTCCAGGCCGATCTTCTTCATCGCCTCGCGAAACAGCGCCCGGTCCTCAGCCTTGTCGATCGCCGTGGCGTCGGCGCCGATCATCTCGACATTGTAGCGTTCGAGCACGCCCATGCGGCGCAGCGACAGAGCAGTATTGAGCGCGGTCTGGCCGCCCATGGTCGGCAGCAGCGCGTCGGGCCGCTCCTTGGCGATGATCTTGGCGACGACTTCAGGCGTGATCGGCTCGATATAGGTGGCGTCGGCCAGTTCCGGGTCGGTCATTATGGTGGCCGGGTTGGAATTGACCAGGATGACGCGAAAGCCCTCTTCCTTCAGCGCCTTGCAGGCCTGTGTGCCGGAATAATCGAACTCACAGGCCTGGCCGATGACGATGGGGCCGGCCCCGATGATCAGGATCGACTTGATGTCGGTGCGTCTTGGCATCGTTGTGAGTTCCGTTCGGCGAGCGGCTTGCACGAAAAACCGGGACGGGAAGACCCGGCCGGTTGTGCTTGCGATTCTGGTATCAGGCTAGGAGGGCCTTATAGGGAAGAGTTTTGGGAGATGTAACCCCGAAAATGAGGCTAGGCAGTAGGGATTAGGCAGTAGGGATCAGGCAGTGGGGATTAGGCAGGAGCGAGGTTAAGGCGCCTATTGCCCATTCCCTACTGCCTGACACCTAATCCCCCAGCGCGAGCTGATCCGTAATCTCAAACCGCTCGGATACCCCGACGCGGATCATGTTGAGGCTGCCTTCCCTTGTGAAGCGGAAGTCCTTGCCCAAATCCGAGTTGGCCGGCATGCCGGCAGAGAAGGAGATGACGCGGGTGCCGCCGTCGGGCCAGGTCACGGTGATGTCTGCCTTGTCGGCGCCATTGTGGACGATGTTGACGGCGCAGCGGGTCATCGGTTGTCCGACATAGCGGGCGCAGGGGATCTCGGCGGTGGCGCCGAGGGCGGGCGGGGGTTCCAGCCGTGCAACGGTTTGCGTAGCGGTCGCAGCTTTGGCCTGGTCTGGCCGTGGCGTCGGGGATAGTACCCCCGGCGCGGACGCTGTATCCGGCGCTGCTCCCGCAGACGCGGCGGCGGCGAGTTCCGGCGTCCCTGTGGCCTCCGTTGCCGGAGCCTCCGTGGCAGGGATTTCATCCGTCGGCGGACTTTCATTCGCTGCGAAGGCAAGGCCGTAAGCATCCTGCATGGCGGTCCTGCCGATCTCGGCGGCGGACTTCGGCGCGCCTGGATTCGTGCCGCCAAGGCGCTCCGTCAGGTCGAGTGGAGCCGGCGCGGGTGCAGCCGGGGTGGGTGGAGCCTGAGTGGGTGCAGCCGGAGCGGCAGAGGCGGCAGGTGCAGTCGTCCGGGGCGCTGCGGCCACGTCGGCCGGCTGCGTCGGCATGTCGGGCGCGAGCGTCGGGCCGCCGGCTTCAGCGCTGGCGGTCACCTGGGGCGGCGCGGCCTCAACTTCGACCACGGTCGGATTGTCGGGGATAAGATAGCGCGCGGGCGCCCAGCCTTTGACCAGTGGATTGTCGATCTCCTCGACCTTGCACCAGCGGTGGCCGTCCACTTCGTTGCAGCCGAAATTCCTGACGCTCGAGCCGATCGGCAGGCGCGCTTGGGTTCTGCCGACCGGCGACGGCGTGGCGCGGATGTTGAGGAGATCGCCTGGGCCGAGCTCGGTCACTATGGAAACGATGTCGGCAGGCGCGTCCTCGGCATTGGCCGGCAAGCTCACCAACAACGGGCCCACCACCAACGGACCCGCCAACAACCGGGCTGCCCGCAGGAGCGGAGCGCCAGTCAGTCGATGCAAAATGGTTCGGATTGTGCGCCTCATCATTTGGCCGTGCGCCGATTACCCTTGCGGCAGCAGTCCTGCCGTATGGCAAGGCGGTTTTATAAGGGACGATACGCGGCCATGTAAGTCTGAAAATGCGTCCGATGTTTGGTGCCGCGAGGCGGAAGCAGGGCGCAGCCGTGCGGTCAAGCGGAGCCTTGCCAAGAGGGTTTGGGCATGAAGCCGGTCCTCAGCGCATGCGCCCATTCCGGACGGCCCGCCTGTTCGGCCTGTCTCGCCGCCGCTTCATGGTCGTAGTCGACGGCGATGGTCTCGAAACGGTCGGGTCCTTCGCCATCCAAGGTGAGGATGCCGTAGCGCGCATGCGGGCTGCCTTGCTCCGAAACATGCGCCGGCGGCGTGTCATCTTCATAGGCGGGAGCGCCGACGCTGCCGGGGTTGAAGAGGATGGGGCCGCCGGGGATACGGAGCAGCTCCGCGCGGTGGCTGTGGCCGCAAAGCACGACGCGGCAGGCCGGGTCCAGCGCCTGCAACCGCCGCTGAATAGCGGCAAGCGGCGCGCGCACCAGTTGGCCATCGACGATCGCGTCGAGCAGGTATTTCTCGTCATGGTCGGGCCGCGCATGGAAAGCGACCACGCCGGGAACAATCTCCAGCGTGAAGGGCAGGGCGAGCAGCGCTTCGCGCTGCGCCTCCGTCAGCCGCTCCTGTGCATAGCGGTCCGAAGCCCACATCGTATCGTCGGCCGGATCGACGGCGACGCGGCGGTCATGGTTGCCGCGCACCGTCGGCAGGTCGAGCGCTTCGAGCCGCTCGAACGTCTCGCGCGGCCAGAGCGGGCCGGAGACACAGTCGCCAAGGTTGACGGTGAGATCGGCGCCGCCGCGCCGCGCCAGATCGGCGAGCACGGCATCCAGCGCCAGCACATTGCCATGGATGTCGGCGAGAACGGCAATGCGCATGCGGCGGGCTCCTTGGTGCAGCCCGTTGAGGCTTGCGGCCCGGCTTCCTATCAAGCCGCTGCCTTCATTATCAAGCCCTTGAGGCCGTTCGAGACAGCCGGGAGCTGGCTATCGCGGAAGCACTCCATCTGCTAGCGTCCATGACGTTCCAGAGTTCATCAGGGGGAGGACAGGCGATGACCCGCGACCAGATGGTTGCCCACCTCCGCGCCGCCAATAACGTCGCGCGCGAGACTGCCGCGCATGGGCACCATCCTTTCGGCTGCGTGCTCGTCGGCCCCGACGATCGCATCCTGATGCGGCAAGGAAACATCAACACCGTGCGCCACGCAGAAACCGAGCTCTCCCGGCGTGCCTCGGACGCCTATCCGCCGGATTTCCTCTGGTCCTGCACGCTGGTCACAACCGGCGAGCCCTGTGCGATGTGCACGGGAACGCTGTACTGGGCCAATATCGGCCGGCTGGTCTACGGCTTCGAGGAAACCAAGCTTCTCGCGCTGACCGGCAATCACGCAGAGAACCCGACGATGAACCTCTCGTCGCGCACAGTCCTCGGCTCCGGGCAGAAGCCGGTCGAGGTCCACGGCCCTTTCCCCGAGATGGACGAGGAGCTCCTCGCCCCGCATATCGGTTTTTGGCAGCGCTAGGAGCGGCCTGACTTCGGCACCAGCTACGCCGGCATTTCGATGTCGTGGCCGCCGACGATGGGCAGAGCCGGGTCATCTCCGGCCGCCGCAATCACGCTATCGAGCAGGCCGGGGAAGCGGGCGTCTAGGTCGGCGCGGCGCAGCGTGATCATCCGGTTGGTGCCGGCCACTTCGGCGCGGGTGACGCCGGCCTCGCGCAGTTTGGCCAGGTGATAGCTGAGATTGGTCTTGGAGCCGAGGTCGAGGAACCGGCTGCAGTTCAGCGGCACGCCTTCCTTGCTGGCGAGATAGCGCACGATGGCGAGCCGGGTCGGGTCGCCAAGCACGCCGAGCACGACCGGCAGGCTGATCTGGTCTGTATTTGGGTGCGGCAAAGTCATGGCCCGAAACTAAGCACAGTCGGTGGCGATTTCAACGCGTCGATCTTTCGCGGGCATGCACGGTCCGTTTCGCGATTGGCCCAATGGCTGTCCTGACACAGGGCTGTCAGCAGGGTTCAGCTATTTTCGTCTGGCTTCATTGACATCACGCCCTGTTATGTCCAATTGTTCAATAAGTTTTGAACTAAGGACACGCCCTATGGACAAGCGCCTCTTTTGGCTTGCGCTCGGATCGTTCACGATCTCGACCGAAGGCTTCGTCATCTCCAGCCTGCTGCCTGACATCGCCACCGACGCCCGCATTTCCATTCCGCTCGCCGGCACGCTGATCACCGCCTTCGCGCTGGCTTACGCCATCGGCACGCCGATCCTGGCAACGCTGACCGGCGAATGGGACCGGCGCCGCGTCATCTTGTGGACGCTGGCGTTCTTCGTCATCGGCAATGTGGTGGCGGCGCTGAGCTCGTCCTTCGAGCTGCTGCTCATTGCCCGCATCATCATGGCGCTGTCGTCAGGCCTGTTTGCCGCTACCGCTCAAGGCACGGCGGTGGCGCTGGTCGATGACCACCACCGGGCGCGGGCCATTGCCGTCGTCGTCGGCGGAACCACGGTGGCGGTTGCGCTCGGTGCACCGCTCGGCGCGCTGGTTGCCACGATAGCCGGCTGGCGCGGGACCTTCTTTGCCATTGCCGGGCTCGGCGCGCTGGTCGGCGCCATCCTGTGGTACCGGCTGCCGCGCGGCATTGTCGGCACCAAGCTGCCGCTCAGGCGGCGGCTGGCTGCGGCGCTGCGCCCCGGGGTCATGCCGATCCTGTTGACCACCGCTCTTGCCCTGATCGGCGCCTTCTCGGTGTTTTCCTATATCGCACCGCTGGCCATCCAGAGCGGCGGCCTCAGCCCGATTGCGCTGCCCGGCATGCTGCTCGCCTTCGGTGTCGGCGCCGTCATCGGCAACATAGCCGGCGGCCAGGCGGCCGACCGTTTTGGTGCGACGCGCACCGTCGGCTGGTCGCTGGCGCTGAGCGCCGTCATGCTGGTGATGCTCTCGGTCATCCCGACCTTCCTGCCGCAGCATCTCGCCGGGCCGGCATTGATGGCCATGATGGTGCCGTGGGGCATGGTTGGCTGGGCATTTCCGCCGGCGCAGGCCAGCCGCATCATCAAGCTGGCGCCCGACGCCGCCCCGATCGTGCTGTCGCTCAACGCTTCGGCGCTCTATCTCGGCGTGGCGCTGGGTGCTGTGGTCGGCGGCGCCGTGCTGCGCTACGGCGTGCCGGCCGATCTCGGCCTGGTCGCCGCCATCTTCCCGCTGATCGGGCTTGGCGTGGTGCTGGCCGGCCGCTGGGCGGCCCGGCCGGTCGCCATGCCGGCCGAATAGATCTTTGCAAAGGACCGGCGGCCGCTCTTTCAGCTTGAAGGGGCGGCCGCCGGCACGTCGTAGTCCAGCGCCGCGACTTCATCCAGCATAGCGCGCAGATCTGCCGCTCGTTGCGGGCCGACCAGGGCCTCGAAGCGCTGCTGGGCAATGGTCCACAATTTCGTCGTCTCCTCGAGCTTGGCCAGGCCTTGGTCGGTCAGCCGCACCCGCTTGACGCGGCGATCGTCCTTGTCAGCGAAGGTGTCGACATAGCCGTCGCGGATCAGCGGCTTCAGCGTGTGGCCGAGCGCCGAGAGATCCATGACCATCGCTTCGGCTATCGTGCCCATCGCCGGCTCGTTGCTCACATGGATCTGATGGAGCAGACCGTACTGCGTGCCCTTCAGACCCGAAGGCGAGATTACATCGTCATAGAAGCGGCCGAGCTTGCGCGCGGCGCGCCGCAGCGTGGCGTTGTTGCAAAGGCTAAATCCCGGCAGTGCGGTCTTGGTCATCACGACTCCTTGCCGGCAAAAACCGCTGCCGGCCTGTCGCAGAAATAGTTTCTGCGGCCTCCGTTGACAAGATGGTGGCATATACCTACTTCCGGAAAGTGGTACATGCCACTAATTGAAAATCAGGGCGAGGCGAGGGTCATCGACCTGTCTCGCCGGGCAAAAAAGGAACAGGACAATGAGTGGACAGGACAACAAGGGTACCGCAGTCGTCACCGGCGCATCGGCCGGCATCGGCGCGGTCTATGCCGACCGGCTGGCCGGGCAGGGCTACGATCTGGTGCTGGTGGCGCGGCGCGCCGACCGGCTGGAGGAACTGGCTGAAAAGCTGCGTTATGCCTATAAGCGCAAGGTCAGCGTGATATCAGCCGATCTTGCCGACGACAATGATGTGCGCCGCGTCGAGCAGGCGATCGCAGCCGACGACAGCGTCACGCTGCTGGTCAACAATGCCGGCATTGGTGGCCAGGCCGTGGTGGCAACGGCCGACGCCGACGAGGCCGAGCGCATGATCAAGGTCAACGTCATCGCCTTGACCCGCCTGACCCGCGCCGTTCTGCCGGGGCTTCTTGCGCGCAACCGCGGCGCCATCGTCAACATCGCCTCCGTGCTCGCCTATGATACCTCGTTCGGCGGCATCTACAGCGGCACCAAGGCCTACGTCGTCAACTTCACCGAGGCCCTGCACCGCGAAGTCGCCGGCACCAATGTGAAGGTGCAGGCGGTGCTGCCGGGCGCGACCCGCACCGATTTCTGGGAACTTGCGGGCAGCGATATCGACAATCTGCCGAAGGAGATCATCATGTCCGCCGACGATATGGTCGATGCCGCGCTTGTCGGTCTATCCAGGGGCGAAGCCGTCACCGTGCCGGCACTTGCCGATGCGACCAAGCTCGACACCTTCCTCGGCGCAAGGCAAGTCTTCTACGGCAGCCTGCACGCCGACAAGCCTGCTGCCCGCTATGCTGCTTGAGAGTAGCTGGTTCGCTTCGCTAACCAGGACCCCCACCCCGCTCACTTCGTTCGCGGCCCTCCCCACAAGGGGGAGGGTAAAGTGCGCGCTCCCCTACCTCCCCTTTGTGGGGAGGTCGGACCGCAGGTCCGGGTGGGGGTACTGGCGCCGACCTCTGCGTTTACGCTCCCCGCCACATCGGTATGATCGATGCAGCCAGCACCAGCGCCAGCACGATGTTGAGCGCGCGCCATTGCCATTCGGTCTCGAGCAGCCGTGCCAGCACCATGCCCGCCACGCACCAGATCGACAGCGAGACGGCTGCAGTGAGGCCGAAGGTCGAGCCGAGCAGCAGCGCGAGTTGTCCCGGCCCGTCGGCAAGGGCTGCGAACGAGGCCGCCGCCCCCAGTCCCATCGCCCAGCCCTTCGGGTTCATCCATTGAATGCCGGCGCCGCCGAAGAAGCTGTTGGGTTTTGCCATCGCCACATCGAGATTAGGCGGCCCGGCGCGGCCGATCTTGATTGCCAGCCAGATGAGATAGAGCGAGCCGATGATTTTCATCGCCAGTTGCAGCGAAGGCATGGCCAGCAGCAGACCGGCGAGCCCGGCGGCGGCAGCAGCGGTCACGGTGGCGAGGCCGGCAGCGCTGCCGATCAATAGGGGAACGGAACGGCGAAAACCGAACTGCGCGCCTGAAGCGGTCGACAGGGTGGTGGCGATGCCGGGCGTGACGGTGGCCACGAAGGCAAACAGGATGAGCGGAAAGATGGGCTGCAACATGAGGCGTCCTCCATCGAAGGCCCTACGGTAGACTTCTGCATACTTCAGTAAATGCAATGTTTGCGATGGTTGGCATTAGCAGATATAATGCCAACCATGATCCGTAACCTCGACACAGCGCTGATCCGCACCTTCGTCACCGTCGCCGACAAGGCCAGCATGACGGCGGCGGCGAACGCGCTGCATCTGACGCAAGGCGCCGTAAGCCAGCAGATCAAAAGGCTGGAAGAAGCGCTCGGCTGCAGCCTGTTCGAGCGCGACCGGCGTGGCTTGCGGCTGACGCGGCCCGGCGAGCGGCTGTTCGGCAAGGGCAAACGGTTGCTTGGCCTCAATGACGAGATCTGGGCCGAGATGGCGGGCACCGAGGTCGCCGGCCAGGTGCGGCTCGGTGTTCCCTATGACCTTGTCGGCACTTTGCTGGCGCCGGTGCTGAAGGCCTATGCCGAGACCTATCCGCAGGTCGAGATTTCACTGCTCTGTGCGGCTTCGCCGGACCTTGCCGCGGCCCTCGCGGCCGGCACCATCGACCTTGCCGTCATCGAGGAACCGGTCGGCCCGTCGGCCGGTGAGTGCCTGGCCATTGACCGGCTGGTCTGGGTCGGGGCCAAGGGCGGCGTCGCCCGCGCCAAGCGGCCGCTGCCGGTGTCGATCGTGGCCGATACATGCGCCTTCCGCCCGGTGGTGCTGTCGGCGCTGAACGAGCACGGGCTGGAATGGCGCACCGTGTTCGAGAACGGCAACATCGACGCGACGACCGCGACAGTGCGCTCCGACCTTGCCGTCACCGCCTGGCTGGCCTCCACCGTGCCTGCCGATCTTGACATCCTGGCTTTTGATGCCGGGCTGCCGCCGCTGCCGAATTTTTCCATCAATCTGCATTTGCCGAAGTACGGCACGGCGCCGGCAGCGCAGGAGTTCGCGCGGTATATCCGGGGTGGGTTGGCACGGCGGGCTGTGGCGGCTTGACAGAACTTGCATTTCCTCTCCCCCGTCGATCGGGGGAGAGGAAAGGTGCCAAGCCTGTCCCTGTTACTTCCAGTTCTTACGCCGCTCGAGCTCGGCCTCTGACGGCTTCTGCGTAGCGAACGACCCGACCTTGACCTCACCCCCGCGTTCGTAGGTCGCCATGATGACGCCTGTGGTAGTGGCCTGCGACTTGACCAGCTTGAAAGCGGCGGGCATCGCACCACCATCGAACAGCCGCTTGCCCTTGCCCAGCAGCAGCGGGAAGATCATCAACCGGATCTCGTCGATCAGCCCGTTGGCGAGCAAAGTCTGGATCAGCTCGCTCGAACCCTGGATGAGCAGGTCAGGCCCATCTTCCTTCTTGAGGCGGCGCAACGCCGCGACGATATCTTCTCCAAGCCATTGCGTATTTTCCCAGGTGAGCGAATCCGGCCGATGCGTCGCCACATATTTAGTCGCAGGGTTGAAGGCATCTCCGATGGCATCTTTCTGGTACGGCCAGTAAGCGGCGAAGATGTCGTAGGTTCTGCGGCCGAGCAGCAGGGCGAAGGGCTTAGAGAACAATTCCTCCATGGCCACGCCCGCCACCTCGTCGAAGTAGTGGAACGTCCAGCCGCCGAACTCGAAGCCGCCAACCGGGTCTTCTTCCGGGCCGCCCGGCGCCTGCATGACGCCGTCGAGGCTGACGAAGGTAGCGGCGATGATCTTTCGCATTGGATTTTCCTTTTCCAGGATCCGCGCCGTCAGGGCCGGATTTCGATCTAAGGACGGACAGGCCGGCGGCCGCCCGACAGGCGTTGGCAAAAAAACGCTGCCGGCCGACAAGGGTACCTACCGCCGTCGCCCGCCGCCAAGCGCCTGCGACGAAAACCAGACGTCGCCGATGATGGCGGTGGCGGTCCGGTCCGGCGCCCTGTCTGACGTCAGCCAGATCGAACGGCTGCGCGCCGCCTTCTGGAGGTCGGGGATTTTGGCCGCCGAACCGGCCGCCGAGGCGCCGACGCAGGGGATGAACCACGAGCGCATGAAGGGGTCGCAGGCAAAGCCCTTGTCGTTGCGGGTTACCATCACGGCCAGGCCGACGCCCTGGGACGGACGCCAGGGAAAGATCATGCGGCCGCCCGCTTTCAGCGCCCGAAGCCAAGGAGCCGGCGGTGCGACGACACCGGCATTGACATAGATGATGTCGGACGGCGGCAGATCGCCGGTGACGGCATCGCCGTGGACGACGCTTACATTGCCGTAGGTTTCGAGATTCTTTGTTGCTCTGGCAGCAAGATCTGCCTCCATTTCGAAGGCGGTCACCGGGCCGGGCGCAACCAGCCGGGCCAGCAAGGCGGTGTAGTAGCCGGTGCCGGCGCCGATATGGGTGACGGCCTCGTCCGGTCTGGGGGCGATCCTGCCTATCCACATGGCGTGCAGGGAGGGTTCGCCATTGTTGATGCCCTTGTCGGCATCGAGCGCCACCAGCACGTCCTGATAGATGTGAACAGGATCGGCGCTCGGCGTCATGATCTTGCCGTTGCCGGTGGTGAGCGCCCTGCCGGCGACGACCGCCCAGGGTCCGGGACCGAGAAAGGCTTCGCGCGGAACGGTGGCGAACGCCTCTTCGAGGCGCGGATCGGCCGAGCCGGCATTGGCCGCCATCAGCTGCGCGTAAAATTTCCTGGCGTCTTCGACACTTGTCATGATGGCCGGTAAGATAGCGCAAGCCGCCGGTTTGTCGCCGTCTTGAGCAATTCCAGGAAAAGTGTGAGGCGGCTTTCCGCCCGGAATTGCGTCAAAACAAGAGATAGAGCAGTTCGCCGTTTCCGCGAAACGGCGAACTGCTCAAGAAGAAACTCAGCCGACGCCGAAGACGGTGTCGTAGAGCAGCTTGAAGTTGAGCACCAGGATGACCGCCGCGACGACCCAGGCGAGGACCGCCACGCCGCGGGGAATGGCAAGGTTGCCCATCTTCTTCTTGTCGGAGACGAACTGCACCAGCGGGATGACTGCGAAGGGCAGCTGCATCGACAGTACCACCTGGCTGAAGACCAGCAACTGGCCGGTGCCCTTTTCGCCATAGAGCGCGGTGACGACCACCACCGGGACGATGGCGATGCCGCGCGTCAGTAGCCGGCGCGCCCATTGCGGAATGCGCAGGCGCAAAAAGCCTTCCATGACGATCTGGCCGGCAAGCGTTGCCGTAACCGTCGAGTTGAGGCCGGAGGCCAGCAGCGCCACCGCAAACAGGATGGAGGCGATGCCGAGGCCGAGCAGTGGCGACAAGAGCTCGAAGGCTTGGCCGATCTCGGCGACATCCTGATGGCCGGTGCCATGGAAGGCCACCGCCGAGACGATCAGGATCGAGGCGTTGACGAACAGCGCCAGGACGAGCGCGATGGTCGAGTCCGTCGTCGCCCATTTAATGGCGTCGCGCTTGCCTTTTTCGGTCCGTTCATAGGCGCGTGTCTGTACGATCGAGGAGTGCAGGTAGAGATTGTGCGGCATCACCGTGGCGCCGATGATGCCGATGGCGATGTAGAGCATCGCCGGATTGGTGACGATCTCCGTCGACGGCACGAACATCGAATGCAGGATCGAGCCGACCGGAGGGGCAGCGGCAAAGATCTGGATGGCGAAACAGCCGAAGATGATGATCAAAAGCGCGATGACGAAGGCTTCGAGATAGCGGAAACCCTTGTTCATCAAGAGCAGCACGATGAAGGCGTCGAGCGCCGTCAGCAACGCGCCGCCGATCAGCGGAATGCCGAACAGAAGCTGCAGCGCGATCGCCGTGCCGATCACCTCGGCGAGGTCGCAGGCGATGATGGCGAGTTCGCAGGCGATCCACAGCACGAAACTGACGGGACGCGGATAATAGGCGCGGCAGGCCTGGGCGAGGTCGCGGCCGGTGGCGATGCCAAGCCGGGCGGCAAGCGCCTGCAGCAGGATCGCCATCAGGTTGGACAGCATGATGATGAACAATAGCGTGTAGCCGAACTGGGCGCCGCCGGCGAGGTCGGTGGCCCAGTTGCCCGGATCCATATAGCCGACCGAGACCATGTAGCCCGGTCCCATGAAGGCGAACAGGCGACGGAACCAGACGCCGGACTGCGGCACCGCGATCGTGGAGTTCACCTCGCGCAGGCTGGGAGGATTGTCCTCCGGCCTGTCAAATCGCCAGGATGATCCCAAGGTAGCGTCAGCTTCGGACATGGAGGGCTTTCCACTGGGTGGATCGGTTGACGTCATCCTATCTATGCCAGGGCTCAACATTATGCAATAGGCTATATTTCATTGTATGTGCTTCCTGTTGCGCCGACCGGCAGGCCGGCCGGGGATCGCAAACGCCGGTTGCGCCTACCATGGAATGGAAATAAACGGCTGGAACAGTTAAGCCCGTGCTATGAATGGCAAAGGGCGATTGCTTTGCCCAAAGCCGATTCTTGTCAAAAGATGGGAAGGAGCGCGTGTTGGCGCTGAAGCACAGACCGGTTGGACGCGAGGAGCCGCTGCCTGACGCCGAGATTCATTCGAAAGGGTTCCGGCAGCAGCGCGAAGCGCGCCGCGGCGCGCTGGTCGAGGATTATGTCGAGCTGATCGCCGACCTGATCGAGGACGGCAATGAGGCGCGTCAGGTCGATATTGCTGCGCGGCTCGGTGTCGCCCAGCCGACGGTGGCCAAGATGCTGACCAGGCTGTGCGCCGACGGGCTCGTTTCCAGAAAACCCTATCGCGGTGTGTTCCTGACCGACGCCGGGCGCAAGGTGGCGGAAGAGAGCCGCATCCGCCACCAGACGGTAGAAGCGTTTTTGCGTTCGCTCGGTGTCAGCGCCGAGACGGCGCGCATCGATGCCGAGGGCATCGAGCATCATGTCAGCGCCGAGACGCTGGAAGCCTTTCGCAAGGCGATGATCGCGCCGCGCTGAGGGGTGCCGGGGCCGCACCACTGGAACCTCCGCACGTCAGGCTCGTTGCTCCTGACGTTGCGCGTGATTGTCGCGCGCCAAGGAGGAAAACATGGGCGTCGAACAGGCACCGACCGCGAAGGGCAAGCAGGCGGCCGAGGGTTTGAGGCAGGCAGCGGCAAAGGACGAACGCAAGACCGAGGTCGAAACCGGCCATGCGCTGAAAAAGGGCGCCGCGCGTTTCGAGGAACGCTCCAAAAGCTCGGACGGCAAAAGCGCCGGCACCAAGCAGAAGATCTGAGTTCTGTTCGCAAGCGGCAACCTGCCGCTCATTCCTCGGTGTCCTGCACCCAACTGCGCGGATGGCCGTCGACGCGGAACTGGAATATGAAATAGGGCGGAATGCAGGAGCCCTTGCCAGGCTTGGCTGCGGCCAGATCGTCGTAGCCGGCGGTGCAGATATAGTCCTCGCGGCAGGGATGCGCCTTGTCGCAGGCGCGCAGGCCGGCGGTCTTGGTGAATTCCTTGGTGCAGAATTTGTGGTCCTTGCCCGACGCGATGCAGTCGTTGAAACCGGTCTTGGCGAGGCGGCCGCAAGTCGCCTCGTCGGGAAGCTTGTCGCAGCTTGCCTTGCGCAGCATGCCCCCGGGAAAGCCACCGGTCTTCTGCTCGGGGTTGTCGTAGCGTTGGCGCGCCGCGCCATAGCCGGCGAGCTTGATTACCGGTTTCTTGTCGCGCGCCGGATCGATGGCGCAGGCTTTTGCGGTGGCCGGCGACAGGCGGCAATATTTGTCGCTGCCCCAGCTCGACATCTTAATCTCGCCGAACTCGACGGGGTCGCCGACTGCGGTGGCCGCCTCGCTGACGCAGGTGCCGAAGCCCGGATGGATGTCGCTTTCATGGACGCCGGCGCAGCGCAGGCTTTCGCCGCAGCTCCAGTCCTTGAAGCTGGCATCCTTGCCGCTGTAGCAGATCGAGCCCCAGCCATTGTAGAGATCGGTGCCTTTCAGCGCTTCGGCGAGTTTGGCGTCCGGACGGGCGGCGAAGCCGCGTGAGAAATCCGGATGGCCGCCGGCGGCGAAGTCCTCGACGATGGCGCGGCGGCGAGGCAGGTCGGCGAAGAACACCGCCGAGCCGGGGACGAAGACGGCGTTGCGGCGCGGCTCGCTGGCCGGATCGGCGCCGGTGTAATGGAAGCCGGCAATGCCGTGCGTCTGGTGGCAGCCGGTGCAGGTCATTTCGTTGAGACGCAGATTGAAGCCGGCCACCGATTTCACGCTGCGCAGCTCGTTGCCCTTGGCGACATAGTCCTGCAGTGCCTTGTCGATGTCGGCATCGTCGAGCAGCCCATAGGCGATATTGTTTTGCGACCTGGCCATGCCGCCGGGTGCGACCGAGACGGCGCTGGTCGCCAGGAACTTGTCGTCGATGACCAGCCGGCCGCGATCGAGGTCGTAGAGGTTGCGGTCGGTGAGCAGCCATTTGGCGAAGGCCGGCCGGTCGGCCAGAACCACTTTCCGGTCGATCTGGTTCTCCATCTTCGATTCCTGGAAGGTGGACGTCGTTGGGTCCCATTTGAAAATCTTGAGGAGATATTCGGCGTGGCCACCGAAGTCGCGGCGGCTCGAGGCCGACAGCCGGAGAACCTGCATGTTCAGCTCAAGCCGCATGATCTGCGACGAATTCAGCATGGCGTTGGAGAGCGGCCCTTCGTCGGAGCGCAGCCAGGCTGCCAGTTGCTCGGGCGCAAGGTTCTTCTGGCCGGCGGCGAGCCAGCGCTTGGCGATTTCGGCACAGGAAACGGCGGTGGCGCTTGGACGGTCTCTCGAAGCGCGGGGGCGAGCCTCGCCGGGCCTGGCGTTGAAGACCAGACCCATGGTCAGCGGCAGCCGCGACGAGATGCGTTGCGCTGTCTTTCCCTTCGTGGGCTTCTCCGCCACCGAATAGTGGAAGCGGTAGATCAGCCTGATCTCGCCGCATTCGGTGTGGCCGAGATAGCCGCGGTCCATGCGGTTGACGACGCCGGTCAGGTCGAGCGTCGAGCCGTCATCGTCGATGTATTTCGGGTTGAATTTCTGGCTGGTGTCCTTCGACTTGACCATGGCCGCGACGTAAGGATCGGGGCTATTGGCAGGCTCGTCGGCGATCTCCTGCTTGACGGCGTTGCGCACAGGGGTCAGCGCGCGCACCGAAAACAGGCCCCGATTGTCGACCTCGCGCGTGAGACCCAGCGCCGGGCCGAGCAGGCGGCTGATCGAGAGGCCGCCACGCTCAAGCGCCTGCAATGTCTCGGGATCGGTTACGGCGACGCTGGAATCGAGCGTCACGGCGCGCGCCGGCGACGGGCCGAGGCATAGCACCACCGCCAGCAGCAGAAATCGACCGATCGTCCGCAAGTCCCCGACACCCCCGTTCGAACCGGATGCTACAGCGCGCATGCCGCCTCGACCAGAGTGCGAACACGATGCCGCTGCCACGAAAAATACTGTGACTTGGCGCAACCATTGCGATAATTGTCTGTTGGGTCGGACTGGGCCACGACATCGGCCACGCCAGCCGAAATTTGCATACGGGGAGTTGCCATGCTCTGGAAGGGCCGCCGTCAGAGTGACAATGTCGAGGACGAGCGCAGCGACAGCGGCGGCGGTGGTGGTTTCGGCGGCGGCAGCCCTGGCCAGTTCCGCATCCCGATCGGCGGCCGCACCGGCGGCGGCGGCAGCATATTGCTGGTCGTCCTCGTGGTGCTGGCCGGATGGTATTTCGGCTTCGACCCGTCGCAGATCCTGGGCAGCGGCGACGGCGGCGGCGTGCTGCCGGGTGGCGGTGGCCAGATTACCGACAACAGCGGCGGCCAGGACGACGGCGCCGGCACGCCTGCTTCCGACGAGATGAAGCAGTTCGTGGCGACCGTGCTGGCCGAGACCGAAGAGACCTGGACCGGCATCTTCCAGTCGCAGGGCCTGAAATACGAGGACCCGAAGCTTGTGCTGTTCAGCGGCCAGATCCGCTCGGCCTGCGGCTCCGCCTCGACGGCAGCCGGACCGTTCTATTGTCCCGGCGACCACAAGGTCTACCTCGACACCACCTTCTTCCAGCAGCTCGACCAGCAGTTCGGCGCCTCGGGGGATTTCGCCCAGGCATATGTGATCGCCCATGAAGTCGGTCACCATGTGCAGAACCTCACCGGCATCCTGCCCAAGTTCAACCAGATGCGGCAGTCGATGGGTGAGGCGGAAGCCAACCAGATGTCGGTGCGCATCGAGCTGCAGGCCGACTGCTTCGCCGGCGTTTGGGCGCATTTCACCGCGCAGAAGGGCATTCTGGAACAGGGCGACATCGAAGAGGCGCTCAACGCCGCCAAGCAGATCGGCGACGATACGCTGCAGAAGAAGATGCAGGGCTATGTCGTTCCGGAAAGCTTCAACCACGGGACGTCGCAGCAAAGGCAGACCTGGCTGGCGCGCGGCTACAAGAGCGGCAAGCTGTCGGATTGCAACACGCTGACCGGTCCGGTTTGAGGCGCTCGCAAGTTCCAGCCGACCGCGGTTCAAAGCGCATCCGTCGGCGGGCCAATTCACCACCGGCAACAGATGTCAGGAGGAGAACGCCTGAGGCGTTCTCCTATTGTTCCAAAGTGGCGCCTCGCCTATAACGGGCGCCCGCCCAAGGGCGGTCTCAGGGAGCAGACGCCATCATGATCGACCCCAAAACCGCCAGGCGGGGCCTTGCGCTCGTCTTCACCACGCTGCTGCTCGACATTATCGGCTTCGGCATGATCATGCCGGTGTTGCCGGCCTTTCTCAGGGAGCTTTCCGGCGTCGGCATCAGCGAAGCGGCGATCGAAGGCGGCTGGCTGTTCTTCGTCTATGCGGCGATGCAGTTCTTCTTCGCGCCAATCATGGGTGGATTGAGCGACCGCTTCGGGCGGCGGCCGATCCTGCTTGCCTCGGTGCTTACATTCTCGATCGACAATCTGATCTGCGCCATCGCCTGGTCCTATCCGATGCTGTTCATCGGCCGCGTGCTGGCCGGCGTTTCGGGCGCCAGCTATTCGACGACGTCGGCCTTCATTGCCGACATCTCGAACGACGACAACCGGGCGAAGAATTTCGGTCTGCTCGGCATCGCCTTCGGCGTCGGCTTCGTCATTGGGCCGGTGCTGGGCGGGCTGCTCGGCACGTTCGGGCCGCGAGTGCCGTTTTACTTTGCCGCCGGGCTTGCCTTCGTGAACTTCCTCATCGCCATGTTCTTCCTGCCTGAAACGCTCGATGAAAAGCACCGCCGCCGCTTCGAGTGGAAACGCGCCAACCCGGTCGGCACGCTGCTGCAGATGCGCCAATATCAGGGCATCGGCTGGATCGGGCTCGCCTTCTTCCTGATGACGCTCGGCCACATGATGTATCCTGCGGTGTGGTCGTTCGTGTCCAATTATCGTTATGGCTGGAGCGAGCAGCAGATCGGCTTCTCGCTCGGCGCCTTCGGCCTGTGTGGGGCGATCGTCATGGCGACGGTGCTGCCGCGCGTGATCCCCAAACTTGGCGAATGGAGGACGGCGGTGATCGGCCTGACATTTACTGCGGCCAGCGCCTTCGGCTACGCCTTCGCCTCGCAAGGCTGGATGATCTATGCGGTGATCGTCGTCGGCTGCCTCGAAGCACTGGCCGATCCGCCGCTGAGAAGCCTTGCCGCCGCCAAGGTGCCGCCATCGGCGCAAGGCGAATTGCAGGGTGCGATGACGTCGATCTTCTCGATCACCTCGATCATCACGCCGCTGCTGTACACCGCGATCTTTTCCTGGTTCACCGGGCCTAATGCGCCCGTGGTGTTTGGCGGCGCGCCCTATCTGGTTGGCGCGTGCTTCCTGACGCTTGCCGTCATTGTCTTTGTAACGAAAGTTGCGAGGCCGACGGCGGTGAAAAGCGTTGCCACCGGCGCTGCGGAAGATGGAGCCCAGATATGAGCCATGACAGCCGCATAGAGCTGACCAAGGACGGAGTGTCGCTGTCGCGGCTGGTGTTCGGCGCCTGGCGCCTGCTCGACAACGCCGCGCGCCCGGACGCCGATCAGATCGCGCGGCTGATCGGCACTGCGGTCGATCTCGGCCTGACCAGCTTCGACCATGCCGATATTTACGGGCATTACCAGGTGGAAGCTGCCTTTGGCGCCGGCTTGTCGCGCTGGAAGGGCAAGCGCGACAGCATCGAGCTGATCTCGAAATGCGACATCATTCTGGCATCGGCCAACCGGCCTCAGAACCGGCTGAAGCATTACGACACCAGTGCGGCCCACATTGCCGCCTCGGTCGACCGTTCGCTCGCCAATCTCGGCACGGACTATCTCGACCTGTTGCTGCTGCACCGGCCGGATCCGCTGATGGATGCCGACGAGACGGCGGCGGCCCTTGCCGGGCTGGTCAAGTCGGGCAAGGTGAGAGCGGTCGGGGTCTCCAATTTCACGCCGTCGCAGTTCGACCTTCTGGCCTCGCGGCTGCCGTTTGCCTTGGCCACCAACCAGATCGAGATGTCGGTGCTGAAGACCAATGCGCTGATGGATGGCAGCCTCGATCACGCGCAACGCCTCGGCTATGCGCCGATGATCTGGTCGCCCCTCGGCGGCGGCTTGCTGTTCACCGGCAAGGAAGGGCGCGAGGCGCGGGTCAGGGCGGCAATCGCGGCGGTGGCTGCCGAGATCGGCGCCGGCGATCTCGCCGCCGTCGCCATCGCCTGGCTGCTGCGTCATCCGGCGCGGCTGGCGCCGGTGCTCGGCACGATGAAGCCCGAGCGGCTGGCCGCCATGGTCAAGGCGCTGGAGATCGACCTCGACCGCCAGCAATGGTTCGCCATACTGGAGGCCAGCGAAGGCCGGCCGGTGGCATAAGGTCACCCAGGCGCGAACTTCGAACCCGCCATAGGTGTGTGCTTCGTCCGTTAATGCGGCGCGCAACCGAAGCGATGAGGGGGGCTTGGGCTCAGGGGATGCCGTCGGCGCTCTCGAAGCCTTCGTCGCTTCGCGCCGTCACAAACAGACCGGTTGACCGGTTTATTCCATTGACCCAAGACAAGGGCAATCGCGCCGCGTTTGTAACTCCGGCTATTCGGAGCATCACGATCTGGGCAACGGCTAGGCGAAGACCTGTAAAATCAAACCCGTTCGGCCAGCAGTTCCTCGCCGCGCTTTTCGCGGATCAGATTGACGAAACGGCGGAACAGATAGTGCGAGTCCTGCGGGCCGGGCGAGGCCTCGGGGTGGTGCTGGACCGAGAACACCGGACGTCCGGTCAGCGCGATGCCGCAGTTCGAGCCATCGAACAGCGAGACATGGGTTTCCTCGACGCCCTCGGGCAAGGAGTCGGCATCGACGGCAAAGCCGTGGTTCATCGAGACGATCTCGACCTTGCCGGTGGTATGATCCTTGACCGGGTGGTTGGCGCCGTGATGGCCCTGGTGCATCTTGGCGGTCTTGCCGCCCAGCGCCAGGGCCAGCATCTGGTGGCCGAGGCAGATGCCGAACACCGGAATATCGGTCTTGAGCAGATCCTGGATGACCGGCACGGCGTAGTCGCCGGTGGCTTCCGGGTCGCCAGGCCCGTTGGAGAGGAAGATGCCGTCGGGCTGCATGGCCAGGATCTCTTCCGAGCCGGTGCCGGCCGGAACCACGGTGACCTTGGCGCCGAGGCCGGAAAGCAGGCGAAGGATGTTACGCTTGACGCCGTAGTCGATGGCGACGACGTGCATCGACGGCTCGGCCTGTTCGCCAAAGCCTTCGTTCCACACCCAGGGCGTTTCACGCCAGACCGAGGACTGGCCCGAGGTGACTTCCTTGGCGAGGTCAAGCCCGATCAGGCCCGACCAGGCGGCGGCGCGCCGCTTCAAATCGTCGATGTCGAAGATGCCGTCGGGCGCGTGCGCAATGACGGCGTTGGGCATGCCCTTTTCGCGGATCAGCGCGGTGAGCGCGCGGGTGTCGATGCCCGACAGCGCGACGATGCCGCGCTTCTTCAGCCACTGGTCCAGCCCGGCTCCGGCGCGGTAGTTGGACGGGTTGGTGACATCGGCCTTGAACACCGCACCGACGGCGCCGGCGCGGGCGACCGGGTTGAGGTCCTCGATGTCCTCGTCATTGGTGCCGATGTTGCCGATATGCGGGAAAGTGAAGGTGACGATCTGGCCGGCATAGGACGGGTCGGTGAGAATTTCCTGGTAGCCGGTGAGCGCGGTGTTGAAGCAGACTTCGGCAACGGCGGAACCGGTGGCGCCGAGGCCGCGACCCTCGATGACGGTGCCGTCGGCCAGCACCAGGACGGCGGTCGGCTTTTCGGTTGCCCAAGGCGGGGTCAGTTCGGGGGTCATCTCGGCCATGGCGACGCTCCTGTCACGCTGCGCGCTTCGATGGCGGGCCATCTGCGCAGCAAACGGCGCGGCCGATCTCTCGAGCCTGCGCGCATCAATTCTTTGTCTTGTGCAAGGCCGAGTACATAGGGGAAGGCGCCAGAGCGGTCAATGATGCCCGTGCCAAAAACGGCGAGCATTTGTTTCGTCGAACGATATCAGGGCTTTGGCGCGTTTGCTTTGCGGATGGGCCGCGGTTATTGTCCGCGCCGTTCGAAGGAGAAAGCATCATGCGCGCAAAAATCGCCGAATCCCTGAAAAGCGCGATGAAGGCGCAGGACAAGCACCGGCTGCCGACGCTCAGGCTGATCCAGGCCGCCATCCACGACCGCGACATCGCCAATCGCGGCTCGACCAAGGACCCCGCCAGCGACGAGGAGATCCTGCAGATCCTGGCCAAAATGGTGAAGCAGCGCGAGGAATCGGCCAAGGCGTTCGAGGACGGCAAGCGCCCGGATCTGGCCGCGCAGGAGCGTGGCGAGATGGAGATCATCCGCGGCTTCCTGCCGACGCAGCTGGATGAGGCCGCCGTAACAGCTGCGGCGCGCGAGGCGATCGCTGCGACCGGTGCCGCCAGCCAAAAGGACATGGGCAAGGTGATCGCGGCGCTGAAGCAGAAATATGCCGGCCAGATGGATTTCGGCAAGGCCAGCGGCATCGTCAAAGGCCTGCTGCAGTAGGAGCCGACACCGCTTCAATGGCGAAGGAGAGCAGGGGCATTACCTCTGGGCAAGAAACGGTCCGCACCGGCTTAAGCGAGCAAGCGTTGACCTGCCGGAGAGACCCACCATGATCGAAATCGTCAAACCCACGCTCGAACATCTGCCCTCCTACAAGGCGGCGCTCGAGCGTGGCTGGTCGCCGGACAATGTCCGGCTGATGGAAGCGACGCGCGAGCAACTTGCGGCGATCGACGAGGATCCCGCGGCGTTCCTTGCCAGCCTCGACGATCCCGAGGCCAAAGGAGGCCCGATTACCTTGCCGGACGGCACGACCGTGCCGCGGCTGCCGGGCTTCCGGCGCTGGATCTGGGACGGCGAGGCCGCCGGCTCGATCGGCTTTCGCTGGCAGCCGGGTACGGCCGCACTGCCGTCGCATGTGCTCGGCCATATCGGCTATGCCGTGGTGCCGTGGAAGCGCGGACGAGGCTATGCGACCGAGGCGCTGCGGCTGATGCTGGACGAGGCGAGGGCTGTTGGTTTGCCATATGTCGAGCTCACCACCGACCTCGACAATCCGGCCTCGCAGAAGGTGGTGCTGGCCAATGGCGGCCGTGTGGTCGGTCCGTTCATCAAGGACGCCGCGTATGGCGGCGCCGAGAGTTTGTTGTTCCGGATCGATTTGTAGTCCGATGCTATTCGGCCGCTGCTGGCAGCGGCGGCGCTGCCCGGCTGCGCCCCTCCCAGATGTAGGAGGCAAGTGCCACCACCACCGCCACCAGCATGGCGGCAGCGCCCACAACCGGCAGGCTGCGATAGCCGTAGCCGGCATTGAGCATGGCAGCGCCCAGCGACGCGGCGAGCGCGATGCCGACATTGAAGCCGGAGGGGATGAGCGAGGAGGCGAGGTTGGAGGCGTCCGCCGTCCAGGCCAGGATGCGGGTCTGGATCGGCGTGCCTATGGCGAAGTTGAGGCCACCCCAGATAACGATGGCGATGACCATCGGCACGGGGTAGGGGCTGACGGCATAGATCACGCCCAACATCACCGCTTGCAGCGCAAGCATTGTGATCAGCGACGGCATCAGCTTCCAGTCGGAAAGCTTGCCGCCGAGAAACACACCGACGGTGGCGCCGACGCCGTTGAGCAGCAGCACCCAGGGGATCAGGCCCTCGTCGAGATGGGTCACCTCAAGCAGGGTCGGGGTGATGTAGGTGAACAGGCCGAACTGGCCGATCATCAACATCAGCATCAGGATCAGCGAGGTCCAGACTTGCTGGCGCGCCAGCACGCGAACCTCGCTGCCAAGACTGGCGGATGGCCTTGATGCGCCTGTCGTGCGCGGCAAAAGCGCGGCCATGGCGGCAAAGGCTACCACGCCAAGCGCGCACATCACCCAGAAGGTGGCGCGCCAGCCCCAGAGATTGCCGATTGCGGTGCCGGCCGGGACGCCGATGACATTGGATACGGTGAGGCCGGAGAGGATCACAGCCACGGCCATGCCGCGCTTGTCCTCGGGCACGAGGCCGACAGCCACCACCATGGCGACGCCGAAATAGGCGCCGTGTGCGACGGCGACCGCAATGCGCAAGAGCAGCATCGAGGTAAAATCGGGCGCCGCCGCGCAAGCGGCCTGGCCGATGGTGAAGGCGACGGTCAGGCAAAGCAGCAGCGTCTTGCGGGGAATGCCCTTGGTGGCGAGCGCCAGCAATGGCCCGCCAACCGCGATGCCGCCGGCATAGCCTGAGACGAGATAGCCGGAGGTCGGGATCGAAACGCCAAGGCCGTCGGCCACTTGCGGCAGCACGCCGGCAATGACGAATTCGGTGGTGCCGAAAGCGAAGGCGGCGATGAACAGGGCAATGAGCGGAAGCATGGCGCGGAAGCGATCCTTGAACGAGTTGGCCTCAAATCATGGATGGCGCTTGCCGGCAATGCAGAAATTTTTGCGGCCGGTTTAGGTTTTCTTGATCAGCTCGCCTTCAACCTGGAGCCGCCGAGCAGGCCGCGCTCTTCCAGCACCGGGTAGGCCATCGACGCCAGCAGCGAGTTGATCTGCTTCAGGTCGCGGATGGTGTCGAGATGGATGGAGCTGGTCTCGACGCTCTTGGCGGTGCCGTCGCGCAGGCGCACGAAATGGCTGGCGCTGGTTTCCTTTTCGCGGTCGCGCAGCCGGTCCTTTTCCAGCACCAGCTGGCGGGCGGTCTCGGGGTCGCGCGACACCAGCACGTTGAAGGCAAGCCTGGCATTGGCCAGCACCGAGGTGTGAAAGGCGAGCAGCTCGCTCCAGCCCTCGGGCGTGAACTCCAGCCCGCGCTCGAACTTCTTCTTCACATGCACCAGCATGTTGCGCACGATGATGTCGCCGACCTGCTCGAGCTTGACGCAGGCGCCTATCAGCTCCTGGCAGCGCAGCGCCTCGCCCTCTGTGAGCGAGTTCCTGGTCAATTTGGCCAGATAGAGCTTGATCGCCGCGTGCTTCCTGTCGACGCGGTCGTCAAGGGCGGCCAGCGCCTTGATCTTGTCGCCGTCGGCGCTTTCATACAGCTCGATGATGCGCTTGAGCATGATCTCGACCGTCTCGCAGACGCGCACCACCTCGCGGGTGGCGTTGGCCAGCGCCTGGCTCGGAACGTCGAGCGCGCCGTCGTTGAGGGCGGAGAGTTCGACCACATCGAGCTCTGTAGCAGGCGCCGGCTTGGTGCCCATTGCGACGATCTTCTCAGAGGCACGATAGATCAAGCTGGCAAGCGGCAGGCCGGCCAGCAGGATCAGCACATTGAACAGGATGTGGGCGTTGACGATCTGGTCGGGCACGGTGGCGCCGAGGAAGGCGACCGGCGGCTTCAGCGTCATGAACAGGATCAGCATCACCAGCGAGCCCATGCCGCGCATCAACAGATTGCCGATCGGCACGACGCGCACGCCAGGTTCGGCACTTCGGGTGAGCAGCGGCGCGATGATCGACGAGCCGAGATTGACGCCGAGCACCAGCACGATGCCGAGTTCGGGCGGGATGAAGCCGCGGCCGGCCAGCGTGACCATCAAAAGCACGGCGGCGATCGAGGAGTGGAACAGCCAGGTGACGAGCGCGGCGAGCAGATAGGCGGTGACGTAGTCGCTGGAGAAATATTCGATGATGAGCGGCATCAGCGTGCTCTGGCGCAGCGGCTCCGAGGCTTGGCCGATCATCTCCAGCGACAGTACCAGAAGGCCGATGCCGACCAGGATGCGGCCGAACTGGCGCCAGTCGCGCCGCTCGGTGGCCATGAACATGACCGTGCCGGCGACGAGGCAGATCGGCACCAGCAGCGTCAGATCGAAGGTCAAGAGCTTGACCACCAGCGCCGAGCCGATCTCGGCGCCGCGCACCGCCAATTGGCCCGACATGCCCGAGACGATGCCGGCGCCGGCGAAGGAGCCGACGAGAAGCGTGACGGCGGTCGAGCTCTGCAGCGCGATGGACAGGCCGCAGCCAGCCAGCACCGCCATGATCGGATTGCGCATGGTGGAGCGCAGCCGGTGACGCAGCACGTCGCCATAGGCGCGCTCGACGCCTGTCTTGACCATGCGGGTGGCAAACAGCATCAGCGCCACCGAGCCCGCCAGATGCAGCAGGACGACGGAGCCGCTCATTTCGAAACCCGCACGCAGACAGCTACCGCGACGCGGAGGGCGCGCAGTGCAGGGAGGAAAACGGGGCTGCGAATCATGGTCATGACAGTCTTGAACAATATCCGGAATATTTTAGCCGGGTAATAAAATCTTGTCGATTTCAAGAGCCGTCGCGGCGCGACAGGGCGTGTCGGAAAATGGACGGATGCGCAAATGGTTGCATGGCGGATCCCTGGTGATGGCAGCGGATCGTCCCGGTTTGCCGGACTCCCGGCAATCGCCTTTGGGATGATGTTCAAATATCCAGGATAACCACAGGATTTCATTACGTAAATGTAATGCTAGTGTTCAGTTTCGGTTCACCCTTCGGGCGCTATTCCCTAGGCATCGACAACCAAGGAGCCCCGCTATGAAACGTATTGTTCTTTCCGCCCTCGCTTTCTCGATGCTGGCCGCCACTTCGCTTACCAGCCAGGCCGCACCGGTGAACGCACCGGTCGCACCGCAGTCGAATTACACGCAGGTCGACTGGCAGAGGCCCGGCAAGCATGTCGATGTCAGGAAGCGCGTCGTGAAGAAGACGGTGGTCGTCAAGCGCAGCCATTGGCGCAATGGCCAGAAATATTCCAGCTGGAAGCGGCACCAGCCGATCCGCGATTATGGCCGCTATGGCCTGCATCGCCCCGGCCGCGGCCAGGAATGGATCCGCGTCGGCAACGACTATGTGCTGGTCAGTGTCCTGTCCGGCATCATCTTCGGCGCCATTGCCGCGCATTAAGCCCGGCCTCGCCGGCGCAATGCCGAGACTTGAAAGGAGGCGGCCCGAAACGGCCGCCTTTCTTTTGGCTGTAGAAACCGGGCTTTTTGGCTGTGGAAACCGGGTATGGTCCGCAATAAGGGTCGTCGGATTCCGCGCGCATGATTATATGAGGGACAAACGAGTTCCCCAATGCGCTTTCCGCCCGCCTTTCTCGATGAGATACGCGACCGTGTGCCGATTTCATCGGTCATCGGCCAGCGCGTCGCATGGGACAGGAAGAAGACCAACGCCTCGCGCGGCGACTATTGGGCCTGTTGTCCGTTCCATGGCGAAAAGAGCCCCTCCTTCCACTGCGAGGACAAGAAGGGCCGCTATCACTGTTTCGGCTGTTCGGTGTCGGGCGATCATTTCAAGTTCCTGACCGAGCTCGACGGATTAAGCTTTCCCGAAGCGGTCGAGAAGATCGCCGACATGGCCGGCGTGCCGATGCCGGTGCGCGACGAGCGGGAAGAACAGCGTGAGAAGGAACGCGCCAGCCTGACTGATGTCATGGAGATGGCGACTGCCTTCTTCCAGGAGCGGCTGCAAGGACCGGAGGGTGCAAAAGCCCGCGCCTATCTCAGGGATCGCGGGCTGACGCCGGCGACGCAGCAATCGTTCCGGCTGGGCTTTGCGCCCGACAGCCGCAATGCGCTGAAGGAACATCTTGCCGCCAAGGGTGTGCCCAAGGCCGACATCGAGGCCTGCGGGCTGGTGCGTCATGGCGACGACATCCCGGTCTCCTATGACTGGTTCCGCGATCGCATCATGTTCCCGATCCCGGATTCGCGCGGCAAGATCATCGCCTTTGGCGGCCGCGCACTGGCACCCGATGCGCTGGCCAAATACATGAATTCGCCCGACACGGAGCTCTTCCACAAGGGCAACGTGCTCTACAATTTCGCCCGCGCCCGCAAAGCGCTGGCGAAAGGCGGCACGGTGATTGCCGTCGAAGGCTATATGGACGTGATTGCGCTGGCGCAGGCCGGCTTCGAGAATGCCGTGGCGCCGCTCGGCACCGCGCTCACCGAAAACCAGCTCGAACTTCTGTGGCGCATGGCGCCTGAGCCGATGCTGTGCTTCGACGGCGACCAGGCCGGGCTGAAGGCGGCGTGGCGCGCCGCGGATCTCGCGCTGCCGTCGGTGCAGGCCGGGCGGTCGGTGCGCTTTGCGCTGTTGCCGGAGGGCAAGGATCCCGACGATCTGGTCAAGGCAGAAGGGCCGGACGCGTTTCGTGCCGTGCTGGCGGAAGCGCGGCCTCTCGCTGATTTGTTGTGGATGCGTGAGACATCCGGTGGCGTCTTCGACACGCCGGAGCGGCGGGCGGGGCTGACAAAGACGCTGCGCGAACTGACCAGCCGCATCCGCGATGAGAGCCAGCGCTACCACTACCAGCAGTGGATGCGCGAGCGGGAGCTGACCTTCTTCAGCGCCCAGCGCGAAGTGCGGCAAGGTCGCCAGGACTGGAAACCGGGGCAGGGCAAAACGCCCGCACCCGGCGGACAGTTCGCCAAAGGCAGCGGGGCAGGCGCGCGCGCCGCGATCACTGAAAGCCTCGGCCGCTCCGCCATGGTCAAGCGCGGTGGCGAGATGATGTCGGTGCGCGAGGCGACGATCATCGTAGCTCTCGTCAACCATCCGGCGCTGATCGACGAGAACTTCGCCCATGTCGAGTTCCTCGATCTCGCCAACACCGATCTGCAGCGGCTGCACGCCGCCATCCTCGATGCGATGGCGCATGACATGGCCAATGACCGTAGCGCAGTGATCGCCACCATCGAACGTGCCGGCTGCAGCGATATCTGGGCGCGCGCCGTGGCGCTGATCCAACGGACCAGGCAATGGCCGGCGTTGGAAACCACAGCGCTTGACGATGCCCGCGGCGCCTTCAACCAGGCGCTGCACTTGCAGCGCAGCGCGCGCACCTTACATAAGGAGCTGAAACAGGCGGAAGCAGCGCTCGCCAGCGATCCCACTGACGAAAACTACCGGCACCTCATCGAGATCCAGGCGCAATTCCGTGATGTACAAGCAACGGAAGCGCTGATCGAAGGCTTCGGTGTGTCCTCGGGCAGGGGTGGGCGCGTCTAGGTCGAAATGAATGTTGTACGTGCTGCGCGTCGAATCGACGCCTCTAAGTCGGGTAATTGATTCGCTTTTTTGATGCGAATCATGCGAGAGGCGCTTGACCTTCTGGCAGAATGACGGAATCAGGACGATTCGAAACCTTAACCCGCGCCGGCGTCGATGGAAATGCACTGACGCGAGGTGCTGATCACTGGACAGGCTGTCAGCCTGCCACAGATATCAGGGTTAATCTGGACTTAATGCATATCGCCCAAAAGTGAAAACCGGTTTTGGGGGCACGATATGAACAAACAAAAGAGTTGATTCGGTTACCAGCCCGGTTAAGCGCCACCAGCGCATGTAGTTTGACCGGTGCGGCAGCTACGCGGCTTCGATGCTCGGCCGCTAGGAGAAGATAAAGACTATGGCGACAAAGGAAAAGGAAGAGGTCGAGACCGAACGTGAAGGCGCAACCGATGGGCCTCTGCTCGACCTTTCCGATGATGCTGTCAAGAAGATGATCAAGGCCGCCAAGAAGCGCGGCTATGTGACTCTCGACGAACTGAACGCGGTTCTGCCGTCGGAAGAGACCGATCCGGATCGCATCGAAGACATCAATGCGATGCTGTCCGACATGGGCATCAACGTGGTCGAGGACGACGATCAGAGCGAGGAGCCCGAGGCCGCCGACAGCAATGCCGACGCCGAGGAAGATGCCAACGAACTGGCCGAGCAGACCGGCACCGCCGTCGCGGCCACGACCACCAAGAAAGAGCCGACCGACCGCACCGATGACCCGGTGCGCATGTATCTGCGCGAGATGGGCTCGGTCGAGCTCCTGTCGCGCGAGGGCGAAATCGCGATCGCCAAGCGCATCGAGGCCGGCCGCGAAACGATGATCGCGGGCCTCTGCGAAAGCCCGCTGACCTTCCAGGCCATCATCATCTGGCGTGACGAGCTCAACGAATCCAAGATCCTGCTGCGCGAGATCATCGACCTCGAAGCCACCTATGCCGGCCCCGAAGCCAAGCAGGCGCCGGTGGTCGAGCGCATCGAGGAGGCGCCCAAGGCCGAGGACAAGCCGAGGCGTGGACGCGACGAGGAAGACGACATCACCAATGTCGGCGCCGACACGCGCGGCCTGGTCGATGACGACGAGGAAGACGAGGACGAGGCGAGCCTGTCGCTGGCGGCGATGGAAGCGGAATTGCGCCCGCAGGTGATGGAGACGCTCGACGTCATCGCCGACACCTACAAGAAGCTGCGCAAGCTGCAGGACCAGCAGGTCGAAAACCGTCTGGCCGCGACGGGCACGCTGTCGCCCAGCCAGGACCGCCGCCTGAAGGAGCTGAAGGACCAGCTGATCAAGGCGGTGAAGTCGCTGTCGCTCAACACGGCGCGCATCGAGGCGCTGGTCGAGCAGCTTTACGACATCAACAAGCGCCTGGTGCAGAACGAAGGCAAGCTGCTGCGCCTGGCCGAAAGCTATGGCGTGCGCCGCGAGGAGTTCCTCAAGGAATATCAGGGATCCGAGCTCGACCCGAACTGGACGCGCTCGATCGGCAACCTGACCTCGCGCGGTTGGAAGGAATTCACCAAGAACGAGAAGGACGCGATCAAGGATCTGCGTTCGGAAATCCAGAACCTCGCCACCGAGACGGCGATCTCGATCCTGGAATTCCGCAAGATCGTCAACCAGGTGCAGAAGGGCGAGCGCGAAGCCGCGATCGCCAAGAAGGAAATGGTCGAGGCCAATCTGCGCCTCGTCATCTCCATCGCCAAGAAATACACCAATCGCGGCCTGCAGTTCCTTGACCTGATCCAGGAAGGCAATATCGGCCTGATGAAGGCGGTCGACAAATTCGAATACCGCCGCGGCTACAAGTTCTCGACCTACGCGACATGGTGGATCCGGCAGGCGATCACGCGTTCGATCGCGGACCAGGCGCGCACCATCCGCATTCCGGTGCACATGATCGAGACGATCAACAAGATCGTGCGCACGTCGCGCCAGATGCTGCACGAAATCGGCCGCGAGCCGACGCCGGAGGAACTGGCAGAAAAGCTCGCAATGCCGCTCGAAAAAGTGCGCAAGGTCTTGAAGATCGCCAAGGAGCCGATCTCGCTCGAAACCCCTGTGGGTGACGAAGAGGATTCGCATCTGGGCGATTTCATCGAGGACAAGATGGCGATCCTGCCGATCGATGCGGCGATCCAAGCCAATCTGCGCGAGACCACCACGCGCGTTCTGGCCTCGCTGACGCCGCGCGAGGAGCGGGTGCTGCGCATGCGCTTCGGCATCGGCATGAACACCGACCACACGCTGGAAGAAGTCGGCCAGCAGTTTTCGGTCACCCGCGAACGTATCCGCCAGATCGAAGCCAAGGCGCTGCGCAAGCTCAAGCACCCGAGCCGGAGCCGCAAGCTGAGGAGCTTCCTCGACAGCTGATACCGGCAACAGACCAGCATTCGAAAAGGGCGCCGACGGCGCCCTTTTTGTTGCCGGGTGAAGGCTCTTGTCGCCCATCTCCGTCGGGAGGATACTTGCCTGGTCGGATGCATGTTCTGGGCGAAAAACCGGATGTCCGCCCCGGCTGATGTCCTCAGCCGTGCTCCGTGGCGCCGGAGGGAGGTGTGTGATGACAACCTACATCCTGCTGATGAACTGGACGGAACAGGGCGCCAGAAATATCCGAGAGTCGCCGAAGCGGCTCGATGCCGCCAAGAAGCAACTGGCCGACATGGGCGGCTCGTTCAAGGCGTTTTACCTGACTATGGGCGAATATGACATGGTGGCGATTATCGAGGCGCCCGACGACGCTGTGCTTGCTCGTTTCGCCCTGATGCTGGCAACGGGCGGCAGCGTCAAGACGCGAACGCTCAAGGCTTTCCCGGAATTTGCCTATCGCGAGATCGTCGCCTCGCTTGGATAGCGCTGGGCGTGGGTCCGTGCGGCTCGGCGTCATATTGCGGGGCCGTGCCGTCAGGGTGATAGTCGCGCCATGTCCAAGCCTGCGCTGACCGTCTGGTACAACACACGCTGCCCGGTTTGCGATGGCGGCATCACCCGGCAGAAACGGCGGCTGATCGAGGCGATCAAGGCCGGGCGGATCGAATTCCGCGACATCAACCTCGAACCGGCGGCGCTCTCTGGCTACAGCGCCTCGCTGGAGGACATACGCCGCCGGCTGCATGCCACCGATGCCGAAGGCAGGCTGCTGGTCGGGGCCGATGTCGCGGTTGCCGTCTGGCGGGCGACGCCGGGCGAGGGCTGGCTGGCGACGCTCTTCGGCAATCCGGTCGCGCTGCCGCTGACACGCGTGGCCTATGATCGTTTCGCCGATCTTCTCTATGCCTGGAACCGGCGCAAGGGCCGCTGGTAGCGAGGCAAGGCCCGAAGATATCTGCGGGCCTTACCGTCATGGGCGTTACCGGGACGCCGGCTCGCAAAGCCAGCCGACAATGCGGCGCACCGCCGGCAGCACCATGAGCAACGTTGGGAACGCTACCAGCCAGGACAGGCCCCAGGCAGTGAGCCAGACAGCCGGCAAATCAGGTTGCAGTCCAAGGCTTTTCAGCGTCGATATGAACGAGACGATGAAGGTCATCAGCAGCGACAGCACCAGCGGACTGACGATCGCGGCATAGCGCGCCGGCAGCTTGCCGCGCTTACGGGTCGTGGTCATTTTTGGATTTTCCTGAAACATCCGGTCCGTCGCATTTGGCATCCATTGCGCCGGGTTTCCGGCGGAACTGCCCGGAAAGACCGGGGTGGACGCGTTGCTTGACGTCAGACGCTTACGGAGAGGTTTTGGCCCTCACGCGCTTTCTAGCTGCCGGCGGCGGCGAAATCAACCTTCTGGCGCCGTCTTTAGATACATCGTAAGATATATCTTGACTCATCGGCGGGGCAAGCCTAATTAAGATGTATCGTAAGATATAACTCAAGGAGCAATTCATGCACAGACATCATCCCTTTGGCGAGCGCGCCGAGCGCGCATTCCTGCACATGGCAGGCAAATTTGGTGGAAGAGGGGGCGGCTTCGGGCCGTTCGGCCACGGCGGACGTGGCGGTGGACGCGGCGGCCCTGGCGACATGTTTCGCGCCGGACGCATGCTGGCCGACGGCGATCTCAAGCTGATCACGCTGTCATTGCTGGCCGAGGCGCCGCGCCACGGCTACGACATCATCAAGGCGCTGGAGGAGCGCACCAGCGGCATCTACAGCCCGAGCCCGGGCGTCGTCTATCCGACGCTGACCTTCCTGGAAGAGGCCGGCTATGCGGCTTCAGCCGCCGACGGCAACAAGAAGGTGTTTTCGATCACCGAGGCGGGGCAGGCGCATCTCGCCGAGAACCGCGAGATGATCGACGGCGTGCTCGAGCATCTCGAGCGCTTCGGCCGCAAGATGGCGAAAGCGCGGGACTGGTTCGGCTGGAACGACGACGGCGAGGAAGGCGGACGGCGTGGTGGTCGCTCGGAAGCCCGCGACGAGTTCCGCGCCGTGCGCCACCGGCTGCGTGCCGCGCTCGGCGATCTCGTCGACGCGCCGGCTGAAAAGCAGGCCGAGGCGATTGCAGTCCTGGAAGCCGCCGCTGAAGCCCTGGAAGCGCTATCGCGCGGTTGACCCCGGGCGAGAACCCTTGCCCGTTCGACTGAGGAACGGTACTGAAAATCATCCTGCACCGCGAGACGTGGTGCAGGATGATTGCCGTTGGAGGAAGCCCCATGTCTTTTCTGAAACGTCTTTTCGGTGGTGGCGGCGGTGAGGCGGGCGAGCCCAAGAGCGCAGCACCGGCAAAGCAGGTTGAGCACAAGGGATTTTTGATCAGCGCCACGCCCTACAAGGCGGAGGGGGGCCAATACCAGACCTGCGGCGTGGTTTCGAAGGAAGTCGACGGCGTGATGAAGGAACACAAATTCATCCGCGCCGATCGCTTTGCCGGACTGGACGACGCCGTCGACATCTCGATCAAGAAGGGCATGCAGTTGGTCGACGAGCAAGGCGAGAGGATGTTCGGGTAAGGGCCGAACTGGTCGAGGCGCCGAACGTAGGTTTTGCGCCGGTCATTCGTCGCCAGAATCTCGAATAGCGGCAGTGGGCCGCAAGCAGAAAGTCCCGACAATTGAGCGTAGCATTTGCCAAGGAGGAAAGCGCCGAGGCTGCATCGGAAACCATCCTGCCGGCTCGCCCTATCTCCGATCGGATCAACCTTGTCACGGAAGCGGGCCTCAAGATGCTGCAGGTTGAATTGGCTCGCGCCCAGCAAGCTCTCGAGGCCGCTAGCGTGCTGGAAGATGTCAATGAGCGGCGACGCCAGTCAGCGGTTCCGGTTCGAGATATGCGTTACTATGCCGAGCGCGTGCGTACGGCTCAGCTTATGCCGGTGCCCACCTCCAATGAGGCGATCGCCTTCGGGCACACCGTTACCTTCAAGCGTGATGATGGCCGCACTCAGACCTTCCGCATCGTCGGAGAGGATGAGGCCAACCCGTCTGAAGCTTCCATATCGCATGGTTCGCCGGTTGCCATCGCGCTGACCGGAAACCGTTGGCGACTTTGTCCAGCTAGGGCCGCGCGAACTTGAGATCCTGTCCATTTCCTAGGACGCAGGTATGATGCGCGACCGAGGCCGGTGCACCTTGAGACGTGATCAGATGCCCGCAATTGCCAAAAGCCAAGCCAGGATGTCGAGCAGCAGAAAAACCAGCGCAATCTGCAACGCCAGCCGGAGCCGCTGGATAATTCGCCAGTTGCCGGCCATGTCCGCCTTGATCCGAAGGGCAAGCGCGCGGCGCATGGCCGACATTGTCGTCGGCCTGTCGCCGTCGACATATTGATCAAGCAGATCTTCCGGATCGAAGCGGAATGTATATTGGTGATAGGGCCAAAGCATGAAGACGATCAGCCCGCCGATGCCGAACAACAGGGCCACTGCGGTCCAATCCCAAAGCCCAAGCCCGTTGGAAAGCGCCGCACCGCCGAGTAGCGAGTTGGCAAATGCGGTGGCAAAGACAAGGCTGCCGGCGCGGGTGCTCATGTTCTCCACAAGCGTCTGCTGTTGAGTGAGACCTCTCACCGCCTCCTGATAGATGAACGCGAGACGCGGATCGTCGTCGGCAACAGCGCTTGCGACAATTCCGTTGTTCCCTCCTCCACTCCGACATTCGGCCATAAGTTGCCTCTCTGTTTTGACAGGGATGCACGAGTTTAGCCCGATCCGTCGGTGCAAAAACAGATTGGCCGTGGACCAACGGCAAATCCGATGGCGATGCCGGGGGCTCCAAGCCTATGAGGGCCAGCTGATGGACGGGCAAGAATAGTTGGCAGCCATCGAAAACCCCGCCACGAACACCACGCCATCTGCCGGTGGACCCTGCTCTCGGCCCCGGACAGCAAGAAGGCAGGCGCCGAAGCGCCTGCCTTTCAATGCGAATGACGGGGTGTGGTTACGCGGCGATTTGCGCGCTCGCGGTCTTGGCCACCACGGCATCGACCTTGGCGGTCGCCTTGGCAAGTGCGGCGGTGACGGCATCAGGGCCCATGCCGACGCCTTCGATGCGGATGACGTCGACGTCGGTCATGCCGAGGAAGCCGAGCACGCCGCGCAGATAGGGGATGGCGTGATCGAACTGCACGGCCGCACCTTCGGAATAGATGCCGCCCGAGGCGAGTACGATATAGACCTTCTTGCCGGTGACGAGGCCCTTGGGACCACCCTCGCCATAAGAGAAGCTCTTGCCGGAGCGGGAGATGTGATCGACCCAGGACTTCAGGGTCGAGGAGATGTTGAAGTTGATGAAGCCGGTGGCCAGGATCACGGTGTCGGCTGCGAACAGTTCTTCAAGCACGATGTCGGAGACGCCGACGACTTCGGCCTGGCGCGGCGTGCGGGCTTCAACGGGGGTGTAGATGCCGGTCGCATAATCGGTGTCGATATGTGGCAGCGGGTTGGCCACGAGGTCGCGTACGACGAGCGTATTCGACGGGTCGGCGGCGACGAGCTTTTCAGCGAATTCGGTAGCGATACGGGTCGAGTGCGAGGCAGCGCCGCGCGGGCTCGAGGTTACAAGCAGGATAGACATAGCGGTTCTCTCCAGTGGGAATTGATTTCTCCCGCCTGATATGGGCCTACCGATCCATTCAAAAAACTGGTATATTATCTATATGATCCATCGATAAAGTAGGTATGCCGTGCAGCCCAATCCGACGCTCGACCAATTGCAGATCCTGGTTGCGGTCGCCGACACCGGCAGCTTCTCAGCCGCCGGCCGCAAGCTTAACCGAGCGCAGTCCGTCATCAGCTACGGCATCGCCAATCTTGAGGCGCAGCTTGGCCTGAAACTGTTCGAGCGCGAGGGCACGCGCGAGCCGCAGCTGACCGAAATCGGCCGGGCGATGCTGGAGGACGCCCGGCGCATGGTCGGCATGCTGCAGCGCATCCGTTCGCGTGCCGACGGTCACCATCAGGGGCTGGAGGCTGAAGTTGCGCTATCGGTTGACGCGGCGCTGCCCTCGCCAGTGCTGGTGCGCGTGCTGAAGGCATTCGAGGCGCAGTTCCCGACCGTGATGATGCGACTCCATATCGGCACGCTCGGTCTGATCCCCGACCATGTCGTCAGCGGACAGTCGGATCTTGGCATCGGTGGCTTGCTGGGCGAGGTCGACGTGCATCTCGTGCGCATCGGCTTCATGTCGATCGTGCTGGCTGCCGCCCCCACCCACCCTCTGGCACTGCTGCCGAAACCGGTGGCGCTCGAGGATGCGCGAGAGCACACCCAGCTGGTTGTCAGCGACCAGTCGGAACGCACCAAGGGACGCGACTTCGGCGTCTTTGCCTATCGTACATGGCGGCTGACAGATGTGCGTATCAAGCATACGTTGATGCGCGAGGGGCTGGGCTGGGGCGGGTTGCCGCGCTGGCTGATCGCGGACGATTTGGCCAGCGGCAGGCTGGTCGAACTCGACCTTGAACCCTTTAGCGAGGTGCGCTCATCGCTCTATGCCATGCACCGCGCCGACCGCAGCCCGAAACCGGCGGCGGCCTGGCTGATCGACCAGTTCAAACGCCAGCTCGGCTGCTTCAACGAGTTCGACCCGGACGACCTGCCTGAGGATGAGCCGGAGACAGCCCATCGATCAGAGCCATGAGCACGGCGCGATAGTCTTCGGCCGAGGCGCCGGCCTCGACGGCAAGTGCTGCGCGGTCGAAGGCGGCGGCGAGCAAAGCGGTCAGCGCATCGGCAGGCAGTCTGGTCATCGACTGTTCGCGCATCGCCGCAACCAGGCCTTCGCGCAGCGACCGGTTGCCGTGGCGATTGTCGATCGCATCCATGGCGGCGCGGCCAAGCACGGCCGGCCCGTCGAGCAGCAAAAGCCGCGTGCGGCCGGGCGCGCGCATGGCGGCGAGATAGGCGTCCGAGCCGGCAATCAGCGCATTGCGGGCAAACAAAGAAGGCGGCGAGGCGCGCTCGATCTCTTGCGCCACCGCCGCCGCCTCCTGCTCGACCACGGCGGCAAACAGCGCCTGCTTGTCGGCAAAGTGGTGATAGAGCGCGCCGCGGGTGACGCCGGCGGCCGCAACGATCTCCGGCGTGCCGGTCTCGGCATAGGACTTTTCGATGAACAGTTTGCGCGCCGCGGCGATCAGGTCGGCGCGCGTCGCTTCGGTGCGGTCGCGGTTGGAGCGGCGCGGGGTTTCTCGTTGCATACATGCAGCCTGTATGTTATTTCGAATTACATGCAAACTGTATGTTGGCTGACGGGAGAAAGAAAGATGAAGACGACGAGCTATTATCCGGTGCTGATGACGGGCGACGTAGCCGGCACAAAAGCCTTCTATATCAATCACTTCCGCTTCAAGCCGCTGTTTGCGAGCGACTGGTATGTGCATCTGCAGTCTGCCGAGGATCGCCGGGTCAATCTCGGTATCGTCCAGGGCGACCACGAGACGATCCCCGAGGGGGGGCGCGGCCGCACATCGGGGCTGCTGATCAATTTCGAGGTGAGGGATCCTGATGCTGTCTATGAACGGATCGTTGCGGCCGGCCTGCCGATCCTGTGCCCGCTGCGCGACGAACCCTTCGGCCAGCGCCATTTCATCACCAGGGATCCCAATGGCGTGCTGATCGACGTCATCAAGCCGATCCCGCTCAGCCCGGAATTTCAGGCGCAATTCGCGGCGGGCGCGGCGGGCGCCTGAACGATGGCAGCAAATGTCGGCAGCGGCTCCGGCCGCTGTGGCCGGACCCGCACCATGCGGTCTATGTTGGTGATGTTGAAGCTGGGCCTGCCGCATGCGTGACATCTGCCTTGTTCGTGCGCCATCCAATCTCGGCCTTCGGCCCTTGGAGCCGGGCCATGTGCCCGGCACCTGGCGTGCGCCGCAGGCGCTGAGCGAAGCTGGTTTGATCGAGTCGCTGGCGCCGGGGCGGGTGGTCGATCTCGACAGACCCGCCTACAGTACCGAACCGCAACCGGGCACTAGGCTGCGTAATGGTCCGGCGATCCGCCGCTTCAACCTCGATCTTGCCGAGATCGTCACCGGTGCGCTTGGGCAAGGCGAGTTCCCGCTGATCATCGGCGGCGACTGCTCGATCCTGCTTGGCGCACTGGTCGCCGCGCGGCGCTCGGGCGCAGTCGCCCTGATCCATTTCGATGGCCACAGCGATTTCCGCCATCCCGGCAACTACGATGTCAATGCCTCACTCGGCTCGGTTGCCGGCATGGATCTGGCACTTGCCACCGGACGCGGCGAGGCTTTGCTGGCGCAATGGCCAGGTGTTGTCGGTCCGCTCGTCACCGACGATGCGGTGGTTCAGATCGGCGAACGCGAGAGCCGCGATGCCGATTTTGCCTGGCCCGACATCAATGCGACCGCCGTGACGCGCATCGACGTCTTTGCCGCGCAGGAACTCGGCGCGGCTGGAGTGTTGCAAAAGACAAGAGCGACGCTGGCGCGCGCCGGCTGTCCCTACTGGCTGCATCTCGATGTCGATGTGCTCGACCAGACGGTGATGCCGGCGGTGGATTCGCCCGGCAGCCCCGGCATCGACCCCGATGAACTCGTTGCCATTCTGTCGGCGCTGGCAGCGGACCAGCGCTGCACCGGCTTGGACATGACGATCTACGATCCCGACCTCGACCCGACCGGTGACCTTGCGCGACTGCTGGTGTCGCTGCTCGGGCGGGTGCTCAAGCCTCGATAAAGGCTCAGCTCGCCCTTGCTACCGGCGTCACCGTCACCTGGCTGACGCCGGTGCGGCGCACCACTGTGCATAGCGTCTCGCGGCCGATGCGTTCGGCGTCGAGCATGCGCACGAGGTCGTCGACGCCGGTGACCGGGCGACCGTCTATCGCCGCGATGATGTCGCCTTCCCTGAGGCCGGCCTTCGCCGCGGGTCCGTCTTTCTCGACGCTGCGCAGCCGCACCGCAGTACTGGTGGTCACCTGCGACAGGAGCGCTGCGCGGCGCGGCAAACTGGTGGTGTCGGCCGAGATGCCGATGAAGGCGCGCCGCACGCGGCCGAAGCGGATGATCTCCGAAATGACGAAGTTGGCGGTGTTGGAAGCGACCGCGAAGGCGATGCCTTGCGCGCCGTGGATCATGGCGGTGTTGACGCCGATGACTTCGCCTGCCGACGACACCAGCGGTCCGCCGGAATTGCCGGGATTGAGCGCGGCATCGGTCTGGACGACATCGTCGATCAGCCGCCCGGTCGAGGCGCGCATCGAACGGCCAAGTGCGGAGACCACGCCTGACGTTACGGTCCATTCGAAGCCGAGCGGATTGCCGATGGCAATGGCGATCTGGCCGCGCCGCAGCCGCTTGGAATCGCCGAGCGGCGCGACTTCGGTGAAGCTGCCATCGGCGCGCACCAGCGCGATGTCGGTGTCAGGGTCGCGGCCTAGCACGCGGCCTTCGCTGGAGGCGCCGTCGGGCATAGAGACGCGCACCGTTTTGGCATCGCCAACGACATGGAAATTCGTAACGACCAGCCCGTCCGGGGTGATGACGAAGCCGGAGCCATGGCCACCTTGGCCACCGACGCGCTCGATGCGGCAGACGGCTGGGCCGATGCGGTCGACGGCGTCGGCGACTGTCGTCGAATAGGCGTCGAGCAGTGTGTCGTCGGTCTCGAATTTGTGGGCGGCGAGGGCCATTGGCGGGGCTCCGTGTTTTCAGGCGCGATGATGACTATATGTGCGGAGCGGCTCGAACTGCCGCGACCTGACCAGATGGCCAGTCAAACCAGTAACTAGCCGTCAGACGAGTACCTCCGGGCGCACTGCCGAGCGATATCTGGGGCATGAGAAAACCCAGGAGATCATCATGAGTGACTTCAACCTTAATGCATTTTCCGAGGCCATCGCCGATCTCGCCGCCAAGGCTGCGCCGGCAACGGCAAGTTTCACCACCCATCACCATCGCACCGCCAGCGCCTTCCACTGGCGTGACGGCTATTTCGTCACCGCCGAGGAAGCTGTCGAGGCCGGTGAGGAGATCGAATTGACATTGGCTTCGGGCGAAGCGGTGAAGGCCGAACTGGTCGGTCGCGATCCGTCGACCGGCGTAGCGCTTCTGAAGCCGGCCGGCGCGGTCGCGGCGCCTGCGCTCGCCAAGGCTGACGCGGTACGGCCCGGCAATCTTGCCATCGCCATCGGCAGCAGTCAGGGTTCGGCGCTGGCCGTCTCGGGTTCGGTCGGCGAGGTCGGCCCCGCCTGGCGCTCGATGCGCGGCGGCACCATCGATCGGCGCATCAATCTCGCCGTCAATGCCGGCGGCCGTTTCGAGGGCGGGCCGGTGCTTGACGCCAAGGGCGCGCTGATCGGCATGCTGCTGTTCGGGCCGCGTGGTCGTGCGCTGGTCATGCCTTATGAGACGGTCGAGCGGGCCGTGGCGACGCTGCGTGAAAAGGGCCATGTCGCGCGCGGCTATCTCGGCGCCGGCCTGCACCCGATCCGTGACGGCGCGGCGCGCGGCGCCATGGTCATGAGCCTCGACGACAATGGTCCGGCCAAGGCCGCCGGCCTTGCGCTGGGCGACATCATCGTGGCGTGGAATGGCGAGGCCGTGCACGGCCCGCGCGAACTGATCCGAAAGCTCGGGCCGGATAGCGCGGGTGCCGCGGTGACGCTCGGCGTGGTGCGCGGCGGCGAGCAGCGCGATGTCGCGCTGACCGTCGGTGAAAAGCCGCTGAGCTGAGAGGGCCGATGGAAAGCGAGACGCTGACAAGGCCGGAGGCGAGTGGATCGGAGGCGGGTGGGCCGGAGGTGGCGGGCGGCGGACGCCAGCTCGTGGTGCTGATCGCGCTGCACGATGCCGCGCGTGCCGAGCGCCTGTCGGCTTCGCTTGCGATGGCGGACGATCTGCTTCCGGTCGTGGCCGGCAGCGGGATTGTCGACGTCGCTGTCGTCGATGACGCTGTTGCGAACAGTGCGGCCTGGCTCGATCGGGCCGATGGTGGCAACAGCGCAATCCCACGGGTGCTGCTATCCGCGAGCGCTGGCCGGCCGGAAAACCGGGTGCTTGCCGTGCTGCCTTTGGCGTCGGATGCGAATCTGATCGCGGCTGCCGTCAGACTGGCGGCGGCCGGCTACCGGGTGTCAAGGGATGGGCGTTCGACGCCGGATCGTCATGGCGGTTTCGATCACATAGCGAGCGGAACTGAAACCGATAGCGGGCTGTTTGGCGAGGAATCTTTTGACGACGGCGCCGCCCTCCGACCAGCGCTGTCACCGCGCGAGACGGAAGTGCTGGCGCTGCTCGCCGAAGGCGCGCCCAACAAGGTGATCGCGCGGCGGCTGAACATCTCCGTGCATACGGCAAAGTTCCACGTCGCCGCGATCCTGATCAAGCTGGGTGCTGCGAACCGCACGGATGCCATCGCGATCGCGATGCGGCAGGGCCTGGTGCTGGTCTAACCCCCTTTTCCGTTTGAGCCTACGTTGCGTAACCCGTTGCAGGCTGCCGAGGCCTTGCGCAGTGCATTGCCGCCGCGCAATGGTTCGCGTCAGTGATGTAGCAAGGGAGGTGCCAAGACATGTCGCTCAAGGGAAAGACGCTGTTCATCTCCGGCGGGTCGCGCGGCATCGGTCTTTCGATCGCGCTGCGCGCTGCGCGCGACGGCGCCAATGTGACGATCGCGGCCAAGACCGCCGAGCCGCACCCGAAGCTGCCGGGCACGATCTACTCGGCAGCTGAGGAGATCGAGCAGGCCGGCGGCAAGGCGCTGCCTGTTTTGTGCGACATCCGCGAGGAGGCGCAGGTGGCCGAGGCGGTTGCCAAGACCGTCGAAAAGTTCGGCGGCATCGATATTTGCGTCAACAATGCCAGCGCCATCCAGCTCGCCAGCACGCTGGAGACCGACATGAAGCGCTACGATCTGATGCACCAGATCAACACGCGCGGCACTTTCCTGGTGTCGAAAATGTGCATTCCGCACCTGAAGTTGGCTGAGAATCCTCACATTCTGAATCTGGCACCGCCGCTCGATATGAAGGCCAAATGGTTCAAGAACCACGTCGCCTACACCATGGCCAAGTTCGGCATGTCGATGTGCACGCTGGGGATGAGCGCCGAGTTTGCCAAGGACGGCATCGCGGTCAATTCGCTGTGGCCGATCTCGACCATCGACACGGCGGCGGTGCGCAATCTGCTCGGTGGCGCGACGGTCGCGGCGATGAGCCGCTTGCCCGACATCATGGCCGATGCCGCACACGCCATCTTCCTGCGGCCATCGCGCGAGACATCAGGCAATTTCTACATCGATGAAGAGGTGCTGCGGGCCGAGGGCGTGACCGATTTCGCGGCCTACGCGCCAGGCGCGACCGGGCCGCTGGCCGGAGACTTTTTCGTGCCGGACGCGGTATTTGCCAATTCGCCGACGAACGTCAAAAGCATCTACTGACGGAAATCACGGGCCGACGGCGCTGCTTCCTCATCCACCTGCCGGCGTTGTTCGAAAAACCAAGCAATTGGCTTTTCGCCCGCTGTGCGGACCAGCCTCACCTCCCCATGAACGGGGAGAAAGGGGCTCATCACTCCTCGCCCTTCTTGCCTTTGCTCAGTCCCATCAGCCGGTCGATATAGGCCAGCATCAGCGCCGAAACGACGAAGGCGAGGTGGATGATGGTCAGCCACATCAGCTGGTCGATCGTATAGGAAGACGAATTCAGGAACACCTGCAACAGGTGGATCGAGGAAATAGCGACGATGGTCGAGGCGACCTTGACCTTCAGCGAACCGACATCGATCGTACCCAGCCAGTGCACACCGCCATCCTGGTCGTCGAAGCGGCTGACGAAATTCTCGTAGCCGGAGATGATCACCATCACCACCAGCGAGGCGACAAGTGCGGCGTCGATGAGGCCGAGCATCTTCAGGATGGTGTCGGTGTCGTCGAGTGTGAAGGCGACCATGACGAACTCGTAGAGTTTTTTGCCGAAGGACAGCGCATAGACGGCGAGCGCCAGGGCCAGCCCGATGTAGAAAACCACCAGCAGCCAGCGTGAGGCGAGGATGATCGATTCGATGGCGAGTTCGAGACGTTTCATGCAGCGGTTCCGGTCAGCTTTCTGAGGTCGACTGGGGTATTTCGGTCAGCTTGCCGCGGTTTGCAAGGCAAATTGCGGCGCAAAAAACCCCGCCGGGAGGGCCGGCGGGGTTCAATGCATCCCGCTGGAGTCGGGACGGGGCAGGGAACGCCCAGCCTCGAATCTGGGGAGGGCGGCCGCTCTATTCAATGAGCCGGTTCTAATACCAATACAATTCTTGTTGAACCGGGATTGCTGTCCGCAGCTCGACCCATCCCGGTCTGCCGGGATGGGTCCTTGTTGTTGATCTGATTCCAGAAAGCTGCTCAAGCCATTGGAAAGCAGATCAATTGTTACTCGCCACCGGTGCCACCAGCGAGGTGATGCGACGGATGCCGACGCGGCGGTTCTCGCGGTTGGGCGCCGTGGTGTTGACCTTGAGGTATTCCTCGCCATAGCCCTGAGTGGTCAGGTTTTCCGGCGGGATGCCGAAGGCATTGGTCAGCGCTTCGGCGACAGACTCAGCGCGCCGGTCGGACAGAGCAAGGTTTGCCTCCGGCGTGCCAACCGCATCGGTGTGGCCTTCGATCAGGAAGGTTTCGGCCGGGTTCTTCTTCAACAGTTTCTCCATGGCCGTGGCGACGCCTTCCAGTTTCTGCACTTCGGTGTCGGATATCGAGGCCGAGCCGAACTCGAAGTTCAATGTGTCGAGGTCGACGCGACGGGCAATGTCTCGCACGCGCGCCGAACGCTTCACTTCGTCGATGGAATAGAGGCGCTGGACCTTCTCCACCGGCGGTTGTTCGAGGAACTCGTAATAATCGTCCGGGCTTTCGACATCTTCCGAATCGAGGATGTACTCGCGGCGCGGGATGGTGAGCCGCATCGGCGGCAGGTCGTCACCGGGATCGCGCCAGTCATTGTCGTCGTCATAGCTGCGCTCGTCGACATAGCTCAGCACATATTCGTGCCCATCCGGCGTGATGCGCGATCGCCTGATGACGTCGCCATTGCGGTTGCGGATGGTGACGATCTGGATGCCATTGTCGCGCTCGACGATTTCCCGAGAGCGATCGCCCGACAGTTCCTCATAGTAAACATTCCTGGCGCCGCGGTGCATGCGCGGAGCGTCATTGCTTTCCACGATCGTCTGGTTGTTGAACTGCAGGATGACGCGGTCGCCGAGTTCCTTGACGACGTCGACGCCTTTCGGACGCCGGCGGTCGCGGACGTTCTCATCGGGTGCACGCTCGACGCGTTTGCCTTTTTCCTCCGTCACCGGGGCGATCTTTTCTGGCTGAATTGCCTGCTGAGCTGACTTGTCGTCGGTGGGCGGCGGTCCCTGGTCGACCGGAGCCGGCTTCGGGGCTTGCGCCTCGGTGCCGCCCTGCGCGGGCTGCTCGCCCGTCTGGCCGCCAGCATTCTGGCCGTTCCCATTCTGGCCGTTCCCATTTTGGCCGTTCCCATTTTGGCTGTTGCCGCCCTGGTCCTTGCGGTGCTTGCGCCTGGCATCCTTCTGGCTGTCCAGGATGGGTGCTTCGTCGGGGTTGGCCGTGGCTTCGCCTTGCGCCGGCGTCTCACCTTGCGCTGGCTGCTCGGCATTGGCCGGTTGCTCCGCAGGCTGTGGTTCACCGGTCGCAGGCTGCTGTTCGCCCGTCACCGGCTGTTCGCCGACAGTTTTTTTGCCGTGCTTTTTCGCCTGATCCTTCGGCTGTTCACCTTCGGCGGGAGCCGCTTGCTGATCGGCCGGGGGCTGAATCGGCTCGGCCTGCGGCGCGGGCTCTCCGGCAGGCGCAACTTTGACGTCTGGCGCTTTGTCGGCAGGCGCGGCCTCAATCTGCTGATCCTGCTTGCGCTTTTTCTTGCCCGACTTGTTGTCGTTTGCCGGCGCCACCTGTTCGGTGGGCGCTGCCTGCTCGGCAGGCTGCTGGGCCGGCTGTTCAGCGGGCGCCGCTTCGATCTGCTGTTGGTCGCGCTTCTTCTTGCGTGGCTTTAGCGGCTGTTCTTCATTTGCCGGAGCTACCTGTTCGGCCGGTTGTTCAGCCGGTGCTGCCTCGATCTGCTGCTGGTCACGCTTCTTCTTGCGTGGCTTGAGCGGCTGCTCATCGGTCGCCGGCGCTGCCTGGGCGCCGCCCTCATCCGCAGGCGCCGCCTCGATCTGCTGCTGTTGATTGCGCTTCTTTTTGCGCGGCTGCTGTTCCTCGGCGGCAGGTGCGGCCTGTTCGGCCGGGGCCTGCTCGGTCTGCTGCTGATCCCGCTTCTTCCTGCGCGGCTGTTGTTCCTCGGCGGCAGGGGCGGGTTGCTCTGCAGCCGGTGCAGGCTGCTCGGCGGCCGGCGCTGCCTGTTCGGCCTGCTGGCGTTTCTTTTTGCGCGGCAGTTCCTGGTCGGTCTGCTGACCATCTGCAGCAGGGTCGTCCTGGACCAGGATCAGTGGCGCGGCCGTGTGCTGCAAGGGGCCGAAAACGGCGTTGCCCTGCAACGGGGATGCGCCCAACGGCGCGGATGCCATAAGCAGGCCAAGTGCCGTACCTGCCAGTACCCGTGGTTGGCGTTTCATCTTAAATTCTCCTTGTGGGGTCCCATCCCTGCCCAAACTGTCCTTGACCGGATTGGTTCCGGTTTGCGGGCATTACCCGCACCCAAGGACGATTGACCGGCGTTTTGAAGGCAACTTCATGTTTTTCCTATGGTGCGGCCGGAATTTGAAGTCACACAACAGCTTGACCTTGCCGCATGCGGAGGCCACATCTCGACCCATAATGGAAACGCCGTTCTGGAAGACCAAGACGCTGGAAGCGATGACGCCCACCGAGTGGGAATCGCTGTGCGACGGCTGCGGAAAATGCTGCCTGTCTAAACTCGAGGACGAGGATACCGGCGAGATCTACTGGACATCAGTCGGCTGCCGGCTGTTCGATGGGCAAAGCTGCCGCTGTTCGGACTATGCCAACCGGCTGGCGCGCGTGCCGGACTGTGTCGGGCTGACGCCGCAGAATGTGCGCACCATCACGTGGCTGCCGAAAACCTGTGCCTACCGGCTGGTTGCCGAGGGGCACGACCTCTATTGGTGGCACAGGCTGGTGTCGGGAAGTGCCGAGACTGTTCATGATGCCGGCATCTCCATGCGCGGCCGCGTCCGCGCCAGTGAGACCGATCTGGCCGAGCCGGACGACTATTTCGACTATATGCTCGATGACGAGCCCTGAGCATTCTGGAACGGACGCTGCCATAGGGCGTTCTGCGCCATTGGACGTTTTTGACGGTCAGGATCGTTTGCAGCGGTGGAAGGGGCGGTTGCTTTCAACCTGTCGGGCAGATTAACCGAAAATGAACGGCCGGTTCGCGAAGAGTTCAGATTGCAAGGAGCATTCTCCCCCCATCGGTTCGACCAAGACGGGCGCAAGCCCTCAACAAGGAGAGAAGACAATGTTCAACTCATTCAAGACGGCAGCCCTTTCGGGTCTCGTAGCTCTCGGCACGCTTGCCGCAGTGCCCGCCCAGGCGGACTCGATCTATCTCGGCTTCGGCAACAACCATGACCGCCGCGTCGGCGTCTACACCGGCGACGATGAGGACGGCTTTCGCCGTGACCGCAATTGGCGCCGCTGCTCGCCGGATCGCGCCCTCGACAAGGCCGAGCGCATGGGCCTGCACCGCGTCCGCATCGTCGATGTCAATCGCCGCGTGGTGAAGGTCGCCGGCCGTCAGTATGGCGATCGCGTTGTGATCGTGTTCGCCAATGAGCGCGGCTGCCCGGTTATTTATCGCTAACAGAACCAGACTGATCTTCTGCGAAGATCAGTCTGGGATACGACCTTCTGCGAAGGTCGATCCGGAGGCATGTTCCTCCGCGAGGATCAGCCTGGAGTAGCGGCATGACCCTTCTAGGGTCAGCCAGGAGCCCCTTTCCCTCCGCGGAAGGGTGCGGCTCGAAAAAACCCCGGAGGCCAGTCCTCCGGGGTTTTTCATGTCGGCGATAGCGGTTCCGGCCGACGGGTTCAGCAGAACCGCACCCGGCCCGGCGGCCTGCTACTTAAGCTCGAATGTCACTGTTACCTGCACGGCGTAGGCATTCTCGCCGGCCTGCACGGGAACCGCGGCGCCTGCCGCATCGAAGGCCTTGGCATTGATCGGCATCGGCGCCGGCGCAACGTTCTGGTCGGTGATTTCCAGCACCCGGCCGATGCTGACGCCGGCGGCTTCGGCCAGCGTCTTGGCCTTGGCCATGGCATCGGCGACCGCCTTCTTGCGGGCTTCGGTGACGGCAGCCTTCGGATCCTCGTTGGAGAACGAAATGCCGCCGCCCTGGTTGACGCCGAGCGACACAGCCTTGTCGAGAACCTCACCTGTTTTGTCGATGTCGCGAATGCGCACCGAGAGTGTGTTGGTCACCTGGTAAGCGACAAGCTCGGCTTCCTGGCTGCCGTCGGGCTTGTTGGTGTAATTGTAACGCGGGTTGATCTGGATGCCGGCGGTCTGCAGGTCGCGATCCTTGATCCCTGCCGACTTCATTGCCGCGATCACGGCGGCCATGGCGTCGTTGTTGGCGTCGAGTGCCGCGCGTGCGGTCTTGGCCTCGCGCATGACGCTGAGCGTCAGCAGCGCCAGGTCGGGCGCCACGGTCGACTGGCCTTCACCCGACACGATGATCCGGGGCGGGGGCAGCGAATCGGCAGCGCTTGCCATCGCCGGAAAAGCGATCGCGGCGGCAAGTGCGAGCGGCAAAATATGTCTGGTCATGAAAATCTCCTCGATGTGCGATCCAGTCGCGCCTGTCGACTAGGGCGCGAATATGGGCTGATTTGGGCGATCTCGGCCAGCCCGTCCGGAAAGCCTTGTGCCGCGCAAGGAAAAACACTAATCCAGCGCGCGTGGGGCCTGTAGCTCAATGGTTAGAGCCGGCGGCTCATAACCGCTTGGTTGGGGGTTCGAGTCCCTCCGGGCCCACCAGTTTATTATATATCAATACCTTACGCCTAATTATTTGAGTTTGAATTGAGCGTTATCGGGTAAATCTATGGCTTCTGGGCAAACTGGTTTTGGCCCGTTCGTCAATTTTCTCCGTCTCGTTGATGGCACTGTCACACCTAGCTCAAGCCCCTGGGTTCGAAATACCCTGCAAGGATGCCTGCGGCAATCGGCGGCAACGACGTGCAATTAGGCGGGTTCTGAACTCGGCCGCGTCTCAAAATGCGCTTGCCAGTTCGGTTGATCTGTGCGGATCTGGCAGCCAATTCCGACAGAATTCTCTTACCCAGCCCGGACAGGTAAAGGCTGAGGAAATCATGAGAATGGTAATCGGTAATATCCCCAACCGCATCGTTTTCCATCGGTCGTGCTTTGAAATAGATCTCAATCGCGACCGCGACGGCGCCGTGTACTTGACGCCGGTGCAGCTCAAGGCGTGGTGAGAGCCGCCACCAATCGAAGTCCTCGAGGTCTCCTTTCGGGTGCATGACGCGTTTTTCCACACGTGGGCTCGACCCCTACTTGGGTGAAGTGTCGGAAACGCAGCGTACTCCTTTCAACGGGCAAGAATTGCAGCGGAATCCGACGCGGGCAACCGAGCGTTCAGATTATGTCAGCCCTGCGCGCCAATTGTTCGCTTGTCATCACGGATTGCAGGTGGTGCCGAATATCCGGCAGCAGCCCGGTGACGCTCCGATTGTGCCGTTGGATGCAAGTGAAAAAAACTACCGGGCAATCAAAGCAGACATTTCTGGACTGTTTGCCGACCGGGGCGGAGTTTGGTGTAACGCTTGAACTTCAGCCAGGACCGAAATGGCCTTACCGTCCGATCCAGATCACGACGCCCGCGAAACACTTCGACTGATCGGTCCCGATCCGCAAAATTGGGTGCCGGATCGGGAGGGCATCGACCACAATGTCTTTGTCGTTGGCGGCGGGCAGACGGGCGCGACCTTCGCCTTCGCGTTGAGGCGGGCCGGCATCGGCAAGGTCACGGTCATCGATGCGGCGCCGGATGAGGGCAAGGCCGGCATCTGGCTCACGCATGCGCGGATGAACCGGCTGCGAACACCAAAGGGCCTGCCGGGACCGGAACTCGGCCTGCCGGGCCTGAGCTTTCAGTCCTGGTACGAAGCGCGCCATGGTGCCGAAGCCTATGCAGGCTTCGACCGCATCGCGCGGACGGATTGGGCGAATTACCTGAAATGGTATCGCGACTTTCTCGGCATTGGCATTCGCTACGGCACGCGTCTCCTTCGCATCGAGCCGGCTGACGGGTATCTTCGCCTCCACCTCGATGCCGGCGGCACGCCATTGATCGAAACGGCGCGGAAGATCATTCTGGCCAATGGCTTTGGCGGCAGCGGCGGTCCAATGATACCGGCGGTGCTCGCTGCTCTGCCCCAGGGCTTTGTCGCACACAGTTCTGCAGCAATCGATTTTGCCTCGCTCAAGGGCAAAGCGGTCGCTGTCGTCGGGTCGGCGGCTTCGGCATTCGATGCGGCGGGGACAGCCCTTGAGGCCGGCGCGCAATCGGTGCGCCTGTTCGCGCGGCGCACCAGTATCGCCAGCGTGCCGATCAACCGCGTGCGGGGTTATCCCGGCGCCTATGACAACTATCCGCGCTTGCCCGATCCGGTGCGCTGGCGCCAGGCACTGCGCTTCCGCGAGGCCGGTTCGACGCCACCGCCCGATGCCGTGGAGCGGGTAGTGCGGCACAAGAATTTCCACCTGCATCTCGGTGCCCCCTGGACGAATGCGGATATCGACGGCGGCAAGGTCGTCACCGACATCGGCGCCGAGACGTTCGCTTTCGACTTCGTCATCGCCGGCACCGGCTATTTCGCCGACCCGACGCGCAAGCCGGAATTTAGCAATTTCGCCGCCTCGATCCGGCTGTGGCGTGACCAATACGCGCCGGCGGAAGGCGAACTGGATGAATTTTTCGGCGCCCATCCCTATCTCGGCCTCGGCCATGAATTCCTCGAGAAAGCGCTGGGGGAGGCGCCGTTCCTGAGGAACATCCACGTCTTCAATCCAGGCGGCTTCGTCAGTTTCGGCCTGCCGATCGGCGATGTTCCCTCTATCAGGCGCGACGTGCCGGCTGTCGTCGCCCGCATCAGCCGCGATCTCTTCCTTGCCGATCTCGACAGCCATGAGAGCCGGATAACCGGCAGCCATCCGGCCGAGTTCGGGGAGGAGGCCTACGCCTCTGCCGTCTGGCGACCGGCACAGACCATTGCGGCGGAATAGACGCATTTCCATGGACAAACGCCGATGACCTTCAGCCCTGACCTTTCCGACCCGTTCGTCGCCACGGCGGTCGAGCTGCGCACCATCTTCGATCGCGATGCGGTGGCGCGCGACAAGGCTGGTGGACGACCGGTCGAGCAGATCCGCCTGCTCAAGGAAAGTGGACTGCCGTCGGCGCAGATTCCCAAAAACTATGGCGGCAAGGGCGCGCCCTGGCTGTCGGTGCTGCGCGTCGTGCGCGAATTTGCCCGCACCGATGGTTCGCTAGCCCATCTCTACGGCTACCATCATCTGCCGCTCAACGGCGTGTTATTTCGCGGTACGGACGCGCAGAAGGACCAACTGCTGACACGCTCGGCCCGCGAGAACTGGGTCTGGGGCAATTCCGGCAACGCCATGTCGAAGACCTCTACGGCCAGGCGCAACGGCTCGGGCTGGATCCTGAACGGCTTCCGGCCGTTCTCTTCCGGCTCGCACATCGCCGACTATATCCAGGTGGCATGGGAAGACGGCCAGGACCGCCTGGCAGCTGCGATCCCGGCCGATCGTGAAGGTATCGTCATCGAGGATGACTGGGATGGCGTCGGCCAGCGGCAGACGGGTTCCGGTAAAGTCACGTTCAAGGATGTGCATATCGGTGATGACGAACTGATCGGCTCGCCCGCCGTGCCGCTGACGCCGTTCCAGACGCTGATTTCACTCTTCCAGCAGGCGGTCCTGCTCAACCTCTTCGTCGGCAGCGCGCAAGGAGCGCTGAGCGAAGGCCGCGACTATACGGTCTCGCAATCGCGACCCTGGGTCTATTCCGGCTATGAGAACCACACCGATGATCCGTTCGTTCAGCGCAAATATGGCGATCTCTATATCCGCACGCTGGCTGCCGCCGAACTCGCCGATGTGGCGGCGCGCAGCCTCGATGCCGCCTATGGCAAGGGCGAGGCCTTGACCCTGGAGCAGCGCGGACAGACTGCGATCGACCTTGCCACCGCCAATGTCTATGCCGGGCAAATCGGTCTCGACGCATCGAGCGAGGTTTTCGAGGTGATGGGCGCCCGCTCGGCCACCAAGGCCAATGGCTACGACAGGTTCTGGCGCAATGTGCGCACGCACACGCTGCACAACCCGGCCGAATACAAGAAGCGCACCATCGGCACCTGGTTGCTGACCGGGGAATTCCCGGTCGGCGGGTTGTATCGCTGAGGAGGCGCGGAAAATGGCCAGGCGCAAGGACAAGCTCAAGCTTGGAGCGTTTCTTCTCTTCACCGGCCACCATGTGGCGGCATGGCGCCATCCACAGGCGGCCGAGGGGACCAGCCTCGGCGACTATGTCGAACTGGCCAGGCTCGCGGAAGCGGCCAAATTCGATGCGATCTTCTTTGCCGATGGCGTCGCGGCGCGGCTGAGCAATCTCGAGGCTGCCAGCCGCAAGGCGCATAGCGGCGTCTATCCGTTCGAGCCCATCACGCTGCTGTCGGCGCTGTCGGCGGTGACCACCAACATCGGCCTGATCGCCACGGGTTCGACCAGCTATTCCGATCCCTACAATCTGGCCCGCCAGTTCGCGTCGCTCGACCATCTGAGCGGCGGGCGCGCCGGCTGGAACCTCGTCACCTCGTCCGATCCGGATGCGGCATTCAATTTCGGCCACGATACGTATATCCAGCACGGCGACCGCTACGATCGCGCCGAGGAATTCGCCGATGTCGTGCTTGGGCTGTGGGACAGCTGGGAGGATGATGCCTTCCCGCGCGACAAAGTGAGCGGGCGCTATTTCGACAAGGAGAAGCTGCATGTGCTGAACCACAAGGGCCAGCACTTCGAGGTGCGCGGTCCGCTGAACACGCCGCGCACGCCGCAAGGCCATCCGGTCGTCGTCCAGGCGGGCGCGTCCGGCCCCGGCAAGGAGCTGGCGGCGCGCACCGCGGAAGCGATTTTCGCCGCGCAGATCACGCTCGATGAAGCCACCGCCTTCTATGCCGACGTCAAGGGCAGGCTCGGTAAGTACGGCCGTTCAGAGGATGATCTGAAAATCCTGCCAGGCATCTTTCCGGTCGTCGGCCGCAGCGAAGCCGAGGCGCAGGAAAAGTTCGAACAGCTGCAGGATCTCATCCAGCCGGAAGTGGGCCTCGGTCTGGTCTCGGCGCTGGCCGGCGGCTTCGATCTGACCGCCTATCCGCTCGACGGGCCGGTGCCGGAACTGCCGGAGACCAATGCCGGCAAGAGCCGGCAGGCGCTGGTCATCGATCTGGCGCGGCGCGAGAAGCTGACGATCCGGCAGCTCTATTTGCGCATCGCCGGCGCTCGCGGCCACTGGCAGGTGGTCGGCACGCCACAACAGATCGCCGACACGATGGAAGAGCGCTTTGAGAATTACGGCGCCGACGGCTTCAACATCATGGCACCGATCATGCCCGGCGGCTTGAAGGATTTCATCGAGTTGGTGGTGCCGGAACTGCGCCACCGTGGCCTGTTCCGTCGGGAGTATGAGGGCAGCACCTTGCGCGACAATCTCGGCCTGAAGCGGCCGGCAAACCGTTTTTCGCGGCATGCCGCGGCGGCGGCGGAATAGGAATGAGCCGATGGCGCGCGACACGCTCTTTCTCATCCAGCCGGGTTTCGCCGACCCAAAGCATCCGGGCCAGACCTTCGTCTGCCCCTATTCCAACAAGGTCGAAGGGCTGCTCGCAGCCTTTCCCGATCTTGCTGCCAGGCTGGACGTCGAGCGCGTGCCGTTCGCAAGGCCGAGGGGTAAGGTGATCGATGCGCTCGGCGAACGCCACCAGTCGCTGCCGGTGCTGGTCGTCGGCAGTGATCCGCCAGCCGACCTACCGACCGCCAAGGGCAAGGTCTTTGCCGACGACACAAGGCGCATTCTTGCGCTGCTTGCCGAGCGCCACGGCTTCCCGCATCTGCATGAGTGACCTGATGAGCTTCGATCCCGATACCTCCAATCCATGGATCGCCAAGGCGGTCGAGCTGCGCGACATCTTTGCCCGCGACGCGGTCGAGCGCGACCAGCTTGGCGGCAGGCCCGTCGAACAGATCCGCCTGCTCAAGGAGAGCGGCCTGCTCAGTATCGTCATTCCCAAGGAATTCGGCGGCGCCGGCGAACCCTATTCGACGGCGCTGAAGATCGGCCGCGAGTTCGCCAAGGTCGACGGCTCGATCGGCCACATCTACGGCTACCATTTCAGCGCGCTGATCGCCGCAAGGCTCAATTCGGACGAACCGCGCTCAGCCGATCTGCTGCGGCGTTCGGCTGCGGGCGACTGGTTCTGGGGCAACACCGGCAACAGCTTTTCCAAGACGCTGTTCGGCCGCAAGGATGGCGAGTGGACGATCGTCAGCGGCTTCAAGCCCTTCGCCTCCGGCTCGCATGTCGCCGACTATCTTTCGACCTCCTGGGAAGACGAGGTCAGCGGCGAGCGGAAGTTCGCGGCCATCCCGGCGGATCGTGAGGGCATCACCATTCTCGACGACTGGGACGGCATCGGCCAGACGCAAACCGGCAGTGGCAAGGTCGCCTACAAGGATGTTAGGATCCATGACAACGAACTGGTGCGCGGCTGGGTCGACGCGTCGCTGCCGATCCGCACCATCGGCCCGCTGCAGCAGCAAAGCGTGCTGCTCAATGTCTTCATCGGCACCGCCCAGGGCGCACTGCTAGCGGCACGCGACTACACGCTCAACAGCTCGCGACCGTGGATGTATTCCGGCGTCGAGCGCCACATCGACGATCCATGGATCAAGCGGCAATATGGCGAGCTCTGGGTCAAGACGCGGGCGGCAACGGTGCTGGCTGATCGCGCTGCGGCGGCGATCGATCATGCGATCGCGCGCGGCAAGGCGTTGACCGAGCAAGAGCGCGGGGAAGCGGCGGTTGCAGTTGCCGCGGCCAACGTGCTGGCCGGCAATGTCGCGCTCGAAGTCACCACCGAGATCTTCGAGGTGATGGGCGCGCGCTCGGCGGTGCGCAAATACGGCTTCGACCGTTTCTGGCGCAATGCGCGCATCCACACCTTGCACAACCCCGCCGAATACAAGGCCCGCACCGTCGGCACCTGGTATCTGACTGGCGCCTATCCCGAGCCCGGCGTCTTTCGATGAGCGGCCGACAGCTCCACCTCAATGTCAACATCCTGCACGCCGGCTTCTCGCCGGCGGCATGGCGGATGGACGGGGTCGACCCCTATGCCGCCTTCACCGTCGACCACTATGTGCAGGTGGCGAAGATCGCCGAGCGCGCCAAGCTCGACGCTATATTCCTTGCCGATCAGGCGGCAATTTCGGATCGCATCGACTATCGGCCGATTACATCGCTGGAACCGACCATCGTGCTGGCGACGATAGCCGCCGCGACCGAGCGCATCGGCCTGATTGCGACGGCATCGACCAGCTTCAACGAGCCCTACAACATCGCCCGTCGTTTCGCGACGCTCGACCATGTCAGCGGCGGGCGCATCGGCTGGAACATCGTGACCACGGCCGATCCCGCCTCGGCCCGCAATTTCGGCCTGACCGGCGCGATAGATCATGGCCGGCGCTACGAGCGGGCCGCCGAATTCACCGAAATAGTCAAGGCGCTGTGGGACAGCTGGGAGGACGATGCCTTCATCGGCGACGTCGCCAGTGGGCGCTTCGTCGATGCCGCCAAGGTTCACGCCATCGAGCACGAGGGCGCGCATTTTTCGGTGCATGGGCCGCACAATGTGCCGCGCTCGCCGCAAGGGCATCCGGTGGTCATCCAGGCCGGCGGTTCCGATGACGGCAAGGAGCTCGCCGCGCGCCACGCCGAAGCGGTGTTTTCCGCGTCGCAATCGTTCGAGGAGGCGCTCGCCTACGCAAAGGAGCTGAAGGCCCGGGCTGTCGCCTATGGCAGAAGCGGCGGCGTGCCGCTCAACCTCGCCGGTCTGGCCACCATCATCGGCAGCACCGAGGCGGAAGCGGAGCGGCGGCAGGAAGAACTGTGGGACCGCATCCCGCTCGACTACAGCCTGACGCGGCTGTCGGGCGTGCTCGGCATCGACCGCGAGCGGCTGAGGCTCGACGAGAAGCTGCCTGACGTCATCCCGCTGCCGCCCAACGGCGGCCACACCTTCTTCAAGGCCACGCTGGCACTTGCCCGCAACAACGATTTCACCGTTCGCCAACTGATCCGGGCTCAACGGCAGTACCGGCCACCGCACCGTTGTCGGCACGCCGGAGCAGATCGCCGACGATATCGAAAGATGGTTTGTCGCCGGCGCCGCCGATGGCTTCAACCTGATGCCTGACGTGCTGCCGACCGGGCTGGAAGTCTTTGTCGATACGGTCGTGCCGATCCTGCGCCCGCGCGGCCTGTTTCGCAGCGACTATGAAGGGCGCACGCTGCGCGACCATCTCGGCCTTATCAGGCCTGAAAGCCGTTTCGCGCCGCAGCCGCACAAGGCGTCAGGGTTGCTCGGGGCCACCCATTGAACGATCATCAAACGATAACGGCGCGGAAGGTACCGCCATTGACCTCCACGCCCGACAAAAATACAGGCCCGACAATGAGCGCTGATCCCGAATTTCTCTGGTACATCCCGAACCAGGTCGATCCCGGTCACCGCGGCGAGCCGGCCGTCGAGGACCACAACAGCCTTGAGACGCTGACCAGCCACGCAAAGGCGCTTGAGGAACACGGCTGGAAGGGCGCGCTGATCGGTACCGGCTGGGGCCGGCCCGACACGTTTACCGTCGCCGCCGCGCTCGCCGCGCGGACCACCTCCTTCGAGCCGCTCATCGCGATCCGCCCGGGTTACTGGCGGCCAGCGCACTTCGCATCCGCGGTCGCCACGCTCGACCAGCTGACCCGCGGTCGCGTGCGTATCAACATAGTGTCGGGCAAGGACAACCTCGCTGCCTATGGCGACAGCGAAGGCGAGCAGAACCATCGCTATGCCCGCACCAGAGAGTTCATGCGGCTGGTTCGCAGACTTTGGACCGAAGAGAACGTCACCTTTGCCGGCGAGCACTTCAAGGTCACCGGGTCTACCGTCATGCCCCGCATCCCTGTCCGTGGAAACCGTCGCCATCCCAGGCTCTATTTCGGCGGCGCGTCGGAGGCGGCCGAGCGCGTCTCGGCCAGCGAGGCCGATGTCCAGCTGTTCTGGGGCGAGCCGCTCGACGGCGTCCGGGAGCGGATCGAGCGGCTCAAGGCCTTGAGCCGGGAACTTGACCGGGACCTCCCACCTCTACAATTCGGGTTTCGGATCACCACGCTGGTCCGCGACACCACCGGGCAGGCCTGGACGGACGCCGAGGCGAAGGTCGCCGAAATGGCAAAGGGCCAGGGCGCCGGCTGGAATGATCATGGTCGGGCGGTAGCGGTAGGCCAGCAGCGTCTGCTCGATCTGCACACGCGCGGCGAGGTGCTGGACGACAATCTCTACACTGCGCCGGGCAAATATGGCGGCGGCGGCGCCGGCACCACCTGGCTGGTCGGCTCGGCCGCCGACGTGGCCAGTTCGCTCGGCAAGTACCGGGATCTGGGCATCACGCATTTCGTGCTCTCGGACACGCCGTATCTTTCCGAGATCAAGCGGCAAGGCGACCAGTTGCTCCCGCTATTGCGCAATAGGGTCCAAGCCGCGTTTGTTGAATGACGTGGGGTTGTCAGAACACCGAACGAGCCAGATCGCCAAATAGGGACGACAATGCCACAGCCGGCCGCTTTCAGCATCCGCCCTTCCGACGCCGACCTGCGCGGTGAAGCAGCACTAAGGCGGCGTTACCGGGCGCCGCAAGAGGCGAACACTGCAAACTGGAACGAAGCCCTCGAGGCGATCCTTTCACATCGCTCGGTCCGCAACTATCTCGCCAGGCCTCTGCCCGAAGGGACGCTCGAACTGATCATCGCTGCCGCCCAGTCGGCGCCGACCTCGTCCAATCTGCAGGCGTGGAGCGTCATCGCCGTCGAGGATCCGGCGCGCAAGGCGCGGCTTGCCGGACTGGCGGCGGTCAATCGCCATATCGAGCACGCGCCGTTGCTGCTGGTTTGGCTGGCCGACCTGTCACGGCTGCGCGCCATTGCCGAGGCAAACAGCCGGGCGGGCGAGGGGCTCGATTATCAGGAGAGTTTTCTGCTGGCCGTGATCGACGCAGCACTTGCCGCGCAGAATGCAGTGGTGGCAATCGATGCGCTCGGGCTCGGCTCCTGCTACATCGGCGCCATCCGCAATCATCCTGAGGCCGTGGCGCAAGAGCTCGGCCTGCCGCCGGAAACCGTGGCGGTGTTCGGCCTGACCGTTGGCTATCCCGATCTCCTGGCTGCGACCGACATCAAGCCCAGACTGCCGCAGCGTGTTGTGCTGCATCGCGAGCGCTATCAGTCAGGCGTCGATCAGGACGATCTCGCAGCGTACAACCTGACGCTTCGCACCTTTCAGCAAGAGCAGTCGATGCCCGTTGTCGACTGGACCGAACTGATGTCGAACCGCATCGGCAGCACTGCGGCGCTGAAAGGCCGTGAACGCCTGGGTGATGCGCTCAAGGCGCTGGGCTTCAAGCTTAAATAGCCAAGGCTATTCGGCAGCAACGATGGCGATGCGCGCCGGCAGTGCTGCCGGCGGTGTGAAGTCGAGTGCGCCAACCCTTCGCGCCTCAGCCTTCAGCCAGCCATGGAAGCGCTCGACGGTCGCGAGCTTCGCCTTGTGTGGCGTCGTCGCGAAGTAATAGGAAAACTCGACCGGCTGCGGCGAGCCGAAAGGGCTGACCAGCCGCCCTGCGGCAAGGTCGGGCTCGGCCAGTCGGAATTTGCCGAGACCGATGCCCTTGCCGGCAACCGCGGCGTCGAGCACCAGCGAGGACTGGCTAAGCCGTATGCCGCCGTCGACAAGGCGGCCGGACAGGCTGTTGGATCGCAGCCAGCCCTTCCAGTCGGGGCAACTTGGATCGCGCTCCGGCCCGTCCTCATGCAGGATCGGCGCGTTACGCAGCCCTTCCGGTCCACGGAAGAGGCCGTGCGTGCGGGCAAATTCGGGGCTGCAGACAGGCAGCACCGCTTCCGAGAACAGCCGTTCCGTGATGAGGCCGCTATAGGCGCCCGAGCCGTAGCGGATGACACAGTCGATATCTTCGCTGGCAAAGTCGGCAAGCCTTGTCGATGCATCGACCAGTACTTCGAGTCCGGGCACCGCCTCACGCAGCGCGTCGAGGCGCGGGATCAGCCATTTGCTGGCGAAGGAGGGCGCGACCGACACCTTGATCGGCGCATCCTCCTCGTCGCCGGAAATACGCGCGACGGATTCGACAACGACGTCGAAAGCCTCGGTGAGCCCGGGCATCAGCGCCTGACCGGCCGAGGTCAGCAAAAGCTCGCCCCGGTTGCGCTGGAACAGCGGTTGCCCCAGGTGATCCTCCAGCAGGCGGATCTGCTGGCCGATGGCGGCGGGCGTGACATGGAGTTCTTCCGCCGCTCGCGTAAAGCTCAGATGGCGGGCGGTTGCGACAAAGGCGCGAAGCGAGGTCAGCGGCGGAAGTCTCGCCAGCGTCGGTCGTAGCTTCCTCGGTTTGGCGCGAATGAGATCAACCATGAGGCGCATTCAACACGTTCGGACCCGGCGCGACGAGGGCGGGCTTTGCGCCAAAGCGCGCGGCGGAAAATTTCGTTTGCCGCAGCGTCGCGCCAGCGGGAACGGAAATCTAAAAAATCGCAATGTCTACTATTCTTGTAGAAATAAGACGGGCAGCACCGATTTGGGTGTCGGTCGGCTTCGCAGGCCTGGAATGAACCAGTCGTGCAAAGCGGCGCTTTCGGCCGACGATAGAAAATCATTCTTCCGGTTTTGCGCGACGGCAGGGATCATTGCGTCGAGGCGCCGGAGTGCGTTCGGCCGCCGGATGCAATCCGTTTTCCGGAGCCCAAGACCATGTCTGTCAATCGTCGTCATTTCAACCAGCTCTTGCTGCTTGGCGGTGCGAGCTTCGCATTGCCCGGCTTTTCCTTTGCAGCCGAAGGCACGCCCGTTCAGGGCGGCACGCTCAACTGGGCCTACTATCCCGATCCGACGTCGCTGATCGCCATCAACACCTCGTCAGGCACCGGCCAGGCGATCGGCCCCAAGGTGAATGAAGGCCTGCTTGATTTCGCCTACGACCTCACCCCGAAACCGCTGCTGGCCACGGAGTGGTCGATCAGCGATGACGGCCTGCGCTACACCTTCAAGCTGCGCCAGGGTGTCAAGTGGCATGACAGCAAGGACTTCACCTCGGAAGATGTTGCCTTCACCATCTTCCGGCTGAAGGAGGCGCATCCGCGCGGCCGCATCACCTACCAGAACGTGACAGCGGTCGAGACGCCCGATCCGCACACCGCCATTGTCGTGCTTTCGAAGCCGGCGCCCTATCTGATCACGGCGCTGAGCAGTTCGGAATCACCGATCGTGCCGAAGCATGTCTACGAAACGTTCAAGCCGGCAGAACAGCCCAAGCTGGAACAGACGATCGGCACCGGCCCCTTCGTTCTCAAGGAATGGGTGCCCGGCAGCCATCTGATCTTCGATCGCAATCCGAACTATTGGGATGCGCCAAGGCCTTACCTCGACCGCGTCGTGCTGCATGTCATTCTCGACCCGGCGGCACGCTCGGCGGCTCTTGAAACCGGCGAGATCGATATCGGCGCCAATCCCGTGCCGCTGGCCGATATCGAGCGGCTGAAGGCCAACCCCGCTTTGGTCGTCGACACCAACACCTATGCCTATTCCGGCCCGCAGCAGCAATTGTTCTTCAACTACGAGAACGAAATCCTGACCAAGCGCGACGTGCGTCTGGCCATCGCCCACGCGATCGACCTGCAGAAGCTGGTCGACATTGCGCTCTATGGCTATGCGCAGGTATCGCCAAGTCCCATCAGCACGGCACTGCCCAAATGGTATGACCCCAGCATCAAGGCGCGCGAACCCGACCCCAAACTGGCGGAGAAACTGCTCGACGATGCCGGCCATCCGCGCGGCGCCGACGGCACGCGCTTTAAGCTCCGGCTCGCCTACAACGCGTTCCTGCCGGCGTCCTATGCCGATTTCATCAGGCAGTCGCTGGCAGTGGTCGGCATCGACGCCGAGATCCTGAAGCTCGATCTGTCGACGTTCCTGAAGACCGTCTACACCGACCGCGCCTGGGACCTGGTGGTTGAGTCGCTGTCGAACACCTTTGATCCGACGCTCGGCGTCCAGCGCGCCTACTGGTCGAAGAATTTCAAGATCGGCCTCGTCTTCTCCAACGCCAGCCACTATGCGAACCCCGAGGTCGACCAGATCCTCGAAGCCGCCGCAATCGAGCCCGACGAAACGAAACGGCGCGAGCTCTGGTACAAGTTCCAGCACATCATCCATGACGACGTGGTGTCGGTCGACCTCGTTGCGGCCGGTGCCCAGATTGTTGCCAACAAGAAGGTCAGGGATTTCGCACCCGGAGCGCAAGGCATCAACAACAGCTTCGCGCAGATCTGGCTCGCGCCAAACGCATAGGCGCTCGGATTGCCTTGCCTTGGATCGGTGCGTGAAACCACCGATCCCGACTTTTCCCCATAAAGACAAATCGCGCAAACGCGGAGTACCGACCATGACCATCAACCGACGCTTGTTCAATCAGTTCCTGCTGCTGGCCGGCGCGAGTACCGCCCTACCTGCCGGGGCCTTTGCCGAAGACGCCAAGCCGGTGGCGGGCGGCACGCTCAATTTCGTCTACTATCCCGAGCCCAACCAGATCGTTTCCATCAACACCAGCGCCGGTGGACCGGCCACCATCGGGCCGAAGATTTTCGACGGCCTGCTCGCCTACGACTACGACCTCAATCCAAGGCCGCAACTGGCCACCGAATGGTCGATCAGCGATGACGGGCTCGAATATGTCTTCAAGCTGCGGCCGGGGGTGAAATTCAGCGACGGCCATGATTTGACATCGCAAGACGTGGCCTTTTCGATCTCGCGACTGCGTGAAGCGCATCCGCGTGGACGCATCACCTTCCAGAATGTCACCGACGTCGACACGTCGGATCCGCATGTGGTGAAAATCAAACTGTCTAAACCGTCCGCCGCGCTGATCTCGGGGCTGGCCGCGACGGAATCGCCCGTCGTGCCCAAGCACATCTACGAGAAGCTGAAGCCGGCGGACGATCCGTCCTTCGAGCAGATCATCGGCAGTGGACCGTTCGTGCTCAAGGAATGGGTCAAGGGCAGCCACATCATCGTCGAGAAGAACCCGACCTATTGGGATGCGCCAAAACCCTATCTCGACCGGATCATCTTCCGCTTCATCACCGATCCCGGCGCGCGCGCCGCGGCACTCGAGACGGGTGAAGTCGACATCGGCCCGAACCCGGTGGCGTTTGCCGATCTGGAGCGGTTCAAGGCGTTGCCGCAGTTCGTCGTCGATAGCACCGTCTTTGCCTATAGCGGCCCGCTGCACCAGCTGATCATCAACCTGGAAAACCCGATCCTGAAGGAGAAGAAGGTCCGTCAGGCAATCGCGCATGCCATCGATCTCGATGCGATCAATGCCATCGTGTTCTACGGCTATGGCCAAGTGTCGCCGACACCGATCAGCGTCGTCAACAAGAAGTATTTCGATCCCGATGTGAAGGCGGCGACCGTCGATACGGCGCTATCGGAAAAACTGCTCGACGAGGCTGGCTTCAAGCGCGGAGCGGACGGCATCCGCTTCAAGCTCAGGCTCACCAACAACCCCTACAACCCATGGGGCTATGCTGACTTCCTCAAACAGGCGCTAGCCAAGATCGGCATCGACGCCGAGATCCAGAAGTTCGACTTCGGCACCTATGTCAAAACCATCTACACCGATCGCACCTGGGACCTGTCGACGGAATCCTGCGGCAACATCTTTGACCCCAGCGCCGGCGCGCAACGGCTCTACTGGTCGAAGAACATCAAGATCGGGCTGCCATTCTCCAACGGCGCGCACTACGAGAACCCTGAGGTCGACCGGCTGCTGGAGGCCGCATCGGTGGAGCTTGACGAGGCCAAGCGCAAGCAGCTGTTCTTCAGGTTCCAGGAGATCATCGCCGACGAGTTGCCGATCATCAATCTGATCGCACCGCCGACCATCATCATTGCCCGCAAGACCGTCAAGAATTACGCGCCGGGTGCTGAAGGCCTGTCGGCCAGTTTCGCAGACGCATATATCGATCCGAACGCCTGAACCCGGCGGACATCAGCAAGAAAAGGGGCCGCGTCTCGACGCGGCCCTTTTCGTTTCTATGGTCTTGAGGTGCAGAACGGTCAGGCCAGAGCACGCAGCCTTGGGCTGGAGCCGACCAGAAGGCCGGCAAGGGCGATGGCTTGCGCCAGCTGTTCGCCGATGGAACTCGATTCCCAGGCGACGCCGCGCAGCGGATGGCCGATGGCAAACAGATTGCCGTGGGTCCTGCCGTCGCCGGAAATCACCTGGCCGTCATGCGTGGCGTCGATGCCGAACCCGGTCGCATGCGGCCTGACGATGCCGTTCTCCAGCAGGCTCTGGACAAACGGATCGGCGATCCGCCGCCAGTCATGCTCCTGATGGCCCCGGCAGTTGACGACACCGTCGAAACGCAGCCGTTCGACCGCGCCGCTATCGCGCCAGCGGATCTCGGCGACAATGCCGCCGGCTCGCGGATGCAGTGCCAGCACCCGTCCGGCGCCGCCCGCCCAACGGCCTTGGCTTTGCGCCAGTGCGACGCGCTCAAAGCTCGGCGGCGCCGCTCGATGCGCGGTGACGTCCCAGAAAGCGCGCAGATGGCGTGCGAACTTCAGGCGCTCCTTGTCGGTGGCGCCTTGCCACAGAGCCAGGATCCACGGCCGGATCGTCAAAGGCAGCCCTTGCCAGTCCAGCCCGGCGGCCTCGATGGCCCGGCGTTCGGCCTTTACCAAGGCAAGAAGCGCCCTCGTGGTTTTCGGCAGCGGCCGCCCGGCAAGAAAATCGCGCCACGCTTCGGTATTGCGCCGAGGCTCGACGATCTGTCCGCGCCGCGACACGACGCGATAGCTGCCCTTGAAGCCGCGCGCCTCCATGCTGGCGACGAAGTCGACCATGCTGAGACTCGAGCCGATCAGCAGCAATTGCCTGCTGCCAGCGAGCCGATCCAGTGCTGCCGAATCCCAGGGATTTGCGACATAGCGGTGATCGTTGATGATTGGTGCTTCGGTGGCCGACGGCTCGCTCTGAAAAACACCTGTCGCCAGCACGGCCTCATCGGCCAGCAATTGCTGGCCGTCGCTGGTGCCGACGCAGACTCCGGACGGACCGGTCAGCATGTCGACGGCGGATGCCTTGATGTGGCGCAGCAAGGAACGCGGATCTGCTTCCCTGACAGCCCTGGTCAGTTCCGACTGGACATAACTGCCGAACAGCCAACGCGGCGGGCTGGAGTCATGGACATCCTCGGGCGGCGTCCAGCCGTGCTCCGGCCCATTCGCCTCGAGCCAGCGAACGAGGTGATCGGGGTCCTCCGGATGCAGCGAGAAGATGCGCGCCGCGCCGTTGACGAGATGTTGCGGATCGGCGGTGCCGTAGGCAACGCCACGACCAAGCTGGGCCCGGCGTTCGATGATGGTGATCGCCAGCGGCTCAGTCGAACGATCGAGCAGCTTGATCGCGGTAAGGGCGCCGGCAAAGCCACCGCCGACGATGATGATCGAGCGCGGGGTCGAACGCGGAGGGATGATCGAAGGCGGGGAGGAGGGGGTATGAAGCATCAAGGACCTTTGCGACGCCGACGGTGCGTGGCTCTAGCCCATCGCCTCGGCGGCGACCATCGTGCTTCCCCGTAACCCGATGTCAAAAAACAATAATTGCCAGCTGGCGAAAGGCATTCTTTCGCTCAGCGCGTTTGGCAGGCGCTAGATAGGAGAGCCCTTTGCGACCAGCCCGAGAACCACTGATGACTGAAGATCGAAAGATAAGGCTTGGAGCCTTCATTCGCGGACCCGGCCATCATGTCGCCGCCTGGCGCCATCCCGATGTGCCGGCCAATCCGGGCCTGAGTTTTCAACACTATGCGGACGCCGCGCGCACTGCCGAGTGCGGTCTCTTCGACATGGTCTTCCTCGCTGACAGCCTCAGCGCGCGCAATGGCGAGCAGCCGATCGAGACTTTCGAACGCACCGGCCATGTCGTGCATTTCGAGCCGCTGACGCTGTTGTCGGCACTGTCGACCATCACGCAAAGGATTGGGCTCGTCGCGACAGCGTCAACCACCTATTGGGAACCTTTCCATCTGGCGCGGCTATTCGCTTCGATCGACCATCTGAGCGGCGGCAGGACAGGCTGGAATGTCGTCACCTCGGCCGATGCGCCCGCGGCCGCCAATTTCAGCCGCGACCAGCACCCCGTTCATGCCGATCGCTACGACCGCGCCGAAGAGTTCGTCGCCGTGGCGCAGAAGCTGTGGGACAGCTGGGACGACGATGCCTTCGTCGCCGACAAGGCTTCGGGGATCGCCATCGACCGGCACGGCATCCATGCTCTTGACCATGTCGGCAGGCATTTCCGCGTCAAAGGACCGCTCAACGTCGCCCGCCCACCGCAGGGCCATCCCGTCATCGTCCAGGCCGGTTCGTCCGATGCCGGCCAGCACCTGGCGGCGCGCACGGCGGAGGTGGTTTTCACGGCCCATCCGACCATCGAATCGGCGCGCGGTTTTTACAGCGAGCTGAAGGGCCGGCTGGGCTCCTTTGGCCGCTCTGCCGATTCCTTGAAGATCATGCCCGGTGTCTTCCCGGTCGTCGCGCCGACACGCACGGAGGCCGAGGACAAGTTCGACGCCATCCAGCGCCTCGTCGATCCGGTGGTCAGCGTGGCGCTGGTCTCGGGACTGCTCGGTGGCGTCGATCTTTCCGGCTATCCGCTCGACGGGCCGTTGCCGGAACTCGGCAGTTCAGATTCGGTGAAGAGCCGCCTGAAAGTCGTTTCCGAATTGGCCGCAAGCCGGAACCTGACCATCCGGCAATTGTACCTCGCCGTTGCCGGTGCACGTGGCCATTTCCAGATCGTCGGCACGCCAAAAGACGTGGCCGACATGATGGAGGAGTGGTTTGCCGGCGGGGCGGCCGACGGCTTCAACGTCATGCCGCCGATCCTGCCGACGGGCCTCACCGATTTCGTCGACCTCGTCATCCCGGAGCTGCAGCGGCGCGGCCTGTTTCGCACTGCTTACGAAGGCAGGACGTTGCGCGAGAATCTCGGCCTTGCGCGTCCGGTCCGTGGCGCCGCCGAACAGCAAGAGAGGAAAGCATCATGAGCGACACGACGATCGACTCGACAACGTTTCGCCAATGGCTGGCGGACGGCGAGGAACTGGCGGTGCTGGATATCAGAGACAGCGCGGCTGTCGGATATGCATCGCCGCTGTTCGCCACCAATCTGCCCGCAGATCAGGTCGAGGCGGAGATCGACCGCTTCATCCCGCGCAAAGCGGTGCGCACCGTGCTGGCCGATGACGGCAGCGGCGTTGCCGAGCGACTTGTCGAACGACTGACCGGGCGCGGACGCAGCCAGCTCTTCGCACTGGCCGGTGGAATTCCGGAATGGACGAAAGGCGGCTTGGACGGCTTGCCGACCTTCGACACGCCGGGCGTCGATTTTTCGTTGGCGATCCGCGACGAGAAAGGAACGCCGGTCATCACCGTCGACGAACTTGAAGCGCTCAAAGGCCAAGTCGCCGACGTGGTGATCCTCGACAGCCGGACGGTAGCGGAGTTCGACAAGGACCATGTGCCTGGCGCCATCAGCGTGCCGGGCGCCGAACTGGTGCTGCGCTTCGCCGACCTGGTGCCGTCGCCGGAGACGCAGGTGGTTGTCTCCTGTGCCGGCCTGCCGCGCGCAATCATCGGCGCGCAGACGCTGATCGACGCCGGTGTGCCCAACAGGGTTGCCTATCTGCACGACGGCACCAAAGCGTGGCGTGAGGCCGGCCTTGCGCTCGAGACCGGCAGGACTGCTGGGTATGGTTCGGCCAGCGAGGACGCGAAGCGCTTCGCCGGAGAGCACATCGCAAAACTCGCCGAAGGCGACAGCTTTCCGCGCATCGATGCGGCGACCGCGGCAGCCTGGGCGAAGGACGAGAAGCGGACGACCTACCTGCTTGACGTGCGCACACCGGAGGAATTCGCCGAAGCGCACATTGCCGGGTCGATCGCGTCGGAGGGCGGGCAGTTGCTCGGCGTCGCCTATCGCACCATCGCCGTGCGCGGCGCCCGCATCGTGCTGATCGACGATCTGCTTGGTGTCCGCGCGGCGACGACGGCGCACTGGCTGCAGCGGCGCGGCTTCGAGATCGCCATCCTCCTGCATGATTTCCGATCGGCCAGCCTGGTGGAAGCGGCGTAGAGCAGGAGCGTTGTCAGCCGATTCTTCGAGGCGCTATTCGGCGGCTTCCTGTTGACGGCGGCGGCCTGAGAGCACGTTCTTCTGCATCGCGGTCAGCGAAGAACGCACGGCTTTGGCGCCGTGCTCCAGCATTCTGGCCTCGTAGTGCGACAGTGCCTGGAGAAGCGGCTTGTCGCCGCGTTTGGCGGCCACGAGTTCGGGCACCAGCAACCCGGCATCGTAGATCGCGGTGTTGCCGCCAAGCGCGCGGAAATAGGTCATGGCGTGGATGGCGTCGCCCAGCAGCGTCACCTGTTTCGTCGGCCACGGATCGACTGGTTCGGAGCTATGGACATGCAGCAGCGCCACCGTCGACGGATCGGTATAGCGGATGAGGTTGAGGAGCTCCGGATGCCAGTGGCCGATCTTCGAGATCAGCAGGCTGAGCAGTTCGGCGCCGGAGAGCTTTGCCAGCGCGTCATCCGTGGCAAGCTCGTCCTTCTCATAGGCGGTGTTCCACCAGACATAGCTGGTGGTGTTGTTGAAATGGAAACCGGCAATGTCCTTGTGGGTGTCGTCGTCCAGCCCGATCAGCCCATATCTATGATAGGCTTCGACATTGACGCGGTGGCTGGTGACCATCAGCCCATGACCTTCTGTCGGCCTGACGCTGGCATTGTAGTCGAGCAGCAGCGGCGAGATCTGGTGAAGGGCTGCCGCATGCAGCGTCATCTTGCCGGCCAGGCGCCTGACACCGGTGTCGAAGCTCCCCGCATGCGGCACCAACTGCTGGCGAACGCGCGAGCGGGCGCCGTCGGCACCGACCAGCACATCGGCATGGATTGTCGAGCCGTCCTCGAAATGCACCGTTACCGAACCGTCCGGCTGCTCCTCGTAGCGTGAAAAGACCTTGCCGTAGCGCACGACACCGTCGAGGCCGGACAGCAGCACCTGGCGCAACGTGATGCGGCTCACTGATTTTTCGATATGCGTATCGTCGGGCTCGCCGGGCGCGTTGCCGCCGCCCCAGGCATCCTCGCCCAAGGTCTCGAAATTCTCGCCGAGCAGGATGTTGCGATCAGGCGCCTGGCCGAGCGTGGCGACAAAAGCCTCGTAGAGTTCTGGCGGCAAATTGGCGATCAGCGAATCGATGCCGCGCTGACGGATGCGCAGGCGGAAACCCTGGACATAATCGGTGCGGGCGCGATCCTTCTCGAAGACCGCGACACTGATGCCGTTCTTCTTCAGGCCCTGCGCCAGTGTCAGGCCACCGGGACCTCCGCCGATGATGGCGACGTCGACATGTTCGGATGCCATGACGTTGCTCACCCGACCGCCGCGAACCTGGGTCTGACGGCGGCAACAGCCGGCTTCTCGGCCACTTGGCCGGCGACGTGGCGACCGAGCGCCGCCTTGGCGGCGATCGCGCGGATCATGTGGTTCTGCGGTGCGTGGGAGCGGGCGGTCAGCGTATCGCGGTGGTGACGCTCGAGCTGGAAGTCTCTGTTTAGGCCGGGATTGCCGGCAAGCTCCAGCGCCAGCGAGGTGACGGCAACGGCATTGTCGATGACGACATGCCTGACCGTCATGCCGTCAGTGGCAACCGGTCGGCCGGCATCGACATCTTCGGCAAGCGAACGCAGCAACCGCGTGCTGGTCGCAAGCCGGACCTCGATCTCGCCCAGCCCTGCCTGGATGTGCGGCACGGTCGACAACGGCGCCCCGAGGCTTGCCGGCGCATGCGTGGTGACAAAGGTGACCAGCCGGTCACGGGCAGCGCGGGCCGCACCGTGGTACACGGCGCCGATCAGCGAAAAGAAGAACGCCGTCGAACCCTCTTCGCGCCTCAGCGGTTCGGACGCCGGCTGTGCCTCGGTAATGTCTTCGGCAGGAACAGCAACATTATCCAGAATGATATCGTCGCTGGCGGTGGCCCGCATGCCGGCGGCGTTCCACTTCTTTTCGATACGCAATCCCGGCGCATTGGTCGGCACCAGGAACGAGGCGAGGCGCGGTTGCGGCTCGTCGGTCAGCGCCAGCAAGTTCACCCATTTCAGGATCGGAATGCCGGTGACGTAGTTCTTGTGGCCGGATATCCGCCAGACATTGCCGTCACGCCGGGCAATGGTTTCCGGCGGCTTGCCGTGGGCGGGCGAGCCGATCCCCGGCTCGGCCTGCGCGGCATTGATCAACGCAGGGCCGAGACGGCCGGCCTCGACAATCCGCTGCACCAGATGGCGCGGCCATTTCCCGGATTTCCGCAGCGCGTACTGGCTGTTGTAATGCATCGCCAGCACCAGCGCCGTCGACGGCTCACCGCGGCCGATCTCGGCGATCACCGCCTGTGCTTCCGTCAGCCCGCCGCCAAAGCCGCCATGCTCGCGCGCCGTGACCAGTCCAAGCAGCCCGGCCTGGTGAAGCCGGTCGAAATTCGCGAAGGGGAATTCTCCGGTCGCGTCGTGATGCGCGGCGGTCAGCGCGAAGTCGTCGGCAAGGCTCGCTACGGTGTCGAGGAGTTGTGGGAACTCAGCAATTGTCGAGGTCATGAAGTTGGCATCCTTTCAGGCGGCGGCGCGAATGTTCACCAGATCGAGTGGCCGGCGATCGACCCAGGCCTCGACGTCGAAATCGCTGGCGAGAAAACCCCAGTCGCGCAGGAAATTCTTGTAGTGGGAAACCGCCGCGACGAGTTCGGGCTGCAGTCCAAGGCCGAGATGCTTGTGGACATCCGGGCCGTTTGCGGCCAGCACCTGCTCTTCGGTGGCGCCGGATTCGCGAGCGACGAAGCGCCGCGTCTCTTCCGGATGCGCCTCGGCCCAGGCGCTGGCGCGCAGGATCGTCTCGATCAGCCGAGCGACCAGATCGGGGCGTTCTTCGGCCAGCAAATCGTCGACGGTCAGCACGCGCGGCGAACCGGAATTGATGCGGATATTGGGCTCCGGGTGGAAGCCGAATTCGGCGACCTGGATGGCGCCGATCAGATTGGCGACATTGATGCCGGCCGTGCCCTTGACATAGATGGCGTCGACCTCGCCACGGATCAGGGCTGCTGCCTCCTCGCCATAGGCCTGCTTGCGCTTGAGGCCGAACAACGATGGCCCTTCCTGGCTGTCGAGCACACTGTCGGTCAGCGCGATGTCGACGATCTCGACGTCGGCATGGCTGAGGCCCTCGAGCGACAGCGCCGATACCAGGCCCTTCAGCGCCGTCGCCCGCATGAAGTCGACGATGCCTTCGGGACGCCGGGCGATGCCGAAGCGGCGGCCTTTCAGGTCTCTGGTCGTTTTGATGCCGGAGCCGGGCAAGGCGATGATGGCCTGGAACTCGTCGGTCCAGGTGATGCCGACGAGACGCGTCTTGCGCCCTTCGGAACGGGCACGGATCGGCGGCACGTTGCCGCCGTGGCGGAACGACCAGTCGAGCGTGTGGTTGAAATGGCTTTGGCGGATATCGCGGTTGGGCGAGTAGATGATCGACTTCAATTCGATCCCTTCCTTGCGGAAGGTTTCGTCGAGAAGCCCGAGTTGTGCCGCAAGTCCGACAGGCGTCGGCACCGGGCAGCGTGTGTACCAGATTTCGGAGATCGCAGTCGTGGTCATGATTGCTCCTCAGACGTTGCGCAGGCCGGCTTGCTTCATCAGCGGCAGGATGTTCTCGCCGAAGAATTCGAGATCCGGCTTGAAGTCGAAGAAGGACAGTTGCAGTCCGTCGATGCCGGCGTCCTTGAGCTTGACGAACTGGTTGACGATCTGCTCGGGCGTGCCGATGAGATAGATGTTGCCGCCGACCTTGGCGTAGGGATCGTCACGGCCTTCTCGACCTTTCCAGGCCTGGGCGTCGCTGTTGAAGGTCTGGAAGCCTTTCGGCGTGCGGCTGTCGGCATGGGCGACGATCTGGTCGGCGACCGCCCAGGCTTCCTTCTCGGTCGGACGGCTGATGACCAGCGGGTTGAGAAGCGTGCGCACGGTGCGGCCGACACCGAGGGCCGCGTCCTTTACCTTCTTGGTATGCGCCGGCAGCGCCTCCAGCGCGCTGGCTATGTCTGAGCCGGCCGGGCTGGTGACGAAGACGATGTCGGAGTAACGGCCGGCAAAGGAAATGCCGGCGTCGGAGCCGGTAGCGTTGACCAGAATCGGCCGGCCGTAATTCGGCTTCGGCGTGACAAAGCCGCCATTGAGCTTCCAGCTCGATTCTCCGGAGAAGGAGAAATTCTCGTCGTCCTGCCACAGCCGCTGCAGCACTTCGACAAACTCGGCGGCAAGTTCGTAGCGGCGGTCATGCTCGATGCGGTTCCAGCCGAACATCTCGTGTTCGACGGCGCGATGGCCGGTGACCACATTGATGCCCCAGCGGCCGCCGGAGATGTGGTCGAGAGTAGCGCCGAATTTCGCCAGATGCAGCGGATGCCACGGGCCGTAGAGAACATGCATGGTCGAGATCAGCATGATCCTCTTGGTGATCGCGGCCATGGCTGCGATGGACACGAAACTGTCAAGCGCCTGGCCGTTGAAGACACCGCCATAACCACCCTTGGGCAGCCATTGGCTGAGCGCAAAGACAAGGTCGAAGCCAAGCTCTTCCGCCCTGAGCGTCAGGTCGCGATTGTAGTCGAAGCGCCAGTCGGTCGAACGCTCCAGGGTCGAGTTGGTCCAACCACCGGCCTGGATCGGCAGGAACAGCCCGAGCAGCACCGGCTGCTGAAGCGCTTTCGACAGCGGGCTGTCGGGATAGTCGGTCGGCGCCCTGAAGAAGGGCGTGCCGACAATGGAACCAGGCTTATGGGCGAGCGTCATGGCGAACTTTCTCGGATGGAGGCAGGGAACCTGTGCGCGAAGACCGCGCACGGGTTCGGCGGATCAGGCGACGATGTGGGCTGTTGCGAGGGAGCCGGCATTGCCCTCGGCGCCCACCGTGTGGTCGGCGATGCGCTTGTTGTAGAGGGTGATTTCCGGCTGGCTGACGATGCCGATGTCGGGCAGGTCCTCGACCAGGATCTGCTGGATCGCGGCCCATTGCTCGAAGCGCTTTTCGTGGTCGACCTCGACAGCGGCCGTTTCAAGAAGTTCATCGACCTTGGGGTTGCTGTATTTCGAGCCATTCGAGAACGGCACGCCCGGCTTGAAATTCTTCGACCAGTAGAGGCGCTGCACGCCGACCGTCGGGTCGAACAGATTGCTCATGCCGTTAAAGGTGAAGTCGAAATCGCGGTCGGTGTAGATGCGCTTGGTGTAGGTGGCGAAATCCTGGCTGCGCACGGTGACCGCGATCCCGACCGCCGACAGCGCCTGCTTGATGTATTCAGCGCCACGCTTGTAGGTCTCACCGCTCGGAACATAATCGTGGACAAGCTTGAGCCGGATGCCGTCGGCGTCGCGCGGCAAGCCTGCCTGGTCGAGCAGTTTCTCAGCGGCAGCAATGTCGACCGGATAGGTCTTCAGGTCGGCGACGAACCACTTCTTCAGATTGGGATTGATCGGGCCCGGAATGGTCGCGCCATAGCCGTAGTTGATGGTGTCGCGGATGATGACATGGGCGAAGGCGCGGCGGACGCGAACATCCTGGAAATAGGGTTTCTCCAGGTTGAACTCGACCCGGCTGATGCCGTTGGAATACTGGTAACCCTGCTTCTCGAAGCCGATATGCGGCAGCGTTTCGAAGCGCTGCAAATCGCTGTACGGGATCGGCGTTGCCGGCGCCAGGTCGATCTCGCCGGTCTCGAGCGCCAGTGCGCGTCCCGAGGCGTCCGGAATGAAACGCACGTTCAGCCGGTCGAGATAGGGGCGCGGTGCATCCCAATAGCCGGGGTTGCGTTCGTAGACGATGTGGCTGCCGCGGACCCATTCCTTGAAGACGAATGGGCCGGTGCCGATCGGAGCCGTGTTGACCGGATTCTCGGCGGCCTTGCTGCCGTCATAAAGATGCTTCGGCACGATCGGCGTTTCGGCCGCGGCCAGCGCCGTGATCAGGTAAGGTGCCGGCTTCGACAGAACCAGCGTCACGGTCAGCGGATCCGGCGTCTGGATATCGACAAGGTTGAGGAAGGTGTTGCGGCCGCGCGGATGAACCTCCTTGATCGTGGCGATCGAATAGGCGACGTCGGCAGCGGTGAATGGCTGGCCGTCATGCCACTTCACGCCTTCGCGCAGCTTGAATGTGTATTGCAGGCCATCGTCGCTGACCGACCACTGCCTGGCCAGCGATGGCCGCGGCGTGAGATCGAAATCATAGGTCAGCAGGCCCTCGGTGGTCTTTGCCGAGACGTAGACCGAATTGAATGCGGTGTGGGCGATGGTCGTCAGCACCGGTGGCTCGGCCGACAGCAGAAATGTCGCCGTCCCGCCCTGCTTCGGCTCGGCTGCGTAGGCACTGCGCGATGCGGGCAACAGGGTGGATCCGAGCACTGTCGCCGAAAGGCCGAGGAACCTGCGGCGGTTCGGAATGAGGAAATGAGACATCGCGCCCTGGTCCTTTTTTGCTGCCGACCCCGATCGACCGGTTGTCGGCCGCCGGGTGAAAAATCCGTCGTTCCAAGAGCGGGGCCGTTTGTAAAAAGATTTGGCCGATCCGCTCCCGCACGTAAGATTTCATACTTCAAATGGCTTTTTTTGTAGCATGAAATAAAATTCTATTCTGCAGTTTCGCCATTTGCAGAACAAAATTTCTTAGATCAGATTTGACAATGTCTATAAATCTTGTCAACTAAAAAGCTCGGAACTTCCGGGAAACAGTAAACCCGCATCGTCAGCCACGGCCGGGATAGCGAAAATGATGTCGACCCTGACGCGCATTGGCAGAACGTTTCGACGCACCGCGATCCAGGCGGTGCCGACCGTTCTGGGCATTGTGATCCTGAACTTCTTTCTGCTGCAGCTTGCGCCCGGCGACGCCGCCGACGTCATGGCCGGCGAGGCCGGCTCGGCCACGGTGGAAACCATGGCTGCGCTGCGCGAGCGCTTCGGGCTCGACAATCCGCTGCTCGTCCAGCTGTTCAACTATCTCTACAACCTGGCGCATTTCAGTCTCGGCTTTTCGCCGCGCTACGGCATGCCGGTCGCCGACCTGATCGGCCAGCGGCTGCCGGGCACACTGTTGCTGATGGCGGTGGCGCTGACCATCGCCATCGCACTTGGTCTCGTCCTCGGATCGTTGATGGCGGTGTTTTCGGGACGCCTGCCGGATCGTCTGCTTTCGGTCGTTTCGCTGCTGTTCTATTCGATCCCGGGCTTCTGGATCGGCTTGATGCTGATCGTGCTGTTCTCGGTCAAGCTCGGCTGGCTGCCGAGCGGCGGTTCGGGAACCATCGGCAGCAACCTGACCGGCCTTGCCGGCCTGTGGGACAAGGTGCGCTACATGATCCTGCCGGCGCTGTCGCTGGCACTGTTCTACGTGGCGATCTATGCGCGGCTGACGCGTGCGGCGATGCTGGAAGTCCAATCGCAGGACTATGTGCGCACCGCCGCCGCCAAGGGCTTGTCGCCAACCATCATCACCATCCGCCATGTCCTGCGCAACGCGCTGATCCCCATCACCACCATGGCCGGCATGCATGTCGGCGGCATGCTTGGCGGCGCCGTTGTTGTCGAGACCGTCTATTCCTGGCCCGGCCTCGGGCGTCTCGCCTTCGAGGCGGTCATGGGCCGTGATTTCACCGTGCTGCTCGGCATCCTTTTGTTGTCGTCATTGCTGGTCATCATCGCCAACGCGACCGTCGACCTTCTGCACGCCTGGCTCGACCCCCGCATCGGAGTACGCTGATGGCTTCCACCGACTTTGCCGCCGGCGACATCCGCTCCCGCGGTCTCTATGGCGACGCTCGCGAGCCTGCGGCACCGGCTGAACCCGAGGCGAAGAGCTGGAGCAATCTTCACGCGCCCGACGCGCGCTCCGCCTCTGCGGCGTCGGTACCGATTGCAGCCGGCGGCCGGGCGCTGAGGATTTTCCTGCGCAATCCCAACGCCATGTTCGGCGTGGTGTTCCTGTCGCTGGTCGTGCTCGCAGCATTGCTGGCGCCCGTCGTTTATCCGGCCGATCCGCTGTCGATGGTGGCGCGGCCCTTCCTTTGGCCGGGGCAGAATCCTGGCTTTCCGCTGGGCACCGATTCCATGGGCCGCGACGTGCTTTCCGGCATTCTGCACGGTGCGCGGATTTCGCTGTTCGTCGGCCTGGTGGCGACAGCACTTGGCCTGAGCTTCGGCATCCTTGTCGGCGCCACCGCCGGCTATTTCGGCGGCTGGATCGATGACGTGCTGGTGCGCCTGATCGAGATCTTTCAGACCATACCGAGCTTCGTGCTTCTGGTCGTCATGGTGGCGATCGCGCAACCGACGGCGCTTGTCGTGACGGTGGCGATCGCCGTCATCACCTGGCCGACGGTGGCGCGGCTGACCCGCGCCGAATTCCGCGCCATTCGCGAAAAGGATTTCGTCATGGCCGCGCGCAGCCTCGGCTATGGCCATACCCGCATCATCTTTCGGGAGATATTGCCAAACGCGCTGCCGCCTTTGATCGTGACCTCGTCGGTGATGGTGGCAACCGCAATCCTGATGGAATCGGCGCTGTCCTTCATGGGCCTCGGCGATCCCAATGTCGTCAGTTGGGGTTCGATGATAGGAGCGGGCAGGGAGTTGATCCGCACCGCCTGGTATCTGACAGCACTGCCGGGGCTTGCGATCGTCTTCACCGTGCTGGCGCTGAACTTGATCGGCGACGGCCTCAACGACGCGCTTAACCCGCGCTTCTCGCAGGAGCGCTAGAGATGGCCGCTGCTTTGCTCAAGGTCGACAATCTGACGGTTCGCTTCCCGAGCACCGAGCCGGTCAGCCGGCTGAGTTTCGAGGTCGGCGAAGGCGAGACGCTGGCGATCGTCGGCGAATCGGGCTCCGGCAAATCGCTGACAGCACTTGCCCTGATGCAGCTTCTGCCGCGCTCGGCGAAGATCCCCAATGGAAGGATCGAGTTCGCCGGCAGGGATCTGCTCGGTCTCGACCAGAAGGCGATGCGGAACCTGCGTGGGCGCGAGATCGCCATGATCTTCCAGGAGCCGATGACGTCGCTCAACCCGGTGCTGACCATCGGCCGGCAGATCACCGAGGTACTGACGCTGCACGAAGGCATACGCGGCAAGGCAGCGCGGAACCGTGCCATCGAGCTTCTCAATCTGGTGCGTATTCCCGATCCGCAGCGGCGCATCGACGACTATCCCCACCAGCTTTCCGGTGGCATGCGCCAGCGAGTCATGATTGCCATTGCCGTTGCCTGCCGTCCGCGCCTGCTGATTGCCGACGAACCTACGACGGCGCTGGATGTGACCATCCAGGCGCAGGTGCTCGACCTGCTCGATACGCTGCGCCGCGAACTGTCGATGGCTGTCGTGCTCATCACCCACGATCTCGGCGTCGTCGCGCAGTGGGCCGACAAGGTCGTCGTCATGTATGCAGGACGCAAGGTTGAACAGGCGCTGCCCGGCGCGCTGTTCAGAACCCCGCTCCATCCCTATACGCGCGGCCTGCTGGCCGCTTCGCCAAGGCTGAAGACCAATCTGCACTACCGCGACGCCAGGCTGACGGAGATACCCGGCGGCATCGTCTCGGCCGCTGGCGAGAAAGGCTGCCCGTTCCGGCCGCGCTGCGCGGTGGCGCGCGATAGCTGCGCTCATTTCGTGCCCGACCTCGTCGAGGTGAGCGAGGATCGCCTCGTCGCCTGCCCCTACAGCTTCATTCCGGAGGTTGCGCATGGCGCTGCTCTCGGTCTCTGACCTCTCCACGCATTTCCATGCTCACGGTGGTGCGTTGCGCGCCGTCGACGGCGTCTCGCTCGAGGTCGGACGCGGCGAAACGGTTGGCCTCGTAGGCGAAAGCGGCTGCGGAAAATCGACCCTCGGCAAGACGATCATGCGGCTGGTCGATCCGACCAGCGGCAAGATCGAGTTCAACGGCACCGACATCACCGTTCTCGACGCCCGCCGGCTGAAGGCGGCGCGCCGCAACATCCAGATGATTTTCCAGGATCCGTTCGCGTCGCTCAACCCGCGCCACACGATTGGCGACATCCTGACCGCGCCGCTGAAAGTCCATAGCATCGGCAACAAGGCCGAGCGGCGCAAGATTGTAGAGGATATCATCGAGCGCGTCGGTCTGCCCAAGGATTCGCTTGGCCGCTACCCGCATGAATTTTCCGGTGGTCAGCGCCAGCGCATCGGCATCGCCCGGGCACTGATCCTCAATCCGGAACTGGTCGTCTGCGACGAGCCGGTGTCGGCACTCGACCTTTCGATCCAGGCCCAGATCCTCAACCTGCTGGTCGACATGAAACGGCAGCTCGGCCTGTCCTACCTGTTCATCTCGCATGATCTGTCGGTGGTCCGCTATTTCGCTGACCGGGTGCTGGTCATGTATCTCGGACGCATCGTCGAAAGCGCCGACAATGCGACGCTGTGGACCTCGCCAAAACATCCCTACACGCGCGCACTGATGGACGCCGTGCCGGACCCGGCGCGCCGGCGCCAGGCAGCGCCGATCCATGGCGATCTGCCGAGCCCGCAGAACATCCCCAGCGGTTGCCGTTTCCACACGCGCTGCCCGCTGGCGACGGATCTCTGCCGTTCGCAGGAGCCTGCATTCCGGGCGATCGCGGCGGGGCATCACGTCGCTTGCCACTACGCCGAACCAACCCTCAACTGAAAGTTCAACGGAGCAAAACAATGTCCGATTACCGCTATCTCGGCCGCAGCGCCCTGAAGGTTTCCCCGCTCAGCCTTGGCACCATGATGTTCGGCGGGCCGACCGAGGAGACGGTCGCGCACCGCATCATCGACAAGGCGCGCGAGCAAGGCGTCAATTTCATTGACACCGCCGACGTCTACCACAATGGCAAGTCCGAGGAAGTTGTTGGCCGCGGCATCAAGGCGACGCGCGATCATTGGGTGGTGGCGACCAAATTCGTCAACTCGCATGACAAGGGTCCCAATCTCGGCGGCCATTCACGCAAATGGGTGATCCAGACCGTCGAGAACAGTCTGCGGCGCCTGGGAACAGACTACATCGACCTGTTCTATTTCCACCGCGCCGTCTTCGATGCGCCGCTGGAGGAGCCGGTGCGGGCCATCGCCGACCTGATCCGCCAGGGCAAGCTGCGCTATTTCGGCGTGTCGAACTTCCGTGGCTGGCGCATCGCCGAAGTCGCGCATCTCGCCGATGAACTCGGCATCGACCGGCCGGTGGCCAGCCAGCCGCTCTACAACATCGTCAACCGCACCGCCGAGGCCGAGCAACTGCCGGCGGCAGCCTATTTTGGTCTTGGTGTCGTCTCCTACAGCCCGCTGGCGCGCGGCGTGCTGACCGGCAAATACGAGCCCAACCAGGCGCCAGCCGCCGACACTAGGGCCGGGCGTGGCGACAAGCGTATCGCCGAGACCGAGTGGCGCCCGGAATCGATCGAGATCGCCAGGCAGATCGCGGCGCACGCAAAGTCGCGCGGTGTCTCGGCCGCCGATTTCGCGCTGGCCTGGGTGCTCAACAACCGGCTGATCACGGCGGCGATCGCCGGTCCGCGCACTGAGGAACAGTGGGACAGCTACGCCAAGGCGCTGGACTTCAGGCTGACCGCCGAGGACGAGGCCTTTGTCGACCGCCTCGTCACCGCCGGCCATGCCTCGACGCATGGGTTCAACGATCCGAGCCATCCGGTCGAAGGCCGTGTGCCGCGTTCCGAGCCGGCCGCACCGATCCCGCTGACGCGGCCTCTGCGCGCCGCCTGACGGTCAGCTGTGGACTGGCGGGGCCGGCGGCCCCGTCAGAGTCTCCAATCATTTCGCACAGAGAGAGAGACCACGAATTTCCATGTCGAACGGCTGCGCCAGAACATCGTCGTGTTGTCAGGCAACACCCATAGGCCGTCGAAATCACGGAGGCTGGCGCATCACCTGGGTGAGGCACTGCGCGAAAAACTGTCGGTCACAGTGAATTTCCTCGATCTCGTCGATGCCAGCCGCGGTCTGGGTGCTGCGTTCACCCGAAAGGAATTGACGCCGGAGGCGCTGGATGTGATGGCCGCGGTCGAACAAGCCGACGCGCTGATCGTGACGACGCCGGTCTATAATGGTTCCTATGCTGGCCTGTTCGACCTCATCGATCCGCTGGCACTCGTCGATCGCCCAGTCCTGATCGGCGCGACGGGAGGCGGCCAGCGCCACGCGCTGGTGGTCGAACACCAGCTTCGCCCGCCGTTCGGCTTCTATTCGGCGCTGAGGGTGCCGAGCGCCGTCTGTCGCAGCGACAGCGATTTTGCCGACGGCAAGCTTTTGGATCCAACGGTCCTGGGCTGGCCGCACAGGCCGTGGACCAGTTCGCGACGTTGCATGAGCGGAACCTAATTTGCAGCCGCAAATTAATGTCCAATGAATGAACTCCCAAACCGGAAAAAACTCGTGCCTGACCCTCAACCTCGGCGGGGCTCCAACAAAGGTGTGTTGCTAGCGGCTGCAGCGCTGCTGTTTGCCTTTCTCGCTCTTATTCTGTTTGGGTTTTTTCAGTAAGTGCGCGCGGCGCCGGCTTCCCAGAGAGGGCAGAGCACCTGCCGACGTGATCTTCGATCCGCTCGCGTCCTTGCGGTGGGGCGACTATCCAAGCCGGCTCGGTTCGTCGCTCCTGACGGGTTCGGCGGTCCCACCACAGCAGGATGATCATTCGGCAATTCTTGGCAGCGCCGGTATTCAACTCACGCCCAAAGCGATTGAACTGAAGCTGGCCGTCCATGTCGTGACTGACGCAGCATGAGCCGAACAGGCGAGGCAAGCGCAAGCCTTGAGGCCCAACCGCAGACAGACGAATCACGCTCGTGCAGTCTGGAGACAGCGCAACGAGTTATTCATTCGGGCGCCTTCGCATCACCAGCGGAACGAAAGAGTTAATTGGCGGTTTACTAGGGAAGGATTGCAGGGCGAAAAACATTGAGGATTTCTGCCATGACAATGTTGTTCGAACCACTCGACTCTGAAGGTTACAAGCGCAGCGTGGTCTACCATGCCGCACGCTTGTCCATGCTCCACAATCGAATGCTGAAGCGTTTCGAGAAGGTCGATAAAGCGGCTGAAAAGGTTGAAGCCGAGGTGGAGCTGTTTGATGAAGCTGTTCGCACTCTCTACGAATGAGCGGCATGTTGACCGCCGACGTTCCTGCTAGCGCGTATACGGGCGCGGGGTTCACCGTTGCTCCACCAGGCGATGTCGCGCCGCGGATTTGGGCTTGATAAGCATGATCTAATGTATACGATTCACCCAGCCGGCCTGGCTCCCCCGCCATCGGGCCGGTCAGGCCCGACGGTTCAACGCACCACCCCAAACGACTGTCGGGCCGCCAGGACGCTCACTGCGCAGCCGGGTTCATGCTTTGCCTTTTTTTCTCGAAAAGCGCGAGCTTGGTCATATAACCAATTCTGATTTTTGCATGGCATTGGGTGCAGTTGAAGTTGGATATCACCTTCAACCACGATCCCTTTTTTATGATGACATGAGAACAGTTTGGACATTCCAGTTCCAGGTACTCGTCCCCCATATCGTTTGAAATCGGCACTACGACACTCCCCAACAGTTGCCCGTGAAACTTGCGCTTCGAGATCGGCCGGTACCTCCGTGCTCAAACCCCGAACGTGGGTCCTTGGCAGATGTTCCGCAATCCGACCTCTGGCGACCGGGATCGGACCTAAGTCCAAATCGCCGCCAACAGGCCGAGAAGTGGAACCCCGGCGGATGCTTTTTGAACGCTGAATTTCCGTCCTCGCCGGTCGTAGTCCGCCGTCCTCATGGCCAAAGCGCCAATGTTGCCCTTTGTGAGACTGACCTCGTCCGGCCTACCAGGTCGCCAGGGCGCAACTCCGGTAATAATGCGGCGGAGCGAATGTCAGCGCGAAGCTGTGCGCAGGGACGCCAACTCGCTGACAGCAGCAAGGATGACAGCATCGGTTGCCGGCTTCGGCAGGAATCTGCAGTCGCGGAAAGCCGCGGGAACGTCGGCGGGGCCAAATCCCGACAAGAAGGCAAAGGGGATGCCTCGCGCCTGCAATATCCTCGCCACCGGCAGCCCCGTTTCACCGTTCAGCTGGATGTCTAGCAACGCCACGTCAATCTTGTCCGATTCGACAAGACGCAGAGCGGCGGATACCGACGGCACAGGTCCGACCACCTGATAACCGGCGCGACGCAGCCGCGCGGCAGTGTCCTGCGCGACTAGCCATTGATCCTCAACAATCAGAACACTCACGCTTTCGCTCACGGCCCCTCTCTGCGATTGACCGGAAATGAGATGTCGATCCGAGACCTTCGGGTAGTTGTTTCGACATGTCCGCAAACCTATAGGTAACCTCTCCATGCAGCAAGGTGAGGCTGATGCTGGAGCGGAGGCGCTTCCACCGACCACTTGCTGAATTACCGGAGCCGAAGATTAGCGCGTCAATGGAGCTGCCGTCCGCGCCTCCGCTCCATCAGAGTTGGATAGGCGTTTACCCCTCTCCACGATCCACAAAATCTAAAAGCCGCCGTACCGCGCCATTGGCTCTTCAAAGCATGAGCAGCACCTCTCTCTCCATCTTGGGCGACCTGAGATTGCAATCGGTCAATGAGCGTCAGAAGTGCGATGCACCGAGTTTGTGCCTGCAGTTTTTCGAAGGAAAGGCTTGAGAATTCATGATTTCGGAGCAGGTTTGGCTGGCGCATGAGCGCCGCAGATCTATACTGGGGAGATCAAGCGATGGGGTCGGCCATGAGCAAAGAGTTCAGTGTAGCTGATGCCTATGGCGCCGGCCGCGCCATGTTCATGGGACTTGAACTGCTGGTTTCGCCCGGTGCGCTCGTCCCCAGACCTGAGACCGAGTTGCTCGGCAAGACCGCGCTTGGTGTGTTGCATCAGATGAACCTGCCGGCTCCGCGCATAGTTGATATGTGCTGCGGCACTGGGAATCTGGCGTGCGCGATCGCCTACCATGTGCCCAGCGCCCTTGTCTGGGCAAGCGATCTCACCGATGAATGCGTCGAAACGGCACGCCGCAACACCTCACATCACGGCATGGCTGAGCGTCTTTCGGTGCTTCAGGGCGACTTGTTCGACTCTCTCATCGGCCTTGGGCTAGACGGAACTATCGACGTAATCGTCTGCAATCCGCCTTACATTTCTGAAAAGCGGCTCGAGGGCGACCGCGCCCATCTGATCGAGCTTGAGCCGCGCGAGGCGTTCGCAGCCGGCCCTTACGGCCTGAGCATCCATATGCGCGTACTGAAAGACGCACCGCGATACCTGCGGCGTGGCGGCATCCTGCTCTTCGAGGTCGGGCTTGGCCAAGACCGACAGGTAGCGGGTCTGCTGGAACGCAGCAAGGCATTCGAGAACATCCGTTCGGTCTCGAACGAAGCGGGCGAGGGCCGGGTGGTTCTGGGGCAAGTCAAGTCGCAGGCATGAATCCTGCGACAGTCAGACCAAATACGGGCTGCTCTGGGCGTAACGCTTACCCATCAGTTCATTTTGCGGATGATGTATTGCTCGATCCCCTGGATGGAATCGAGGTTTTCAGGCAGAAGTTCGCTATCCTCGACGGTAATGCCAAAGGTCTCCTCGATGAAGCCGATAATCTCAAGCACACCCGTCGAGTCGACAATGCCTTGATCGAGCAAGGATGCGTCATCCAGCAATGCCTTGACGTCGCTGACGTAGAAATTTGAAACCAAGAAACTACGAATCTGCTCGCTGTAGATTCCGGTGCGTTCCTTGATGGTCAACATGAATTCGTCCTCCGTGGCGTCACCATTAAATCAGCGACTTGGTTCTGGCCCCGCATCATGACAGCGCCGTTTTCTTGAGTTTTCCCGTGTCCGTCATCGGCAGGTTCGCCACAACGACGATGGATTTCGGGACCATGAAGTTTTCCAGACGCTTCTGGCACTCCTTCTGCAGTTCCCTTTCGCCAATGGCTCTTCCATGCTCCATCACCACAAAGGCTTTCACCGCTTGCCCGAGGAGCTCGTCGGGAACACCGATGACAGCCGCTTCCCGGACTCCTGGAATGTCCATGAGTACGTTTTCCACTTCCCTTGGCGCCACCTTCTCGCCTCGCGACTTTATGATCTCATCCCCACGGCCAACGAAGTAGAGGTAACCCTCCGTATCCATCCGGCAGTAGTCGCCGGTGTATAGGACCTGCTCGCCGGGCAGCGGGCCGGGTTTGAGTTTCCTGGCCGTTGCCTCGGGCTTGCCCCAATACCCGTTCATCACCGTTGCGCCGCGAATGACGAGTTGGCCGACAACGCCTGGGCCTATCCGCCTGTCATGCTCGTCAACGATCCACATCTCCGTATTCGGGATTGCGATCCCTACGCTCAATGGCTTTCGCTCGAGGTCCTCTGGCGGCAAATAGGTGCAACGTTTGCATTCGGTGAGACCGTACATCGAATAGATGCGTGCACCCGAAAACAGCTCGCGAAGCATGAAAATATGCTTGAGGGGTAGGGCTGCCGCAGTGTTTGTGACGTAGCGGATGCTCGAGAAATCCTGGTCTTTGAGGGACCTGAGTTCGGAGAGTGCGGCAAAGATTGTGGGCACGCCGGGAAAGCCCGTAACTCCCTCCTGCCTGATCAACCCGAGGATCTGTGCCGGGAAAGCGAACGAGCGTTCGAGCACCAGCCGGGCGCCGGTACGAAAAGCCATGATCATCTGGTACAGTCCATAATCGAAGGCGAGGGGTAGGACATTGAGGATCACCTCGTCCTCGGCAATCGCGAGGTAGGAAGCGACAGACGCGCACGCGGCCATCATGTTTCTGTGCGTCAGCATCACGCCCTTGGGTTCGCCCGTCGACCCGGACGTGTAGATGATGGCTGCCAGATCAACATCGATGCACTGCCGTGCCGGCGGCGTATCCGCGCCATTGGCGAGGGCGGCGTCCCAGCGCACGGCAAACGGCAGCTGGGCGAGTTCGACGTCGTCGATCGGTCCCGATACGATCACCCGCAGAAGTGACGGGCAGCCGCGCGCCGGCTCGCGGAAGATCGCTTGCAGATGGCCGTCCGTGATGAGCGCCGTCGGCCGGCAGTCGTTGAGCAGATAATCGAGCTTGTCGCTCTTGGTGAGCGGGTTGACGATGCACACCACCGCATTCGCCTTTAGCACCGCCCAGAAGCTAACCACCGTCTCGACGGTGTTGTCGGCGAAGATCATCACGCGATCACCGCGAACGACTCCGGATGCGGACAGGTCCCAGGCGATCGCGTTGGCTCGCGTTTCGAGTTCGAGGTAGGTGACACGCTGCCTGTTGCACACCAGCGCCACCTTACTTCCGTGTCGGACGGCGGAATGGGCGAGGTAGTCATGCAGCAATGGTACGGCATCATGCAACATACAGGCGCTCTTCCCGATGTTCGCAGTCGACGTCGACGCTGAGCGTGCATTCGAGCGTTGCACTGGGACAACCCGCGACGAACTGCTGATGAAGAAGTTGGGTCGACAACACGCCGACCAGCGCCATGTTGTCGGCATTGGACAGGTCGCCATCGCCAGTTCTGGCCTGGCATTTGGCAAGCAGGTGCGTGACCGCCTTTGGATCGAAGACATTCGCCTCGCGCAGGGCCGTCTGCGAAACCGCCTCGCGAGCGTAATCCGGAGCGTCTGCGCCGACGAAGCAAAGCGCGTTGGGCGCACGGAAGGGCTGCTTCTTGCGGGCTATGATCTCGGAGGGCAGGATAGGTGCCGCCATGCGCTTCAGCACGTGCTTCTCGTCGAGGCCGCGGAGTTTGAAGGAGGGTGGCAGCGAATTCGCGAGCCTCACAAGTTCATCGTCCAGGAACGGGAAGCGCCCCTCGACGGAGTGAGCCATCAGCATCCTGTCGCCTTGCGAGGAGAGCAGATAGCCCGACATCAGTGTTTGGACCTCGAGATACTGGTCCTGCGCAAGAGGGCTCCAACGGGCAAACTGCGTTGGCAGACGGGCGAGCAACTCGGACACGGCGTCGCGGCCCTGGGTTCGAGCCCGCATATCGGCCGTAAACAAGCGCTTGATGGCCCTGGTCGTTTGCCAGCGCGTTTCATGAGCAAAGCCCGGCGCGTCGTAAGCCTGAATATTTCGCCCGAAGAACCGACGCGCCATCGCCTGCTGTTGCACCGGCGAGCGGGTGAGATAGGGGTAAAGGCGTTCCAGGAGCCGAGAGCGTCGTGTCGAAGTCGGGTGGCGCCCCCAGAAGCGGCGGACCTTGCCTTCGCGAAACAGGTCGTAGCCGGCGAACATTTCGTCAGCGCCTTCGCCGGTCAGCACGACCTTGATGCCACGCTCGCGCACCAGGTGCGAGAGCAGGAAGAGTGGCGCCGGGGCAGTCCTCAGGATCGGGCGTTCGGTGTGTTGGATTACCTCCGGAAAGATTCCGGCTATATCTCTGCGCGAAACGACCACTTCATGGTGCTCACTGCCGATCGTCTCGGCAACCATTCGCTGGAAGCGGGTCTCGTCATATTCGGCGTCGGCAAAACGTAAGGAGAAGGTTTGGAAGCGCTCGCCCGCGAAGCGCCTTGCGAGCGCAGCCACAAGCGAACTGTCCAGCCCTCCGGAGAGGTAGCACCCGACAGGCACGTCGGCGCGCACCATTCTGAGCGCCGTCGCGGCCTCAAGAGCGCTAGACACGCGGTCCACCGCGTCGTTGGAGGACCCGGGGAACTCGCCCTGCCGCGATCCGAAATTGTCGGGATAGGAAGGCTGCCAAAAAATCCGCTCACGAACGGTGCCATCCTGATAGATGCGGACACGACCCGGCTCGAGTTCGTTGATTCCGTGGAAAACTCCTTGCGGCGGAACGACCGTCCAGAGCGTGAACGTCTGATCGATGCCGGCTGGATCAAGGGCGCGAGGTATGGTTCGATCGGCCGCGAAAATGGCTTTCACTTCGCTGGCGAAATAAAGCCGGTGCGCATGCTCGCTGAAATACAGCGGGCAAATGCCGAAGCGGTCGCGCGACAATATAAGACGATTGGCCACTGAATCCCAGATCGCAATTGCCCATTGGCCGTTCATCCGCTCGAAGGCCGTTTCTCCCCACTCACGATAGGCGTGTAGCGCGACCTCCGTGTCGCTGCGGGTTCGAAAGCGGTGGCCGAGCGCCGTGAGTTTTTCACGCAATTCGACGTAGTTGAATATCTCGCCGTTGAACACGATCCACGTCGTATCGCCTGTGTCCGCCATCGGTTGCTGGCCACTGGAAAGATCGACGATGGACAGGCGCACATGCGCCAGCCCCGCGCGTCTGTCCCGGTAGAGACCGCGCCCGTCGGGGCCGCGATGCGCCAGCGCGCCCATCATCTGCATCAGCGCCTGCCGCGAAGGAGAAGCCGCTGTGGCATTCAGCGCCACGATTCCAGCGATGCCGCACATGCTCGGTCAATCTCCGCCTTCCGCGGACAGCAAAGGCCGCGCGTGAAGATAGTGGGCCGCCCTTCGTTTCGCTTCGATGTCCTTGAACACTTTCTGAAGCTGGGGCTCGGTGAGGCCAGCAACCGCCGCGAGCTCATTGCTGGCGACCCCGTGGTTCAGGCCGTAGAGGCATAGATCCATCAGGTGATAGGGCAGCGCGAAATAGAATTCTTCCTGGCTTTGGGTCATGGAAAAGGTGTCGGTGGTCGGTGGCCGCTGCCGGATTTCATCATCCACCTCGAGATATTCCGCGAGTTGATAAACCTGGGTTTTGTAAAGGTGAACGATCGGCATCACGTCGGCGGCTCCGTCGCCCTGCTTGACGAAAAAGCCCTGGTCGTACTCGAGGCGATTTGGAGTGCCGACAACCGCGTATTTGAGGCGGTCGGCGTGATAGTATTCCGTCATCTTGCGCAGGCGCTGCTTGTAGTTTGTCGCAGCAACGATCTGCAGATAGGCAGCTGGCGGCAGACGCACGGTATCTACTTTACCCTGCGGATCCTGGACCGTGAGGCGGGTTATATTGAGCCCGCTGCTCTCCAGAACCGACGCGATCACCAGCTTGCATTTCCACCCTTCCCCATAGTCGGGAACGACGGTCTGGATCGCATCGATCTGCCGGCGGTAGGCCCCAATGGCCTCCAGTGCCGGTGCTATGTCCTCAAGGACGCTTTCAATGCCAAGCTGTGCCGCGACGCGGCGGCCAAGTCTCAGGGAGTCGCCGGAAGAATCCCGCTCCGGCATGAACAGTCCCAGGACCTTGTCTTTCCCGAACGCGCGCATGCACAAGGTCGCGACGACGGAGCTGTCGATACCGCCGGAAAGACCGACAACCACGCCGCGACGATGCAGGGTGCCGAGAACCTGAGTGCGCAAGGTGTCAACGATGCGATCGACCTCCGCGCGGGCATCGAGCGTCAGCATGTCCTTGCTGAATTCCGGAATTATGTCGATGACAAGTCCTCCCTTTTGCGAGATTCGGCGGGGGAATAGGTCTGCACGATGGCCGTCTCGATAAGCGGACGGTTGGTGGCAAGGTTTGGTTCGACGACAAGGTCGATGTGGCTGCCCGTGATCGAAATGACGTCCAGGTGTGCCAAGACGCTGTCCCAGCCCAAGGCCCGCGGCATTCCCTCCCTGCGACATCGGAACAAGGTACCGGAGAGGGGCAGAGCCGGTTTCGGTGCCTCAAGCCACTGGAAGAATGACTTCGCCCTTAAAACTTCCTGCAGTTCCAGTTTGGTCCTGAAGATCGTCGGGTTGAACTCTCCATTGGCAAATCTGTCCAGAATCCTGGCCAGACGCGCTTCGCCGCCCACGGCGACGGTGATCTTCGCAAGGGCTCTGCAAGCCATCCGGTGCGCGGATATGCGGTTGGTGCGAATACGATAGAACGTACGGGTAAGAGTCTCCCAATGGTTGCTCGGCTCGTCCAGAAGGCTCGTGTCGAGGATGCCCAGGAACCGCACCGTTCGCCCGGCCTTCATGAGCCGTGCGGCAACCTCGAATGCAACCGCGCCACCCAGAGAATGGCCGAGAAGTCGCACGGAACCCGCAGGTTGGATGCGGCTTATCTGCTCGAGTGCGGCGCCAGCCATGGCGCTGAGGGTGTTGTGTCCGTCCAGTATCGCCGCAAGGCTCGGATATCGGATCGGGTTTACACGGGCGACTTTCCCCATGGCGGCTGCGAACGCAGCGAGGCTCGGACCATAGCCAACGGACCCTGGAAACAGGAAAAGAACCGGGGGGTGGTGCTTCTTTTCGCGCCCTTCGCCCGACCGTGCAGAGACGACCGCCTCAACCATCTCGTCCAAGCTCATGCCGACGGTGAATGCTTCGAGGCCCAGCTCTTGCCCGATGGCGTTTTCGATCGCCATCACGCAGTGCAGCAGCTGCAGCGAATCTCCTCCAGCATCATCCCAGTTTCCCGTGGCAGTGCCTGTGTTGAGAACCTGCGTCCACGCGTGCTGCACTATTTGACGTGTGTCCTTTGCTCCTCCGGCGGGCGGAGCATCGAGAGTGGACGACCGGGCGACTCGCGCCCTCCTTCCGTGCGAACGATCTATCTCGGCCAGTGTTGCCAAATCGACCTTACCTCCCGACAGGCGTGGGATTGCGTCAACGGGGTGCAATCGCAAGGGACGCAATGGTGCCGGCAAGGTCATTCTGAGGAGCTGGCGAAGGTCGTCTGCAAAAGCGCCGCCTGCGAAGCGCTGGGGAACCGCGAAGGCGATGAGTTCCTGCGCGGCCGTTACCATCACCACGGCATCCGCCACCGAAGGCGCGCAACGCAAGACCCGTTCGAGTTCGGCGGGCTCGATGCGTCGACCATTGATCTTGATCTGGCGCCCTTTGCGGCCGACGATCCTCAAGATGCCATCATCGTCGAGCCGAACGAGGTCCCCGGTCGAAAAAAGCCGAGCCTCGGGATCGTCGGGGTCCGGCTGCGCGGGAACGACCACACCGTTCTCCCAATGACCAAGCAGGACATAGCGGCTTTTGATCAGAAGCTCTCCACTTTCGCCTGGCCCTACATTGCGCTCCGCTTCGTCGACGATAGCGAATGTCATACCAGGGAGCAGCCTGCCGACGGGAACCGACGCGTCTTGCTCGGGCCAGTCAGGCGGCAAGAACCATTGCGAACCGATGGTTTCAGTCGATGAGTAGCCGATCTGGATCAGACACTGGTCCGAAACGGCTTTGCGCAGCAAAGCGATGTCCGTCCATGACACTTTCTCCCCACCGATTCGGGCCACTCTGAGCGGCCAGGAAGCGTCGGCGGGCGCCTCAGCCAGGAGGGCTCGAAGCAGTGCCGGCACAAGATAGGCGATCGTCACACCTTCGGACTGCAATCGAGCGCGCGTAGCGCGCAGGCCGACAGCCTCCACCTCGAGAAGATGCAACGTGGCGCCCGTCAGCAGCGCCGCAAAGATCTCCCGGCAACCGGCGATCGTGGCTGGCCCGGTCAGCGGCAGGAAAACGTCATCCGCGCTGATATGGCACGCATCGACATATTGCCGGACCCGCCATAGCAGGCTGCGTTGGCTGTTGACGATTCCCTTGGGGCGCCCGGTGCTGCCCGAAGTGTAAAGCACCAATGCGGGCGCATCGACCGAAACCATAGGGGGCTTATGCTGCTGTTCTGGGTGTTGATCGTTGGACGCCACGGCGGCCGCAATTTCGATCCAGACGATCTCTTGGGCCAATTCGACCGGGCGAACATTTTCGGCGCCTATAATCGCGCCGAGCCCCGCGGCACTGACTATATCGAAAATGCGAGAGGCGGGATCTCTTGTGTTGAGCGGGACCGAAGGCCGTCCCGCCGCCATGGTCGCCAACATCGCCACAGGATACCAAGCGGAGTTTGCTTGCAGGATGCCGATGGCCTGCCCTTCGGGGACGACGGCAGCGATATGAGTTGCCAGCGTCTCGACCGCCCGGAAAAGCTCAGAAAAAGTCAGGCGGTTCGCGCCGTCGCTGATTGCGAGCTTGTCAGGATACCGCCTGGCGACATCTCCAAGGTGGTCGAAGATTGGAGTGTCCGCAAATTTGGCACCCATCTGTCGGTAACGGCGCCAGACTGGCCCCCCTTGGTCAAGATCATATTCGGGAACGACTGACCACTTTCGGGTGGGTCGCAGATCCACCTGTAGGTTTTGATTTGCCACTTCCGAATGCAAACACACTGAGGACATTCAGGGCCCCGCCAAGCTGACGGTCGAACATCGCTCGCCGCGGAGATCTTTTCATCAATCATTCGGATGATGCCTCGATCTTGCCTAGCCAGCGCTTCCCGAGCGTCCTTCAGAAGTTTTGCCATCTGTGTCCAGCACCGGTCGTTTTTCCTTGCAAGCTCCGTCGAGCGCAAGACGGCTTGCCCAGGCAAACGGAGCGATCGGCATCTCCGCTAGAATCCGGGCTCGGTGCCCAGATTCACTGACTGGAACAATCATTCAAATGAACGTTGGTGTGATCGGAAATCCGGCTAAGCTTGATCCGTAGGGGAATGACTGCTCGTTTCGGAGACGCTTGAGCATATGATCATCGAGTTGTTTGGGCCGCCTGGCGCGGGTAAAACCACGCTGCTTCGCGGCCTCTGCCAAGGGCTGGCGAGACACGGCATCAATGTGAAGACAGTAAATGGGTATCGCCTGATTGAACCTGGATCGGCTCAGGATGACGCTCCGGAAATCCGCCATGGCATAGGAAGAATTGGCAAAAAGATTGCCACATCCGGTCCTATCTTGCTGTCGACCTTGCCAAAGGACAGTGTCGCGGCCCGGCTTCTGGCATCGATCCCTCTTCGAAGCCGCGTGTGGTCATGGCGAATGAAGGTCGACATCGCCCAACTGTGCCAGTCCTGGCGCCAAGCGCGGGAGTCGCCCGGTTGCTTCATCTTCGAAGAGGGCATGATTCAGGCTTTGTGTGCGCTGGGTGTGCTGGCTAGAACTCCAAGCCTCGACGCGGTCCGCGAGTGCCTGGCGTTCCTGCCGCGGCCGGATCTCGTTGTGCAACTCGACGCGCCCCAGGAAACGTTACGCCGCCGTCTTGTGGATAGGCATGCGCAGCAACCGCTCCTCGAGGTTATGCTGTTCGAACTTGGCGTGGACAAAGGATTAAGGCAGGCCGAAATCTCAAGAGAGGTCGGCGAGTGCCTGCGCCAGGACCGATGGCCGTTGATACAAGTCAATGGTGCTGAACCTCACGACGTGGACGGGGTCGTCGCGCGCGTTCTGGGAGAGCATGTTGGTCATGCTGCCTAGGCTGGCCCATGACCTATGATCCATGACACATTTATGCATTTGGCGCCAAGCCGGGCAGCATCTGCCGCCAAGCGCGCAATCATGTCGAATCGTGCTGATCGAGCACTTCGAGCATGGTCGTCAACATGCTTCCGACTTCCTCAGAGATTTCCTCGGGGCGGATTCCCGCTCTGATGGCATCCGCCGTTGCTTGGTCCGCAAGTTTCGCCGCAAGAGCCGGATCGGCCTTGGTGTAGAGTGGGATCTTATCCTCTACCCATTTCTGCAGGAATTCGATGCCGCGCGCGCTCATACCAAGTACAAGCTCGGCGGGGCTTCTTGGTTCCGTCAGCCATATTCAAGAACGTCAGACCATCTTGCTCAGGCTGACGTTCCCGCGGTCACGTCACGATGAACGAGGACGCCGTCAGAGCCAAGTGTGGCGATAGAGTGGCAAATTGGATCTGATGTGCGCCGCCCGAGCCGTCGCTGTCAAAGGAAAGCGCGCCGGTCGTGCTGTTATAGACGATGTGATCGCCGCTGTCGTGCGCGGCCCTGCCGGCGTAAAACGCCGAAGGGGGAAGGGCGCCTGTATGCAGGCCGGCAAACACGGTGTGGTCGAGTTGGATCTTGTCGTGGCCCACTTTGAAATCGGTGACCTTGTCGATATTGCCGACCTTGAGAGCCGAATCGAAGACAAAGACGTCGTTGCCGCCATGTCCCGTCAGGACGTCTCTCCCGCCACCGCCGTTGATAGTGTTGCTCCCGGAATTGCCATCAATGGTTTGGGCGAATTCGTTTCCCGTGAGCTTGATGGCGGCAGTTCCCAATTTGCTGGTGGTCGCAAGATGCTCGACCTGCGAGCCGGCCGACAGCGCGTAGCTGACCGATGCCAGCACGCTATCGTTGCCGCTGTGCCGCAGTTCCACCACCTTGTCGCCGGCGTTGTTGACATAGTAGGTGTCGTTGTAGCCGCGGCCCATCATCGTGTCCGCGCCAGCGGTGCCGCGAAGCACATCCGCGCTACCCGTGCCGTAGAAAATGTGATCGCCGGTGCTGGTCGGAGGGACACTTGTGGGCGGAGGCACTGTGCTGGTAGGCGGCGGCGTCGGTTCGCTGGCCGAAGGACCGCTTGCGGTGCTCTGGTTGTGTTGAAGGAACAGAGCCTGCAGCGTCGGCGAGCTCTCAAGCGCCGTGTCGCCCTGTTGAGAACCCCAAGCATAGGCATAGTCGAAGGCCGGCGAAGGCGCTACCTTGGCCCAGTGGTCCAACATGGTCTTTTCCTGAGCAACGCTGGGCAGGACATAGCGACCGCCCGTGTCGGTCGTCCAGTCGCCGCCGCCGAAGGTCTGATACACGGGAACGACCTGACTGAGCGGGATGCCCGAGGCGACGGCCGCCGCCACAGTCCTGTCGATCATGTTGTAATCAATCGTGCTTGTTCCGGTCCGTACCGGGTAGGGATCCAAGCCGTAATAGTCGATATGCGTGTTGGCAGGATTGAATGTGTTTGAAAAGTCGGGGTTAGCGGAAGACCCCATGTTCATCATGGTTATGAAGGTCTTGGCGCCGGGCAGGTGGCTGTGGATCCAGTCTGACTCCGCCTTCAGATCAGCGGCGGTGGCATAAGTTCCCCATTTGCCGGTCGGGTCCGGCTCATCGACTAGGAAGAAGCCAAACACTTTCGGATTGCCGATGAAGGGCGTGACCTTCTGGATAAAGGAGGAGGTTGCACCATCGGCTTCATTGAGCCACACCAGGCCTTTCTGGCCGGCCGGCAAGGCGTTGAGCTGGTCCAAGGAAGATACATCAACAAGATTGAATCCGGCTTTCGCGACCTCGGAGGCCGACCCGCCCGAGGCGTAATGGAGTGTTGTCATTGACATACCCTTCGTCCGATTCGGTAGGCGCCCCACACCTGCCTAGGGAAAGGATCCATTAGCGACAAATCAAATACCGGCGCCCCTTGATAGAATCTTTGATCAGCGTCCGAAAAACACAACAGCCTCGATGCTACGCTTGCCTCAGAGGTATGTAGATGATCCAAGTATGGGGTGCTCAAGCCTGCAACGAAAGCATTGCAGCGACGTCTGCCGGAGCGCCTTGTGCGTTTGCAGTGGCGGTAATCGGCCAATGCGCGATTCCTTTGCGGTCTGAGCTCGAAGAAGTCGCGTCCTGGCGAAGCCCTCCCATTGCAGCCGCTCAATGCTCCTCGTGAAAAGCCTCGGCGCCAAAATGAGCAAGGCAGTACTCCACAAGGTCATGCGAGGCGCGCGCCGCTGGCAATTGCGGAGAGGCACTGAACTGGATCCCACCGGGTTCAACGGAAAGGCGGGCGTGCCGGTCCGAATGACGGCGAGCATGGCAACGCGGTCGCCCATCCGCGGGAAGAGGCGGCTGGTGGTCCGACCATATCCAGACACCGGGTGAAAGCCTGTTCCAGACGAAGCGCTCGGGAGAACTGGCGGTGCGAGTCATCACACCATCTGGGCGCGATGTTGATCCGGCGTGAGAAGGCGGGCGGAAGTTGCTTTGAACGCGGCGCGCGGACCTTTCGAACACAGCCCTTTTTTATATCCGGCCCGCCGTGTCGTACGCGAAGGTGCCGTCCTTGCACCGTCAGACCGGATGAATCCAACTCACTGACCGAGGTGACAGCGATTGTGGCTGCATTGCCGCATCGTTGATCAGCTTGCTTCATGCAAACAGACGAGGACAGCACGAAAGCCTGCTCCTAGCGTGGGACTGGCTGTTGTGTGTTCAGGGGCGATGAAACCGGCCATGGAAACCGCGGATAGGGTCAGCTGTTTTAAGCGATTGGTATCGCATCCAGGAGCGACAGGATGAGTCCGCATCTGGTTTGCGTTGGAGGCGAGGATCATAGACTAAGAATCCCGTTTCTTTTGGCGCTTCGCGAAAGGGGTTTTCAAGTCACTGCCGTTTCGAGTGATCTCGGAGCCGCCTTCTCACCCCACGGCATTGCCCATCGCCGATTTGGGTTCGACCGCTTTGGCAGCGGCGGTGCAGAATGGGGTGCTGTCAGCGCGATCCGTGAACTGATGTCCGAACTGCGTCCGGACATCATTCAAAGTTTCGACACCAAGCCCAATATCCTAACTCCACTGGCGGTGCGCGGGCACGTTCCCGTCGTTCGCACCATCAACGGGCTTGGTTGGACATTCTCGTCGCGGGAGCCGCGGGCCCTGGCATTGCGTCCTTTCTTTTGCGGCCTTCAGGGGGTGGCGTCTCGTTGGACAGCCATGACCGTCTTCCAGAATAGTGATGATCAGGCCTTCTTCGAGCGCTACCGGCTGGTGGCTCGCGGCAAAGGGCGACTGATCCGGAGTTCTGGCATCGACCCCGATGCATTCTCGATGGCAAGGTATCGTGGTCCTTCGGCTGCCACGATGCGCGAGGAACTTGGCCTACAATCGGCCCAGGTCATAATATTTGTCGGCCGGCTCACGCGGCAGAAGGGGATTCCAACCCTCATCGAGGCGGTTCCTCGCGTTATCCGCGAGAGGCCCAACGCGCGTTTCGTACTTGTCGGCCCGCAAGACTCCGAAGGTCCGTTTGCCGTCAGCAGAGCCGATATCGAGCGCCATGTTCCCCACGTTGTCGCATTGGGGCCAAGGCGCGACATTCCAGCCCTCCTTGGGATGGCGGATCTGTTTGCATTTCCGACGCAATATCGCGAGGGAATTCCGCGTGTCCTGCTGGAGGCGGGATTGTCCGGATTGCCGATCGTCGCCTCGAATATGCCGGGCTGCAACGATGTGGTTGAGGATGGCTGGAACGGCTATCTCGTGGCGCCGCGCGATGCGGATGGCTTGGCCTCCCGGATAGTCGATCTTCTTTCCGACCCCGCCCGTGGCAAGACCATGGGCAGCCGTTCCGTCGGATTCGTGCGGGAGCGGTTCTCGTTGTCGTGGGTCATCGACCAGTATTGCGACCTGTACAAGACAATCCTGGGTGGCAGATATCGCAGCAGGCTTGTTCAAGCTGCGCAGGCGAATCCGAGGGAAGAGGCGGTGCCGAGCCCCCATCGACTGGGCGAGGCGCGGCAATGATGCGTGATGCGCTTCTGGCCTTCGGCGTCGCGATGTCCTACGCGGCGCAACTCAGCATCCCAGGGCTGCCCTTCGGCTACAGCGAACTATGCCTCACGCTCTGGATAATGCTGTCGATGACGCGAATCCTTGCTGGCGGCCAACTGGAGGTTACGCCGGCACTGGCTAAGCTTGGGCTTTTCTGGCTGATCCTGGCGCTTGCCATGGGCGTGGGTTACATCATCGGTTTTCTGACAACCACGTTGTTCCTGGATCCGTTGTTGCACGACACGCTGGCCTATGTGCTGTTGGCGTGCGTCACCTGTCTGGCCGCTGCGGAGCCCAACGCGTCCTTCCGTTTGCGTCGTATCGCCTGGTGGATGGTTGCTGTCGCGAATGCGGGCTTCATCGTTCAGGTAGGGCTTGGTTTCGGCTGGCTCCATCAGGCTGGGGTCGAACCCTGGTACTGGGACCGCTTCTGCGGGTGGTCCGACAATCCGAACCAGCTTGCGCTCTACTGCGCCCTGCTCGGTCCACTGGCCTTGCATCTTGCCACAACCACCAGCAATAAATGGGGAAGATGCCTTGCCCTATGCAGCCTCATATTCACCGTTTACGTCGGAAGGCTGACAAAAAGCGATACCTACCTTTATACCACGGTCCTGGCTTGTCTGATCCTTCTCGGGCTGCGGGTCCGGGCCTGGCTGGCGAGCGACGGCAATAAGGCGAGCCTTTCAAGGCAGCTTGCCGTCCTGATGGCCGTTGGCTTCCTGCCGCTGGCCCTGTCTATAGCGCCCTATGCCCTCAGCGAGGCCTCCAGCGCCGAAGACTTCGCCAAGAGCCTGACCAAAGACAAGGGCGGGGAAGCGACTGCCCAAACCGCGGCGCTTCGCCTCTACCTCTGGAATGCAGCCTTGGAGAAGGGGGCACGATCGGGATCGCTTGGACTGGGTCCGGGCCCGCACCTAGATAGTCCCCCCGTGGTCAATCAACAGTTTTTGCCGCGGCCCTTCGAGGCGCACAGCACCATCCTGGATCTCTACACTCAGGGCGGCCTGATTTCGGTTCTAGCCCTGATGTGGATCTTCGGCTCGGCTGCGTTGTCCGCCTGGCGGGCGAAGCTGGATGCTCTGGTGGCGCTCGTGGCATCGATCGCCGTCTTCAGTGCTCCGCATTTGGTCATCCGCCATCCGATCGTGTGGTTCTGTCTGACCCTCTGCCTTGTCGCTGGGACGCCGGAAGCGATCCCCGCGATTGTTCGCGAGAGGAGATGCTAGAATGTGTGGGATCGCCGGAATTTTGTTGGCGCCCGATGCACCCAACGCAAGTGCGCTTAGGGCCATCGGACCGATGGCGACGGCGCTTCGTCATCGCGGACCTGACGGTGAGGCCTTCTGGGTGAGCCGTGAAGGGGGGGTAGCCTTCGGCCACCGGCGACTGGCCATCGTCGATCTGTCCGGAGCGGGTCGCCAGCCAATGCTCTCCGCGAGCGGTCGGTATGTCATCACCTTCAATGGCGAGATATACAACTTTCGCGATCTGCGCCGTGAACTGGAAGGGGCGGGCCATCATTTCCGCGGCGCCAGCGACACGGAGGTCATGCTGTGCGCGATCGAAAGCTGGGGCCTTGATGCAGCCCTCGCGCGCTTCGCTGGCATGTTTGCTTTCGGGCTGTGGGACCTGGAGAACCGAACGCTTCAGCTTGCCCGCGACCGAATGGGCAAGAAGCCACTCTATGTCGCCTTGACACGTGACGCGCTTGTCTTCGCCTCGGAGCTGAAGGCGATCACTTGCTTCCCAGGCTTCACTCCGGAACTCGATGTCGATGCGGCGACGACGATGGTTTCCAACGGCTGGGTGCCGGATGACCGTTGCATTTGGCAGGGCGTGTTCAAGCTGCCGCCTGGTTCAATCCTGTCGGTCACTGCGGCGCAATTCGCCGACGCCCGCGGCACCGGTTCGCTTGCGCATCGCATTCACCCTTGGTGGTCGCTGGCCGATGTCGCCAGCAAGGGACAGCGCGATCCGATAGCCGCCAGCGACGAGGACCTCGCGACCGAGCTCGACAGCCTGCTCCGCCTGGCCGTCAAGCAACGAATGATTGCAGATGTGCCGCTGGGCGCCTTTCTGTCGGGCGGAATCGACAGCTCGACTGTCGTCGCGCTGATGCAGGCACAGTCCCGAAACCCCGTTCGTACGTTCACCATAGCGTTCGGCGAAGGTGGGTTTGATGAAGCTCCCCATGCGGCCGCGGTGGCTCGGCATCTGGGCACCGATCATACGGAACTTCATCTCTCGCCGGCCGCCGCGCTTGAGGTCATTCCGGAGCTGCCCCGGATTTGGGACGAGCCGTTTGCCGATGAATCGCAGATACCGACGCTGCTGGTGTCGCGGCTCGCGCGGCAACATGTAACCGTGGCGCTTTCAGGCGATGGTGGCGACGAGTGCTTCGCAGGCTATTCTCGACACTTCCTGGCAACCCGCCTCACAAAGCAGCATGAGCTGCCATTGTCATTTCGCCGGCTGTTGGCATCGGGGGCTGGGTTGCTGGCCCAAGCCTCTCAGAAAGATATCTTCGGCAATCTGCCGCTTTCATCGAATATGCGGCATGGCTTGCGCGGTGACCGCCTGGCTCGCCTTGCCCGCCTGCTCGCGGCGCGAGATGAGGACGAACTCCTTCTGCAACTGACCAAATCTTCAGCCAACGACCTTGTTCATCGCAAGCCGTCGACAGCACCTACCGACACGACAAAGCTCGACGGCCTGCTCTCGCGTCTCCTATTCGCCGACATGACAGGCTACCTACCGGGCGACATTTTGGTGAAGCTCGATCGAGCCACCATGGCCAGCAGCCTCGAGGGGCGATGCCCGATCCTGGACCATCGCGTCGTTGAATTCGCCTGGCGCTTGCCAGCCCGTGCCAAAGTCCGAAACGGGAAGGGCAAATGGTTGCTTCGCCGACTGCTTGATCGTTATGTACCACGCCGACTGGTCGACCGGCCCAAGCAAGGTTTCGACGTTCCGGTCGGGACTTGGTTGAAAGGGCCCTTGCGCGGCTGGGCAACCGATATAATTGCCACGATCGGCCGCTCCGGGGACGGGGTCATCGACCGTGAGAAGGTCGACGCATGCTGGCGCAATCATCTGCATGGAAGCCAAGATAATTTCCGCGACCTGTGGCCGGTGCTCATGTTTCAGGCGTGGCGCAACGAAGCCATGCGGCCATCGACGGTCGCCACGCACCCTTCTTACCATATCGAACTGACAGGGGATTGAGATGGAAGGTTCCATAGCCAACCGCGCCCGGCGTCCGCGCGCCAAGCAGATGGAAGCTGGGACACTTGAAACCAATCTGCGCTTGATGCGGCCGCCACGCGAGCCAACGCAATCGTCACCCTTCCACCAGCTCGTCATCATCCTGACGACGCGAAAATGGTTCTTGCTTGCCATGGCCCTTCTGGGCGGCATCCTGGCCGGACTGGCAGGCTTCACCCGCCCGGTGCTGTTCGAGGCAACTACCCAGGTCATTATCGATGCCCCGAGCAGCAGTGCTTCGGGCGGCGTGGCATCCGCCCAGGACTCGCTGGAATCGAACATCGATGATCATCTGACGATGCTCTCCTCGCAAGGCCACCTGCGTCGGGTCCTGGCAGCACTGCGCAAAGCCCAACCAGTCGACGGTAACGGAAAGAGCGTCGTCAATGCCGTCCCGCCCGCGGCTGGCTCGTTCCTCATCGACCTCCTGAACAGGGCCTGGAGACAGGATAAGACAGTGGCGGAAAATCCGGACGCAGCGGACGCGCCCGAGCTGAAGGCGCTACGCAAGGGAATGAGGGTCGGACAAGAGCTGCGATCGCGCGTCATCACCATCGGGTTCACCGATCCAAGTCCGGCGCGTGCGGCACTTGTCGCGAACACGTTCGCCCAGGTCTACATTCAAGATCTGGTACAAAAAAGCCGAGCATCGGATCAGGTTCATCTGGATTCGATAGTCGCCAGCCTTCCGCAAGTACAAAGGGATCTTGTCGAAGCGACAGATCGGCTGGAGACATACCGGCTCACGCATGGCGCCGTCGATCAGACTGCGGCCAACAACGCAGCCAGTGAGACAGCGGAACTCGGCCGGCAGATATTCCTATCGAAAGCCAGTCTTTCCGCGTCGGAAGCGCGCCTTCGCCGTATTGAGGACCTGCGCAAGGCGGGCGCCCCGGTCACGGCCATCGCTGAAGAAATCGGGTCGCCCGTGTTGACGGACCTGGTGACACGCCAGTCGGGTGCCGCCGCCGACGGCGATCTGCGCAACGCGATCGCCCGCGAAATGGAGCAAAGCGTTGCCCGAATCGCTGCCGAGGCAAATGTCTACCGGTCCCAGGCTACGGCTCTTGAAAGTCGCAAAGCGATGCTCGACGCGGCCGTGGCCGACACGGCGAGCCAACTTTCGGGGCTGCGTTCCCTTGAGCCTCGGGTAGCCATCGTGACGCAGCATTACAACGAACTCCTGAGCCGGCAGCAGGACTTGACACGTCGCATCGCCGCTCCTTCCCCAGGCGTAGCGGTCCTTTCGACCGCCTGGCCGCCGTCGACCCCCATGACATTGTCGCCAATTTTCCTGATTCCCCCCGGCATGGTCGTCTTTGGTCTCATGGGGGCGGTCATTGTCCTGGTCCGCAACGGTTTCAACCAAACCTTGCGCAGTGAAGCCGAAGCCGAGGCCGAGCTTGGGGTCCCGTGCGTAGGACTGCTTCCCAGGGTTGCGGGACTTAACGCCAGAAAGCTGCGGCATCTGGTTCTGAGCCAGCAGAACTTGCCGTTCAGCCGCGCCGTGACTTCGCTGCTCGTCACTGCGGCGCCAACTCAGGGGAAGGGGCAGCCGCCGCATATCATTCTCGTGACGTCCAGCATCCAGGACGATGCCAAGACCGAGTTGGCATGGAGCCTGGCGCTGGCGGCAACGCGGCTGGGAGGAAGAGTGCTTTTCCTCGATCTCGATCGCAAGGATGTACGGCTCACGAACGGGTTTCGTGGTGAATTCAGCACCGACAAGGCCCGGAACTCCTTCGGCGACTATGTGAATGAACGTTGCGTGCTGAAGGATGCAATTACGAGGATGCCGGAAATCGGTATCGACCTCATGGCCGCTCCAGCACCTTCCGATGATCTCCTGACGCTTCTGTCCACCGTCGACAAATGCCAGTTCACCGAGGAGCTGCGTTCGGCCTACGACGTGGTCATCATGAACGGTCCCCTGGGCCTCGGGGGGCCTGAAACCAGGCTGCTTAAGCGCTGGGCCGATTCGGTGCTTTTTGCCGTTCGCTGGGCAAGGACGAGGCGCAGCATTGCCCGTGGTGCTCTGGATGCAATAGGGGCCGGCGGATCCGCCACCGTTCCAGTAGGGAGTGTGCTCACCCGGGTGAACCTGAAGAGGCTAGCCGGCTCCAGGCTCGGAGACAACGCCGATCTTCTGTTGGAGAGGGTTTGAAGATGCGTGTGCGATCTTCAACAGAAGCTCCAGGGAGCGATCGAGCCCCTAAATCGAGCCAGATACACGATGATCATTGAATTTTTCGGACCTCCAGGATCCGGCAAAACAACCTTCGCACATGCGCTTGCGCAGCAGCTGCGCGGGAAAGGCTATCACGCCAAGGTCGCTCTCAGCTACAAGCCAAGCACCAGGGCCGCCAAATATGATCTCGGAATCTTTCTGTTCATATCACGGATCGTATCGGCGATGTTTTCAACAGCCAGAATACTGCTTTTTTCGGCAGGGCGAGCCGATGATATTTCCAGTTCCTTTGCAATAGTGAGGATGATACCGCCAAAAAACCGAATATGGCGCGCGCGAATCTGGCGATACATCCTGCACCTTTCGCGTTGCTGGAAGTCTGCGGAGCAATCGCCCGAAATTATAATTTTCGATCAAGGATATGTTCAAGCGATTGGTTCGCTTGCGATGTTCAATGGGAGCACCAACCCCAGAGCGCTGGAAAAGGCGCTCAGCCTCGCACCGGCGGCCGATCTCACCGTCAGGCTCTTGGTGCCAGCTGCGGTCGTGGAAAGTCGCCTTCGTCGGCGGATGGAGCTTGAGCCGCCGGCGGAACGGATTTTCGAGGCCGACTTGAGCGTTAACATGCGCTCATTCGCCGTTTTTGAAGCGATGCATGACCTCCTGACAACATCTGGCCGGGAAATCATCTCCGTCGAAAACACCGATGGTCCATCGACCTTTAAAAGTATTTGTCGGATTGAGAGACAAATACTTTCTGCATTGTCGCGCTTCGATAGGTCGGTCGGCGAAAAGCAAATTGAGTTGCCGGCTCATCGCGCAGATGTAACTGGTTCAGCAACCGCACCGCCGCGCAACAAGGACATGGGCTCGCGGCTGGCTTGGGCAAGCATATTCGCCTTGCTGATCTATATTGGTGGCGCTGGTTTGACCAGTCTTGCACAGTTGGCAATTGCACGCCTTATCGGACCTCACAACTACGGTATCTATTCCTACGTTCAGGCTTGGACGTCAGTGCTCGCCTATCTGGCAACGCTTGGCTTTAATGTATCATTGTTGCGTTTCCTCCCGGCCTATAGGGCCAGTGGCAGGCTTGATCTGGCCCGCGGGGTGATAAGATTTGCGCTGCAGAGATCGCTGATAGCGGCAACCTTGTTCGGGATGATCGGCGCTGCGTCCGTCCTGTTCCTTTCAGATCCAACGGAAAGAGGGCTTGAGACAAGCATCGTGCTCGGCATGATGGCTGTGCCCTTGGTTACGGCCTATGCTCTCGGAGCCACGCTTGTGCGTGCTTTCGGCGGCGTTGTCTCGGCGTTGTTGCCGGAGCGCATCATGCGAGACGGACTCCTGCTCGTGTTGGTAGCGCTCCTGGCATTGTCGGGATTTCGAACAGTGGATGCGCCCTCGGTGACGATGGCGGTGCTTGTGAGTTCCGCTTTCACAGCGGCGCTGGTGTTCATCATCGCGAGGAGGTTTGAACCACCCGGCCTGGGACACGCCAAGCCAAGTTATGCCTCGAGGGAATGGTGGCTTGCCGTCCCCCCGCTCATGCTCATCACTGGGCTCGATGTTTTCGTCAGTCGGGCAGGAGTCCTGGTTTTGGGCTGGACAAGCCATATTGCTGAAGCGGGTATTTTCGCGCTGGCCTTGAATGTCGCGATGCTCGTGGGCCTGTCCCGTATCGCCGTGGCAACCATGTTTTCGCCAACAGCAGCCGATCTCTACGTCAGAGGCGATCGCAGAGGCCTACAACAACTGTTCGCGCGCGCAACCCTGCTTTCTGCTGGCGGTGCCATCCTGGTGGCCGTCCCAATGATGGTGATAGTCGAGCCGTTCTTGAGCTATTTCGGTGAGGGTTATAGCGCGGGAGCGCCGATCGCACGGGTTCTGATTTTGGGATATGTCTTTGTCGCGCTGTGCGGGCCCCAACAGAATCTCCTGACCATGACTGGAAATGAATGGGCTGCGGCAACGACGATGGTAGCGGGTGCAGTGGCCAATATAATTGCCTGTGCAGCCGGAGTTGCGGTGTACGGCCTGCTTGGCGCTGCGGTGGGTGTGGCACTTGCACTGAGCATCTGGAGCATTGCCATGGCCGTTTATATCCGCAAGCGACTGAAAATCATGCCAGGCTTGGTTTTTGCCTTGCTGTCGATGAGGCCGAGCGCGGTCGATGCCCGTCAATGGCATTGGTTCTTGAGGGCGAGCAAATGAGACCACTGTTTTCGCTACGGTGATCGCCGTCGTTCGGGCAGGAAGTCACGAAGCCCGGATCGCACAAAGGCCATAGGGCTGCGCAGACGCTTCGGCGTATACCTGTTCCGGACACCCGCGTCCCCGCGGGCAGCCGATACTTTGCGGGCGGTGTCCGTCATTTGAAGGATGCATCAGTTTCGGAGGTGCACCACGGTGTGCTCACAATCTGCGGAGCATCCATGGAACAAGCCCGAATGGCGAGCGCCTCGGCGCCTGCAGTGCGCCGTCGCTCGGAGAGATCGACGCCTGTCGAGCGCAGCCAACGCGAAACCCTCACCCAGGTCCAGGTCCTGCGCGCCCTCGCGGCTAGTTCGGTCGCGCTGCGACACGCCCAGCATGATGCGGCCACCCTGGAATTACAGGCCGGCCGCACCTTTCAGAGCTGGAATCCGATACCATGGAGCGCTGGAGTCGATATTTTCTTCGTGATTTCCGGGCTTATCATGGTGCATACGTCGCGACAGCTGTTCGCAAAGCCCGGGGGCGCGCGTCTCTTCATTTCCCGCCGGATCGCGCGAATTGTCCCGCTATATTGGGCGCTCACCTCGCTCTACATTGCGGTAGCGGTGGCCGCCCCAAATCTTCTCAACCAGAGCTACGTCGATTTCAGGTTTGTAGTCGAATCCTACTTATTCGTTCCGGCCAGTCGCCCTGACGGCGTCGTTCAGCCGGTCTACGAGTTGGGTTGGACGCTCAATTATGAGATGCTGTTTTACGTGCTGTTCACGGCGACGATCGTGCTGCCCATGCGGTGGGCAGTTACGGTCCTGCTCGCGATCCTGGTTGGGATGGTGCTCTCGGGCGCTCTTGGGGCTCCTTTGCCTGAGCCCTGGGGTTTCTGGACCAATCCGATCATCCTCGAATTCGCTTTCGGCGCGATGATCGGGGTCATGTGCGCCTCAGGCCTGCGGCCTTCCGGCCCAATCAGGGCCTGTATGGCCGCAACGGGACTGGGTGCCCTGATGCTTGCGGCGGCGTTTCCCGATATCTCGGCCGGCTTTGGTCGCTCTGTCGTGTATGGCATTCCGGCGTCTCTAATTGTTTGGAGTGCTGCCTTGGCACCGCCGGGTAAACTGAGGCATGACAGCGTGGCGGCGAGGTGGGCCGCTGGCGTTGGCGATGCGTCATACGCTCTTTACCTCATGCATCCATTCGTGATCCGCGCCATGCGCATATTGTTCTGGCGTACAGGGTTGATCTTTGTGCTCGGTCCGTGGGCCTTCATCGGTTCGGCCTTGGCGATAACCCTCGGCGTGGCATTTATCACCCATCGTCTGTTCGAGAAGCCGCTCACCCGCTATGCGCGGCGCCTTTTGGGGGTCGGGCACAGTACAGGACGGCAGCTTGGGCCCCTTCCAGTGCCGGCGTATCCCAAGACAGATTGAAGGCGAGCCGCCACCCTGTCACACCAAGGAAATGGCGGCGTTGTGCTCACTATGCCGTTGCCGGAAGGCCAGCTGGTCGCACCTGCCCCACAGGGCGTGCATGGAATTCCCGATACCATTCCACGAAACGTTGCACGCCGTCCTCCAGTGTTGTCGCCGGTGCGAAGCCAACGGCGCGGCGGAGGTCCCTGACATCGGCGCGGGTTTCCAGGACGTCACCTGGCGGTAAAGGTACGTTGACGCGAACGGCGCGGCGACCAAGGGCCGTCTCGATGAGCGCGATCAGATGGTTGATTTCTTCCGGCCGATCATTGCCGATATTGTAGAGCCTATATGGCGCCGAACTGGTGGCAGGATCGGCAGCGCGACCGTCCCAACCGGGATCCTGACACGGTGGTTTGGCGAGCACGCGAACCACCCCCTCTACGATGTCGTCGATATAGGTGAAATCCCGCCATACGCGCCCGGCATTGGCGATTTCGATCGTTCGGCCCTCGGCGATGGCATGGGTGAAAGTATAGACTGCCATGTCGGGCCTGCCCCAGGGGCCATAGACGGTGAAGAAGCGCAGTCCGGTTACGGGGAAGCCGAACAGATGGCTGTAGGAATGCGCCATGCATTCGTTGGCGGCCTTGGTGGCGGCGTAGAAGCTCACCGGATGATTGGCACCATGATGCTCGGAAAAGGGTATGCGTCGATTGGCGCCATATACGGAGCTCGACGAGGCATAAACGAGATGGCTGACGCCCGCGTGTCGGCAGCCCTCCAGAACGTTGAGAAATGCGACTATGTTTGACTCCACATAGGCATGCGGGTCGACGAGCGAATGACGCACCCCGGCCTGGGCGGCCAGATGCACGAAGTGCGATGGCTGGAATTCGCAGAACAGCGCTTTCACCAGCGACCGGTCCGCCAGGTCGAAGCGCTTCGGCGTGAACCTCGGCTCGGCGCAGAGCCGTGTAAATCGCGCCTCCTTCAGCTTCAGGTCGTAGTAAGGCGTGAAGTTGTCGACGCCGATGACCTCGGCGCCGAGCCGCAAAAGGCGTGACGCAACATGAAATCCGATGAACCCAGCGGCGCCCGTGACGATGATCGGCCCCGTGTGCGTAAGGTTCGACGCAGCACCATCCTGCAGCCCGTGAACGATATCCGCCAGCTTGTTGACCTTCGAATCTGCTTCGGCCATGGCAAGTCACTCCCGTTTCCAGGTTCCGCGTTCCGCGCTATCTCGGCAGCGCTTGAACGATCGGAAATGGCGCCGCCGGCCTTGTGATCTACGCGACAGCGCGCTCAATGCGGGCCGCCGCTGTCTGAATCAAAGCGGATGCAGACAGCAGTCGATTTCTCATGGCAAAACTGAAATGCGCCCCAAAAGAGCCACTAGTTCCGCCTGACGCCTCGTGTCGGTCTTGGCGAACAGCGAGGCGAGCTGAGAGCGGATAGTCGTGCGACTGAGATGCCAGCTGCGGGCGATCTCCAGGGGCGCGTCGCCATGAGCCAGGCGTAGCGCCAACTGCGTTTCCGCGCTGGTCAAACCGAACATCCTTTGCAACGTGCGAGGGTTGGCCGCCGATTTGTTATCCCGGTCCAGCAATGCGACGACGGTTGTCCCGTCCGGTGTAACGACCCCCGTCTCGTTCATGGTCACCGGCCTGTCGCCTCTGCTGTGGATCACTACCCATGAGAGTGAGCCCGGCTGGAGGTGGACCGGAACATTCGCGACCAGCCGCCTCAACCCGGCAGCAAGCTCGACGGCTGTATCAGTTGCTTCGCCCTGGCGTGCGAGGGTGTCCCGAGCGGCAGCGTTCCATTCTATTACTTTCTTGTCTCGGTCCAGGACGAGATAGCCGCAACCCATACGATCAAGCATGCCGGTGATGGATTCCAGGCTGCGTCGTCGAGATCCGCCGACCCTTGCGTCCGGCCGGTCCACAAGGCTTATCGGCCTTTCGTGGCGGGTATCGTTCAATACAATGTATTGCCTGCCTGCAAGCGCATCGTTTCGCGTTTCAATCAGTGTCATCGCTTCCACCCAACCCATTGCTACTGACGCAAATCAAATCTGATGAAGTTGCTGCTTCAACTTGAATTTCCACATACTGCGAGAAATCTGCGAATGGTTTTTCCGCAGCGTCTCTTGGATATATCTTTCTGAAGAGCGCTCCTGACACCATGATTTTATTCGCCGGCAAAGTCATGGCAATCGGGCATTGGGATTAGGTGCCACCCCTTCGGCCTAGTCTCGACGGACTAGACCGAAAGTTGTAGTCTTTGCGCATGGGTTCGGACCTGCGCTGGCTCAAATCGAATGTGTCGAGCACTACGTGGGCTCATCTAGCTTCGCTTTTGGTGTTTGCAGCATCGATAGCATTCGAGGCGATAAGTACGGTATATGGCGGCCAGCCGTTGCCGCTTGTTGCGTTTATCCCCATAACCGTTGTCATCGTGTATCTTGAGGGCCGTTTTGTTGCCATCGCAGCAACGCTTCTGATGGCGGTCGCCGGCTTGTGGATGCGACACCTGTTGGACGGTCACCTCACTGGTGGAGACTGGACCGGGGCCGTCTTCCTTCTGGGTTCGGGTAGCCTGATCGCAGCTGTGTTCCACCGCCTGCGACAAGATCTGCATGGTGCGCTCAGGGTGGCAGAAGCGAGGCTCGGTGCCATCGACGCTGCCGCCTTGGGCTTTGCTAATACCAATCGCCATGGCGAACTGCTGCAGTCGAACAGACGGCTTTTGGAGATGACCGGCTACGCGCACAAGGAACTTGCCCAACTCAAGCTGGAGGAACTCATTGTCCCCGACGATCGAGGTACTGTGCGGAAACTTTTGGAAGATTTGGGCAATGGGACCGCGTCTGCTACGGATATCCGCGTTTTGCGCAAGGATGGCACGGCATTCTGGGCTCACCTGGCCCTGTCTTCGTCGCCGCGGGAAGAGGCGCCAAATGAGAGCGTATTCGCGGTGATTGACGATATTTCCGAGCGACAAGCGGCACGCGAGGCCCTTCGGGCTCAGAAGGAATGGCTCGATCTCGCCGTATCTGCCGGGCGCCTGGGCACATGGCAAATAGACATTGAGGATGGGACAGTCGCCGGCTCCGGCAAGTTCTGGGACATCCTTGGTCTGCCTCCGGCCCCAGTCCGCCGCTTGGAAGAACTCTCGGCCGTAATCCATCCCGTCGACTGGCCGAAGTTGTCCGCCTCGGCAAAGCCTTCATCGGCATTGAACTTTGACGTCGAGATTCGCGTCCGGCAAGTGGATGGTCACACACGCTGGATTGCATTGCGTGGACGGCAGGAAGAGCACGGCGACCGCAAAATGCGCATCGGGGTGGCGGCGGATCTGACCGAACGTCGACAAACAACTTTGCTTCGCGCCGCCGTAAAGAGACGCGAGCGCATAATGCGCGAAGAGCGCCATCGGTTCAGCAATGTGTTTCCAGTGATCAGAGCTCTGGTCAACATGATCGATATTCCCGACAATGATGTTGCCAAATACAAGGAGATGTTGATCGATTGGATTCGAACACTGGAGGCGACCCATCGCATCCTTTCTCGTCATGCCAACCTGTCAGGGATGCTCCATGAACTCGTGGACCGGGAATTGCAGCCCTTCAAGGAGACACGCGACATTACGATCAGTGGACCTTCCCTCACTGTGCCAAGCGGCGCCGCCGAGGGCTTGGCGATGATCCTTCACGAGTTGACGACAAACTCGGTGAAACATGGTGCGCTGGGTGACCCGAATGGCAAGGTCGAAGTTAAGTGGCGATTTGCATCCGAGGACGAAGGTGACGACCTCGTGTTCGATTGGGTGGAATCGGGCCGACGGAAGAGTTCAAAAGTCGTACGCCGCGGGTTCGGGTCACTGATAATCGGTGTGGACAGCGCGCCGCTTGTCGGGCATTCCCCGAATATGGAAATAACCGAAGATGGCCTTCGATATTCGCTGCGTGTATCGCGCAAAGAAATTGAGGAATTTGGATTGCAATAGAGCCCCTCCAAGTCGAAGCCGAATTGGCCAATTAACCGATGGTGTGGGCCCTTTGCTGCGATTTCCTGCAAGCAAACTCGGGCCGGTTCGAGGGGCATACGTCAACTCGCCTGTCTCGTCAGCCAGCTTTGGAGCAACACAGCTGCTTCGGTACGGTTTCTAACCCCAAGCTCACGCAGCACGGCTGCGGCATGGATTTTCGTTGTCGCCTCGGCAATGTCCAGATTACGGGCAATCTCCTTATTCGAGTACCCCTCTGCCATCAGCTTGAGGACGTCCTTCTGTCTAGACGTCAGCCTAGCGACGTCGCCCGAGCCCTCGTGCCGGCGGCTGGGATTTTGAACCGGAGGTGGGGGGGCATGCGATCTCTGGTCGGCAGACGTTCGAGATAGCAGAGATGGCACATAGATCCGGCCAGCGAGGATTTCGTTTACAGCCAGCACGACTTCTTCGTCGCTCTGCGATTTGACGATATACCCGTGAAGTCCGATCGAAAGCGCGGTCAGTATCTCCGAGCGGGAATCATCCCCGGAAACGATCGCAAAGCGAGTGTCAGGATAGGCAGCCATAAAGTCGCTGAGCACTTCCTGATGGAACAGCCCAGGCATGTTCAGATCGAGGATCGCAAGATCGATGGACGCCTGCTCCTCTAAAAGATTGACCGCGGCATCGAAACACGAAGCTTCGAATATTTCGGCGCTTGGAATTCCAGCCATGAGTGCCAGCCGGAGACCACGCCGATATAAGCCGTGATCGTCGGCAATGACGATCCGAGCCATGCAACTACCCCAACGCGTTACTCGGTTCCCGACGAGAAAACCCGCTGGAACCTCCCATTCGCCTATGATCGACAATCCGTGGTGGTCCTAAAATGGCGGCCATCCACTGGTCAACGCATCACAGTGATGTCCGCAGCGTCCCATCCACGCACATCCAGAACGTCTAATATAATACTAAATTGCGAAGCTCATCCATAGATTTTTAACCCTGGCGTGCGGTGCCCGTCGGCAAAACGATGCCGGTTTCCCATCTCTGGGTCCAAAGCCAGCTGTTCAGGACCATCGTAATCATGTGGCATCTGTTATGTCGCCACCCGCTGTCGCCGGACCTGTAGGCCGGTCCGGCCCTGGCGGATCGCAGCTTTCTTGAAAGCAACTGCTTTCGTTTTTATCGGCGTCATGATCAGTGCCCAATCGCGCTTCTATCGGCTGTTGATCTCGTGGCCATCTAATACCTTGAACGTTTTGAATCCCTACCATTCGAATGCACGACGACAGCCGCCCCGGCTGTCACATACCTTTTCGCATATGATGTTCGGATTGCCGCCGAGGTTTGGCCGGATTTGAGGGTGTGCCCTGGCCGGACAATGGAACACCGATCCCGAACAAAGCCAACTGCAGATCAGGAGGATCGAATGAAAGCGGTGATTCAATGTGGTGGGATGGGTACGCGCCTTCGACCGTTTACATCGGTCCTGCCGAAACCATTAATGCCGATAGGGGCCCGGCCTGTTCTTGAGTTGCTTTTGAAGTGGCTGCGGCGCAACGGCATTGAAGAGGTATATATTACGACAGGGTATCTAGGACATTTGATCCGTAGCGTCTGCGGCGACGGATCGCAATGGAACTTGAAGATCAAATATACCCAGGAAATGGAGCCACTCGGCACCGTCGGACCTCTCTCTCTGATTAGGGATGAACTGAACGAAACATTTGTCGTTCTGAACGGCGATGTCCTCACAGATCTAAGCCTGAGCCGGTTTGTAGCCGCGCACCGCTTGCATAGGGATCCCGTTACGATCGCCACGGCGTGCCGTCATATCAAGATGGACTTCGGGGTCATCGACGAGATCGACAATACCGTCCAGCTCTTCCGGGAAAAGCCGACGCTTTCCCATCTCGTCAGCATGGGGATTTACTGCATGAACCCAGATGTCCTGCGGTTCATTCCGTCCGGGATCCCATTTGGGTTCGATGACCTGATGCTGCAGATGATGCAGGGCGGCACGACCGTGCATGTTTACAAGCATGACGGTCTTTGGCTCGACATCGGTCGTGTCGATGACTTCCAGAATGCACAGGCAATTGCCTGGGAAGATCAGTCGTCCTCAATCGAGGTCGCGGCTGCCGCTGCAGCCGCATGAAAGTCTGATGCAGAGGTCTAGCCACTAACAAGGCTTTCAGGAGGTCAAGATGCTCTTGGTGAGCGCCCCGATCCTAGGCGTGCCAGAGAAGGCAGCCCTGTCGCAGGTGATTGATAGCGGCTGGCTTACGATGGGGGACAGGGTACGAGAGTTCGAACAGGCCTTTGCCAGCATGCATGGCGCGCGAGATTGCGTTGCGGTTGGTTCCTGCACCGCAGCGCTCCATCTTCTCCTCCATGCTTTGGGCATCGGCCCTGGCGACGAAGTACTGGTTCCTTCGCTGACGTTCGTGGCGACGGCGAATGCGGTGCTGTATGTAGGGGCGACGCCGGTCTTCGTCGATATCGAGTCCGTCGACGTGCCGTTGATCTCGGTTGCGGAAGCCGAAGCGCGGTGCACGACGCGCACGAAAGCGGTCATTCTCGTTCACTTCGCCGGGTATCTCCCCGATCGGGAACAATGGCAGCGGTTCGCCCGGCTTCGCGGGCTGCATATCATCGAGGACGCTGCGCACGCGCCCGGGCTTAGGGAAGTCGGGACCTTCGGCGCCGCGGCCGCGTTCAGCTTCTATGGCAACAAGAACATGACAACGGCCGAAGGGGGCGCCGTGATTGCACGTGACCCCGATCTGCTCGACAGGGTTCGCCTGGCCCGCGGGCACGGAATGACCACGGGGACGCATCAGCGGCTGAACAGTCGTACGCCGCAATATGATGTCACGATGCTCGGGTTCAACTACCGAATGGACGAGATGCGAGCGGCAATAGGGCTGGTTCAGTTGCAGAACCTGCAAGAGTGGAACGAAATCAGGCGTATCATAGCTGTCTTGTACCGACGCCTGATCGCGGACCGTTGCCCAGCCATTGTCATTCCATTTAGCGAACCCCGGACGTCGGCTTACCACATCATGCCGATCGTCCTGCCGCGCTACGCGAGCCGGCAGGATGTCATCGACGAGCTGCGGACACAGGGCATACAGACCACCATCCACTACCCGCCGGTGCACCAAATGACGTTCTACCGCGAGCGCCTTCCCGGCGTGAGTTTGCCCCGAACAGAGGATTTCGCTGAGCGAGAGCTCACAATTCCGCTGCACCCCCAGATCACTTCCGCCGCCGCCGAATCAGTCGTGGCTGCCCTGGCAGCCGCGCTCAAAACAGGCGCGCTCAAAGCAGGCGCCCAAAGAGGAACTGCTGCATGAATGCGTTAGACCCTGCCTTTCACCGGATGTTCGTTCCAAATCCTGATCACGGCTTTGCGAGACGCGCAATCGATCTTGCGGTGGCGGGCATCGCTACCGTCGCATTGGCGCCATTGATGCTGCTGATCGCCGGAGCGCTTCTGCTCGAGGGCGGTGGCTCGATCTTGTTCGCTCAGACCCGCATCGGGGCCGGCGGCCGAACCTTCCGCATGTACAAATTTCGCAAATTCGGTGTGAACTGCGGCTCTCAAGGCCTTGCGCTGACGGTCGTGGGCGATACACGCATGACCACCGTTGGCCGCTTTCTCGCAGCGACGAAGCTGGACGAACTACCGCAGCTGTGGAATGTCCTCAAAGGCGAAATGGCGATCGTCGGCCCACGGCCCGAGAGCCTGGCTTTCGCCGATTGTTTCCGGGGCGAGCTTAGGGCCGTGCTGCAATACAAGCCAGGCCTGCTGGGACCAGCCCAGGTCGTTTTTCGGCACGAAGCGCATTACTTCCCCCAATCCGTAGATCCGATCGTGTTCTACCGGGAGGTCATGTTCCCCGCCAAGGCAACACTGGACCTCTCATATTATCCGCGACGCACCATCGTCTCCGACCTCGCGTGGATGGTGCGGGGAGTGCTGGCAGTGGTCGGTTGGGTTCCGGTACCGCCGATCGACGTTTGAATATCCAAGGGAAGCGTTCCAAACAGCCAAGGGAATGCGCAGTGATGAGCTACAATGGAAAGAAAGTCCTGGTGACCGGCGCGGACGGATTCATCGGTTCGCATGTCACGGAGGCGCTTGTTCGCAACGGGGCAGATGTCACAGCCCTTGCCCTTTACAATTCCTTCGACAGCCATGGATGGCTAGACGATCTGCCGGACACCATCCGCAGCCAGTTGAGGCTCGTCCGTGGTGACGTCCGCGACAGTGCGTTCCTTAACCGGATCATGCGCGGCCAAGCCGTGGTTTTTCATCTGGCGGCGCTTATTGCGATTCCATACTCCTACGCCGCTGCCCAGTCCTATGTGGAAACCAACATCTTAGGCACGGTGAATGTCCTCGAAGCGGCGCGCCTGTGGGAGACGGAGCGGGTGATCCATACCTCGACGAGCGAGGTCTATGGAACTGCCCAAACCATGCCGATCGGCGAAACACACCCCCTGCAGGGACAGTCACCGTATTCGGCGTCCAAAATCGGCGCTGACATGATGGCGGAGTCCTACGCCAGGTCGTTCGATGTCCCTGTGGTCATCATGCGACCCTTCAACACGTATGGCCCGCGCCAGAGTGAACGCGCCATCGTGCCGACCATTATCCGGCAGGTCCTCGACCCGAAATGTCCTGCAATCATGATCGGGGATACCAGCCCGATCCGCGACCTGACCTATGTCGAAGATACCGCGACAGCGTTCCTGACCGCAGGTCTCGCCCAGCTCGAGTTCGGCCACGCCTACAACGCTGGCAGCCAACGCGCTGCGACCGTCTCGGACGTATTGGCCATTGTTCTTGAGTTGACCGATTGCAAAAAGCCGGTCCGTCGTGATGAAAGGCGCCTGAGGCCGCAAAATTCCGAAGTTCGCGCCTTGCTCGCCGATTCCTCGCGCTTTGAACGTGAGACTGGATGGCGGACACAGACCAGCCTGCGCGATGGGCTGGAGCGAACAATCACGTGGTGGCGCGAGCGCCTTAGTGAAGGCCGGGTACGGCGCGAAGTGGGTTACATGACATGACCCTGGGCGGCCGTCATGCGTTGGCGCTGTTGCTGGCTGCCGGTGCCATATCTCCCAACATCTACGTTGCCGGCGGCCGTCAAAGCAAGGCAGCGGAGGCGGCGGCCACAGCGGTTGTGGACAACCTGCCGGGCTATGTGCACGAAACAAGGGATCCTTGGTCTGGCATGGTTTTCGCACGGATCACCAGACCGGGCGTTCTCGGCCGGGCAGGTGTATGCGGGAAGAAGTACTGCACCCACCGTTACTCAAGCGCACAGGCTTGGAATGCCGACCAGAGCCTGCTCCTGATCGCCAATGGTTGCGGTGGCCTGTGCTTTCTCGACGGACAAACCTACTTGCCTTTGTTCCACCGCAACCGCGCTACCGAATGCGAATGGCATCCCACTGATCCCGAGTTGATGATCTGCGTCGGGGGCCGGCAGATTGCGACATGGGCGCCACGTACCGATCATGAGGACGTCGTGTTTGCCTCCGCAGCGTACTCCAACCTCAAATTTGGACCCAACAAAGGCAATCCGAGCCGCGACGGCAGCCGGATTGCGGTGCGTGCAACGAACAATGACGGCAGAGCGGTGGTCTTTGGCTACGATCTAAAGCTACGGCAGAAATTCCCCGATATCGATCTTGCCGAATTCCCGGGAACAACCGGCTCCTGCTCAATCTCACCACTCGGAATCAACATATTGTGTTCCCAGCAATTACCGGACGGAATCGAAGCGAGTTTCGTCTTCTCCATAGACGGCATATTGCGCCAGAAGTGGATGGAGCACCATCGACCAGGCCATGGCGACATGACGGTCGATTCCGACGGAAGCGAAATCTATGTCGGGATCAGCAAATCGGATCCTGACAAATATCAGGTGATCAAGCGCCGCTTGGCTGATGGCAAGGCTACCTCGCTGATGAAATATGGCGAGGCCATGCATGCGTCACTCAGGTCGCTCGGCAGGCCCGGCTGGGTGTTTCTGAGTTATGGCGGCACGCCAGCCGAACTATCGCAGCACCCGGATTGGGCGCCTTACGCTCAGCAAGTCATTGCGCTGCGTCTAGACGGCAGTGGAGAGGTCCGCCGTGTCGCAGACACGCACAACGCGCCCTTCGACTACTGGAGCGAGACGCATGCCTCTCCGTCTCCAGACGGCACCCAGGTGGTCTGGTCCAGCAACTGGGGCGTGCCCGGTGGCCCGGTATACGATTTCGTTACTCGTGTTGAATGGCCTTTGAAGCCGGTGTTCGACCGGAAGGAGATTGTCGCAAATGACCTTCAGTAGACGATACGTTCTTGGCGCAGTCGTGATGATGTCGCTAACCTCGATGGCTTGCGCAGGCGAGGTCGAGCCCTATCAACTGTCACCTGGCGATACGGTCGAGATAGGAATAGCGCCGATCCCTGATCGGACGCAGCGCGCCGTAGTCCAGATGGATGGCAATATCGCCCTTCCGGAGGCGGGGATGATCATGGTCGCAGGCCTGACGGCGTCTCAATTGCAAAGGCGAATGCAAGAGCTCTTGCCAAGCAAGATTTTTCACGTGCGTCTGACTGACGGGCGGGAGCAGACAGTTACTGTCGAGCCCGACGATGTCACAGCAATCATAGCGGACTATCGCCCGATCTATGTAACGGGCGATGTGCTCACCCCAGGACAACAGGCCTACCGTCCGCTCATGACTGTACGGCAGGCGCTGGCCGTTTCCGGCGGCTTCAGTTTTTTGCGATCACGGGCGGGCCAGGCCGGGCCTGATCCGGTCGATCTCAAGCGCGATTACGAAATGCTCTGGGGAGATTACACGAAAGAATACCTTCACGCTGCCCGCATTCGCGCCGAGCTTCAGGGCCAGGCGGATTTCGACAAGAAGACACCACAGGGATCACCTCTTTCGCCGAGCGTTGTAGCCGCGATGGCTCAGGCTGAAGCAGAGGCGCTAAAGGTTGCGCTGAGTGATTTCCGGCAAGAGCAGGATTTTCTGGAGAAGGGCCGGACGGACGCTGCCGAGCAAATTGGCGTTTTGCAGAAACGCGAACGAGTCGAGGGCGAGAGCGTGAAGGCGGATGAGCAAGATTTGGCGCGAGTGACGAAGGCATTCGATGCAGGCAATCTGACCAACACCCGGCTCGCGGATGTCAGGCGCGCGTTGCTTTTATCTTCAAGCGGCGCGCTTCAAACCTCGGTCGAACTGATGAGGGCGCGGCGCCAGCAGGAGGTCTTTGTCAGACAGCACGAACGCAACGACAATCAAAGGAGGATTGGCCTGCTGACGGATCTGAAGGACACCAACGCCCGGCTGGCGGATGTCACCGCCAGGCTCCATGCCGCCAGCGAGAAGCTGCAGCCGACCGGAGCATCCACACAGCCATTGCCGATTGCCGGCGAAACGGTACGGGCCCAGGTGACCATCGTGCGCAAGATCGGCAATGAATGGCGCAAGCTGTTGGTTGACGAAGATGCGATTGTGCTGCCGGGGGATACTCTCGAAGCCAGATTCAGCAGTGAACTGCAAAGTGTGGCAGTCCAATAGGGCGTCAGCGCAGTCCGTGCGGAGCTTACTGTTCTATCGGGGGGGCAACCCAATTGAACGGAGATCCAAGGTGAGGCGCATTTTCAACCAGGGAGCGACCCTGACACCCTCAACGAACGCGGATCAGATGACGCAGTCTGCAAGTTATGCTTCCCATATGCCGTCAGCGCGAATTGTGCGGTCCAGGTCGCGCGCCGGTGAGTCCGGAAATTGGCAGGAATTTACGTCCAGCAAGGAGAGCAATGCGCAGGGCGGCTGGGTGTCGGACGGCTATAGGACCAGCCATTGCGCGCCCGGCTACGGCCTACATTACAACAAAACGCACAGTTCCGGCTATTATGGCGCGCTTTGGGAGAACATCGAAAAGCCCCTGATCCTCAACGTTCTTCGCCCCTTGAGCGGAGCGAGCCGAAACTGCCTCGATTTCGCATGCGGAACAGGTCGCATCGCCGAGGTAGCCGCCGGCCTCTTCAGCGAGGTGGTTGGCGCCGACGTTTCCAGAACTATGCTCGACAGCGCTCAAGTACCGCCCAATGTGAGTTTGCGTCACGTCGACGTGACAAGGGAGAAGTTGGGTATGACGTTCGATGTGGTAACCGCATTTCGTTTTTTCCTGAACGCAGAGGATGAACTGAAATGGCATGCACTGAAAGCGATCAATGAGCACCTGAAAGATGGCGGGCGGCTTGTGTGCAACGTTCACATGAATGCGACGTCGCCCGTCGGCCTGGCGTGCCGGCTGCTCAATCGAGTGTCTGGACGCACAATTCGCCACACGCTGAGCGCGGCGAGGTTCAAGGCCCTCCTGACTGCCTCGGGATTCACCGTCGAGCAGACGATACCGTACGGTTACCTGCCTCGGCCGGGAAACCTGTTGCCAGGGTTCTGTGAAATGATGATGCAGCCTGTCGAGAAGGCCTGCAGAAGGCTTTGCGTTCCTGGCCAGCTGGCGCAACACTTCCTGGTTGTTGCGAGGAAGCGCTAAAGCGCGAAAATGTCCCGAAAAAGGGCAGGGGGTGGTTTTCTTGGGCCGCTCCGCCCGGCATGAAGCCCCGCCCAAATACCATGGAACGGCAGTTTTCCCCCGATTTGACATGTGGGTTCCGGGTTTCTGAGGGCAGCGCCACGATTTTGCTACATTTTGACTAAAGTCCAAGCATGTTAGTGGGGCGTAATATTAGAAGGCTAAGGGGATACGCTCCTGAACAGCAAGAGATTGTCGGTGCCCAGTGGGGCCAGTGAGCTTGCGCAACGATCTCTCACGGGAGGTCGAAGCCTATGAACCCTGGTGGAAGGAGTTCGTCGGATCTGCGAGGCGCAATGCTTGGGACCGTGCCTGGCCTGGTAGGCGTCGGCATCTTCTCGGCAGTCATAAACCTTCTCGCCCTGACCGGCTCGGTCTATATGCTGCAAATTTACGATCGCGTTTTACCTTCGCAGAGCGTTCCGACGCTTGTCGGGTTCACCATCGGAATGCTGGGTCTTTACGCTGTCTACGGGCTGCTGGATTTCGTGCGGCTGCGCCTGCTGGTTCGAGTGGGCAATCGTGTCCATAGGAATTTGAAGCAGAGGGTGTTCGGCCTCTCGCTGTCCTTGCCGCTCATTGGCGGGCAGGATGCGAACCGGATACAGCCCCTCCGTGATCTCGATCAGTTACGCGGCTTCCTTTCCGGAATGGGGCCGACTGTTATATTCGACGCTCCGTGGATTCCATTTTACCTGCTGATCATCTATTTCCTGCATCCTGCGCTCGGTCTGTTGTCCACAAGCGGTGCGATCATTGTCGTGCTGCTCACGGTCATGGCGGAAGTTCTTGGCCGCACATCGGTGACACGCGCGTCCGAGACGCTGGTGTCGCAACGCAATCTCGCCGAATCCGGACGCCGCAACGCGGAAGTCGTACGCGCGATGGGCCTTTCCGCACGGCTTGCCCACCGCTGGGGCGAGATCAATAACGCATATCTGCGGCACCAAGAGAGGCTTTCCGACGTCGTCGGCGCCACCGGGGCACTCTCTAGGGCACTGCGTTTGGCCTTGCAGTCCTGCGTTCTTGGACTGGGTGCCTACCTGGTGATAGGAGGCGAAGCCTCGCCAGGTGTGATCATCGCATCCTCCATCTTGCTGGGCCGCTCATTGGCTCCTGTTGACGCCGCTATCGCGAACTGGCGAGGCTTCGCCGCGTTCCGGCAAAGCTATTCGCAACTGGCAACGGCGCTGGCCGCTTTTCCTGACCGGGACGAACATATGGAACTTCCGCGCCCCCAAGCGGAGCTTGCGGTCGAGGACCTGACCATAGCGCCACCGGGCCAGCAAAAACCGACGGTAGCCAATGTCAACTTCCGCCTGGCTGCAGGGACGGGAATGGCCGTTGTCGGCCCGAGCGGCTCTGGCAAAAGCACGCTTGTGCGCGCGCTGGTGGGCGTCTGGCAGCCACTTCGCGGCACGGTGAGGCTGGACGACGCCTCGCTTGACCAATGGGACCAAGAACACCTTGGAGCACATATTGGCTACCTGCCCCAGGACGTCGAACTGTTTGATGGAACGGTTGCCGATAACATTTCGCGATTTGGCGGGAAGGGCGACGCCAAGGGCGTGCTGGCAGCTGCCAAGGCAGCGGGCGTCGACAAAATGATAATGCGATTGCCGAACGGTTTTCAAACACGCATGGGCGAGGGAGGAACAGCCTTGTCGGCTGGACAGCGGCAACTCGTAGGGCTTGCAAGGGCACTTTACGGCGATCCGTTTCTTGTCGTTCTGGACGAGCCGAATTCAAATCTGGACGTCGATGGCGATACCGCCTTGGCCGGCGCGATCCTGGCAGTGCGCAGACGTGGAGGCATCGTCATCGTAGTTGCGCACCGTCCTTCTGCCCTTACCAACATCGACAGGGTACTCGTAATGTCCAATGGGATGCTTCACGCCTTCGGCTCACGCGAGGAGGTCCTGGCCAACGTCATCCGCCCCTTTGCTGCGCCGGTTGAACGCCCGGCAGCGGCCGTCGCGATGCACAAAGGGGTGAGCGGTCACGCATGAGGAATATTTTTTTGTCTGAGGCGACGATGGCTCCATCGGCCCCGATCGGCAATGGGAGCCGGCGCAACGCGATTTCGGGCACGCGCGATGGAATCGGGGCCAACCTGATCCTGGGTGCGGCGGTCACGGTTATGTTGCTTGCCGGCGGCGGGCTCTGGCTCGGTCTGACCAAGATTGCTGGCGCGGTAATTGCGCCGGCGACCGTGGTGGTCGAGAGCAACATAAAGAAGGTGCAGCATCTGACGGGCGGCACGATAGGTGGCATCTTCGCGCAAGACGGGGATCATGTACGGGCCGGCGATGTGATGGCACGGTTGGACGACACACTGACACGAGCCAATCTGCAGATAATTAGCAAGGATCTTGATCGGGCAACGGTTCGGCTTGTGCGGCTGGAGGCAGAGCGGCAAGGCCTGTCGGAGATGCAGCTTCCGTTCAGCCTTCAAGCGCGAATGGGCGAGCCGGAGCTGGCTGCGCTGGTGAACGGCGAGCGCACGCTGTTCGACAGCCGCGCTACGGCCCTCAACGGGCAGAAGGCACAATTGCAAAGCCGCTCAAAGCAACTCGAACGCCAAGTTGAGGGCCTCAAGGCGCAACAGACCGCGGAAGAACAATCCGTGGTCCTGCTGGATGGCGATCTTGTCGATGTACAGGCGCTTTTTACAAAGAAACTGGTGTCCAAAGAGCGACTTAGCAACATCAGACTGGATGCCACCCGGGCGCACGGAGAATCAGGGCGCCTCGCGGCGGCAGTTGCCGAGGCGCAGGCCCGGATCAGCGAGACCGAATTGCAGATTCTTCAGCTCGATGAACAAAGGCGTAGTGACGTAACGAGCGAACTTCGTGAAACGGAAGCCAAGCAAACCGAACTCAGCGAGCGCAAGGTTGTGGCACAGGACGAACTGGCCAAAAACACCATCCGCGCGCCGCAATCGGGAACCGTACAGGAATCTTCCATTCACACGATCGGCGGCGTGATTGCCGCGGGCGAGGTTCTCATGATGATTGTCCCTGACACCGGCAACCTTGTCGTCGACGCGCTGATTGCGCCGTCGCGCATAGATGACGTTCGTCCAGGTCAGCGGGTCTCGATCCGGTTTCCGGCTTTCGACGCCGGCACTACGCCTGCCTGCCAAGGGTCTGTCAAGCGCATCTCGGCGGACCTGATAAAAGATCAACAGCGCCAGCTTTCTTATTTCTCGGCGCGCATCAATGTCGAAGACAAGTCCACCTGTCTGACCGATGCCAAAGTGCTCAAACCCGGTATGCCAGCGGAGGTTCACATAAGTACGGACGAACACAGCGTCTGGTCTTATCTGCTGAAGCCGCTTACCGACCAGATGTCGAGGGCTTTCCGGGAATGACATGGCGGCTGTGAGCGGTCGACCGCGGGAACACGGCAGGCGTGCTTGCTGACATATTAGGGTAGGCGACGTGATGCCACAGGGGTGACGCCTGCGGCCGACGCGCGAGGCTCGTCTGGGACATTGTCCCGGCTACAAGGATGCCCCAACAGGATTTTCCTGGCCGCCTCACCAAGTCCTGCCCCGACAACAGCGTTAGTGTCCTGTCATCTTTTGCGCAACAAACAGCGCATACCGTTCCACGATCATCGACATGGGCAATTGCCTCACGAGGAGAGGTTCTTTGCTCCTACGACGCGGCGAGGGCCCTGCGGCGGACACGGCGTGCGGCATGCACCGTTCGGTCTGCAGTCACCGCTACATTTGCCACGTCAGATGTATGCGGCAAGGCGTTCGCGCTTCCATGCGACCTCTTGTAGGGCAGCAATTCCCTGACCCGAGCATTGACCGAGGCAATCTCGACCCGCAAGTCCTCGCATTCCTGCCGTCTCACATCGAGTTCAATCTGATCGGACGCCTGCTGCATGGACAGCTGTGCAAAATCTGCGGCGATCTTGGAAAGGTTCACCTTGTTGGTTTCGGCCTCCTCGGTGAGTGCGGCCAACCTTTCGTCGGTCACCTGTTTTTCGGCCAGGGCGTCGCTCCATTGTAGCTGGAGCCTGGCGATCTCGGCCGCGGCCTCGTTGTTTGCGTTTGAGGCGAGTTCGAAGCGCGATTGGAGACTTTGAATTTCTGAGCGCAATCCTCGGTTCTCAGCCTGGCAGCGTTTAAGCTCGCCATCCATGTCCGCCTGCATAATCCTGGCTGCTTCGGTCACCTCCCATAGCTTCGCCTGCGCAACCTCGAGTGAGGTGTGCAATTTGATTGCCTCTTTTTCGCTCTTGCCGAGCGCACTCAGCATTTCGGAATTTCGCGCAGCTTCGTTGGCATGGATCGTGGAGAAGGCATCCAGCCTATGCCGTGCCTCTTCCTCCCGCTTCATGGCCTTTTCCAGGTCAATAGACAGGCTCACATTCTTTTCACGCAGCTGTTTGTTCTCTCGGGAGCGCCTGTCGGCCTCGACATTTGCGGCGGCAAGCATGTTCGTGAGGTCGCCAAATTCCGCTTCGTTCTTTGTGGTGGTGTTCGCCGCTTCGACCAGCTCCAGCCTTGCCGCGGCCAACGCGCCACGGAGCACTTCACACTCCTGAACAAGGCTTGCCTGGCGCTGCTGCAATGTCTCGACGGTGCCTTGACGCTCACAGTACCGTCTGTTCAGGTCATTGAGTGTTTCCGACAAGTTCCTTTGATCTGCGATCAGATTTTGATTCGCCAACTCCAGTTCGTTGGCACGGAGAATGTCCGCGTGAAGGATGTGAAAAAACTCGGACGTCAGTTGACATGTGCTTGTAATTTCGGAGATTTTTGCGTTGATCTCCTCGAAATGGAGCTTGGCATCGTGGAACAAGCCGTTAAACGAGCTCACGGCAGCAATTCGGCTCTGCGTATGTGAGGTCATCCGATGCGCTGGTATCGGCGAGCTATCATCGTCGTCGCCGGCACCGTCCTCGCTTGGTACGCTGTCATCCTGTTCGTTGTTTTCGCCTGCCATGTTTGGCACGTCGGCGACATCCTCCAAATCGAGGCACTGGTCGACAGCGTTAGCCAAGTCAGCTTCGAGATCGTCGAACGACCTCTCCACATTGTCCTCGGCGCGTCTGATCAAATCCCTGAACTTCATGACTTCATCCCCTGCAGCCGCATGCCCGGACCATTGAGGCACGAGGACTGAGATGCTTTTGTATCGAGAGCTCAACTCAGCGTCTTCGTTCAATCAAACGATGCCAGGGCGCCGGCGCCGCGAGGAGCCGAGAGCTGCGATCGGAAGGCCCTACATCGGTCTAGGTGCCTGCTGACTTATTCTTGAGGACTGCGCGGCTCCCCTTCTTGCCATCGTCTTGGCGTCAATGGTGTGTTGCCTGGGCACATTAACAACTCAGGTGCAGAAGCCCCGACGAACGGCCCGGCACAGCCTCTTGTGGGGCGCATCAGGCGGCCGGGCCTAACCGGCGGTTGAGTGTTTTGGTTTGCCGGCTGACTCACCATGCGACATTGGCGAGGCAAGCGCATCATTCGAACGAATTGGGGACCGGCCGCCTGGCCGCTCAATCGCACTAAGCTTCCGTTGCCGGAGCTGGCGACGAGGTGCTTTGCCTTGAGCCTTGGTATCTACATACGAAGCGGCAATACGCGCCGATGGAGCAGTGGTCCGACCCGTCAAACTATCGCTGCAAAATGCGCGGCGGAAGGCATCCGAGGATATTCTCCGTTCAGCGGTAGGAGATCGAACGCGGGCGATCTTGCTGAACTCCCCAAACAATCCCGGCGGATATGTGTTCGGCAAGGAGGATCTGGAAACCATTGCCACATTTGCCGAGCGGCACAATCTATGGATCATCAGCGATGAGGTTTACCGCAGCACAGTGTTCGACGGCGAGTTCCTCTCAATAGCATTCAGTCCCGGAATGAGAGAGCGGACGATAATTGTGAACAGCCTGTCGAAGTCTCATGCAATGACCGGCTGGAGGCTAGGGTGGACGCTTGGGCCGGTCTCGGCATCAGTTCATCTGGAAAATCTTGCGCAATGCATGCTCTTCGGATCGCCGACCGTATTCAGGATGCCGCAGCGGTGACTCTCGATGAGGCGGTGACGCAGAGATGCGTTTCTTTTCGGACGCCCTTCTGCCGTTGATGTTGACCAATGCTGTGCGGATGTTCGCCGGGGATATGCGTGAACCTTATCGTCCGCTGCGGCGCTCAATTTGCTTGGGGTTCTTGGAACCGTTCCGAACTTTCTCCTTGCGCCTCCGATCGAGTTGCGCGTGCTCATGCGGGGCGCTGAGGTGTCTCGATCCGCAGTGGCGCGGCCATTATGCGACGATCAGCTTAGTTGAAATTTGTCCCCAGCGGACGGGAACGACGCTTGGCCATGTTAGTTGATGTGAATGGAGCAGCTAAGAAAAGATCTGGCATTGCTTACGCGACCCGGCTTCTGGATAGCTTTCGGCATTTTGTTGCTGCTTTACGGGATTCAGGTCTTTTTTCTAATTCGGGCATGCCAATGCCTTTAGCCTGGAACATCGATACCCCTAGCTGGAACGCGGTCTGTCCATCTCCCGGCGGCTGCGCCGATAGCGTTGATCAACGATATATTCATTTATAAGCCTGCTATTCCCGGGGATGCCGAGGTTGGCAGCGCCTGCATCGTTGACTACGCACGTGGCGCTCCCCTCAAGGTAGGTGGTTACCATTCTCGCGCAGCCGGTGAGCATTGGAGCCCGCACTGTGTTGGACGTGCGCTCATGCGTCGGGAAATTTCTTATAGACAGGGGAGGGTCTGTCAGGCTGGAAAATCACAAGCTGCCCCGCGAATGAGGAAGCAAAAAAGGTGCAAGACCAGATCGATTTCTTCCAGGCAACTCGGTCCTCGCATCATCGCCGATCAGCGGCCGTACCGTCGAGAACCAAAATGCGCACGATCTCAGCCGGTCGGCTTCGACCAAAACATGCGGACTACCGGACGGGGACAGTCGGTGCCGCGTCCCATCCTGTGGCCGGCGCTATGCTGACGCTCCTACGGTATCCCGTTCACCGCCCGCGCAGGAGGGCGAATTTCCTCCGTCCTGCGCGCGACAACCGTCCACTGTTGCGGCCGCACGCAGGACTGCGGCTTATACGCCGTTCTTCCTTTGAGCGGCGTCCAGTTCGCAGGGCTAAATCACCATTGGTATGCAGACGAGCCTCTCGGCGTCTGGACAGAGATCAATTGCGCTTTGCACCAGGGTTCCTGGATCGTAAGCTCCAAACACGCTGCAGTCGCCTGATATGGTCCACTACGTTGGCCGGCTCATACGGCTTCGCAAGGTGCGGGCCTTCCTGACAAAGGTCGCCCGCCGCGATCGCAGTTCGTTCTACTGCGGCGGAAAGCACTATTTTGACCTCGGGCTTGTTCTCGCGAACCCACTTCGACAGTTGGAACCCGTTCATGTTGCCCGGCAGGTCAACGTCACACAAGACGGTGTCGACACCGAACTCCGCATAGTTCAACGCTTGTTGCGCCTCACGTGCGAAATGGGCCTCAATCACCCTGTAGCCACAGTGGCGGAGATAGTCCGCGATGACGCATCGGGCGATGACGTCGCCGTCAACCACGAGGATCGTTTGGCTCTGTTGGTTCGGGGCTTCCATTGACGGAGAACGGTCAGCAACCGGCAGGGTTCCACGCATCATGACCTGCGCGGGATGCCGACCGAAGATCGCGGCGAGATCCTGCACGAAATGATCCCTGCCGGCGGGCGCATTCAATTCAGCGGAGCGATGCCGCACTGGTGACGCCGTCTACCACCTGGTCGACGAGACGGGCTAGAAGACATGGTCTCGAAGCTCAAGGGCAGCCCATATCGCAGCGGCAAACGAGCGCTTGGCGCAAGATCAAGTGCTTTGAGGAAAAGGAAATGCAAATCATCGGTGCACAGCGCGAGCGCGGCAAAGCTACCCAGGTGATCATCGCTGAAAAGGGCCTCTATAAAGGCGGCGCACTCGTCAACTTCAGTGCCGATGAGCGGCAAGCGCTTTGGGATCGCGTCCAGGGCAAGGTTGGCGGCCCGGTCCCGAAGGGGCATAAAAAGGACAAGGCCGAGTGGCTGAAGCCCGGACTGGTTGGCTGGGTCAAGACCCTCAAAGGCGAAGAGAAGCTGCGGCACGCAAGGCTGCTGGATTTCCGGGAGGATGATGCAAATGGCCATGCCTAAGAAAGATCAGGAACGCGCCACCTACGCTTGGATGTACGGCGCCCAAGCGCGCAAGGATGGCAAGGAGCGTGAGGTGCCAGCTGGCTGCAGGGCTTGACGGTGTGGCGATGGACGGTTTTGGCAAGACCAAAACCGTCAACGACGAGATGGAGGCCGAGGTCGACGAAGCCGCCGTCGAGCGCCCCGACGAATACCATTTGGTGTATGAATCTGTACGGTCGTTTTTGATTGAAGAAAGGGTTTCGGCGGGCCTATAAAGATTGCGTTTACCATTGCCTTTTTTGGGAGGATGCGATGGTTGCAACGCCCATAGATATCGCTCAAGCGGCCACTGCGACTACGGCTACCTTGCTGAAGTGGCAGAAGTCCATGGAGGAACGCGCCACGTTTCGCCAGAACATGGATCAATCGCGCAGGGCGATCCAAGCCTCACGCGAACTGCTGAAGCGCCTTCGCCAACGTCATCGCGACGAGATGTCGGAAAGTTCGGAAAATGCCGACCCGTCTACTGCGCCGATATCGCAACGCGCCGGCAGCTAGCGGGAGGCGACCAGAGCCGATGTGATGGGGAAAGTTTCACTGGCCGTTCCTTGGGTGGGCAGGCAAGTTAAACTTTGTCAACGAGCGGCCTTTTTCGCGCTCGCGGAAGCGCCACGTTGCTTTCGACCAGGCGCACGTGCTCGGCGTCGACAGTCACCAATGGCCGGAGGCTGACGGTTACCTTGTCCCCGTCGATGCGTGTGACAGGGCCGATCAATTCCATATGCTGGCCAATCACAGCCTTCCAAGTCGAATCGACAACAGAATGCGGGAAGTCGTAGGAGGGGATCGTCACGCTTATGCGATCGGGCGTCACCCGGCCGCGCACAATCGCCGTGACTGCGACCTCGTCGCCAACTTTGATACTTCCCCGAGCCATGCCCAAGACTTTGGAGCAGCCGGCGCCGGCGTCAAGATGAGGGGGAGCTAATAAAACCCCTCCGCGCCGCGATTGTGACGCAGGGCGATCCGATCGCCGCCAGCGACTTAGCAGACCAATTGACGACAGCGGCCGAGAAGCCTGGCATCCCTGCCGACCAAATCAACGGCGAAATCGAAAGCGTCTTCGAACTGTGAGAGAGGGCCGGGGCTGTGGCCGCTGGCTTGCGGTTAATATCGACCACAAGCTGAATGGGCGAGGCGACGAGGTCATCAGCCTTGCTGGTTCCGACGTCGACGCGCTTGTGATCCCCACCGATGAAGAGAGAGCCGTGGGGATCCAGCATCTGTGTGCCTCAAGCTTTGTCGCTCGTACCCTGAGCGCCGAACCTGATGCTAATCGCGCGGCGGGTGTCTCGACCTGTCAAGAGTTCGGCGGCAGCAGCATGGTCCGATAGCCGGCCATCAAGGCGATCAAGGTTGCTGCAACCAGCGGCAACCAGAACTTGGTCGGTCCGGCAAATACTGCCAGCGATGCGCGGGGATGCCGTCAGCACCGTCAGGAACCAGACCTCCCACGGGTTGAAACCGCCCATGGGTCAATCGTCCGGTTTGGCAACAAGGGCCAAGATGATCGCTGCCGCAGCCGTGCGGCAAGACATTTGCGGCGGTGTTCCTCCGGCAACGACTTGTTTCAGCTAGTTGTGGAGGTGCGACAATTGAAATCCGGGCTGGCGTTCGACGCCGGATAACAGCGATTCCGCCGATCGGAACATGTCCTCGAATTCCAACTCGTTTTCAAACACCACGCCGCCGACGCTGATGGTCAGCGTGTCCGCGGTTCCTTTTGGCGCGAAATAGGCTTGGGCCACGCGCGCCCGGATACGGTCGCCGATCTCCCTGGCGTCGTCTTCTGTCGCACCGGGCAGAAAGACCCCGAACATGGAGGTTCCGATCCGGCCCACCAGATCTTCCTTGCGTACCGATGACTGGATGGTCGAGGCTATGAGCCGCAAGGCTTCGTCACCCCAGCCAAGGCCGAAGCGCAGATTGATGGACCTGATGTGTTCGGGATGAATGACCAGAAAGGCGCCAGATCTTGGACCAGACGATTCCGGCCTGGTTGCTCTCCTTTCAACCATCGACGTGAAGACTGTCCGGTTGAGGCAGCCTGTCAGGCTGTCAAAGGTCGCCGACTTGTTGAGTTCTTTTCGATAACGGACGAGCTCGGTCCGCTGCAGTCCAATGAACAGGAAAAGTGGGCCACCGACGATGACCGGCAACAGGATCGCGGTGACCATGCTGCGGCCGAAGGGCGTCAAGGCTTCCGAGAACAGAAGCAGATAATTTAGGCCAACCGAGAGGAGCAGAATTCCCGCCGATCCCAGGGCAGTCAGCCATGCGATATCTTTCCATTGCCGGGGCGAGCTATTCGCCATTGGTGTCATCATTAGCCAATCTCCCGCCTGATCGGCTGTCATAAGGCCAAGGTGCTGCACTTTCAGTTTCGAGGAAACATACAATTTTAGTAATGGCGCAATCACCTACCATCGGCCCGAAATCAGCCCTTCAAAAGCAAGGCTACGGCGGCAAAAGCAACGACACCGAATTATCGGCTATTGCGGCGGGCCGAATATCCCCATCTGCGCGTCTCTGGCCACTGCCTCCGCCTTGCCATAGATTCCACTCGCCAAGGCCGTCGCCCAGCCATTGGAAACAAGCCACGCGCCGACATCCTGCTTGCCCAAGCTGCACGGTGCCGCAATGGCAAAACGATCGATTTCCGGCGGCACGACGCATTTCAGCGCCCGGCCGCGCAGCCAGGAATTGAACGTCGCGCGCGCACGCTGGCCGCAAGGCCAGGCGATGCCACGAAAGGAACAGGTCTCATCCAGGTCAATGCCTTGGATCCCGCTGATGGCTACCTTGCGCCCCATCGATTTGAAGGTTGCCGACGAGGTGGCAACCGGTTGGTACAGCAGGACCTCTTTCCAATCCTTTGGCATCCGCATCCCTGCAGGCGAAGCCAGACCAAGGTCGCTGAGCGGCGGGCGCGGCTCGACCCGTTCGATTTGCGCCGGATCAAGCTGTGGCGGCGCGATAAGGTCCTGAGCAATCTTGCGTGCCCGTCCTCGCCATGGCGTATTGGCGACGGTCGCAACTGGTCGCATTGCCTGGCTATGATCGATGGATTGACGTGGCGCCGGCCGATTGTTCGGAAGCAGATCTGCGGCCCGGATGATCAACAAGACCCCTGCCAGGAGGAGCAGGCTTCCGAGCGCTATCAAGCGATTGTGCCTCAGCCAGCCCATCAACTCAAGCAAGGTTCCTTGCCCCTCAATACCCCGATGTCGATTTGGCGACCAGCTTGAGTGCACCTTTTTGAACCTGGTAGAAGGGCATGGATCGCTCACTGGAGCCATCCGCCCGAAACCGGAACAGGCCGGTCGATCCGCGAAATCCGCTCCGATTTTCGAGCACCTGCTTGCTGAAGCCGTCAGGCCCGGCCGAACTTGCAATTCCTGCTGTCAGGGCGACCATATCATAGGCGTAGGCGACATTGGCGTCGGCTGGATAATTGTAGGTCGTCTTGAAGCGGTCGGCGATCGGGCCGGTTTCGGTTGGGTCGAGCGTGGCGATGTAGGACCCTTCAAACAGCGGCTCCATCGGATGTTCCAGCCAGCGGTTGGTTCCAATGACGGCGACTGCTTTTCCGGGAATGCCTTTCGTTTTGAGCGCCGCAAGGATCTGCGCCGGATTGTCGTCGCCGCTGGCGATGATGATGGCATCGGGAGCCTCGACCAGCGAGCCCGCATCATTGACCACTTTGGTGCCGCCATCGCCGGCCGGATACGGAATGGTGACGGCGAGTGTCGCGCCATAGATGCTGAGGCTGTTGGCGACCCGCTTTTCAACCACGCCGGCATTCGCGCCCGCCGCAACGAGCAACACGAACTTCTTGCTGCCTTTGGCCGCCAGGCCGGCTGCGCCCGCGGCCGCGCTGTCGGCCTCGTTGAGGCGCACCGCATAGACGCCCGGGCCGCCGGCGAAATTGTCGGCCAGCGCCAGCACCGGCGGTCGCTTCGATCCCGAGAGCTTGGCTATGTGCTGCGCGGCCGCGAGTTCGACCGGGCCGATGACGATCTTAGTTCCAGTCGTGATCGCCTTCACCGCCAATTCGCTGGCGTGCGCGCTGTCGCCCTTGGTGTCCTCGACCGTGACCGTGAGCAGGACATTTCCAAGGTCGGCCATCGCCAGCTTGGTCGCATCGAGCATCTTCCTGCCGTTTTCGCCGGCGTTGCCCGGGGCCGACAAAGGCAGCAGCATCGTGACCTTCGTCGATCCCGTGCCGAGCGATTGCGTCGCCTGGGCGGGACCGGCAACAGCGCCGGCGGCCGGCGCTCCGGGTGCGGCGATCGCCGCCGGGTCGAGCGCGTCCGAGACGCTGCCCTTCGACTGGCAGCCCGACACTATGCCCGCGAACGCAAAGACGATCGCCCACGTCCACGAACCGTGTCGCTGCCGGCCAGAATCCATGATGCCTCCCTCATATCCCGCCGGGTATTTGTCCCGGTCTCATCCGTTCATCTTACGGCAGACTTGCCTCGCCGTCTTTGCAATTGCTGGATTTTGGCTCAGCCGTCGAAAAGTCTTGCCCGGAGCGCCTTGATCATTCTGGCTTGCCCGGCGCTTCGATAGTCCGTGCATTTCATGTATCGCGGGCCCGGCACGAACAGCCGGCGCACACAAATCCGCCTCGCCGGGGCAGGGGCACCATCGTCTCCTGCTGTCGGGAATGCGGAGAATCCGAACGTCGCCACCGGTAGCGGGCCGGCCACCGCAAAACCTTCTCTCGCCAGGATTGCGCGCGCATGCCGGCAGTAGCGGACCGAAAGTTCGGAGAACCGGGTTTCACCGTGCCCGGCGCGATATTTCATGACGGTCGTGCAAAGATCGCCTTCGGCAAGGCTGTTTGCCTGCGCCAGATATCTGACGCCGAGCGCGATGTTGGTCGCAGGGACCGCGAGTTCGTCGAGCGAACCGCGAAAGCCAAGCATTCGCGCCGTCGCCGGCATCACTTGCATCAACCCGACTTCACCATCGGCGCCGTGCACATCGGGATCGAATCCGCTTTCGATCTCCATCACCGCGTGCGCCAGCACCGGCTCCAGGCCGTAGAGCGATGCCTGGCACGTCGCGAACGCCTTGAATGTCTCGCGCGTCCATTCCGGAGCGAAATCGCAGCGAACCGGCCGCGTCAAGCCGGACGGAGCTTGCTGCTCGAGGGCAGGTCGTTCCAGCCAGTTGGCACGGGCTTCAGGGGCAAAAACGGCCAGTGCGATCGCTCCGGCAATCGCTCTCGACAATCTTCCACGGGCGATCATCGTCAGCCTGTCGGCGCGACTTGATCCCTTTCGGTCAGTTCATGTACTCGACCATGCGGTCGTGGAAGCACTCGCACTTGTTGAGCGTGTCCTCGTCCTTGTAGTTCGTCTTGAGGTAGCCATAGGCCATGCCGCAGGCGACCTTGGCTTCCGACGCCCAGACGAAGGCGGGGCGGGACGAATTGATCCATTCCGAGCTGTTGGCGACGGCCACCGACTCGTCCATCAGCTTGACCACCTGGACCTTGAGATCGACGATGTTGTCGTTCAACACCAGGTTCGATGTGCCGACGGTCCGGCAATGGTCGGCCACCGGCCCGTCGATGATGTCGGCGGCATAGCCCGTCGATCCGACTGCCAGAAACAGCGTCGCAGCGGAAACCAACAGTCTTACGGAACGTTTCATGATGAGATCCCCTCTGTATTCCTAATCTCTAATACATAGCATAGTCGCGTGGCCCCGCACCATGCTCCTAGACCACGTTTGCCGTTGTCGTATGCTGCGTCACTCCGTCATCGTAGAGCAGGGTGATCGTGTTGGCGACGGGTGCGTTCGTCAAGGTGGCCACGTCCACGAAATTGGCGCCGTTGGCCAAACCGTCGGCGTCGACGCTGAGAGTGTTCGTTCCCGCATTGTAGTTCACGAAGTCGCCGACATTGGCCCCTCCGGCGGCTGTATCGAACAGTGAGGTAAGGTCGATGATGTCGCCATGGCCGCCGACACCGCTGTAGTCAGCGATAAGATCTTTGATGTCGAGGTGCTCGAGCTTGAACGTATCGACGCCTATACCACCGGTGAGCGTGTCCTGACCGGAACCGCCGATCAGCAGGTCGTTGCCGTCGCCGCCGAACAATATGTCCGCTCCCGAGCCGCCGTAAAGCGTGTCGTTACCGGAGTTGCCCGACAAGGTATCATCGCCGCGTCCGCCGGAGAGGATATCAGCCTGGAGATTGAGTCCATTGAGGGTGTCGTTACCGTCCTCGCCGAGCAGCGTGGTTTCTGTCGCGGTCGTGGTGTGAGTGTCCACGCCCGAAGTTCCTTGCCAGGTGCTGAGATCGGGCGAAAGGTGTGCCGTCACTGACCCGGCAATTGGGTCGCCGTCACCGTCGGTCGCCGTGACCGGGATCGAGATGTCGAACGGTGTGACGGCGTTGGCGGTCGTGTAGGTGACCGGGCCTAGCTTGAAGTCATTCGAGCCTACATTGGCCGAAATTTCGATTGCGCTGAACGGGTCCGAATTTGCAACCACGGTAAAGGTGTCGCCTTGCGCGAGACCGGTGATCGTCCACGTTCCGTCCCCATTGTTCGTTGCGGTCGGAGTAGCTCCGCCGGAGCCGTTGACGACAGTGACCAAGGCGCCGAGGGCCGTGCTTTCGCCGGTAACATCACCTATGTAGGTGTTATCATAGTCGGCGTTGACCGGGCGGATCGTTATCGAAACCAGGCCCGGTCCCGAGACATTGCCAATCCCCTGTGTATAGCTAGCCACCTCGTAGTGATCCGTATAGTGGGTTCCCGCCCCGATGCCCGCGGGGGTTCCGGCGATGGTGCCGTCGGTGGTTGCATTGCTGACGAAATCGAAGCGGATCTTCTCACCAGGGCTGATGCTGTTTCCGCCATCGACGCCCCAACTGCCTGTGCTGGTGTTCACGAAATTGGGGCTGTTGGCGGTTGCAAGCAGGTCGCTGGTTGAGCCGATGGAGTCCAGGACAATCGCTTGGTTGTTGCCGCCGCTTGGCGAGAAGTTCGCCGTATTGAACTGGTTGCCGGCAAACATCGTCGCGGCCTGGGTGTATGTCCAAGTATCTGTCGCCGGGTTCAGGGTCGCCGTGAAAGCGAGGTCGCTGCCGTTCGCGGCCGAGGTCCGTCCCTCCACAGTATGCGTATCGACGACGTGGAAGAAGACCTGCTCGCCATTCAGGAATATGTTTGTGCTGCCTGATGTGACGGCCGCGCCTTCGGTCACGTTGAACACGACATTGCCAACGCCGTCAGCACCGGCGCTCGCGGCAAAATTGATGCTCTCCGTCAGCACCGTATGCGTGGTGTTTTCCACGAAGATGCCATCCGGCTTGAATGGCAGCGGAACGTCGTCCAGGACCGTCAGATTGACCGATCCGGAAACATGATCACCGCTGGTGTCGGTTGCCACCACCTGAAGCCCGTTGATGGTGACGTTGCCCGAGCCGGCAAGATGCTGGAGCTGGTCGGTCAGTGTCGCGGTAACGACGGGTGTCAACGAACTGTTGGCGCCGGCGCTTGTGTTTGACAGCGCCAGATAGACGAATGCGCCGAGGTTCACGCTGCCGGCCGTTTGTATCAGACTGCCGACGAGTTGGTTGCCGACGAGCGCCCAGCTGATTGTGTATCCAGAGGCTAGGCCAGAAACAGTCGGCGCCACCCAGTTTGGATCGCCGGTCGGGTTGGCGAATGCAACATTAATGGCTTCGCCGGTCGTGGTGAAGGTGATGCCGCTGATTGCTTGCGCCGTCTCGCCGCGACTGCTCGGATTGGTGCCGGTCACGGCCCCAGCTTGGAGATCCGCGGGCGCCGAGGCATCGAGCGTAGTGTCGAGCGCGGCTTCGTTCAATGTCAACGACGCTGTCCCGCCACCCGATGGAACGGTGTTGGTCTGCACATTCAGGGTCACCGTGGCCGTCGAAGTGTCGCCGTCACCGTCCTTGATCGTGTATGTGAAAGAGTCCGAGCCGATATAGATGCCCGTCGGCGTGTAGGTGAACGTTCCATCGTTGTTGTAGACCACCGTGCCGTGGGCGCCGTTTGTCGTTACGGTCACTTGGCCTGGCGTTGGAGCATTGTCCGTATCGACGCCGTCGGCGCCAAACACGTCATTGGTCAAGAGACCGGTGAGGATTGTGGCGCCGGTGACGGTCAGGCCCCAGGTGTCATTGTTGGCGGTCGGCACGTCGTCGACGATGTCGATGACGATTGCCGCCGGAGCCGAGGACGAGGTGCCGTCCGAGACGGTGAGCGAGAAGGTCTCGGTCTCGGTGACGGCGGGAACGTCCGTGGTCGGGCTGGTCAGCGTGTACTGGTAGGTCGCTACGCCGGTTACGGCGTTGTAGCCGGTGATCAGCAGCGTGCCGTGGTCGCCCGGGAAGGTCGAACCGTTGAGGCTGCCGATGGCAACCGTGGTGCCGCCGATGGTGAC